>QXHL01000221.1 GCA_003584005.1 Alicyclobacillaceae bacterium I2511 | reverse complement strand
CATTTAGAACGAGCCTTCATCAACTTTTTTGAAGGGCGTGCTCGATATCCGCAATTCCACAAAAAGCATGGAAAACAGTCCGCTACCTTTGCATTTTCGGCGTTCCAGTGGGAGGGTCAAAATATCATACTGGCGAAAACGAAAGAACCGCTCAATATTCGCTGGTCGAGAAAATTAAACGGGATTCCCACTTCACTGACGATTACCAAAGATGCTGCGGGACGCTACTTTGTTTCGCTCACCATAGAAGAAGACATCACGCCATTATCTGAGATTGATCAGCAAATTGGCGTTGACTTAGGACTTCTGGATGCTGTCATTCTCTCCACTGGGGAGAAAGT
>QXHL01000220.1 GCA_003584005.1 Alicyclobacillaceae bacterium I2511 | reverse complement strand
TGTCAAAGTTAGAAAATCAATGGAAGTGAAATAGAAAATTTCGTGAATCAACATGTGCTGTTGAAGTATTCCAGGGGAAACTGCCACCCGATGAGGAATCAACTAATTTGCGGGAGAGCCAACTTTCATCGTAATATGCAATGATTTTGGTCTTATCTTCAGCGATGGTGAGTACAAACTTGCTCAAGCGCTTTTTTAGTGCTTGATAGAATCGCACAGCATCCTGTTTATACTGGAAGCAGCACACAAGGTGAGTAGCCCCAGGGAATCGCACCCTGAGGCCCTCTCAGAACCGGACTTGAACCTCGCGGCTCATCCGGCTCCCATCATCCAGCCGCAGGTACAATCCCCATTTGCCAGTGAACAAACAGCTGCG
>QXHL01000219.1 GCA_003584005.1 Alicyclobacillaceae bacterium I2511 | reverse complement strand
GAATCCGGTAACGACCCAGACCTGGGCCAATGGTCGGCACATCGTCCGTTGCGTCAAAGTCATCCAGGAAACCTGGGACGTGCGCACCTTTTGCTTCATGGCCGACCAGCCGATCCTGTTCTTTTTCAAGCCGGGGCAGTTCGTCACCCTGGAGCTGGAAATCGAAGGCCAGCCGATCATGCGTTCGTACACCATTTCCAGCTCGCCGTCGGTGCCGTACAGCTTCTCGGTGACGATCAAGCGCGTGCCGGGCGGCAAGGTCTCCAACTGGCTGCACGACACCCTGCACGAAGGCCAGGAGTTGGCGGTGCACGGGCCGGTGGGCCTGTTCAATGCCATCGATTACCCGAGCCCGAAAGTGTTGTACCTCAGCGGTGGTGTGG
>QXHL01000218.1 GCA_003584005.1 Alicyclobacillaceae bacterium I2511 | reverse complement strand
GAACATGGCCACCGACATCAATGCCCTGGTCGACAACGGCAAACTGGTCCCGGACAACTGGGTCACCCGCCTGCCGAACAACAGCGCGCCGTTCACCTCGGCCACCGTGTTTATCGTGCGCAAAGGCAACCCCAAAGCCCTGAAAGACTGGCCGGACCTGCTCAAGGATGGCGTGCAGGTGATCGTGCCCAACCCGAAAACCTCGGGTAACGGCCGCTACACCTGCCTGTCGGCCTGGGGCTATGTGCTCAAGAACGGCGGCGACGAAAACAAAGCCAAGGCGTTTGTCGGCAAACTGTTCAAACAGGCCCCTGTGCTGGACACCGGTGGCCGTGCCGCCACCACGACCTTCATGACCAACCAGATCGGCGACGTGCTGGTGAC
>QXHL01000021.1 GCA_003584005.1 Alicyclobacillaceae bacterium I2511 | reverse complement strand
TGCATCTTATACTTCACGTTGAGCGTCCTCCTCAATCAGGGAATGAATGTCCTGCATTCGGAACCCAGCATACAGGAGGCGCTCTTTTTGTTTCAAGCCCGAAATTAATTCATTACAGGAATGGCTCTTAAACAGTGATTTCTGTGAAAACACTTCAACTCCAATCTACATTTACATACTTTTATGGGACGGCAGCAATCTGTTGTAGAGTGTATATAGAACCCTATTAATGTTTACCAGGTTTTCGCATTCCTCTCTCGTGTGTGGCTAAGAAGAAGTTCGTGAAATACAAGGGATGCAGCACCAATTGCAGTCGATTCTTCCCCAATCGAAGATACTTTAATGGATAGGTCTGCAACCCTTGACCGAATTGTCTTACTGCGAACATTGGCAGATAAAATGGGCAGAAAAATACTTTGAACCAACGGAAAACGATATCCACCAATAATCACAAGATCGACATCAAATAAATTAATAGCTGAAATCAAAGCTTGTGCAAAATATTCTCCAGCCTGTTTCAAGACTTGTAATAATTCTGGGCGAGTTGCTGCTGCGGTCACAACTTCCTCCAGACTCTTGAATTGTCCAAACTGAGAGATATCATGCAAAATGGCTGGAATAGAGGCATACCTCTCAAGACATCCTTCCCCCCCACAATCACACTTGCGACCATGTGGCTCTACAACAAGGTGTCCAAATTCAACCGCGTTCCCGCTTACACCGCGATAAACCTCCCCGTTTGTGATAAGTCCTCCACCAATTCCAATTCCCCAATAACAGTATAAAAATGAACTAGAGAGCCATTTCCCTCTCCAGTGTTCACCAATTGCAGAGGCAGTAGCGTTGTTTTCTATCACAACAGGTTTTCCAATTTTCGATTGAATGTAGTCGCGAAAAGGAACTCTTGACCAGTTAGGCAGATTAGGGGGGGAGACCACCTCACCCGATGTATAATGAAGGGGTCCAGGTACCCCAATTCCAACCCCTGCGATTTTATCGCGCACTTTCACAAAATGTTCGTTTTCCATCGTTGATGTGATATACTTCACAATTTTTTGTGACATGATCTCTGGGGTTTCTCCACCAGATAACACTTCAACCCCCTGGTGGACCACTTCACCTTTTAAATTCACAACTCCCTCAATTAACCGATCCCGCTCAATGCTGATTCCGATGGCATAGGCTCCATCCGCAGCAATATCTAAGTTAATTGGTTGTCTACCAATATTTCCGTTTCTTAAGACACCCGTTTCAATCACCAATCCATTATCCAGAAAACGACGCACTACATTCGTAATCGTTTGGGCACTTAACCCTGTTTTCAAAGTTAATTGAGCCCTAGAAACCGGACCGTACTCTCTAATTAAATCTAGAATGAATGTTTCATTGTGGCGTTTCAATTCCTCCTGTGGTGTCACACCATGCATGTCACTAACTCCTTTTAAATCTTTAAAAATCGTTTTTTATTTCTAAAATTTTATTTACCGCCACAATGCAACCTGCATAATTACCGATATCCTGCCCTAATACAGAAGGCTTGATGGTACAGGACTGCCGGAGCACTTTCAAAGATTCATTATCGATGACCTTTTCTACATAGGTCCCAATCAAGTCATAGGAATATGAGAAAATTCCGCCAATTATAATTATATCCGGCGCTAACAAATCAATCAGCAAGGCTAACCCTTGTCCTAGAACTTCCCCAGACTGACGATATACCCGTTGTGCCAGTTCATCCCCTTTGCGAGCTAGAATTGCAATTTCCTCTGCAGTTAACATAGCATCCTGTTGTCCCAACAGATGATGATACCACATGACAATTCCATTACCACTACAATATCCCTGAAAGCTTCCTGTTTTCCCGTAATTTATCGGCCCAAATTCTTCAGAAAGACGCCAATGGCCAAGTTCCCCGGCCATTCCATGTGCCCCCGTATAAAGGTGTCCATTCATAATTAAACCAGCACCCAGCCCGGTTCCGAAAGTCATAAAAACTAAATTATTTGCTCCTCGTCCTGCACCAAATAACCACTCTGCCAAAGCATCTGCGTTCGCATCATTTTCTAAATAAATTGGTATATCAAAACGTGCGGCCATCCTTTCAACAATTCTAACACTTTCCCATCCAGGAAGATTTGGTGGAGACATAATGATACCTTTCAAACTATCTAAAGGACCCCCACAACTGATTCCAATAGCCGCTATATTCGCTTCAACTTTCATCATGTCTTTCACAATACTTTCAATATGCCCGAGAATTGCTTCTGGTCCGCGCTGAGGCATCGTCAGAAAGCGCTGGACCTTTTTAAATTGCAATTTATTGTCTACCCATTCCGCCAAGGAAACAATGCATTTTGTCCCTCCAATATCAATCCCTATAATATTCAACATTCTCTTCCACCTTCAAGTTCAAATATGATAGGCGTCGTCCTCATCCTAAAAATGAGACGTTGAGCAATAAGTCAAACCCAGTCCCTCAAAATAGTTGACATTTGTGAGGCCGCCGCAATGTTCGTGACGGCCTCACTCAAGTTTCATCATGCAGTCTTTTACAGATCTAAAGACAAACTTTGATTTTACTACTCTTGCTATATTAATTAGTGTAAAACCACTTACTCACATTCGGAACATTCACATTTTGTGGCGTCGCAATCACATTGGATAGAACTACACTTTTCTGAATTTCAGATTTTTTTCCAGTTAAGTAGTCGTATGCATAATCCACTGCCATTTGCCCTTCAAGATAAGGCTTTTGAACCACCAGAGCTTGAATGCTTCCGTTTTTGAGATCTGTTACTTCTTCAGGTTCGGCATCATACGCAATCAACTTTACCTTACTCTGAGCATTCTTCGCTTGTAACCCGGATGCAACACCCGCAGCATTCACGACATTAGTGGCAAAAACACCTTTCAAATGTGGATGTGATAGTAAGATATTCTCAATATCTACAGCTGCCGCATTTTGCTGGTCATTCGTGTATTCAGTTGCAACAACGTGAATGTTGGGATATTTTTTCATTTCATTGATAAACGCGGACTGCCGAGCGTCTGTCGTAGATACACCTGGCACTGTATTTATCACCGCAACATCACCAGCATCCCCAATCATTTTTGCCAAGGTGTCTGCAGCTACTGTACCGCCTTGTTGATTGTTAGAGGTGATTTTACTAGTCAATATACTGGCATTATTAATCGTAGTATCTACTGTAATGACTGGGATATTAGCCTGAACGGCTTGATCCAACGGAGAGTACATAGCATTGGCATCGTTGGGAGCAATAATCAACAGGTTTACCTTTTTTGAAATCATGCTTTGTACGATAGGCGTTTGCAATGTATAGTTCCATTGGGCTGCGCCTTGAATATCCAGAGTTACTCCCAATTTTGTCGCTTCTGCCTTGGCCCCCTTTAGCATGCTAATGTAAAATGCGTCCGTTGTGATACCTGGAATAAATCCAATAGTATACTGTCCATTGGATTTGGCAGGAGCCGTCGCATTCCCTGAACTATTGGAGCTGACACTGTTGCTTGAAGCACCTCCTCCATTACCACAGCCAGCCAAGAGTAGTGCAGCAATCGTTACCGTTCCAAACACTGTCATTGACTTGCTCATACTTCGTTCCCCCTTAAATTTTTTAATAATTTATTAATACACCTTGCTATGCTCAACTTGTTCATTTTCGAACAAGATGAAACCTAGTTTTTACTGTGGTTAACTAGGGCGATGATTTAATTGGTCAAACCATACAGCAAGAATGATAATGACACCAATAGCCACAACCTGCCAATATGGTTGAACATTGACTATCACTAACCCTGTAACCAGCACAGATATAATTCCTGCACCCACCAAAGTACCAAACATCGTGCCACGCCCACCAAAGAGACTGGCACCGCCAATTACCACAGCCGCAATAGCGTTTAGCTCTGAGTTGGCCCCAGTTAATGGGGAGGCAGTCGCAAAGCGAGTCAACAACAAAATCCCTGACAGTGAGGCAATCAGACCGCTTAACATGTAAACCTTAATGAGGTGATTATCCACACGAATCCCTGCACGTCTGGACGCTTCTGCATTACTTCCAATGGCATAGGTGTATTGACCAAACCGAGTTTTGGACAACCAGATTCCAGCTAAAGCTAAGACAATCATCGTAATAATCACAGTAAAATTAAACCAACTTGCAACAACCAAATTTCCAATTACGTTTAGAGATGCCGGCAACCCAACCACATCTGTTCCTCCGGAAAAAATGAATGTTAACCCAGTTGCCACCCCCATTGTCCCTAACGTAGTAATGAATGGGGTAATTTTCATTTTCGTTATAACCAATCCATTGACTAGTCCTACCAACATTCCAACTACTAGCCCAAAAACAACTCCAAAAATAAGAGATAAAGTGGTTCCAAATGCAAGTGTTTTTAATATGACCAGTGCAGCAACCACGCCAGCGAGTCCTTCAATGGCCCCCACAGATAAATCAATTCCTGCTGTGATGATGACAAACGTTTCACTGATACCCAAAAGCATGGTCTCGGTCATATATGTGGTTGTGCTTAACCAATTTGACCTTGAAAGAAAACGCGGTTCAATAACACCAAAAATAGCAATAATCAATACCAAAATGCTAAGAGTCCAATAATTCGATAAGCCTTTCCGTATACGGTTACTTGTTAAATTAACCTGATGTGTAGTTTCTTTGGTCACAGCTCGATTAGACATAATGTAGATACCCCTCTTTTATTGGTTCCCGTCGATGGCACTGCAATTCAATAATTATTCTCCACGGACTTGGAACCAGTAATCCACTGCACAACCTCATCCATATGGGTGTCATGGGTCATTAAATTGACTACTGATTTTCCAAGCCGCAAGACTACAATTCGGTCTGCCACATCAAACGCAAACGGAATTGTATGGGTTATAAAAATAACTGGAATACCCTTTGATTTGACTTCTTTTATCAATTCCAGTGTTTTTGCACTTTCTTCAACACCCAAGGCTGCCGTTGGCTCATCCATAATCACCAAATTCGTGCCCCAGGAAACCGCTCGTACAATGGCGACCGCCTGACGTTGTCCACCAGACAATTCGTCAACGACTTGATTTACAGATTTGACAGAAGCCTTAAGTTGCCCTAACATATTTTTTACTTGATCCCGCATCGCTTTTCTATCAAGAAAGCCAATTTTCCCAAGTAATCCTTTACGCATCATCTCTCTACCCAAAAAAATATTTGAAGTGACATCCACTTGAGGCGCCAGCGCCAAATCCTGATATACCGTTTCAATCCCCTTTTTACGAGCATCCATAGGACTATTTAATCGCACCAGTTCTCCGTTTAAACGAATTTCTCCTTGATCTGGATGATAAACACCAGATAAAATTTTGATAAACGTGGATTTCCCAGCACCGTTATCTCCAAGAACCGCAACAACTTCACCTGGATAAATTTCAAAATCCACATGCTCGAGTGCACGAATACTACCAAAATATTTAGCGATTCCTGTTGCCTGTAACGTAGGTTCCAAATGAACCCCTCCTTGAACTATATTTAGTTAGAATTCTGTTAGTTCATTGAATCATTACATTTCTACTTGCAGCCACTGAAAAATCAATCCAGATTGTTCATAGTCACCGACGATGGCTTGGGCACCTGCATTTATTAATCTCGTTTTTTTTACTTCACTGACACCTCGGCGTTTACTCTCATCACTCGCAACGCCAAGTACAACGGCTCCGTAATTTGCACCCAATTCAATTTCAACTGGTCCATCGCCAACAACCAACAATTCACGGCCTCTGATACCCAGCTCGTCCACAAACATCTGAATTACAGCTTCTTTTGAAAATGCAGCCCGATCCACAGGCGCACCCTTAATATCGGCAAAAAGTTTGTCAATTTTTAATAAGCTTGCTTCATACACCACATCAGGATGATCTGTGCCACTAACCAGAAACAGTTGAACTCCCGCCCCAGATAAATCGTGAAGAAAGGCCGTTGCACCGCTAATTAAATACTCTGAAGGAAACGCCTGACCTGTTGCCACCGCAGTAATGCGGTCCTTGATGGTCTCTTTAAGGCGTCTCGTATATTCGTGTTTATACCACCAAGCGTCATGGGCAATGGTCTTTCCCTGGTGCTGTTCAATGGCATTAACGAGCCACTGCATTTGATGAATTGTTTGTTGGCCCGTGGACTGTTCAATGTAAAAATCTACTTCATGTAGAATTTCCATATCCGGTTGTTTCCCGTCGCAGATGAACTCCAGCATCATGATTCGCATCACCTGTTCCCAACCAGTACGAAATGTGGATAATGTACCGTCAAAATCGAAAACAGCCGCTTGAATACGCACCTTTGGGGCTAGCCTGTGCTTTTTAATAACGAACATTAATAAATACCTCCTACGTTATAGCTGCGGAATTCTTTAGAAATAACTCATTCTCAAGCATCCTACATAACGCGTGATACACTGGAAGATGTAACTCTTGAATCTGATATACTTCCGTTTCTGGCACTTGAATTGCAACATCTGCAATGGATGCCAGCGTCCCCCCCTCTTGCCCTGTGAGCGCAATCACTTTCATGCCGCGTGCTTTGGCAGTATAGGCGGCTAAAACTACGTCTTTTGAATTGCCTGAAGTTGAAATTCCAAGCAAGATATCCCCCTTTTCTCCATACCCAAGGACCTGCTGTGCAAACATCACGTCAGCACTCAAGTCATTTGCAATAGCCGATAAAAGAGAAGTTTGACTAACCAGAGAAATTGCAGGTAAGGCTTCGTCCATATTTGACGCCAAATACTCTGCAACTTGGGGTGGTGCTACACGATATAAGCTACGTTGCTGTTGATCTGTAAGAACACGACGTTTTGAAAAACCTTTCATGAGCTCTCCGACAATGTGCTCGGCATCCGCTGCGCTACCTCCATTACCACAAACCAAAATTTTATTTTTTTCTTTGAAAACTGTGTATAATAACTTAAAGGCGTTGAAAATTGAGTCAGAACAAGTCTGCAGTTTTGGATACCTGCGCAACAGATCTCTTAAAACCGTGTATTTCAAACTTGATGACTCCATCGTCACGGTCCCTCCTAACAGTCAATATTTTCACTTAATTTAAAATAAATTTAATTTTCACTTTGCTGTAGCAATTCTTGGACAGAGACAACTCCGGCCATACCAATTTTTTTGATAGTTATACTGGCTGCAAGGCTACCCAAGGCAACTGCCTCATCTTGATTCGCACCCACAGTAAGTGCTGTAGCGAAAGCTGCCATAAATGCATCTCCTGCACCCACGATATCTACAGGTGAAAATACAGAAACAGCTGGGTATTCTTTGTACCCCACTTCATTCACCCACATGCATCCTTTTTCGCCAAGCGTAACACACACTGATTGTTGGTTCTGCCGAACTAGAAGTTGCGCTGCATGAAATACGGCTTCAGGTCTACGATCTAATTCCTGTCCCACAGCCGCAAACAATTCAATTTCATTAGGTTTGACTATTGCATTTTTGAATTTCCCAATACAATTTCGGCTGTCCACAAAAATCTTTCGGCCCAGAGCAAGTTCATTGATCGCCTCTCGCACCTGATTGGTAATCACACCGTTATAAAATTGGTCAGAAATAAGAATTCCATCTGTTTGTTGTGACAAACGATCTAAAACCGACAATACCTTTTCTTCCACATCATTTGGGAGTGGGGAGCGGTTAACGAAATCAATGCGAGGATCCTCGTAGACTACTTCGGAAACCCCATGGCGAAAGGGCTTACAATAAGCTGGTGTAATTCTATTTATATCTTCAACGACAAAATTAGTAGCCATGCCTGTTTTAAGTAGAAGCCGATGTAGTTCATATGCGCGCCAATCAAGACCGATTACAGTTAATAAATCAACATTTTTACAACCAAGTCCAACCACATTGGCGGCAACGTTTCCTCCAGCCCCGAGGAAGTGCAGTTCTTCCACCACAGGTAATGGAAAGTGTGGTGTTTCCCGAGACAACTCACTCTGCTTCATATCGGCATGCCAATATACGTCTAGGCAGGCATCCCCAACAACGCCTATGTGAACATCTTTGATGTCATTCAACAAGTCTAGCAACCTTTTATGATCCACGAAGTTCGCCTCCTCTTGAGGTTAACTCCCTCCAAATTGTGGGTATTGAAAGTTGATGTTCCGCCTCAAAATGAAATCCTTTACCACCCAAGCTTGTTGGCCTGTGTACCACATTTTTCCTTGGACGGTAGTAGTACTCCCAATCCTCATATCCGACCTTTTGGTGATAATCTCCCAACCGAACCACGTCAAAATTTGCAGTGGTAATGTGTTTAACCGTATACCCCAAATTCCTTGCAATCGATAGCGCTTTCAAAAATACTTCGACACCCGTTACAGTGGATCCAAAGTTTAAAAAAATGCCTTCTTCCAGTCGAGTAATTCCTTTACAAAATATTTTAAAATCAATGCCGCTACTCCCCCCTAAGACGGCAAAGTCGACCTCAGGGTGCACGTGAACCTCATCCAGACCGATCGTGATATGACATGTATAGGGAATATTTTTTAAATATGTATGATAAATCAAACATTTTTCTCGATGTGGGAATTGTTCTTGATGTAGAGTAATATACTCCCCAATACTCTCACCATACCCCTTTCCCTCGTGAAACCCCAAAGCAAGTGCCTTATGAACAACGTCCCCTGTCTCTTTCCACATTCCAAAATGAGATAGGTCGTCAGAAAAAGACTCACTCAGATCTGTCACACCGCGCATCGCCACGTCGATGTCATACTCATTCGCCGCACCAGTTGTCGCGACGTGTGTAACCCAGCCTTGCTCAACCAGATCAATGAGATAAGGTTGCAATCCGACTTGTAACACCCGGGAACCAAGAAATACAATAACAGGTGCATTCAATTTTCTCGCTTGAACCATTCTATCAATAAAATCTTCAAACCCATCCGGTTGCCAGTCCACTGATGGTGGTGTAGGTTGCGCAGACACCTGAGTGTAATGAAGGCGTCCTGCAACCGGATACACTTGAACCTTAGCAAAGAAATCACTTTTCATTTACGGACATCTCCTTAAAACCCTTTTTTAACTGAGAATACAATGCAGGAATCGTATCCTGATGTAACCCATTAAACGAATATCCCTGAGCATTTAACGAGGCAGGCAAACGTGCAAACGCCAGCTCCAGCCATGATGGAACGTCTCCGGTTTGAAAGACCGCTGTTGGAGAAAAAGGGCGAATATCAAAGTTTGCTGCCACAAAATTTTGAACTGAGTGCCCAAGATTATGAGCCACGGAAAGCGCACGAATAAACAACAGGGGTCCTGACACGGAGGACCCAAAATTAAGTAATACGCCCCCTTCAAGTTGTGCTACGCTTGCACAAAACAGTTCGAAATCCTTTCCACTCGCAGCACCTAAGGCCTCAAAATTCACACTAGGATGTTGATGAATGATATCAGTGCCAATGGAAATGTGACAGGTGTATGGTACATTTAACTGCATGGTTTGATAAAAGACGCAATCATTCCGATATGGAAACCTTGATTCATTTTCGGAAACATACGAAGCCAACCCGGCACCATATCCAAGTCCTCGCGCAACCCCTAATTGAATAGCTTCGTTCATATATCGGCCTGTTTCTTCCCACATTCCGAATGACCCATCCTCAATAGACCCTGCGACATCCTCTGAAGTTGCACCTAATAAAGCTAATTCAAAGTCATGGATGCTTGACGCACCATTACCAGCTACGTGTGTCACAATGTCATTTCGCACGAGGTCAATAATATATCGCGACATACCATTTTTGATAACATGGGCTCCCATAGACCAAATCACAGGTCTATTATTTTTTCTAGCCGTCCTAATTGCATCAATAAGTTCGTTAAACCCGTCTTGACTCCAGTCCGAATTCGTTTCTATACTTGGGCTAGCCATGTTTTCTATATTTACCAAATTTTTCCTGGAATAAACACTAGACGTGTGTATGAAATCAAAAGAGAGTTGCTCAAATCGTGTATGCATGAACAATCCTCCTCAATATCAAAATATAAAATTATACATATAATCCTTTCATGCTTATAACACGGACCCTGAATGAAGACACGACACGCCCATTATTTTCATGCTATTATTAAATCATTTTGATTGAATAATGTCAATCGCCCATCAACTATGATGTATATCAAATTAAATTTAAAATTTTGAACTATTTATAAGTGTGTAATTAAAACCCACTCACTTTGTACTGCGAGTGCTTGATCTACTATGAATTCATTCCGCGCTCAAATATACCCGCCCAATACATTTTTGCTTTTTCGGATTTTCTCAGGCTTCTTTTGCTGTAGTTGCACAATCGCAGGATCAGAAAAAATATCACCGGCATCCTCGCTCGCCGAGGAAAGCTCGGATACAATGGCACCAAACGGTCCCTCTGAAACCAGTGGAGAGTATTCAAAGTTAGACTTCGCCCCACCGACACCGGAAAGTCTCCTTTTTTCACTGGTTTCCCACTTTAGGTGGATGGCGGTGTTCTGGACAAATTTGACGAGGAAACAACACGAGTTCTTTGGCACAATAGCGATCCGTGTTGACATACACCACCAACTGTAATCCAATAGTTTCCATTCGTCCCAATCCAAAATCCACCACTTCGATGGCTGCTTCTTCCTCGTGGTGAACACACTGCCACGCTCCCGGATCATTGCCAGCCCATTCTTCTAAAAACGCGGCCAACATCTGCAGGTTGGCGTTGGAAAAACCAAACTCAAAACTTCTCCAGTCACCGTTGGATAGAAACTGCGAAGTGTGGAGTTTGTCAAGACTTTAACGATTACCTCAATACCTCAATACCTCAATCCTCAAACGCGAGCTTCAAAGCATCCCTGACCGTTCTGACAGGTATAATTTTTAAGTCCGCCAGTACAAGCTTTGGCAAATGTTTTTCCGTTACCTCACTCAGATTTTCGTCCGACAGCAGAATCACCCGCCTCCCGTGGCGGTGTGCGGCAATCAACATCTGTGCCACACCCCCAACAGCGGATACGTCCCCGTGCAGCGAAACCTCTCCCGTCACTGCCAGTGCTGGTCGCAATGGACGATTGACCAAGGCTGAGGCCATCGCGAGCAAAAAGGCGAGTCCCGCCGACGCCCCTTCACGCCCGCGTTGAATCCACAGGAGATGAACGGCAAGATCCGCAGCGCGCACTCTATCCACTTCAATTCCCAGCGGCACCGCATTTTTCAGCAGGTAATCGTGGGCCGCATCCAGAGAGTGGCGCATGCTGGAACCATGCTGCCCCGTTAAACGTACGCGGCCACGGCCCCCGTCAATGACCGTAGCTTGGATAACCTGCACATCCCCACCGACTATTCTATCCCCCGCAGACAGCGCCGTAAGTGCTGTGACCTCTCCCACCGAAGGGTGTGAGTTGAGACGATTATCGATGGCATCAAGCCCCGGCCGGCCAGCAAAATCGATGGGCCGCGCCACCGCGTTCGTCGCCAAATTCGAAAATCCGATGGCATGCGGCACAAATTCCCCCGGCTCCATCTGCTCTAACTGCCTTTGTACGCGCTGCCGAAGTTCCCCCGCAAACGCCAAGATTTCGCTTGCCTCTGGCTCTGTCACGTGGCCATTGGGAAACACCAGTTTAAAGAAAGCCCGCGCCACTCTTTCCACCGCCGTCTGATCGCGCTGTGTCATCTCCGATTGATACGGATGGCTTTTTAGTACCTGCCGCCAATGCGGCCCATAGGGCAAGTCGCGCAAGGAAAGCAGTATCTCCCCAAAATAATCTGTCGCCAGCGAATAATCCGGCTCCAGATCCGCAGCAGACAGTTTTTTCATTTCCCATCCCGGAATAAACGCATGCATGCGGTCCAGCAACGCCGCATCGCGCAGTTCCGGCGGAAATGGTTCAAATAAGTGCGCATAGCGAGAACTCGGTTGCGCACCCAACACCTCAAGGTTCCCGAGAAAGACGAGGGAAGCATCGGCACTGTGTGCAGCCCTACCACGGCTGAACTGGC
Organism: Alicyclobacillaceae bacterium I2511; assembly: GCA_003584005.1. Classification (GTDB taxonomy): domain Bacteria; phylum Bacillota; class Bacilli; order Alicyclobacillales; family Alicyclobacillaceae; genus QXHL01. Next base: position 38,754 of record QXHL01000021.1, on the reverse strand, counting down.
CACTTTCCATGAAGTCCTTTAACAGCGAAACTGCTCCCGAATCCGAGCTGAAACGGACATGTGCCACTTCATCAAAAATGATAACTTTGCGACTTGCAACAAGCCCGGGGCGCAGGGTATTCAGATTCACAAAGAGATTCGCGGCTGTCGCAAGTCCACCAGCAAGGGAAAAGGCATGGGGGGATAGGTTGCGTAGCAGATAGGTCTTGCCGGTATTTTTAGGACCGAGTTCAACCATGTTGAGATTGCGCTCCACTAACGGTAACAGTCGCGCAAGATACAGCCACCGACGCCGCCGCGGTTGGTCCCCAAGAATCCGCTCGGGATGATAGCCTGCCGAACGAAGCAGAAGTTCAATCCACTCATTTGTAGAAAACTGTTCCCGGCGGGCAACCCAGGACGGCAGATCTATGGTTGCCTGATGGGGCACGAAATTGTCAATCCACACTCGCGATGTGGGCTCATTGTCCATGTCTTGTACCGCATTGCGGTCATATAGCAAGGTGACTCGCCCCCACAGTCCCCCTTGCAATAAATTGGGATACTTTACGAGCAATTCAGGATTCAGCTCAGCCGATTCCACTTGAAAAGCAACCAAGTGGGCCACTTCACGCCCCTGTTCAAGATTGATGGTGACTTCAAGAAAATCAAGGATGTCGAGTTGTCCCACATGCATCAGTTGGTGGCGCAGCAGCTGGCGATTGCGATTAGATGGAAACTGTTTAAAAATCAATTTTTCTGCTCTGGCCGATCCATAGGCACCCACCAGGGAATCCACAAGAAACCGCGGCAATTGACTGCCAAAGTTATCCGCTGAGCAATTTTCCTGTTCGACATACACCCCCTCAAAAGCTTCTCGAACTCGGTCCCTCACATCCCCACCCGGCTGAGACATGGCCGCAATTCCTCCCTTCTCACACCGTCGCAAGTGCCACTGCAGGCGACTTCTAGAACAAGGGACTTCTCACAATGAGCGGCGGTTCTGTCATCGTTGCCCCTAAGTCGTCCTCTTCCAGATTGGCTTCCAGCAATGCGTCCACCTGTGAAATGACAGGGTCACAGTTATACTGAAACCACACATCGAGCACCGTAAGCGTCAAGCGAACCCAGGTCCGCAACTTGGTGTCACGCAGCGGTGAAAACTTCCACACCTTCTCGTAAAGTTCCGCTGCCGAGAAGGGTGCGTGCCACGCATAGGCCTCTTGATGAAGCAAATACATCTGCGCAATCAACTCGCGAATATCTGCTTCACTCAGCGGATTGAGCCGTTTTGCTTCCATTAAGGCATCAATGCCCTGCACACACAAGGGGGCCAATTCCGCTTCTTTCGGTCGAGATTGCAGCCAAAGGGGAGCTACTTCCCTATCTTGACGGGCATTTAAGACGTCCGCATGAAAATTAGCAGCCAGCGCCCACACCGTCACCGTGTGTTCCAAGTTCGCCGTCAAAAATTGGCCAATGTTGGCATAGGCTCGGCTCCGCTGCCCCTTCCCCAGTTTTCCAATTAATTCAACCTCATCAAATAAGATTAACCAGCCCGCATAACCCGCCTTGTGAATCAAATAATCTAAGAGTCGAACATACTGCATCCCCTCGTCGCGAAGCGAACTGCGCTCAAGTTTCAAGGGTTTACCATAGTTTAGTCGATGAACTCGTTTCAGATCTGACAATGAGAGAAATGAGCCCGAGAGATCTGCAAGCAACTCCTCATAACCTTCATTTTGTGCCACAATGTTTTCTACCACCGTCATGACTCGCGGGGACAATTCCAGCATTCTCGTCTCCGCAAGGATTCCTGGTTCTGCAAAAGCCCGTCCAACAATGGCATCCAATCCGGCGAGAGAGCTACCTGGAACAAACGTATTTTCCATCAACTTGGGATAAAGGTAATCCAATCGGTCGAGCGGCGTTTCACGGCTGATGGCAGCCATAGTTACGACGAAGTTTCGGTCTTCAGCCCGACCCCATAGTGAATGCAAGAAATGCGTCTTTCCCTCCCCATAGTTGGCCCGCACCAAATAATAGCGTTCTTTCCCATGGCGTCCTTGTGCCGCCCCTTCCAACAAGTGTTCGACAACTTCGATGTACCGTCCCCGGCCAAACGCGACCGTTTTTGCCAATTCGCGGTATGGCACCCCAGAACGCAACCCTTCGATGACCATCCGCGCCTCAGGCATGTTCATTCCCCCCCATCTGAGACCCTGTCAAAACATGGTGCACAGTCCGACGGGCCAGACCCCAATCCAGCCCAAGGCTATCTTCGCGTGCAGCACCCTCCACATGACTGAAAACATCTTCATGTACAAAGTGATTCTCACGTAACCCAATTCCATCACATAGCTCGGTCCAACGGGACGCGACTTGTGCCCCACCCCTACCATCGGATCGCCACAGTGCATCCAAATCCAGCAGGTCTGCAAATCGATTGACCTGTGCCAACGCAATTTCAGACCCAATGCGTTGCCATAATGCCGGATAGGACGGCACACCCGTCTTTTGATTTTCAAACAGGTTGACATCTCCCGCAATCAGTGCGAACAGGTGTGGGGCGTGATGACTTTCGTCAATCAGTTCCCGCAGCATTTCGTAGGTGTAGTCTCGCGCGGACCGTGTATAATAAGGAATTCCTTCCACCCGTGTGGAGCGCGCCCACACATCTGCATTGTCCAGCGCCAGGACCAGTCCCTTGTACCCTGTGGCCCGCAGCAGCGTCACCAATGACAACAGCCAAGCACGTCCGTTTCGTCGATCCAATTTTGTCCCCGCACCGAATGTCTTGCGCTCCCGCACAGACATTCGTTCCCCGCAGAACCAGTTCCGAATCATGGCCACATCTGTAGCTTCGCCTGTGATGTGACGCAAAACCCACGTCCGCAATGGCTCTCGCCAGTTTGAGTGAATGTCCATTGCACGCACCCACTTGTCGGTCGCGTCGCGCAAATCAGCCGTCAATGAGGGTCCACTGCGACCGCGCGTTGTTTCCGCCCAACGACGGAAATCCGCGGGTTCACCGTTGAAATCGTTATACCCAAGGTCGTTGTGAACAATCGAGGTGGCACAACCATCCAGGATTTTCTCCCATGGAGCCTGAACAGCAACGGCCCGATACAGTTCATCAATTGCACCCATCCGCTGCGCTGTTGCGTCCACAAACACGGTTGCATACCCTTCGTCACTAGCCGTGCTTACAAAGTGACGTAAAAGATGTGTTTTCCCTGCCCCCACCCGCGCCTGCACAAACTTAATTTTTCCCGCCCCACGGTCCACAAATCCACGCAAATACCATTTCAGCCAAAACTCTTCCATCCCACCTACATCGACATATGTCTCCCGAACAGACTCATCCGTCAACAAGGTAGCGTCCGGGCAACGATAAAATCCCGCCCGATTATCACACATTCCTTTCATCTCCTAGTGGAACAACGTCCACAGAGCCAAGAATTTGTTTTTGTCCACCCGGTAATGGCAGTATAATGGCCAGACTCGGTTTGCGCGTCTCTAAGAACACCACACGGTTGCCTTCAATCACAAGATCCATATCGCGGCGCAAGCGATAGATATCAAATGCGAATTGACTTAGCGGGTAGCCGTTTGCCGTTGTCCCCACCCGCAATGCAAGAAGCGCGTGAATCTGTCGCAGGGGAACGTCGGTTGGGCGGTTCCTGTTGGCATTTACGGCTTCCTGCGTGCTCATTTCTGCACGCAGGACCTCATAAGCGCGCATCATCGCACGCAGAAATTGTGGCCCATTAAACCGCTCTCGCTCAAGTTTTTGCACCGCACTGTCCACCAAACTGGCCAAAGCCTTCGGATGCATCGCACGCACCGTGGACCGACCCATTTGCGCGGTCTCTGCCGTCAAATCTACTTTTATATCGACAGGAAATATCCTGAATTGTGGATATTCGCCTTCCACCGTCCGTCCCAATGCTGCGCATTCTTTTATAAACCGCCTTGTCCATTCCACTTGGTCAGCTTCGCTTTCCGCAATCTGAAACACTTCAAGTTCCCCCAACGCACTCCCCGCCTGTTCGCGAAGGGCATCGGTTCCCAAGCTGATTTCCTGCAAAAGTTTACTCAATTCGCCACGATTCAGTTGCTCCGCCTGTTTGGCTACCACTTTGAGACGACCAAACCTGGCAATTGCCTTCCCCAACGCCTGAAGTTTGGGGGACACACGCTCCTCGTATGCCGCCACCCCTGAAAAATGCACCCCAGAGTCCACAAGCGACTCATCCTGTAACACGTCCTGCAAGGAATTCCCCTGCACCCCATTCGCGTCTATTGGGGTGTCCCCTGGCTTGGCCTCTATTCCTATCACAGACTCACGCACGCCTTCCATCCGTTCCCCATCCTCAGCCAATACTGCTCCTCCTTAAAACCTGCAACTCTTTACCCTAAAACCCAGATACGATGGGTCAGGACTGAGCTACACCGCACCATCTGGAATTTCTCATACGTCATAGACATTATCCGTAATTTCGACAGAACTCGCAACTATTCGCAACCCTACTGTTGGATGTTACGGGAAGGGGGAAAAAGGGGAGGGGTGCCTGGTCCTGTCCAGATAGATCCACCAGATGAACCCCAAGTGGGATTGTGACTGTGGGGTGGAAACGTAGGTTCTAACCCTTCACACTCCCCGCAGTCAACCCACTAATAATATATTTACCGAAAAATACAATGATAAGCACTGGCGGAATTGCGGCTAAAATACCTCCAGCCGCGATCTCGTTGTTCATATGCAGATATTGTCCGCTTAATGAATAAATAAAAAACGGAAGATTATAAGCACTGGCATTGGGTGCCAAAATCAAGGGTAAAATAAAGTTATCCCAAGACAACAGAAAAGTTAAAAGGCCTGTCGCCATTAATCCCGGCGTTGTGAGGGGCAAGAGAATGCGTACCAGTGAAACCAATCGACTGGCACCGTCTACACGAGCCGCTTCCTCTAAGTCAATGGGAATCGTATTAAAATAATCACGCATAATCCATATCACAAGCCCAAGTGAAAAGGATGTATAAAGAATGACAAGTAATGTGTCTGTATCATACAGGCCAAGAGAACTGAAATATGTCACTGTAAATACGTAAAATGGTACGACCAAAGCCACCGTTGGCAACAAGTTAGACGCTAAAAAGGCCATTGAAATTGCATTTTTGCCCCGGATGCGCGAGCGTGCCAACACGTAGGCGGCTGCAGAACCAAAAATCAAATTGAGTACCGTCGTTGCTGTGGATGTAATTAAGGAGTTGCGCAAGGCGTGAAGAAAGCGATAACTCGTACTCCCCGATTGGTAACCAGAAAACATCATTCCGTAATTTTTCCAGGTAAACGGATGTGGAAGCCATGGCAAAGGGAAGGTAATGGTTCCTACATACTGTTTTAAACTCGTGATAATTAAAAAATAAAGAGGTGCCAACGTCCATACTGCCACGAGAAGCAACAACAGATACATCCCTAGCCTTGTCCAGCGCACCCGGAATCGCTGTTTTCCACCTGCTCCCTGTGCCATGCTACTCAATTAAAGTTCCTCCTTGTAAAGGCGTTTGATATAAATGTAAGAAATGAACAGCGCCACAAGACCGATGATAAACGAGGTGGCAGCACCTAACCCAAAGGAGCCAAAAGAAAACGCCTGTTGATATGCTTGAATGGAGAGTACTGGCAGGCCGAATTGTTCCAAAGTGTAGATCATCGTAAATGCCCTCAGCAATTGCATGGTACGTAAAATCAAAACAACCGACAAAATCGGACCCAATAAAGGCAGCGTAATACTACGAAATTTTCGCCACCCCGTAGCCCCCTCGACTCGCGCAGCTTCGTAATATTCCACCGGAATTGTTTGCAACCCTGCCAATACCAACACCACCACAATCGGTAGCGTATGCCATTCGTCCCCCACAATGATGGAAAGAATGGCGGTATTCATTCCAAGGGATGATAGAACGTGTGACAACCATGAAAAATGTGGAAAGAGCGCAGATGGGTTAAGCCAAACAATGGCGTTCTTAATTACGTGCATTCGTAAGAGTAAATCATTAAGCGCCCCGTAGTTGTTTCCATCCATAATCATTCCCCACATCATAGAATTGACTACTGTGGGGATTGCCCATGGAATAAACACAATAATTCGAAAAACACGTTGCCCTAAGAATTGTTGATTCATCAACACGGCAATTGCAACACCGACAGTGACTTCAATTAAAATGGATGCAAGCCAAAAAAAGAGTGTTTCTCGGAAAGACTGCCAAAAGTCAGGACTCTGGAATAGATGAATGTAATTGTTTATGCCAGACCAGGGCATCGACAAACTTCCGTGGCCCCCAATTACAGTGACACTGGTGTTAGCCAAACTCATGCGAAGAGTAAACAACATGGGTATAATAACTAAACCAACAAGTATTAGAATAGAAGGTAGCAGTAAAATATAAAACCAAAAATATTCCCCTGTGAAGGCGTGAAACAACTTCCGTAGCAAGGAATTTGGCAACGGATTGGGCTCGGAAACTGACAATGAATTCATGGCGTCCTCCCCAATTGGATACTTTAAATGGAACAATATCTGAAAGGGTGGCAAATGCCACCCCCAGGAACTGAAGCAGACTGTTACTGTCCTAAGGCTTCAATTTGTTTTACCATCTGATCTGCGGCTTGTTGCACGGGTACCGTTCCTGCAATTGCCTCGTGGGTGTACTGTTGAATGATGCTACTTACACTCAGGTAGTTGCTGATGGTGGGTCGATTATAGACGGCATTTAAATTTGTCTCATACACTTTGTAGGCGGGATTGATTTTGGCTTCCTGCGGTGAATTGGCAACTGTCGACCAAACAGGCCACTGACTTTGTAAGTGTTGTGCCTGAATTTCCGGCGAAGTCGCAAACTGGATCCATTTCCACGCCCATGACCTTAGATCTTGCGGCGTATTTGCCGGAATCGCTAAACCTTGGAATCCGGAAATGCTGGCAGATCCGGTAGACTGGTTTGTTCCCTGAGAAACAGGAAATGGAGCAACCACCCCATCCCCGACAATTTTTGATGTACTTTTGGTGTTCATGATACCTGTCACAAAAGTCCAGTTCGTGTTGTATGCAACCTGACCGGATGCAAAGGCATCCGCTGCAGTAGGCTCATCTGCCGTTAAAGAATTGGGATTAACCAGTCCGTCGACATACAGTTCATGCATCCAATTCAGTGCTTTGAGAGCAGGACCCTGGTTCATAACCGGCTGTCCTTGAGCATTGAATAAGTTGCCATTGCCAAACTCACCAGCAGTGCGCACATAGTCGCAGACCAAACCTTCAGCCTGTGTCCAAGAATCTTCGTATGGATATTGAACGATATGTTTCGCTTTAAGAACCTGCATCTGATGCAACCATTCACTCATCGTTCGAGGACCTGTTGTGAACCCAGCTTCAGCTAACATTTTCTTGTTGTAATAGAAGTTTTGGAAGTTAGCTAAAAAGGGCATTGCCATAATATTCCCTTTAACAGTAAAACCACCCCAAATTGATTGAGGGATGTCTTGGGGATTGGGAATGTCCTTGTTAACATAGGTATTTAAAGGAATGGTATAGCCCTTACCCGCAAACTCTCCCGTCCAAATTAGGTCGGATAAGACGACATCGTATTGTGCCGTTGGGGCTGCAGATGAAGTTAAAATAGCAGAGTGCATTTGTGAATATGGCAAAAATGTGAAGTCAATTTTTACATTAGGGTACTTGGTTTCAAATTGTTTTGCCATGTCTTGAAGCACCGTGTCGGTATACCCTGCCTGGTTCATGTATAAAACATTTAGCGTGATTGGGCCGTTGCCACTGGCCCCCGTGGTATGATTACTTCCTGAACTAGGAGCTGCACCGCCGCTTCCACATCCCGCTAGAAAAACGGTTACACCGATGGCAACTCCCAACGTTGAACCCCATCTTTTCAACATCTAACGTTCCCCCTCTTCTGCGTCTTTTGCACGCACGTGAAATAATTCCGCTTTCACGTCTTTTCACCTCATATACAGCAACTTTCATGCCAATACACAAGGTTGGTTTACCTTGGGGGAAGAAGGGCAACGTAATACACAACTGCGGATACACTAGTAATACACAATACACTTCGAGTATGACGGAAATTTACATAAAATAACTGTTTTATCGATGTGACCCTTTTGGCTCTTCTACTTCAATGAACGTACCCCGGCTATTCCCGCTAAGATAGCTGCTTTCACCACCTCTTGCAATTGTCTATTTGAACGAACCTCGTAAACTCCCAAAAGCATTGGCAGGTTTAAGCCGGTCACAACATCCATATCGACTCGCTGGGCAGCCAAAAGACCGGCGGCGTTAAACGGGCTACCCCCAAACAGGTCACAGAGGAACAAAACACCCGTGACATCTGTAAAGCTGTTCAACGCGGCATTGTACTTTTCAAACAGGTTTTTTTGATTCTCTCCGGGCACAAACGATATAGGTATAACCTGGGGTTGTGCACCAGCAATCAGTTCAGCTGCTTTAACGAGCTCCAAGGCGTATGCCTCATGTGCTGCAACAATTATTCCAATCATTACCTACCACCCCGAATATAAACGATTCACTAAATTTATTTTTCCCTTGGTACGATGAAACGTCCTCAAGGCGCTAACAGGTGGACCCATACCCCCACAATAGCAAACACAAAGAGGAGGAGAATGACTTGAACACTCCCAAAACCACGTCGCAAGAGCCATAGTGTAAAGAAAACCAGAGCCAGTTTGGGCAACCCTGGCATGAGCATATCTAAGACATGTTGAAGTGTCATCACGTGGCCAGCACCTGTGGACCACTGCACCGCAAATTTCACTTCCACCCAGTCGGCCACCAGTCCACCCATTACCACCAATCCGACCACGGTGGCGGCCTCAGTTACTTGTCTAAGTACCCCCGAGGCAATCACTCGAACCGTACGAACCCCCAGTTGATACCCGTATAACAAGAGTCCCCCGAGGGTGACCAAGCGTGTGACGTTCCAAGCTACAAAGAAAAAAATTGGACCCAGGAGGCTACCGCGCAAAGCAAGTGTGGCCGCAACCGATCCAAGCAAGGGGCGTAGCGTGCCCCAAAATATTGAGTCTCCCACACCTGCCATGGGGCCCATCATGCCCAGTTTAATCGACGTGATGAGGCGATCAAAACTGTCCTGATGGGTCGTCTCCAGTCTTTCCTCCAAGGCCATGTTGATGCCTGTGACGACATTTGATATGTAGGGATTGGTGTTGTAAAACTCCAAGTGTCGTTGCTTACGAAGCGTTTTATTGACAGGATTCTGGTAAAGAAAGTCAAGTGTGGGTTCCAGAATATAGACGTAGCCAAGACTTTGCATCCGCTCATAATTCCAAGACCCCTGTTGAAACTGACTGCGCAGGAAGGTTCGCCAGAGGATAGATCTGGGCAGGAACCTTACAGGTGCCTTTGTTTCTTCGACAGGAGTAGTAAAGTTTTTGTCCCCAACCGGAACAGGAGGAGAGCGCCAGACCCAGACGTGCAGGATGGCAAGACACACAGCCAGCAGGCCACTACCGACAAGGGTGATTTTGCTGAAATCTGCCACAAGAAAACCGAGAAAAAAGTAGGGCATGAGTTTACCCGCCTGCAATAATTGAATTACCATGGCATAACCCACCACCACAATAAATCCACTGGCTGCGGTGAAACCATTCATTAGAGTGGCGGGAAGAATGTGAAATAGGTGCAAAATCATTTCCCGGTTGATGAACATCGCAAACAAAAATGTCGGTATGGCCACACGCAAGGCTTGCAGCGTCAAAGCCGTAAAATGTAAAAAAGACAAGTAGAATCGGGAGGATGTGGGCACAATCCGGTCCGCTTGGTGTTGAAAGTAAACCGTGAGGGTACGAACCACGACGGTAGTCAGGTTACCCGCCACCGCCACAGGAATGGCGAGGGCAATGGCTTCGTTAATATCGTGCCCCCCCTCAATGGCAAGAATGGTCGCAATCATGCTGGCCAACGCAGTATCTGGGGACTGCGACGCCCCAATATTCATCCAACCGAGCGCCACCAGTTCCAGCACAGCCCCAACGTGTAGCCCAATAGAAATATTTCCGAGGGCCAACCCGATTAAGGTACAAGCTAGAATGGGGCGGTGCCACTGCCACTCGTCAAGCACACTTTCAATGCCAGTGAGTCCACCAATCAGCGTCACCAGGACTATCTGCCAGGGTTGCAATCACCTACCCCCATTTCCGCTTAGTTCTCTCATAGACGTCTATTTTCCCGTCGTTTGGCATAATTCGGATGAAGGCTGGTAGGTGGCGAGACTGCATGTCCGACAACAAGGCAGCTTCTTGCGAACCAATATACACGGCACGGTTCAATCCCACATAACCAGGACGATAGCGGATACCCCCGATGTTTATCTCACCGATGGGAAATCCCCCATCAAACAAATCAATAATTTCCTTGAGTCCTTCAGTCAGTACAAACAGCTTGTCCACCGGTGATTCACGCCAGGTTGCCAGAGCCTCCGCCACCCTAAAAATCTCCAAGGACAGTTGAGATGAAATGGAATTTTTCAACAGCGTCACCTCAATCGGCTCAGCGGCTGCCCGGTCACTCACCACCCAGATAGTTTTAGAGCGCAAGGCTCTCACCCATGCCGTGACTACTTGTCCGTGAATCAATCGGTCATCCACGCGAATGAAGGGCAAGGTTGTGAACGTGGGGGTCATTCATTAGTCACCTCCGCCGCAAGGTCAGGAAATAGTAAGTCGAATAAATAGGCCAGTTCGCTTGCTTCTGGAGGAATTCGGAAGGTCTCCTCCACAAACCTCCAAGTGCGAACCAGTAGATTCCATTGGTCAGGAAACTGGCTTTGAATGGAAGACACATAGGGGTGATTCAACGAATCATCTCGGACACCTCGCTCAATCACGTACCCTAGGTGCAAGGCGTATCGCGCCGCAAATTCAAGGCTGTACGTCCGCCCACTCGCTTCCTCCAAAGCGTGTAGCATTCGCTTGGCCACCTGCCCCACAGGGCGGGGATTCGCATACACCAAGTCCCGCTCCAACAACTGCAACACATAGGCCTCATAAGGGTCGGGACTTTGTGTGCCCCGTTGGGGCGGGCTGAATGCATCCGTGGGGACGCTCACCAACGAAGTCGAACAGAGGACCATGCTCAGCAGCCGGCGAACACCGTTAGGTTGCAGGACCTCTTCCACAGAGATGAAGGGGACTCCCGGTAATTTTGGATTGACTGAACCCACCGCAGCAAGAACTGTCGAATCCAGCTCCTTTTCATCGGGTGAAAGCCCGTTTAATCCCACCTCCATGGGCTGCACCAGAACCTTGTTGCGAAGTTCCTCAGGCAGGGCAGATTCAATTAATCGCTTGACTGCACTGGCGGTCCCCTTGCCCGTCAAGCAAGTGGCCAGGATGACCACAGGTTGCACATTCCTCACCGATCCAACTGCCGCTTCATTACGGGAACTCAACCCCACAGCCAGGTTATCCAGTGTGTTCTCAGCATTCAACGACAACAGTGCCTGAATCGTGGTGGTGGTATCGGGTCGATAAACTACGCGGACCTCCATAGGGCCTACTCGCCCATTTTTTTGTAGGATGTAGTGGGCGACCTCTGGAATGTCGGTCAGCAAGAGTACCCCACTTTTCTTATTCATGTCTTGGAGAGATTGTATCAATCGCTGTTCCATCAAACTCCATTCTTCCAGCACAGGCACATTGGCCACCACCAAGGGGGTCCCTCCAGCCAAAGAGAGAGCGGTTTCTGCCATCGCATCCGCGACTGAGTTCCCCCGCATCATCAACAGAATCCCGAGGGTAGTGGAACTGTGAAGGGGAACTTCCTGAAGCATGAGGGCCACCACGGCCACTTCCAGTAAAGGGACGGAGACACCACTTTCGCGTCCAAAAACATCCAGCAAGCGCTGTGAAATGGCATAGAATTTCGGGTACATCATTTGAACTCGCTGTAACATAGGGGACTGTGGGTAGACGTTAGGGGAACCAAAGTCGCGAGTCATGCCAAACAGATGCATGGCAATTCGGATGAATGTAGAATCCGACTGTTCGGGATCAACCTCTGTCTTCACCGTGTCCCACGCACGGTACACCCATTCGTAAAAGGAATCTCCAACAAATCGACGTAGTTCAGCAAGGGAGTGGTCTGGCACCTCTGCATAGCGACGAACCAATTCTCGCTCTAAGGCGTAACCGATTTCATCGCTGTGAAACCCTAAATCGAGCAAGGCCTGTGCTAATTGGTCCAATTTCACATATAAAGAGTCTTCGTTCAGTTCCGGGGGCACCAAAGGTGTCTGCTGATTTGGATGCACCATCATTTCGCCAATGTCTGGGAGTTGTTCAACTAATTGCAGCCCCTGTCGATCTATGCTCGGTACATTCACATCTCTTAGCGATATTGCCAGTTCCCCAGCAGGTCCCCGTTCGGCATAGGCGCGAGCACAGGCAATTCGCACAGCGTTCTCCAAGTCCCCTATGTTGGCAGGAAAGCGGGCATAAAGGAGCCGCATTAATGCCACTCGAGTCACGTGGATGGGGCGACCCAAGGTTTGTGCCTCACTGTGAAACAGCTTGTATATTAGAGTAAAGCGGTCCTGAATAAACCAGTCCCGCAGGGCGGGCAACCGTATTGCCATTGGAATGCGTCGACGGAAGGTGTCCAGCAGAACCGATTCCGGGCGTTCTGTGGTTGCCGCAAATACCAACACCTCGACTCGCCTAATCTTTCCGGATTCACCCATTCGCCTAAATTCACCGTGATCGAGAATCTGAAACAGCATCTCCTGGCCTTCTGGAGGAAGTCGATGTACCTCATCCAGGAATAATACCCCTTGGCTGGCCGCTTCCACCAATCCTAGTTTGTTTTCATTTGCTCCGGTGAACGCCCCTCGCACATGCCCAAACAAGTGATCTAACAAGATCTGCGGATTGTTAGCATACTCAGCACAATTGAATGTAACAAAAGGTGCGTCTTTCGGAAGCGAGCCCCTTTGAATGGAAAATAGGTACATGTGGCGGGCAAACGTGGACTTACCCACTCCGCTTTCACCCAATAATAGAACATTCATGCCCCGAGGTGGGTATTGCAGGGCCGCTTTGGCCTGCGCGATTGCGTCCCGTAGGCTACGTTGAGCCCCATTTAACACAGTCAGGGCATCCTCCGGGTAGGTTGGAGCATGGGGGGTAGCGTGTTGGAAATCGACAGGTGGCTGAACAAGTGAAGTGATAGCTTTCTGGCCAGGAGGGGACGCCATTTGGACGCTGAAGGTACTACACACCGATGCCTCATGGCCCTGTGGCAACCATGACACCGGCACAAAACGCGCAGGTCGTTTGTCCAACTTGCGAACCAGGCCCTCCCGAACTAAGGCGTTCAAGTCTGCGCTACAGTTGCTACGCCAAATTCCTAAGGCATCGGCTATCTCATCCGCTGTAAACCCCAGCAGTACCGAAGGGAAATTCTCTGTTCCGTGGGAACTATTATCACAGCGTTGACATAACGATTCGAGCGCGGCCAGTACCCGTTCCTTGCGGTTCATTCAGAACCCACACCCTCTAGAATTCTTCTCAGCCAGTATTTCACATTCTATCAGGAAAGAAAAGCCCGGGGAATTTGTGATGAAATTCTCGCATTGCACGGAAAGGGTGTCGACACGAAATCGCAGGAATTGCATGTCCAGCACCCATTATGCTGGGTCTGGGTAGACAACGGGGATAAAAACAAAAGAGCGCGGTCCCCAGAAAAACCGCGCCACTGTAGGTTTTTTTGGTGCCGGAGACGGGACTTGAACCCGTACGAACCTTACGGTTCAGCGGATTTTAAGTCCGCTGCGTCTGCCGATTCCGCCACCCCGGCTTAAAGCTTTCATGGGATCCCATCACGGTCCCCTGTTACCAATGAAAGTTTACCATTATTTCAGAGCCTCATGCAAGGGCCCAGACACCCATTGTCTTGTCGAAAAAGGACCTTGGGGCCTTGGGCCAGGAATCAGCCTGGCATCCCTACGGTCGCCAAGTGGGCACAAGCAGGGTCTTCCCCTAGTGGATCTCCATAGACAGCATACGCACGGGCCCTTGAACCCCCACAACTGTCACGATACTCACACGTCCCGCAGCGGCCATGGAACTCGGCAGACCGAATAGATTTCAACACCGGATTTTCCCTATAAATAGAAGCCAGGCTCTGCTCCCGAACATTGCCTAATGCCAGCGGTAGAAACCCGGCTGGATATACAGTCCCATCATGACCGACAAAAATGATTCCCTTACCATCTCGCGTACCCGTGGTTTGCGCTTGGGAAGGCCCAGGGTCTCCCAATGCCTCACGTAATTCCCGAGTGAGTTGTAGGTACAGGGGATGCAGGTGATAGGTTGCAGCCACCAGCTCTGGGTTCGCGGACGGTAGCAGGCCAGCCTTGTTCCGCCATGCCGCAACACGACGGAAGAACGGACCCTCCACAGTACGAACCGTCAAGTCGTAACCGGAGGCATCATACAAAAAGTGAGCCACCGCCTCCGTCTCTTCAGGGTTCAAACTTTGGTCCTGCTTTCCCCGACCCACGGGGACCAGAAAAAACACCTCCCAGATACGGACACCGATCTTCTTCATATGACGGACAATGCCTGGCAATTCCTCGGCATTGTCCCGCATCACTGCTGTGTTGACTTGCACACTCATGCCGTGATCTACCATGGATTGCAAAGCCACCAAGGTATCTGCGAAGTGATGTTCCACACCTCGAACCCCCTCATGGGTGGCAGGTGTGGCTCCATCCAGGCTAATGGACGCAACCTTCACCCCAAGGCTGACCATGTGCTCAATGCTCTCTGCGGTGAGCCGTGGTGTAACACTGGGAGCCAATCCCACTGGAATTCCTAACCGGCGTGCTTCTGTAACCAACTCAAATACATCTGGCCGCATGAGAACGTCCCCACCGGTCATAATCAACACGGGAGCTGGTCGACCAAACCCAGCTAAACTGCGCACGAAGGCCATTCCCTCTGACGTGGTCAGTTCCCCTGGTGCCGGGTTAGGTTGAGCCTCTGCCCGACAGTGTTTGCAGGCAAGCAGGCAAGCCCGGGTGGTTTCCCAAAAGACAAGAATCGGCCGTTGGTTGAAGTCCATGGTATGCATCTACTCCCCCTGAATTTTCGCTGCGGCACCCGGTTCATTTTATGTCGCTTTGCAGTTACTTCTCTTCTTTTAAAGTTAACGCCAATCGCTGAAACGAAAATGGACCAAAGGGATGATTTCCTCTGGTCCATTTGTCCTATATTGAAACTTGTCCACACATGAGACCCCCACTTCTACAGGGGAGAAAGGTATGATTCGTTTTGCACAGCCATTGTCTCTGTAACACTGATTGGGCCTTGTTCAGATATATTGTTGAGCTGCGCGGGTTCAGTCAAAAAGATGGCGGCAAAAAATTCCCCCATCACCGCTAGAAATAATTCACATCCCAACAAGGAATGGAGACTCGAATGTCCAATCCAGGGTGTGAGGACTAGCGACACCCCTCCGAATAGGGCAAATCCCCCGCCCAAATAGCGCCTCAAGCCTGGCTTGGCCCAGCGCATCACCCCCCAGTTTTGCAAAAATGTTCCTCCTATTAGAACTAGCATCGCCGTTCCAGTTCCCACCCACATGGGATTAATCCCGAAGGGAAACACCAATGCAGAAAATCCAGTGACTGCATTCCACGTAAAACCCATCCCCACCCCAAGGACCATGGAAACCAATACGGTCTTTTCACGCACCAAAGGCCACAGCAAGAAGGCCACCGTTGGTCCTACAATGGCCGCGTTGCGCAGGGTCAACCCAAATACCGCCCACCATGCCAACTGTCCGGGACGGGCCAAGGCATATAGGACAATCATTGCACCTTGCAAAACCATGGACCAGCGAGTGAGACGGCGAACAGAAATGGCGTGGTGAGAACTTCCGCGACGGTTGAACAGATCTAACCCAAAACTGGAAGCCCCAGAAAATAGCAACGGGGCACACCAAATCAAAGCAGCAGACCAAAATCCTAACCCTGTCAAAACGACTGCCCAGTGGGGCGCCACCTCGGTCAAATAGACAGGAAAGGCCAATAGCCCAGCTTTTCCAGAATGTACACCCTCACGTGCAGCCATCCCCATGAGTACAGGAAGTACAGCAAAGCCAACTAGGACTAACGAAGATAGCAAAACTCCCAACCGTCCCTGGCGAACACTTTTGGCTGCAGCAATCGTTTGAAACTCCGCCTGAGCGCTGACGGAGTTCAGCAGACTCATGCCAAACCACACTAAAATGGTGGCTGGACCTACACCAAACCAGCTTGAGAACTGTGCGTTGGGCAACAAGGCTGGGTTAAAGACAGGATGATTTCTCAAAACAAAATAGGCGGCCACCCCCAACCCGAGGCTAAAAACAGCCAAATTTGCCACCTGCACATAAGCCAGAGACCACATTCCGCCTAAAGAAACATAGGCAATCACCAACACAGTGGTTGCAATCAAAACCAATGGCAAACTCCAGCCCAAAATGACATGCAAAAACGAGGCTGCGGCCAGCACATTTTTCATTGCAAATATTGGAAATGTTAGACCAATCACCAAGGCAGCAAAATCTCTGGCCCGCGTACCATAACGTTGACCGATGAGGTTAGAATTAGTCAGGTACTGAATTTTTCGAAAAGGAGCCAACAAAAAACAGGCTATAAAGAGCGAGGCAACGATGGTCGAAATTCCGAACCAAACGGCAGACATTCCTTGCGAAAACCCGGTATCGAGTTCCACAGAAAACATGGATGCCCCCCACATGGCAGTCATCAACACAAACACCCGCCATGTGCCAAATCCCCTGCCGCCGTCAAAAAAATGGCCTGCCGTCGCAGCTTTCTGCTTTGCCCGCTGGCTTAACAGCAGTAATAACCCCGTATACCCGAGCAGTAGTACGCTAAACTGAATTGCCAACCCAATCCCCCCTAAACCCCTATAGTTAATGGGTTAAGGTGAATTTACTCCTCAATGTTGATTTAGTCAATAAAAAAACTAGGATTTATGACAAGGATGTTTTGCATTGTACAAATACCCACGCTTCCATTTCGCACGCATCGCAGCCGCCACACTCGGGCGGCTGCGGCCACACTCAAATCAGGATGAGTACTCACTGAATCGTCCAGACACCTTTCATCCAACCGTCTGTAGTCATGGCACCTGGCCCACACGCCGCCATACATTGCCAGTTAAGTTTTTGTGGAGTAGACGGCGTTTTGAAACTGAAGCGGACCGTATTATAGGGCTCCCCGGCAGTACGGGCCGGAATGGGCACATTTAAACGAATGGCGGGAATTGTGATAGTATGGGCCACATTGTCAAAGGATATCGAACTCACCTGTTTCCCGTCGACCGTAATAGTTCCCCCCACCGTTCCCTGAACCTGGTTGTCGTTACCGGGAACTGGAGCCGCACCATCGTCGTAATTCTGAATGGTAACATGCACGAGCGAATTCGCCTTCAGTGTGACATCCGCAGGTTCAATCTTTGGCCAACCTGGCTTTCCAGCCATGGTCCCTGTGAGCACCTTCAGGTTCAAATTGACAGATTGTGCAGATACCTGCCCCGATTCATGCGATCCCGTTACGTGACTCGCCCCATTCGATACAGCCGCAGGCGGTTGCCCTGGAGCACTGCCATTCCCACTACTAGAACTGTTTCCACAGCCTGCCATTGCACCCACCACTAGCAGACTGAATGCCCCCACCAAGAACACTCTTTTGTGCATCATCCGTCCCCCTACATTTCAAAAGAATTTTTTACGTTTATTTGTACCCCAGACACCGTCAGAGCACTCATTTCCTTCATGATTGTGCCACATAAAATACGACAGGGTGTGATAGGCTTCACGATTCATCAAATCTCTACACTTTTTCTCTGTTATGATGGAAAGCAAGATACAAACTACAGTAGATGGGCAAGTTGGAAAGGAGTGCATGCCATGTCGGACAAACCAACACCGCTATATCCAGCCATGTTACGACTGTCGGAACGGCTGTGCGTGGTAGTGGGAGGGGGGGAGGTAGCCTTGCGTAAAGTTAAAAATCTACTGGCAGCTGGGGCAAAGATTCGCGTCATCAGTCCACACATAGTCCCGGAGATTGCAGCATATGCCCGCGAAGGTTGTATTGAATATCTGCCCCGCGTATACCTGCCGGGGGATGCTGCACAGGGATTTCTGGTGATTGCAGCCACAAACCAACGCCAGGTGAACCAAACAGTTGCAGACGAGGCGGACACTTTAGGAAAGTTAGTCAATGTGGTGGATGACCCGGCACAGTGTTCCTTCATGGTCCCCGCACAGTATATAAAAGATGGCCTGCAAATTGCAGTGTCCACCCAGGGACAAGACCCAGCCGCAGCAAAGCACCTAAAAAATGTTTTAGCAACAGACTTTGCTCGGGGTACCCGCGGCTTTCAAGATGAAGTGGAACAATGGTGGCAACAGCAAAAGAATATGTGAAGTCACTTGGAAGGGTCATAAAACGCGCCATTATACTCACACACGCCTTCACATCTTCACGTGCACCTTCACACCCTTACACTGCCACATCTTCACGTACACCTTCACGCGTTCATGTCCACATCTGGGGTTACAGCCCCGTCCTGTCGCAGACGATGGACAGAACGGGGCTGTAGGGTTCATGCAGAAACTCAAACAGAATGGAGACTGGCCCTTGTTGGCACTCCATGGACACGATTACCACCACAGCGGTGCCGCCAGCGCAGCAACTCCTAACCCGGCCAAAGCGCCAAAGGCAAAGTACGACACTGGGGAGTAAATCAGTTCCACGTCTCCCGGATGAGTTTTAAAAACATCGCTCTGTGAGAAATCGGACATCAGGGCTGCTTGGGTGGGTCGAGGCATGAGATAGACCCCATGGGGCAAAACGGACATCAGGGTACCACGATACACACGACCATTGACGTGTTGGACATACACTGGCTGGCCCCTCAAACGCACGGCCTGGTAATAAAGTGGATGATACATCGAGTATTCCTCCTTTCCATGGATCCTGTTATACCCTATGCACCTGTGCGAAAGCCTCGCGGGCGAATGGCGTTGGTCATCTGACCCCATCCTGCTGACAAGATTTCCAGCGGGTCTGTGACAATTTCAAATTTCACAATCGTTGGGTTACTATAGATTTGATTCCTTTGATTCTTAAATAGATTTGATTCCTTTGATTCTTAAATTGGGCAACTCTACTTCCAACTCTTTTATAAATTCAGCCCTACCTAAATCAGCCCTACCTAAAAATGAAAGGACAGTGAACGCCAACAATGGATCCATCACAAATAGACCCAGACCATGATGCACAGATCCTCCAACCCATAGATGAAGTACTGGCCCAGATCTGCGATTATGTGCTCCAGCCAACCAGTGACTCTCTTGTGGTGATGGATACCGCCCGCTACGCTCTATTGGACGCTTTAGGTTGTGGCTTGGCCGCCCTGCGTCAACCCGCTTGCCTGCAGGTATTGGGTCCCATGGTGCCGGGAACACTGGTCCCCCATGGGTCCCGAGTCCCCGGCACCAGTTACGTTTTGGATCCAGCTATGGCCACCTTCAACTTGGGTGCCATGATTCGTTGGCAAGATTTCAACGACACCTGGTTAGCACAGGAGTGGTCACATCCCTCGGACAACCTGGCTGGTTTGCTGATGACTGCAGACCACCTCAGCCAGTTGCATAGGCTACAGGGAGAGTCCCCCATTTTCATGAAACAGGTATTGCAGGGGCTTGTAAAGGCGTATGAAATTCAAGGTGTGTTGGCCCTGAGCAACTCCCTCAATCGTCATGGCCTAGACCATGTCCTCTTTGTGAAAGTGGCCACAGCGGCAGTGGTCGCGGCCCTTTTGGGAGGCGATTCCCGCCAAATCTGCACTGCCCTCAGCCTGGCCTGGGTGGACAATGTCAGTCTGCGCACCTACCGCCATGCACCCAACGTCGGCTGGCGCAAATCCTGGGCAGCTGCGGACGCTGGCCGTCGGGGGGTTGAATTTGCGTGGCTGGCACAGCGAGGAGAACAAGGCTATCCCACCGCCTTGTCGGCGCCCCGCTGGGGTGTAAATGATGTGATTTTCAGCGGCACCCCTGTCACCCTGACACGGCCCCTGGGTACCTATGTGATGGAAAATGTGCTGTTTAAAGCCGCTTATCCAGCCGAGTTTCACGCCCAGACCGCACTGGAAGCCGCCATCCAGTTACACCCTTTGGTAGCCCCTCGCTGGCGCGAGATATCTAGAATTGACATTGTCACACACGAATCGGCCCTGCGCATCATCGACAAAAAGGGGCCCTTGCGAAACCCTGCGGATCGGGATCACAGCCTACAATACATTGTTGCTCTGGGTCTGCTTTTTGGCACTGTAACCAGTGAGATGTATGAAGACGCGGTTGCTGCTGATTTTCGAATTGACTGGCTCAGGGATAAAATGATGGTTGTGGAGAATATCCAATTCAGCGAGGATTATATTCATCCGCATAAACGCTCGGTAACCAATTCCGTCCAAGTAACCTTCGCCGATGGTAGCCAGTCTGCCGAGGTGAGGGTAGAATATCCCTTAGGCCATCCCCGGAGACGACAGGAGGCGTTGCCAAAACTTCTGGAAAAATTCCACACCCACCTACTCAGCCGCTACACTCCCCAGCGATCTGAGGCCATCTTAGCCCAGACTTGGCATCATCCACAGCTTGAGGACATGCCTGTGGATCAGTTTGTATCCTTATTTTTGCCCGGACACATGTAACTTTTTGCCTTGACTCCCACAAATTCAGTTTGTAAAAATAGATTGTGACGGAAGGGAGTAATTTCATGACCTGGTTGATTGAACAGCATCCCACCCAACGGGATTTGGCCGAGTCCTTATGGACGCAAATTCGTGCACCCAAAATTGTGTCTCTCCCTGGCGCCTATGACGGACTGTCTGCCTTGCTCGCTCGTCAGGCGGGTTTTCAAGCATTGTATCTGTCCGGGGCGGCACTGTCCGCCAGTCGCGGCTGGCCTGATTTGGGTCTACTCACCCCGCCCGATGTAGTGGAGCGTCTACGCGACTTAACCCAATCCACAGGTCTGCCAGTCTTGGTGGACATCGACACAGGGTACGGGGGAGTGCTCAACGTTACACGAGCCGCCATGGAAATGACAGCAGCAGGCGCAGCAGGCGTACAAATGGAAGACCAGATACTTCCTAAAAAATGTGGCCATTTGTCTGGAAAACAACTGGCATCCATTGCCGACATGGAGCAAAAAGTGTTTGCGCTCAAGCAGGCGTCCCCCACTCTTGTGGTGGTGGCCCGCACAGATGCCGCTGGCGTAGAAGGCCTGCAAGCAGCAGTTACCCGGGCAAAGGCATACGTGAAAGCTGGTGCGGATGTTATTTTCCCGGAAGCTCTGCACAGTGAAGAAGAGTTTCAAGTTTTCCGCGAACAAGTGAATGTTCCGCTGTTGGCCAACATGACAGATTTTGGACAAACGCCCTATTACACCACGTCCCAGTTTCAAGCATGGGGTTACAACGCAGTGATTTTCCCAGTCACCGCACTACGTGCAGCAGCAAAGGCGATACGCATGGTTTATGAGCAACTGCAAGCTACAGGCACACAACAAGGTTTTCTAGACCAGATGCAAACCCGCCAAGAATTATATGATACTTTACGTTACTTTGATTACGAATCCCTTGATTCACACATTCTGCGTTCCACGTTACCAGGCGGCAAACAAAATTAGTCTGCCGCCTGGCTCAGTTCTATCACTTAAGTTCGTTTTTCATCCTATTATACGTTTCCTGGTCAATTTCCCCTCTAGCATAGCGCTCTTTAAGAATTTCTAAGGAATTGTGGAAACTGTTATTTCCATTCATTGGACCGAATCCGCGAAAGGCCCGAAACATAAAATACAAAAACGCAATCATTACAATCAGCCCAATGCCCATCATTACAGTTCCCCCCATCCAAAATCCCCACGGGTGATACCAACCAAACATCATACTCACAACCCTCTTTCCGTAAGTCTTCAGCAGATGTTCAGGAATCCATCCGTGCGTATTGCATTGCCGGACGGCCTCACTATCCCTGACAATCCACCTCAACTTTCATAGTGTCATGGTATCGCGGAAGTGTGGGTAAAGTATACGGAACCTTTGATGAAAGTGTGGTGATGGGCCCCCTCATGCATGATGTTTGCGCTGAATCATAGAAGCCAAGACACATTTTCCGAGACAATCAGTGTAAATGTCACTAAGACTGACAAGATGCGGAACCTCTTACATAGCGCTGGGGACGAACCTGCCGATGAAAGAAAAAGAAGACGACCGCGCCGCAAGTGCTGGCTGATGTAATCCACAAAATGGGTTCCAACCCAAACCCGTCAAACAAGTTACCAAATACCAACGGGCCCAGCAAACGTCCGGCACTTCCAAGCCCCCCTACAGCTCCTAGATAAAACGGGGCATCACGACCCGTTGTCTGTGTGATGAGTGCTGGTGTGGTGGGAGCAATCATCATCTCGCCAAAGGTGGTAATCACCATCCCTACGACGAAATCAATATAACTCCCATGCCAAAATAACATTAAAGCAAATCCGACTGCGTAAAAGGACCCACTGGCTACGAGCCTAGCATACAGGGATTGGGTCACGAAACGATTGAGCAAGGTGGTAAGAGGCTGTCCCACCAGGATGACGACGCCATTGACCGTCCACAAAAAACTATAGCTTGTAAGAGGCAGACCCTGCTGATTGAGAAATGGGGCCACACCCGAAATCCACGCTGAGGTGGACAAAGTAATCAACAGGGACCCGAGCCCCATAAACAGGTAGTTGCGATAGTTGACCAATAATCTTACGGAACCCTCCGAACGAGGACTACCGACACTCCCTGTAGGAAGCTCCGATATGTCCTCCATAGCAGTCTTCCGCAAAAACAAGTAGAAAAATGACCCAAACAGCAGTGTAGACAGCCCGTTGAACCAAAAAGTTAAGTTAAACGATACTGCAGCCAAAACACCGGCAAGGGTGGTGCCCAGCGCGACACCCGCATTGTTACTCACATACACCAGGTTAAACAGACGGTAACGATATTTAGGCCAACGAAAGCCAATAAAGGCGCTGATGGCTGGCATCGTCACAGAGTTAAGAAATCCAACCATGCTCATGGCAATAATATAGGGCACCCACGCCTTTGCAAAAACCAGACTGATTTGCGCTCCCCCTGTCAACAACAGAGAACCCACAATTAACCGCTTGGGCCCCAATTTATGAAACAAGGACCCACCAATGAACTGACCCAAAATAGCCGCAAAGGATTGGCAAAATAGTACGAATCCGGCCTCACCGTAAGATCGGCCCAGCACGTTGTGTACATAAATAGTAATCAGTGGCCACATCAAAGAACTGCCTACAGAATTGACGAGGCTGGCTGTGACAAACATATAGGACTCTCGTGGATAAGACTGCCAACCCGTGCGCATGTGTCGATAAGTAAAATTCATGTGGGCTCCCTTGCGACCGGTTGTGGTACGTTTTTTACAGTTATTGGAACCGATCATGGTCTACTTCCATAAATATGATACCATGATTAAGAAAAAAACTCGTGTGAAGCAAGGACTACAAGGGAGTGAACCAGTTGGCCTTACTGTATGATATTTTGACCTACAATGAATCCTTCGTCGAAAAAAAGAGTTATGAACCTTATGAAACATCCAAGTTCCCCAAAAAGGGCATGGTCATTCTATCTTGCATGGATACCCGGCTACTGGAGTTACTTCCGCGGGCGATGAATCTCCGCAATGGAGATGCAAAAATCATCAAAAATGCGGGTGCCGTCCTCTCACATCCATTTGGTAGTGTCATGCGAAGTATCCTTGTGGCTGTGTATGAACTTTCCGCTAATGAAGTCTACGTGGTAGGACACCACGACTGCGGCATGTCGACAGTTAACCCTGAACACATGGTGGAGAAGATGCTCCAACGGGGTGTACACCCTGATGTGTTCTCTACGCTAGCCGGGGCAGGAATTGACTTGAAATTGTGGTTGGAAGGTTTTGAAACTGTTGAAACAAGCGTTGCTCAAAGTGTTGGCATCATCAAGTCCCACCCCTTGCTGCCGCATGAGATTCCCGTGCACGGGTTGGTCATTCATCCGACAACTGGCAAAATAGATGTAGTTATTGATGGCTACACCCATTCCCAGAACAACTGAATGGGGCAAACATTCCCCCCCATGTTCGATTCGTCGTGATTGTATTACAATGAACATATGAGAGTACAGCATAAACGCAACAAGCCAAACAAAAGAGTCTCACATCAAAACAGAGACTTCCACCCAAAGCCCGCTCAGCGTTTCAAGCTCCGCCACCTCGTGACGGTAATCATCTTGTTACTGGCAGTTCTGAGCTGGTTTGCGTCCTTTAGTGTTGGCATTCGCTGAATAGCAGGAAACAAGGACACCTCAATTCCTGCGGCCTTCAACTGTGCAATCACAGAACAAATTTGGCCCCCCATTCTTAAATGAATGGAGGGCCAAATTTGTCTCACATAATGGGCCAAACAGCGGCAATTTTAGCCCATTTCCCACGTGGGTCTTCCCATTGATAAATAACTTTGGTTGCATACCCTCCTTGTGCCAAAACACGTCGATATTTTTCTACCTCTTCAGCATAACAGGTCCATTGTCTAATTCCTGTTTCAATAGAAAATACGGACTCTGAACTTGGCGATTTTATCAGTGTGCTCAAAATGCTCCCTCCTTCTTAAGACCAAAGTAGATTCCCTGTATTCAGAATTTTTGATGCTGAAAAGAATTGCACTCTTTCAGTTATCCCTTACTCGTGCGTAGACGGTTTTCCACACCCTCTAACCTGCGATGGGTCCCCACAGACAAAACTGTTTTCCCAAACGTGCTATTAATGACGCCTGCAGCAGAAGCATACCAAGCAGCAATTCCCGTCAGGATACCCAGCCAACCACCGATTTTTGTCATGTTTGCGGAACCAAAAGCACCAAAATCCAAAAAGATAAAGGTCAACAAAAGTAATGTGAAAACGCTAATCAATGCCTTGTTTGTGCCAAAAGACCCTATCCACATATAAAAAGTAAAAATGGTCCATGCAATCAAGAACAACCCCAAGGCAATATTGGCATCTGGACCAAATTTCAAAGTACCATTCAACTCCAAATATACAAGAGTCCCTAAGGACATCCAAAATGCCCCATAAGATGTGAACGCCGTTGCACCAAAGGTGTTCCCGGTTCGAAATTCCCACATTCCTGCTAAAAGCTGGGCAAGTCCTCCATAAAACAATGCCAAGGGAAGAAATGTTCCTAAAACGGTTCCAGGAAATAAGCCCGCATTTACTGTACTCAAAACAAAAGTTGTAAGCGCGAAACCAGCCAACCCAAGAGGACCAGGGTCTGAAACATTTACACCTATAATTTTCACTTCATTCTCCATATACATAGACCTCCACCATCGAGTCTTATTGATATCCCTTTAGAACTGGAGTACTTCACGGATATGTTGTGCAAAAGTTTGACCTACTGGTAAGACCTTTTCAGTCAGTAACTTTAATTTAATTGCATAGCGTCCATGTGCGCTTCGCGTGATGGAATGAACAAAATGCAAATTCACCAAAATAGAACGATGGATACGTATAAAATTTGTAGGAAGCATACTTTCCAATTGATAAATCTGCCGAGCCACTGTATAAGCCCCAAAGTTTGTGTAAACCCACGTTTTTTTTAAATAACTCTCAATGTAGGCAATTTCCCCGACAGGTAAAGGTTGCCATACTTCATCTTTGAATCCCACTAGAAACGACGGAAAATTATCTTTTTTCTTTGTTGATAAAGCCAATGAGGAAAAATTCGGTGGTAAAATGACTTCAATTACATTGGGTCTCTCTTCAAGCTGTATGAAATACCCCATGCCATAATAGGCCTGGCCAAAGATTGAGGCATCGACATAAGAAGAGATGTCCGCCTGCTTATCAAGAACCTGTTTTGCAATACTGTCTTTTGGAATACTCATTCCTGGGTGAATTGGAAGTCCATAACCGCGCTGGCGATACAGCGTATATACGTCCATGTCTGCGATAGCAATGGAAGCCTCTGGCGGAAGCCAATCGTTTAATATTTCCACCAATTCAAGCAGGATTCCAGCACGCATTTGGAACTCCCCATCTCCCCAGTACTTCTTTGAATTCGTTTACATTGCACACGGAATTGCAACTCATTTTGAGTTCAATTGCAAGGAACCCGCAAAATTTACCTCTTGCAATGCTTGTACCGCCGACTTTTGCAGTTCAAATTCTGAATTTACCTTTGCAAATGAGGATTTTGCAAGTTCGATAGCATCCCGGTTTTCATTCAAACTTACACGCTTCACACTACAAATGTCGAAATTATGCATAATTGTCCATACCTGTTTAGCAACTTCAATTTCACTCTGGTTTTCGAGTACTTGTTCCCCGTTCACCTGTGCAATCACGGGTCCAAAATCCCCTAGCAGAGTCAACCGTCGTGCCTGGTGGTGTGTTGCTGCCTCAGAGACAACCATAAGCAGTGCCAGATAATTCGCCAATTCCTTTGTTCCTTTTCCTGTGGTTTGATGGGCCTGCCAGACAACCTCACCTGCGGGATTTAATAAAAACGCTCCAATTCCCATATGATGAGTCTCAGGCTGGCTGACACCGGAAAAATAGCCAATCCATTTATCCCAATACATGCCCTTCCCTCCATTCAATGGTGTACTCCTTATTTTTACTTAGGTTTAAAATGACTATTCCAGCACGCCCCCACAATTGTGTTCTTGGCTCACCATTCGATTGTGAACCAAGAACACTTCCCCATGAAGTGGGAAATTACCGTAAGGTCAACGGTAGGTACAACAATTCCTTATTTATTAACGGTTCCAACAAGTTCGGCTAGACGCATATCTCCCGTTTGTTCAAAACGCGTATGCCATGATAAAGCCTCAGACAACAGATGCGGGGTCTGCCCCCCTCTGGCCGTGGCGCGTTGTACGTAATCTGCCAATGCCTCTCGATACATGGGATGGACAACGTGTGCCAAAATTTCCTTGCTACGTTCTCTCGGTGTTAACCCGCGCAGATCTGCAATTCCTTGTTCTGTGACAATGATGTCGACATCATGTTCAGTGTGATCCACATGAGGAGTAAACGGAATAATACTGGAGATTTTCCCGTCTTTAGCTAAAGACTTGGTGACGAAAATGGTTAATGCCGCATTGCGGGCAAAATCTCCTGAGCCGCCAATTCCGTTCATCATGTGCGTCCCCCCCACATGAGTGGAGTTTACATTCCCATATACGTCTACTTCCAAAGCTGTATTAATTGCAATGACGCCCAGCCGACGTATCACTTCAGGATGGTTTGTAAGCTCCTGCGGCCGCAGAACCATTTTGTCTCGGTATGCATCCAATTGCGTTAAAACTCGTTCTTGCATGCTTTGTGAAAGTGTCAGGGAATTGGCCGATGCAAAAGCAACCTTTCCCGCATCCATCAGTTCAAACACCGCATCCTGGGCCACTTCGGTGTACACCGTAAGCCCTTCAAAGGGTCCATTGCGCAGGCCGCTGAGCACCGCATTTGCTACCTGCCCCACACCGCTTTGCAAAGGTCCAAGTGTAGCTGGCAGTCGTCCACGGCGAACCTCATGACTGAGCAATTCCAAAATGTGCCCCGCCATTCGCTCTGTTTCCGCATCTGCGGGAGGTAAATCAGAAGGAGAGTCCGATTCATTGGATATCACAATGCCAAGAATTTTATCCGGATCGCAGGTGATATAAGGTACTCCAATGCGATCAGATACGTTCATAATCGGTATAGGTTGCCGAGAAGGTCTATCTTGAGGAATGTAAATGTCATGCAGTCCCTCAAAGTTCAAAGGCATGGCCAAATTGACTTCTATAATTATTTTATCAGCCTTCTCCACAAATACCGGTGAATTGCCCACCGCAGTCGTGGGAATAATCCCCCCGTTTTCAGTGATGGCGGTGGCTTCAATAATCGCCAAATCCATGTGACCCAATACACCTGTGCGCAAAATTTCAACCGTATGGCTTAAGTGTTGATCCATATAGCGAATATCCCCGCGATTGATGGCCTTTCGTGTCACAGCATCAGCAATAAAAGGTAACCGTGAATTTATTACACCCGACTCACTCAGAATTGGATCCGATTCGCCTAAGGACGCTCCAGAGTATAAATTAATTTTGCGGACCTCTCCTGTTTTTTTTACCTGTGCTGCCAGTGCCTTTGGCACAGCCTTCACATCTCCGGCACGAGTGAAGCCACTCACTCCCACTGTCATGCCATTTTGAATCCAAGCCTGCGCTTCCTCAGCCGTCACCACTCGTCCGCGTAACCCAGCATGTCGAATACGGTCCTCGTACATTTCTCGTCATCTCCATCAATTTAAAGTGTGAAACACCTGAGAAGAACGCCTGATTGATTGCGCTTACAATATAGCACGCTTAATTTACCTATTGGGGTATGGCGGATAGAACGTGTCTGAGGGTCATGAACGCGGTTACTGTCAGATAAATAAGCCGATTGTCATTCGACTTGTTTACCTAAATATTCTGATTTAAACACACTATCGTGGCAAATTAGAACCGAATTCAGCGTAGAAGGACTAGTGATCTACATCCCTTTGTACTTTAGGAGGGGGCATATGCAATGAGAAAGTTCTAGCAAGGTTGTACCGAATATAGATCAAAAAAAAAAAGCCAGGTCCATGCAGGACCTGACTTTGTCTTGTTGGATAGACTAATGTAGATCTTCTTTAAGTTTCTGGACTTCCTCCAGCGGCAAGTCCGTGAACTCTACCACTTTTGGGACAGGCACACCCGCCAACAACATTTTCCGCGCCATGGTCACGGCTCGGATATGTTCGCCTTCCTGTCGACCTTCTTGACGACCTTCCTGGTATAATTCCTCCGCAATCTTCGACATTTTTCTCAACTCCCTTCGCAAATGGGCTCTTTGCTGGTCACTAAACGAATGGTCTCCAAGCGCTGCAATTGCACTCACAACGAGGTCCTTTTCGGTTTCATCCGGAACTACGGATACCAGTTCAAGGACTCGATTTAATGTTACAGACATATCCTGTACCCTCATATTTAATGCTAGAGCTAATCGCAATCGATCTTTCGGTTCCCATTGTCTCATTTTTAGGTGTTGTGAAACTTCGTCTAACGCCCTATCCCCATCCATTTGGGATAAAAATACATTTTCCACTCGATAGATCGCGGTGCCAATGTCCAGTTCGCTGGGAGCGTTTGAAGTCTCGGCGTGATACAAAACTACAGTCCGTATCTGGGTTAAGTGTTGCCGTGCCAAGCGGGCATCATACTCTAAAAAGCGATGCAAGGTCGTTTCGCGCGAGCTCTGAAACTCCAGGTGGAATACTCGACCATCTTGCATTCGCCACGCTTTATCAATTCGCAGCGTGTTTGCGGGCAACTCGGTAGGCATTGGTTCCGCCAACTCGACATTAAATACTCCTAAAACGTCTAAAGCCCCATCGGATAGTGAACGGGTGAGAGCTTTCATTATTGTATCCTGTCCAGCCATGGGAACACCTCTGAATCCTAGTATAGGGGGGTTTACTTCTGTTCACAATACGCCTTGATCAAGAACTTCATCCTTACAGTTTTAATTGCCCACTGTCCTCCACCCTGTACAACGCTGCTTCTGTCGCGTCTTCATCCGCGTCTTTCGGCACCACCTTATAGCCCAGCTCCTCGGTCAGCGCTTTTAACATCTCAATTTTGGCGTTCAAGCGTCGGTCTTCGAATTCGTGGGCAATGGCCGGGACCTCCGCTTGTGCAGCGGCAATCAGAGCACGATTCAAGTTGCTACGTTCGGGCCCCCACGTGTAATTCGGTTCCGCAAACACCTGCAGCCAAGTAAGGAAAGCATCGAATATATAACCCCCAAAATTATTGCTGAGCAGTTGACCTGCCAATTCACCGGAGATATCCAATGGCTTTTCAAACAAATCCCACAAAGCGCTACTAAAAGCTGTCGTTCTCCGCACATTATTAGCAGAATCCTTCAGCATTTCTAGAATATAATTTCTGACGTTATCGTCTTTAGTGTAGAAGAGGACTTGTCCCATAGATTGAACCCAGTATTTCCTACACAGTCCAAATTGGTCCAATTAACGGTTATCCTGGATTTTTTGAAATAGTGAAAGCACATTTTGTTCTGTTTGCTCCATTTCATCTGGAGCCAATACCGGCATTAAAACCGTCCAAAATTTCATTCGAAATTACACTGGTCCGCTCGAAATAAATAGCTAAGCGCATACCCTCAGCAATGAGTCCGTGATCAAAATACATGGCAGTAACACGACCGTATTCTTTCCCTTCTAGATACGAATCAGGGAATCCGTATGTTTGTACAAAAAGAACCAATCTAAAATAATCAGCAAGTGGGGAACTCATGATGGATTCTTTGACAAACTTCACAACGCATTCAGCGCATGACCCATGGGGTTGATTCTCCAGAGCTATCACGATAGGACCGCCGTCGACTCCCGAGGAACCCAAGATTTTACTAACAAAAAAGGCAAGCGAGAATTTCCGGAGTATGAAAAAAACAAGAAGAGAGGGGGCCCCAACCAGCTCAAACTCTGATAGGATGATCATAGTGTGGAGGATATTCCCGGTGGTACTCGTAATACCACCTATACAAAGGGACATCCTTTTCCTTTTCCCAAATTCTACGAATTTAGCGATATCATACGCTTCAGAAGTGGGTCAGGTAACTTCGTCAGCTTCCGAGCATTCTGCCTTAGCGGAAACAGTTATTCACTCACGTGGTCGTCAAATCCTTAGCAGAGGTTTCAATGTTTTGAAACCTCTGCTTCTACGACTCAGCCCTGGAAACAAAACAAAACCGCAGCGTCCTAGAACTCTGCGGCATTTTACATCTTTGGAGGCGCCACCCGGATTCGAACCGGGGTTAAAGGTTTTGCAGACCTCTGCCTTGCCACTTGGCTATGGCGCCACATTGGAGCGGAAGACGGGATTCGAACCCGCGACCCTCGCCTTGGCAAGGCGATGCTCTACCCCTGAGCCACTTCCGCACACTGGATATCCCACGAAATGAGTTTGCTCAATCTACTCACACGCACTTTTCGATATCATCCATCCAATTTTGGTGGCTCGGGACGGAATCGAACCGCCGACACGAGGATTTTCAGTCCTCTGCTCTACCGACTGAGCTACCGAGCCTGATTCATTCCCCCATGGATTTCAGCAGGAACATTCCTCACTATACCGAATTTCCATGGAGGGTGTCAACTGCTGCGGTTCAACATGGATTCGACCATCTTCCCTTCACTCGACCCGATGCAGTTCAAAAAGGGCATCCAGAGCAGCACTCCAGATATCTTCATCACTCAAACCATGGTGGAATCGATGGGACTCAAACCCGAATTCACTCTATCTGGCATGGCTCCTTTGCTCCATTTGATTATCAATAACTTTCAAGTCGCCATCCAAGCACAGAATCAAACGGTAAAAGAGCCTTTGAACACCAATGGGATGTTCAAAGACTCTCACAGTGGTGGAGAATAGGGGATTTGAACCCCTGACCCCCGCGCTGCCAGCACGGTGCTCTCCCGCAGTAGTTAGTTTCACTGTCCACATCCCTACAACAACTGTCTCCACTCCCGCTTACCATACAAAATCCGGACAATAGTCACCGAGTTGTTCCTCTCTGAAACGATGTAGAACACGATATGATTGTCCACAGGCAACATGCGGATTCCTTGGGAAGCTAGCCGTTCATCTCGCACGAGGGCATATCTATACGGCATTTTCTCCAGCTCCAAAATCGCTTCTTGAATTCTGGACAACAAATGCCGCGCGTTGAACGGTTCCATCCGTTCAAGCGCGATATATTGGACCATTTCGCGCAAATCGGTTTCAGCAATTTCAGAAATGACGACGTTATAAGTCTTCACTTCATGAATTCCTCGTCAATATCGCGTAATGCGTCGCGAAAGGGTCTTACCTTACCCTGTTTTACGGCCTCCATCCCATCATCAAGAAGCTTGCGCAATTCGAATTTTCCAACAAGTCCCTCGTAGGCCTCGATACTCATGACCACCAAATCGCCTTGACCGTTCTTGGTGATGTAGACAGGCTCCTTGTACTCATGGCACCATTCGGAAATCTCGACATATTTGTTCCTCAGATCTGAACTAGGTCTGATATTGGGCATTTTCATCACTCCC
This sequence comes from Alicyclobacillaceae bacterium I2511, assembly GCA_003584005.1. Taxonomy (GTDB): domain Bacteria; phylum Bacillota; class Bacilli; order Alicyclobacillales; family Alicyclobacillaceae; genus QXHL01. The sequence continues at coordinate 6,402 of QXHL01000021.1, read as the reverse complement.
AATCATGATATATCACTATTATATCAATATATAGATATATCATCAATCCAACCGTCATTGCGTCAGACACAACCCGAAATTGAATAATAAAAAAGAGCCTCCAAACATCGATGTGATGTTCAAAGGCTCTCTATTTGGTGGAGAATAGGGGATTTGAACCCCTGACCCCCGCGCTGCCAGCGCGGTGCTCTCCCGCTGAGCTAATTCCCCTCGTAAAAGCAGTCTAATAGTTTTTCCTCCAGATTAGTGCATTCAGCCAAAATGCTCTCCTATTGACCTACGGTCCCGTAAATTTTCCACCGCGTCAACGTTTGTGATTATACTACGCATGGCGCATCCAGGTCAAGCCGATGAATCGACAGAACCACGGCCCATTGACTTCATTCGTTCCATTCAACCATGGACAACTTTTGCGCATACTTTTGCGGTCCAGCGGACAAAGTAAATTGTAACGTGCCATTTTGGCGTGGTTTGTTAAAGGGGGCATCTGTAATGAAAACTTGGTTACTTGGTTGGTCTGCGGCAGTGATGTTTACCATGGCGAGTTACACCGTCCTGGCAGCTGATGACCTTCAACGAACGAGTATACCACCCGTACAACACTTCAGCAGCGATTGGCATCCCGTCTCCCATTTGGACGATGCAAGGCCTGGACCTGGGTGGCAGGTCAAGTCCAGCATCCAGGTCACTCCTGAAGCCCTGCGAGAAGCTTACATCGCCAGTCGTGATGCATACACAAGAAAACTCCAAAAGTATGCGAAATGCACCCCAACCGAGGCTCAGAAAGCGGTCACTTCCGCACACCCAGGAATGAAGGTTTCACAGGTACAATTGCGAAACATCCGAACCAGTTTGGTATACATCGGCGTTGCTGAGGGAGATGAGGACCGATACCTAACCATTGTGGACGCTGGCACCGGCAAGGTCTTGCTTGACCGCCCATTGCCAACACACCACGAGCGCGTATTTGCCGACCATTAGTTAAATAGCCGCAAGTATGTATGCGAAAAGGGGTCAGGTAAGATCTAAGCAACGCATAAAGGCAAACCTAAGATACGCACGCGGGATTTGCTCCCCGATGGAGAGCGTTTAGACTACGCTTGGGCCCTGTGCCGAACGTTTCCGGTGCGTAAAGGTAGGGCTCCGCAAAACGCATATATTAACTCACCTGCCAAGCTAGTATAGGCGGCCCTGACTCCTGTTTGCACATCTCGTTGGTTGCCCAAACCGCAAGGTTAAGCACCAGTTTGTGACCGTCGATTCACTCAGCTTCTTCAGGACCTAGACTCGCTCTGCGGGGAGGTTGGGTTTTTCAGGTAAGAGCAAGAGCGTGCCCCCACCTGCCCGAAGGATTGGGGAGTCCCTCCTTCGTGTGCAGAGGATTAATTTTTACGGTTCTGGAATTAAGCGTCCCTCAGTCGCTAAATCATCAAATATCGAGGGATGAAACACAAATAAGGGCGTGAAAGTCGCCTATTGCACGTTTTCCTACCGTGTTTGCACCGATTTTGTTGAAATAAGGGCCTGGCGAACGCTTATTTATGCGAAAAGTGGCTTGAAATGGCCCATAAGCGACCTGTGGTCCCTTATTTGAGCCCGGCGAATCAATCGCCAAGAAAATCCTAGATGGGGGGATATAATTTGCAGAAGATACCCCTATATGTGCGTGTCCGGAAAGGGGTCTGGTCAGACCCCTTTCCGGACAACTTCTATATGGGATGTGAATGTGCTACGAAACCCAGTGAATCGCCTGTCTCAACATGGGTCTTATGGGGCCTGGACATGGGCCGAAAAAGCCGAATAGAGACGATTGTAGTGTCTAGTTCCGAGTTGCCTGCCTGCACTCCCCCGAAGATAGGGCTGCAATAGCATCCAGTCAATCAAATCTGGCCTCTGATCCGCATGTTCCTGTTAAAAAAGGTGCGGCATCGAGGGTTTGATGTAAAATAAAGGATGCACATTTTTGCTTTTGGTGGGGTCCAATCGGCCATGGAAGTTTCGGACAACCTCATAATATTTACATTAAACCTAAAGAGGTAGTGAGAGCGTCTCTCACTACCTCTTTTTACGTTTTCATTGAGGGTTGCTCACAACGCTTGCGCAGGCTATACTGAGAAGGTTTACGCCTCGGCAACAGCCAAATTTCTGTGCTCATTCACCGCACGCACCTTAATATCTTCAGCAAGAATAGGACCCACACCCCGTGGTACTTCAATCGCGTCCAAGCGGGTTGCCAACAGATGGTCTGTAATATAGTCACAGGCCACATTTGGATCAATGCGATCCCCACATGTGTACACATCAATACTTGCGTACCCGTGCTCCGGAAAGCTGTGGATGGTCAGATGGGACTCGGAAATAATTACGACACCACTGACCCCTTGGGGCGCAAACTTGTGAAAAGCCACTTCGCGAACCTCGGCACCTGCTTCCAAGGCTGCATTTACCATAATCTGTTCAATGCTTTGCAAATCGTTGAGTTTATCGGCCGGGCATCCCCACAACTCTGCGATCACGTGACGACCCATTGTGTCCATAACAAAAAATCCCCCTTTGCAGAAAATAGCCGTGCCCCTCCCGGACACGTGGAATTCTCCTCGTCACCACGGGGGAAAGTTAGTCCAGTCGAGGTCCTAACCCTTTAAGTGACGTCGAATTCCTAAGAAATCTGCAGAAATTTTCTCTTACACCCCGAAGGGAAAACATTACGACAGCTAGTATAAGACCAGCCTTCATAATTTGCAACAGGAAATTCGCCCAAACTCCTCGTTTTTCTTTCATCATACACAAAATGCCCAAGTTATGTAACCGTTTGGCTCACACTGCAAATAACGCCCAGACAAGCCCAAACACCGTTACAACAGCACACAAAATGGCCACGTATTGTATACGTCGGCCACGAGTTGTAAGTCCAAACAGCCAGCCTAAAAGGATTCCCGCAAAAAGCCCCCCCAAGTGTGCTGCCAATCCAATCGCTGGGTCCATTACATCGAAAATCAGATTTAAAATCAGTACCACCAAAAGTTGATTACGCGTTCCCTTGGTGAGAATTCCCCGCAAAGAAAACGCCAAGGCGGCCCCAAAAATGCCAAATATGGCTCCCGAAGCTCCGGCGGAAACAGCGTTTACAGGTCCAGTCCATAACATCAACAAGTTTCCAACCAACCCGGAAACAAAGTAAGTTACAGTAAATGCCGAGCTGCCTAACAAGGGTTCCATGATGCTCAAAGAAATCAACGAGAACATGTTTACACCAATGTGAGTCAGACTCATATGCACAAACATGGCTGAAACAAGGCGGTACCACTGCCCCATGGCTACATTGGGCCAATCTAATGCACCCGTCTGCACAATTCCTTGCACACCCAGTCCATGAGGTATTTCAATAAATACAAGCCAAAACACGTTAATTCCTACAATCCACCAGGTCACCGGGCGTTTCCACGTTAGCCTACGAGATCTTCCAACTCTCCCTTGGTTTTGACTGTTTAAATGTGGCTGACTCAAGTCTGTTTTCTGTTCTATCGCTTCTCCCACCCTGTATGCAGCAATGACAAAGGACTAAGAACCTGCCATGCTCGGTATCCTTCTTGACGCAACACTTACCTGTGCTCATCCGTTACCTGTGCTTGCCGCGTTCCACGAACTTGGCGAGTTGTTCATAACCCTGCTGATAGGCACTAAGCATCGCCGCTGGCGTATATTTCGGTAAAATCCGTTGATGAAACTCGCGAATCAACCGTTTCCGCAAACTGGTATCCACTAATAATCTCTGAATTGCGGCGGCTAACGCGGGGGGGTCTCCTTGGCTAAATAGTAAGCCAGTCCCCTCATCCTCAAGCAGATTGCGAATTCCAGGAACATCGGACCCAACGTTGGCGACCCCGTAAAAACCCGCCTCCAGCAAAGCGTACGGTGACCCACCTTCACTTCGAGATGGCAAGACATGCACATCTAACCCTGCATAAATGAGGCTGACATCCTGCAAGAATCCGAGAAAGGAGGTTCTCGCACGGATACCCAGTTCCTGCGCTAGGTTCTCCAAAGCCTGCCTGTCCGGTCCGTCACCGACGAGTACCACATGAACATCTGGCAGATACACCATGGCCCTTAACAGGGTCTCCAAATCCTTCACCGGGTCCAACCTTGCCACAGCACCGATGACCTGAGCAGACGCCGATAAGCCCAATCGCTGACGCAGTTGGATCCGATAAGCGATTTCAGAATCTGGTAATGCAACCGTGATTAAAGCGTTCGGTACCCAGAAACCAGGCTTGCTTGGGAAAGGCTTCAAAAACGTTTTGTTACCTGTGAACAGTCCGTCACACCGCTGCAGGCAAAGGCGATTCACCTGTGGTAACACCCGATTTTTCCAAGAATGTGATAAGAAATCGCCAAAGATATCGCTGTGAACTGTGGATGTCCACCTTCTTCTAGAGGCCCCCGCGGCCAGACATGTCCATACATTCATGCGCGGACCGTGTGCATGCCATATAGCCCACTTGTCTGTTTGAACCATCTCTCTGTACAGTGTCCGTACGGCCTGTCCTGGATGTCCGGAGATTGGCTCCACAACAATTCCCTCGTGACGTAATGAAGTAGCCAAGGGGCCTTCGCCAACCGTCAAAAAGTGAAACCGCGCTGCGAGCTTTGTGCCTCGCACGGCTCGAGCGAGCGCCACAATATGTGTGGCACCCCCACCCTGTTCATTGCCGGGAACCACATGATATACACTGGGAATCAAGACAGTTGGCCGCCTAAGTTGGCATGTGCATGCTCCTGGGCGTACTCAGCAAGATCCTGAACTGTGAAAACAATCTCTGCACGGTTTAACATCAGATAATCCAAGGAGGCCCCCATCCGTTGTGCCGCAAACTGCAGTAGATGTTGCCGTCGACGGGTTGCATCCGCCCAATAAGGCTGAAAATACAGGTCCACGTCCTGAAACTGTTCTTCAGTCAACCCCGGAATCATATGTACAAAAGCCTCTTCAGGAAGTTCAAGAATATCGTAGTTTCTACCTTCGTATTCAATATTAAGACCTAGTCGCATAGTGTTCACATCCTCCCATGTAGGTCGCTTGCAATTCCATTTCTGTCCTAATATGATATTAAGAGTACTCGATTAATGTCATATGCTGAGTGGTCTGTTTTACTTTAGTAATGGAAATATATTCATTATGTGATTTTCAGAGACAATTTGGAAATATCCCCATTGCAGCAAGACTGAGCACAGAATAACAGAAAATCCTATACTGTGGTCCATCACAGTATAGCGGATCTAAAACGGTGAAACAAACCCACCGCAACATCTCAAGCACATAAGGAGTGTCTCAATGAACACACTAAAAACCTGGATACTAATGGGGTTTTTGACGGTAATCCTGGTTATCATCGGGCAGTTTGTGGGCGGTCCCAGGGGAATGCTAGTGTTTCTCATTATTGGTATTGCCATGAACTTTTTTGGCTATTGGGGTAGCGGCACCATGGCCATTGCCATGACAAGGTCCAGACCCGTAACCGAGGCAGAAGTCCCTGAAGTTTACCGGATTGTCCGCCAATTATCGCAAAAAGCTCACCTGCCCATGCCAGAAATTTATCTGACCCCTTCTGCACAGCCCAACGCGTTTGCCACAGGCCGCAATGCTGCACATGCCAAAGTAGCAGTCACAGACGGAATTTTGCGCTACCTATCCACTCGGGAACTGTCTGGCGTCTTGGCACATGAGCTCTCCCACATTAAAAATCATGATATTCTCATTGGGTCCATGGCGGCCATGATGGCCGGAATCATCACCTACATCGCCAACGCTCTGCAGTGGGCGGTCCTATTTGGATTTGGTGGCCGCGATGAGCGGGATAATAATGTGTTTGCTGAAATAGCCATGATGATTTTAGCTCCCATTGCGGCCACTTTGGTGCAAATGGCCATCTCCCGTTCTCGTGAGTTTAAGGCGGATGCCTCTGGGGCGCGCCTGTTGGGTGATTCAGCCCCCTTGGCAGATGCCTTGGAACAATTAGAATCTTCCACCCAAATTGGACCCATGCAGGCAAACCCGGCAACATCCCATCTGTTCATTGTCAATCCATTCAAGGGACAGTCCTTAATGAAGCTGTTTAGTACCCACCCATCCACCCAAGAGCGGGTGCGCCGCCTGCGGGCCATGCGAATTCGCTGAACCGAAAACAGGTGTAACTACGCCATAAAGATTAATCCGAATCCTATTCATAACGTAGCGCATCAATAGGATTTAACTGGGAGGCTTTGTTTGCTGGGTACAAGCCACAGGCGACGCCAATCCCCATGGAAAACAGGAATCCTACAGCTGCGGCCTGCCAGGAAACGCTGGCGGGAAAGCCACTGACCCAGCGGATGGCGATGGCGGCACCCACCCCCAAAACC
>QXHL01000217.1 GCA_003584005.1 Alicyclobacillaceae bacterium I2511 | reverse complement strand
ACATAGGGCCACTCACCCCCGCTTGCCCCGGCGCCAAACCTTCTGGGCGAGGAGCTCGCGCAGGACGTCGCACTCCTCATCGTAGTCGTGCAGGACGCCCAGCGCGTAAGCGCCCTTGTAGACGATCCGGGTCAGGACGTGGCCTGAATCAAAGGAATGAAGGATGCTAGAGTCAGTGATCGCTACGCAGGCTGCCAACAAGGAAGAGCGGACTCACCCGGCTGGAAGCGGTCGCTGACGGTCCGAGCGCCTTCGCGCTCCATCCCTCCCTCCTGCGCCTGAGCGACGACCGTCCTCCAGCGGCCCCAAACGAGCTCCCAGATGGCGTGAACGACTTCTGCGCCCTCCCTCCGCCCAAGCCCGCTCCCAAACGCCGCCTTGCCC
>QXHL01000216.1 GCA_003584005.1 Alicyclobacillaceae bacterium I2511 | reverse complement strand
GTTTCTTTGCATGCCCTAAGCCCCCTAGAAGATCAAGAATTTTTAATTTCGTATCGCTTGAAAATCGTTGATTCTAGAGTGATGGGCGAAGAGTATTCTGTCTCTAAGCCTATTGTCAGCCGCATCAAAACAGCCCCCTATGTCTTAGACTATCATTGCTCCATCATCACTCGCAACTTGCCCGATTTGAAAAACCCCTTGCTCCAAACCAAACTAGAACGCTTCCTTTTAGAAATAGCGTTAAAAAAAGAAAAAGAGCGAGTCATAGACTGCATTTTAAAAAGCCAAGTCGCTATCACGCATTATGATCACAGCTATAAAAACGGCACCACTACCACAAGCATTCTTAACCTCAAAGCCTTAAGCGTTAGGGCAAGTTTAGTGG
>QXHL01000215.1 GCA_003584005.1 Alicyclobacillaceae bacterium I2511 | reverse complement strand
AACTTGAACAACAGATAAACAAACAAACAAACAAAACAATGAATAAACAAACAAAACAACGAAGAAATAAACATACAAAGAAGGACCAATCCGAGACTTGGACTCCTATCGAAATCCCTAGGAGGCCAGCTAGCCAGCCAGCCAGCCTCTGATTCGACGAGGCCTCAATCGATCTCGATATTCATCGCAGCGATTCGTCGCTCTCCGCCTGAACCGCCCTCGCACCGTCTCGTACGAAAGGCGAGAGCGGCGAACCACGGACCCAACTGCGCTCTCCCCCCTCGCCTCGAGGCCGTCTTCTCCACGCCAACAAAGCACGCACGCGGCAGGAGAGGAGGCGCCCAACGCGGCGAGAGCTTGAGAAGAACTGAGGGAGAAGGAAGAG
>QXHL01000214.1 GCA_003584005.1 Alicyclobacillaceae bacterium I2511 | reverse complement strand
AAACGGGTTCAGGATTGCCCCCAGTGAGTGTCAGGACTTGCACCTGTTCGGCCACAATGACATCCAACAGTTCCTCCACCCCGTGGTACTCACTAAGCGCCACATTGACGCCAAAAGGCTTCGTCGTCAATTGTCGGGTTTTACGAATTTCCGCCCTGGCCTGCTTGATATCAGGAAAAGAGGTTGCGGTGATTTGTCCCAATCCACCGGCATTGGAAACCGCTGCCGCCAGTTCCGCAAAGGCCAAGCTGGCCAAGCCCCCTTGAATGATGGGATATTGAATCTTGAGCAAGTCCGTCAAGCGCGTGTGCATCCATACACATCCCTTCCAATTAAAATTGTGGTAAAACTTAAACTCGTAGCAAAACAATTACACTCGCCGTAAAAT
>QXHL01000213.1 GCA_003584005.1 Alicyclobacillaceae bacterium I2511 | reverse complement strand
AACTTAAGCACCCTCTGGGCCATGCCCAAACCCACACCACCTGCCGTAAGCATCAGCAAACCCAGGAGAATCCACAGTGGATCCTGAGTCGCAGTCACAGGTAGAATATCCCCTACTTGCACGACAGAGGGCGAGGACACAGATGAAAGCTTGGCAGACACGGGATTCCCAGAGTTCCCAGAACTGGCCAATCCAGCGGTTTTACCCCCCGCAGTGACGCCTGAGTGGCTACGGACACCCTTACCGCTACCCGCACTGCCATTCCCAGTATGCCCACTTCCCCCAGGGTTGCTACTGCCTCCTCCGCCTGGGTTGCTGCTGCCTCCTCCGCCCGAATGACTGCCTCCCCCGCCCGGGTTGCTGCTGCCTCCTCCGCCCGGGTTACTAC
>QXHL01000212.1 GCA_003584005.1 Alicyclobacillaceae bacterium I2511 | reverse complement strand
TCTTATGGCTGACGAACTGCAGTGGTGGTGTTGCTGGAGCATGCGAGGTTATTGGCACCATGCGTAAGTTCAATAGAGGCCTATCATATTGAGAAGCGCTTATCAGCACAGCGTTTGACTGCATAAGACTCGCAGATGATCTGTAAATCTAGTCCAGTGTGACACTAACGGATTGATTGACATTACAAACTGATACGGGAACCACAGCACTCGATGTTGCAAAGACCCAGATGCAAATTAACCCTGGCAAGTACGCGAACCCGGTTGATGCGCTTGTGAAGATCGGACACACCGCTGGTCTTCCTGGTTTGTACTATGGCATGCCAGCCTTCCTCACACAGACAAGTGCCAAGGCTGCCATTCGCTTTTTTAGCTTTGCTCAGTGTAAAG
>QXHL01000211.1 GCA_003584005.1 Alicyclobacillaceae bacterium I2511 | reverse complement strand
TCTATCCATCCAGCAAAAGGTGTTTTGATTGCGGTCACATCATGCCAAAAATGCCACTAAACGTCCGTGAGTGGACGTGTCCCGAATGTGGGGAAACGCATGATCGTGACGTCAACGCCGCACAGAACATTTTAGCCGCCGGGCTGGCGGTGTTAGCCTACGGAGAGGCCATAAGACCCGCTCGAAAGCTCAACAGCCAACGAGAAGGCAAGCTTCAGAGAAGCAGGAAAGCCAACTAGCGATAGTTGGAATCCCCCGGTTTTAGCCCTTAGCATTACCCATAAGTACCTCCAAAATAGTGCTGGACACATGTCATGATTTTTTGTAGACTTGGCTCATGGACACTCAAATTACACCAACGGCTTCAGGCCATCGTTACTGTGGGAGAATGT
>QXHL01000210.1 GCA_003584005.1 Alicyclobacillaceae bacterium I2511 | reverse complement strand
CAATAGGCTCCGGCAACGGACCTGAGTTCCCGATACAGGTCGTACAGCCATAACCGACCAGGTTAAAACCGAGTTCATCCAGATAAGGCGTAAGTTTGGCCTGCGCCAGATAGTCAGATACCACTTTTGACCCCGGCGCCAGAGAAGCCTTGACCCACGGTTGACGCTTCAACCCCAGCGTTACTGCTTTTTTCGCCAGTAATCCCGCCGCCATCAGCACGCTGGGATTCGAGGTATTCGTGCAGGAGGTGATAGCGGCAATGACGACAGCGCCATCCGGAAGCTGATATGGCTGTCCGTTCATCGTATAGTCAACCGGCTGGCGATCTCTTTGCGCGGTATTCAGCTCCAGCTCGGCGCTGGCGGCAAAGGCTTTCGGCACATCGCCTAACGC
>QXHL01000209.1 GCA_003584005.1 Alicyclobacillaceae bacterium I2511 | reverse complement strand
AAACCCGCTTGACCTCGTCGAAGTACTTCAATTTATGATTCGTAGCTGGATGCATTTCTGGTGTCGGTACCTGAATGTTCCCCAAGTCTTCCACGCTGTATCCTAACGACTCCAACTTTTCTTTCAATCCAGCGTAACGAATGGCACTTGGCCCCATGTCCACACCGCGTCGTTCCTGCCCCAAGTCTGAAGGCGCACCAATGATGCGCAGCGCTTTCATAAATTCTGCCACCTCTCATCAATTCCCTTTTCAATAGATCTGGTTATGCGAATACCTTTGTAATTCTCTCCATCGCCCAATCAATTTCATCCTTGCGAATGACCAGGGGCGGCGCAAAGCGAATGGTATTTTCATGAGTTTCTTTGCACAAGATTCCTTCCGCCATCAGGCGTTCA
>QXHL01000020.1 GCA_003584005.1 Alicyclobacillaceae bacterium I2511 | reverse complement strand
GCATAGGGTTGGGGTTGCTGGTCGGGCAGTTTTGTCCGAAGGCCACTCCATCCGTACTTTGAGGGACATGCAGGCGCTTAATCTACGCATTGCACGAGAATTTCCCGGGGCCTCGGTAGTCATTTCATCATTTTTGGTACGTGAACAGGGACGGCATCCCCACAGTACGCTCATTCTGTCACCTCCCCAATGTGGCAAAACTACTCTGTTGCGGGATTTAGTTCGGGCGTTAAGTACGGGAAGTATCGCCGGATTACCACCTCAAAAAGTCAGTGTAATTGACGAGCGATCTGAAATTTCTGGGTCTGTGGATGGGGTACCTCAATTTCAACTGGGGCCACGCACAGATGTGTTGGACGCATGTCCAAAGGCGGAAGGGATGCTGATGGCCATCCGTTCTCTCTCTCCCGAGGTGGTGGTAACAGACGAAATTGGCCGACAAGAGGATGTTCAGGCTGTGCTTGAGGCTACACATGCGGGGGTTTCCGTCATGGCGAGCGCACACGCTGGCTCACTAGAGCAATGGCAATCCAGACCTAACATGATGGACTTGTTTCGAAGTGTGGCATTTAGCCGTTATATCATTCTCAGTCGGCGGCGAGGCCCAGGTACGGTAGAGCAAGTTCTTAATGGTTTGGGAAAGGCGGTTGCAAGGGGAGCGGGCGACTCGAGATGAGCTGGGTAAAGGTCCTGGGAGCAGCCTTTGTCGTGGCGAGTTGTACCGCAATGGGCTTCCATGTAGCTAGTAGTTACCGACTACGACCAATTCAACTATCGGAAGTGGCTCGGGGGTTACGGTTATTACAAGCGGAAATTGAGTATACGGCCACACCGCTACCTATGGCACTGCGCCGAGTATCAGACCAGTTAAACCCACCTGTTCGGGGGGTGTTTGCTGCTGCTGCTGAAAAAATGAAGGAACGGGACAACAGCCCCAAACTGGCCTTCACCTATGGGGTTCAGCACGGTTCAGCCCAAAGCGTTCTAAAGACACAGGACTGGTCCTCTTTGTTGCATTTGTCCGAGACCCTTGGAAGTACAGATATTATACATCAGTCCAGGGAATTTCAGGCGGCTTTGCTGCACATGGAAAGCATGCATATGCAAGCAGTTGATGGACAACAGAGATATGAACGACTTTGGCAGTATTTGGGCGCTTTGACAGGACTATTTGTTGTTTTAATGCTCTATTGAAAGTTCTGCGGATACCAGATTGGGAACGGAGGCTGGGCTATGACTCCGGAAATTCGGGCCGTTTTGCAGATTGCTGGGATTGGGTTTTTAGTGGCTTTTTTACACACCGCATTGCGTCAAAGTGGCAAAGAGGAATTTGCCCAATGGATGACTCTGGTGGGGTTTGTCACAGTATTCATGATTGTTTTAAGTTATGTGGACCGCTTGTATGGAGAAATTCAACGAGTGTTTCTCATCCAGTAGGTGAGGTTAGTGCATATTTTGCAGATGGTAGGGTTTGGTCTGGTGGCCACCGTGATTGCAACTGTCCTTCGCCCCCATGCGCCTCAATTTGCCATAATGGTTACCATGGTGGCCGGTACTATCTTGTTATTAATGGTGATGTCTTATATGAGCAAAGTGATTTCTCCTTTGCAAGACTTGGCTAACACAGCCCAACTGAATCAGGGCTTTATAAGCACTGTGCTTAAGATTATTGGGATTGCTTATATAGTTGAGTTTGCCGCGCAGCTTGCCCGAGATGCACAGGAAGGTGCCTTAGCGACAAAAATTGAATTGGCTGGAAAAGTCGGCATTGTAATTCTTGCCTTGCCAATTGTGATGAGTGTGATGAATGCCATTCTTCACCTGCTGCCCTGAGGCGGCACTAGCTGGGTGCAAAAAAAAAGGGGGGGGGGGAATGTTATGGGCGCAACGTGTGGCAGGCATCGCAGTAATTACGTGGGCGCTGTGTACCCTTTTTCCACTCTTTGCATATGCGGCAACAGGCGCGCCTGGATCTCAAGAATCTATGGTAGGCATGTCAATAAGTCAAGTGGGTAAATCATCAAGGGAAGATTCAAATCAATCATTGAATGGGAGTCAATCGTTTCCCATAATTCCATCTACATCTAATCAATCAACTCAGCAAGCTGTACAACAGACTGCTGAACAGCAATTGGATGAACTACCCGTACAATCTATTGATTCATTTTGGAAACATCTTCAACAGGAGTATGGTGGATACCTACCTGATAATTCGGGACAAGGTTTAATCCAATCAATTCTAATTCAGGGCGGATTTAATTTTCACGGAATTTTTACTGGTCTGTTGCGGTACTTTTTTTCCGTTTTGATGGATAATACACAGTTGATTGGGAGCATTTTGGTTTTATCCGTACTGGCCGCTATGTTACGTTCCTTGGAGACAGCCTTCGAACATCAGACTGTATCACAAGTAGCCTATGCTGTGGTATTTATTGTGTTACTAGGACTGGCCCTTGCATCTTATACCGAGGCAGTAGGTTATGCTCGGCATGCAATCCAGGGAATGACCGATTTCATGTTAGCTTCACTGCCTGTCATGATAGCTCTATTGGCAGCCTCTGGTGCAGTAACATCAGCTGCATTTTTTCAGCCGACACTGGTGTTTACTGTAGAATTCATAGGAAATTTAGTTTTTGTGTTTGTTTTTCCAATAATATACTTTGCAACTTTGCTTGACATCGTCAGTGCACTGTCTCCGCGCTATTCTTTAACTCGCTTGGCGGGGCTGTTTCGCACCGTAGCGGTGTCCACTTTAGGGGTTGCTTTGACCGTGTTTCTAGGCGTTGCATCGGTACAGGGACTGGGGAGGGGGGTGGCCGACGGCGTGGCTTTACGAGCTGCCAAATTTGGACTGGGAACCCTCGTTCCCGTCGTGGGTAAGGCCATTGCAGATGCAACAGAGACGGTCATTAGCGCTTCACTGCTGGTGAAAAATGCGGTGGGAATTGCAGGATTGGTGATACTGGCTTTCATTGCCGTGTTTCCTGCATTAAAGGTGTTGGGATTGACCTTCATTTACAGTGGGAGCGCGGCATTGATGCAGCCTCTGGGGGACAATCCAATGGTCTCTGTACTGGGTTCTTTGAGTAAAAGTCTAATGTTAGTATTTGCAAGTTTAGCGGCTGTGGCACTGATGTTTTTTCTGACTGTTACAATTCTTCTGGCCACGGCTAATCTGGCGGTGATGTTTGCGTGACAGGGTTTGCAGACTGGTTGAAACAGCTGGTAGTTACAGTAATAATAGCCACGCTGGCGGATATGCTGATGCCCGGAAAGACACTTCAACCCTATGTGCGAATGGTCCTCGGGTTAGCTGTGATTGCAACGATGATTCAGCCAGTGTTGCCTTTGTTACACAACGACTGGGTAGACAAAGTGGCGACACAGGCAGAGCAAGAATTTACAAACGTTGGACTGGATAATGCCAGTAAATTAAATTCTCAAGCAACACCACTGACGGGGATTCGTCAGCAACTGCAGTCCCAGACACAAATTATGGCGGATCAAGGAGTTGCTAAAGAAATCCGGCAAGCCGTAGAAACCCATTTTCATTGTACGGTGGATAAAATTGAGGTCACTGGAATGACAGGTACGTCCACACCCTTATCGGCAAATTTGACTGTCACAGGAACCACTTCCGATTCAGTGTCCAAGATTCGACAGTATATTGCCCAATTGCTGGCCATTAATCTGCAACATATCACGGTTCAACTCGGCTAGGAGGGGTCTGAGTGAATCCAAAGTCTTTTCTGGCAAACAAATGGTTGATGGTGTTGGGGGCAATCGGTGTATTTTTGTTGATAATAGGAACATTTTGGCGTTCCGGTGTGAAGGGTTCTGAACACACTTTACCCCCCCAATCTATGGCGGTACAGGCTACACAAGTTGAACCCAGTACGTCGAATGCCAGTGTCCAGGATCCCACCTTGAGCCTCGAAAATCAATACAATCAACAATTGCAACGGATGATTGGTCAAATTGTTGGGGTCAATCAGGCTTCCGTAATGGTAACTCTGGACTCTACAGACCGCTTGGAGGTTGCAAACAACGTTCGTAGCAGTAGTCAGACACAAGGAACGGGGAACCAAAGTTCTCAGTCTAATACGGTAAGTTCGGATATTTTTACTCAGCGTACGGCGGACGGTAGTAGTATCCCTTTTGTAACTTCTCAACAAACCCCCAAAGTTAGGGGAGTTTTGGTTGTGGTTAATGCTGAAGATTTTTTTGTAGCGAAAGCAGAAATCATTAACGCAATTCAGCATGTGTTGGACGTGCCTGCATATAAAATAAGCGTAGAGCCTGCCAAGTGAAAACAGTGGCAGAAATGGAGGAATGTTAAAGTGGTAAAACGGCAAACGGTATGGCTTTCCACAATGATGGTCTTGTCGCTGATGCTGATTGGTTATTACACTATGAATAGTGAGAATCCCGGATCTTCAGGCACCAATGCAGGGAGCACTGTAACTACAACCACTGTTCAGCCATCATCGGGGAGTGGAAAGTCTGGCAGCAGTTCTTCAACCACTGCGTCGTCAACTGCGGTGACTTCTGGCCAGGGTACCAGTAGCCAGACCAGCACTGCTACAGGCACAGATTGGTATGTCAACATGCAGACTCAATTAGAACAGCAATTGGCACAGCAGATGGACAGCTATAACCAAGTCATAGATAACAATAATTCATCTTCTGATCAAATTGCACAGTCTCAACAAAAATTAAATGACCTGCAAACTTTGAGTGCAGAACTGTCAAATGCTAGAGACATGATTCTCGCCAAGGGATTTAAAGACTCCGTCATTATCCCCGCAAGTCAGAGTGACCAACCAGTGGTGGTTTACGTTAAAGCGTCCCAACAAATCACGCGCACACAAGCGGTTGAAGTGATGAGTATTGTTAGCGAACAACTTAATATACCCATCACGAACGTTGTAGTTCGGCAAAAAAATTAATCTATCCACTTTCCGCTTTCAAAATAGCCCCGCAGTGCAATGGTCATCTGCCGGGGCTATATTTTTGAAATGTGGGATGTCTGTACAACGCCAATTTTCGGTATGGTATACTAGGACGAGTGGTTTAAGGTGTGCGACTCGAGGAGTGAATGGTGTGCTGAAAATTGGCGAGATACGAGAACTCATTCGGTTGTTGGATGAAACTCACTTGGTGGAACTGCGCATTGAAACGGATGACATGAAGTTACTCTTACGTAAACCTTCATTTGCAGGTGAAGAGGGTGCTGTAGTTACTGATGGTGTCACACATGCCAAGCGATTGACGGAAAGTTATGCAGCTTCGTCCAGAACGGATGTTTTCCCAGCGCCCACTGTATCGTCGGCGGGGGGGGCTTCTGCCTTGCAGGATGTCGTAAAGGATGAGGACAATGCAGTGGTTATCAATTCACCAATGGTTGGAACCTTTTATCGGGCATCGGCTCCAGACGCACCACCTTTTGTAGAAATTGGTTCCCGAGTTACCGATAAAACGGTGGTCTGTATCGTGGAAGCAATGAAACTCATGAATGAGATTGAGGCTGAAGTGCAAGGTGAAGTTGTGGCTATTTTAGCTGAAAATGGACAGCTGGTTGAATATGGACAACCCCTATTTAAGATTAAGCAAGTGTGAGGAGAACATCAGCGATGTTTAAACGTGTGCTGATTGCGAACAGAGGCGAAATTGCAGTGCGCGTGATTCGCGCCTGCCGTGAACTCGGCATCGAAACGGTTGCAGTGTACTCGGAAGCGGACAAGGAAGCATTACACGTTCAAATGGCCGATCATGCCTATTGTATTGGACCGGCTTCCAGTAAGCAAAGTTACCTTCACATTCCAAGTATCATGTCTGTGGCCACTTTAACACATGTGGATGCCATTCATCCTGGCTATGGATTTTTAGCAGAAAACAGTGACTTTGCGGAAGCCTGTGAGGCGTGCGGGATTCGCTTTATAGGTCCGAGTGCTGCAGCTATTGAAATGATGGGGGACAAGTCAGTTGCCAAGGCAACGATGGATAAGGCTGGAGTTCCCGTGGTTCCTGGAAGCGATGGTCTTCTTAAAAATTCTGAAGCAGCCTTACGGGTGGCCGAAGCAGTGGGATACCCAGTAATTATTAAGGCAACAGCAGGTGGGGGAGGTAAGGGAATTCGCGTTGTGAAAGATCCTGAGTCCTTGTTGCAGGCAGTGGTGATGGCGCAGACTGAAGCAGAGTCGGCGTTTGGCAATCCGGGAGTGTACATAGAAAAGTACATTGAACGGATGCGACATGTAGAAATCCAAATACTGGCAGACCGCCATGGAAACGTCATTCATTTAGGAGAACGGGATTGTTCCGTGCAAAGAAGACTCCAAAAACTTGTGGAGGAGTCTCCCTGTCCCGTACTCACACAAGCTATCCGAGAAGCCATGGGAGAAGCTGCTGTGGCCGCA
The DNA here is from genome assembly GCA_003584005.1 of Alicyclobacillaceae bacterium I2511. GTDB lineage: Bacteria > Bacillota > Bacilli > Alicyclobacillales > Alicyclobacillaceae > QXHL01. The sequence goes on along the minus strand of QXHL01000020.1, from coordinate 47,291 downwards.
GCACGGGCGGTGGATTATGTGGGTGCTGGAACAGTCGAATTTATCTACACGCCGACGGGCGACTTTTATTTTATGGAAATGAATACCCGCATCCAGGTAGAACATCCAGTTACCGAATGGGTCACTGGAGTGGACCTGGTTAAAGAAATGATGTTAGCTGCTGCGGGAGAACCTTTATCGGTATCACAGCAACAAATTGAGTTGCGCGGCCATGCCATTGAGTGCAGAATAAACGCGGAAGACCCGGATAAGGGATTCTTACCGAATCCCGGCCGAATTTCAGAATACCTACCCGCTGGTGGCATCGGGGTACGTGTGGATAGCGCTGCCTATACAGGCTACACTATCCCACCTTATTATGACTCTATGATAGGTAAACTGATTGTCTGGGCACCTACGCGAAATGAAGCAATTGCCAGAATGATCCGCGCCTTGTCTGAATTTCATATTGAAGGAGTAAAAACTACCATTCCTTTTCATTTAAAGGTTTTAGATCATGAAAAGTTTCGATCGGGTGATGTTTCAACACGTTTTGTCGAGGAGTACTTTTAACATCAGTTTCGAATAATGGACTAGAGAAGGACTTTCGTGTATTTTAAACGATGTCAAATAAAGGGGAGTGTCTTAATGAATGACTTTGAGTACCACACAGCGGATTACCCTACCACTGATTTAGGAAAAATTCAAATTGCGGACGAAGTGATTCAAATTATTGCTGGATTGGCCGCAGGGGAGATTACGGGCGTCACTGATATGAGCGGCTCTTTCGCCGGAGGTATCACGGAATCTTTACTGGGTCGTAAAAATCTGTCCAAGGGTGTCAAGGTTACTTTTGGGGACGAAGGTAAAAGTTGCACCATTGATTTGGCGATTGTGTTAGATTTTGGAGTAAACATTCCGCAAACGTGCGTGCAAATTCAGGAACATGTGAAGCAAACTGTAGAAGGTATGACGGGCTTGGAAGTGATTGCAGTGAATGTGCACGTGTCCGCAGTTGCTTTTCAATCAGATAAAGCTAAAGATGGCAAAGACAACGTGGATGTAATTACTGTTGAACGTAAGAATCACTGAGTAAACCTTTTGCAGCGGCTGCTAAGATTACGGGTCGTGGTCTGTTGCTATAGCTACAGTGGTTCCCGGGAGGGATTTTGTGAGTATTTTAGACCGCGTATTGCTACTAATCCTGGCACTTGGAACTTTGGCCGTGTCTATTTTTGGATTTATTGTGGGGCTAGGAGTAGCGCCTGGTTGGATTGCAACCGTTGCAAACGAATTGAGCTTTTATCCGGTGAACGTATATGTCATTGTTTTGACTTTAATTTTTGCTGTGATTGCACTTCGATTTATTTTTTATCGCATTGGGCAAGTTGATTCAGATTATGTAACTTTATCTGGAGAGAACGGGAACATTCGCATTTCTTATGATACTGTGCGTGATTTGGCGAATCGGACCGGAAAACTAATCCGTGGTGTACAAGATTTTGATACTCGAGTACGATCAGGACAAGCGGGAATTTTGCTTGCTGTGCGTGTACGGGTATTACCCGACATTGATTTGGCTGAACTTAGTGGACAAATCCAGCAAAAAGTCAAGTCTTATGTGGAAAAAACTTGTGGTATCAATGTGGAACGTATTACTGTTAACATCACGGAGTTGGCTCAAACCGGTAATAAATCCGCCAAAACGTGGGTGGAATGAGCATGGATTGGTTGCGCGCGGCCCTGCTTCGAATTCTCTTGTTAAAGCGACGCTGGATAGGACTTTTGGTAGGTCTTGCGGTGTGGTTTGTATGGGTGTGGTTAGGGTTTTGGCACACCGTTTTGCTGATTGTTCTTGCGGGTGTAGGCTATGGTATTGGTCGTGTTTTGGAAGAACGCCAAAATTGGAAAAAAATGATTGAAAAAATTTTGTCAGAACACTATCCAGAATAAATGTGAAAAGGAGATTTATGTTGACGCGACACGAGATGCGGGAGCGCGCACTGCAGGCTCTATATCAAATTGACCTTGGGGGGGCATCACCACAACAGGCGGTGGTTGATGTTTTGGCTGAAGATGACAACGTACAGATTCGTACCGTCGGCTATGTACAGGAATTGGTATCTGGTGTATCCATTAACTTAGATGTTGTAGATACTGTACTAAAGCAGGCTTTAGAGGGTTGGCAACTGGATCGAGTGGCAAGCGTAGAACGAAACATTTTACGTTTGGCAGTTTATGAAATCATGGTTGAACGGGACCTGGACATTGCCACCATCCTTGACGAGGCGGTTCGTTTAGCAAAGGATTTTAGCGGGAACGAATCTGGACGATTTGTTAACGGGGTTCTCGCCAAGGTTATCTCCATACATCCAGATAGAGAAGTGTTGGCTCAATCTGTGTGGAAAACCATCACACCAGAAGATGATTCTGAACCTGGTCATTAGGCAATACTGAATAAGGTTTAGAAGTTTTTGGGGAACTGAGGGATGCTGTTATATGGGGCTTATTCTCGGTATTGATACGAGCAATTACACCACGTCTTTATGTGCTGTGGATACAAATAATGGGCAGTTACAAGCCGAAGTTAGACGGGTATTGCCTGTGCAACTGGGGCAAAGGGGACTTCGTCAAGCGGAGGCCCTTTTTTTACATGTCAAACATCTGCCGCAACTAATGGCTGAACTAAGGAGCCAACTGGTTCTGTCGAGAAACTCATGTCAGTGGATGGGTGTAGGTGTCTCCGTGCGCCCGCGACCGTACAGCGTTTCTTATATGCCAACTTTTCTAGCAGGTGAAAGCTTCGCACACACCTTTGCGGAAGCACTGGGACTGCCTGTTTTGCGTTGCTCTCACCAAGAGGGTCACTTGGCAGCGGCCGAATACTTCTTAGCCGAGAAAACAAAACTGTCTATCGTTGTTCACTTGTCAGGGGGGACATCTGATGTGTTGGTAGCTCGCCGCACAATCGGTGGCTACGCTATGAAATTACTTGGAGAAGGTACTGATTTACACGCAGGACAGTTTGTAGACAGAGTGGGCATTGCTATGGGGCTCCCGTTTCCTGCCGGAGCAGATTTAGAAAAATTGGCGCAGCACACCAATACCTTGTCGAAATTTCGCTTGCCATCCCATGTGAAAGAGGCCTGCATGAGTTTTTCTGGTCCCTGCTCGGCAGCGTTGCGAGCTGTGTCCAAGGGCGTTTCACACACGCTCGTAGCGCGGGCAGTGGAAGACTGCCTGGCCAACAGTTTAATAAAGGCGATTGTTTTTGCCAGTACTAAGGTTCCCCAAGCAGAAAATTGTATTGTTGTTGGAGGAGTGTCTGCCAATATTCATATTCGCGATCGTCTTGTGCGTCGCCTGGCCAGTCAAACTCCTGACCTTAACGTATTTTTTGCTCCTCCCGGCTATGCTTCAGATAATGCACTGGGTGTGGCTACACTCGCCTACCGATTTTTTCAATCCGCTTAAATACAAACTTGTGACGGGAGGCTTCATTCCCGACGCATTGGTTCTGGAATAGCCGTTAGGGTATAATAAACTTGTATGTCGCCGGGAACGGGTAGATACCGGACCTGGTCCATAATTTGTTGTGATGATAGATAGGAGGAATTTGTGATGCCTAAGGAACCAAGCACGCAAAACATTGTCGATATCGCCATTGTTGGAGGAGGACCGACCGGATTATTTTCTGCTTTTTACTGTGGAATGCGCAATGCGACTTGTAGCATCATCGACAGTCTGCCTGAACTAGGGGGGCAGTTGGCTGCTTTATATCCTGAAAAATATATTTTTGATGTGGGCGGATATCCTAAAATTCTGGCCCGCACACTTGTGGAACACCTGAAGGAGCAAGCCTTTCAGTACCATCCTACAGTGTACTTAAATGAGCGAGTGCTGAATTTTAATAAGCGAGCTGATGGCGTTTTTGAATTAATTACAGACAAGCGTGTACATTTAGCACGGGCTCTTATCTTATGTGCAGGTATTGGGTTGTTCACGCCCCGCCCCTTGCCTGGTGAAAATGCAACGGATTACGAAAACAAAGGGGTCTACTACTATTTAGATAACCTGGACAACTTCCGTGGTAAACAAGTTTTGGTGGTGGGCGGCGGCGATACAGCGCTAGATTATGCGCTGATGCTAGAACCTGTGGCAAACCACGTGATACTTATTCATCGAAGAGATCAGTTTCGAGCACATGAGGAAAGCGTGCACAAATTGCAAAACTCATCGGTAGAAGTTCTACTATATACCGAGTTACAGTTGGTCCATGGTCGAGGGCATGTGGATGGGGTTACGGTCATTCAGAATAAGACCAAAGAAACTAGAGATTTTTCTGTCGATGCCATTGTCAGTGGACTCGGTTTCTCTGCATCTCTGGGGCCGATTGCCGAATGGGGCTTGGAAATTCAAAATAACGAGGTTGTCGTCAATACTCGCATGGAGACAAATATTTCTGGTGTGTATGCGGTAGGAGACATTGTTACATATCCGGGAAAGGTGAAGCTAATTGCCACTGGTTTGGGAGAAGCCCCCACTGCAGTGAACAATGCTAAGACTTACGTGGATCCGAACGCACATCTTAGCCCTGGCCACAGTAGCAGTCGTTCATAGCATAGTAAGTTTTTGATGGGGTTAAACTTGGACAAACACAGAATGCCTGTTTGTGAATGGAAGACCAAATGAGGCAACCCTCCGGGGGGTGAAGCCATGGAAATACTGGCAAGCACAACTGCAATGCAACCGGTGTGGACCGTTTCTGATTTGAATACGCGGATTCGTGATCTTCTAGAATCGAATCAAGAACTAAATCGGTGTCATGTTTCTGGAGAAATATCTAATTTTAAACACCATTCCAGTGGCCACATGTACTTCACCCTCAAGGATGAGCAGAGCAAAGTCCGCGCTGTAATGTTTGCTAGCCGTGTGCGATTTATCAAATTTGTTCCGCAAGATGGAATGAAGGTGATAGTACGGGGAGCAGTAAGCGTATTTGAACGGGATGGGTCTTACCAACTGTATGTAGAAAACATGCAACCGGACGGGATTGGCGCTTTGTATGTGGCCTTTACCCAATTGAAAGAAAGGTTAGCTAAAGAAGGTCTGTTTGATCACGCCCGAAAGCGAACTTTGGTCACCTATCCCCGTTGTGTGGGGGTGGTTACTTCCTCTACGGGGGCAGTCTTGCGCGACATTCGTTCGACACTTACTCGTCGGTATCCAGCTTTGAAAATTGTATTGTCCCCTGCTTTAGTGCAGGGCCCAGGTGCAGTGGATTCCTTGATATCCGCCTTGGCACGGCTAAATAATTATGCACTGACAGTATTTCCTGTGGACGTGGTGATTGTGGCCCGCGGCGGTGGATCGTTAGAGGAACTTTGGCCATTTAATGAAGAAAAACTGGCACGGGCCATCGCTACATTTCCGATTCCTGTGGTGTCTGCAGTCGGTCACGAAACTGATTTTACAATTGCAGACTTTGTGGCTGACGTCCGTGCGGCAACCCCAACAGCAGCGGCAGAACTGGTGGCACCTCGTTTGGAAGATGTAGATCAGCAACTGGTTGCAATGGAAAATCACTTGCATACCTGGATTATACAAGAAGTAGCTCGGCAAAAGGGTCGGCTTGTGGCAATAGAGAGTCACAAAGTGATGCAAAGCCCTTTGCAAATAGTTGAAAGGTTGCGGCAGTACGTAGACTATGCAGAGTCACAGGTGCGACACGGCTATGGTACAAGCTTGCGAAAAAAGTTAGAGGGATTTAACCGTTGGTCCGAACGTCTTTCTAAAACTGGGATATCGGTTCAAATCAGCAGATTACAAGGACAAGTGGAGCGGTGGGCACACAATGCGGAACAAGGAATACTGACGCGTCGATATGGGTCACAGGCTCGGTTTGAACGTACTCTCGCTTCATTGGAGGCTTTGAACCCCTTGAAGGTGCTGTTAAGGGGCTACTCTGTTGTTTATCGGGACCATGACAACACGGTAATCTCTTCCGTTCTTGCTGTCCAGCCAGGCGAAATCTTGCGAATTCGCATGTCGGATGGTGAATTTTTTACGCGGGTGGTGGAAGGAGCGATTGCCGATGAACGAGGAATACAATTCAGACTTGACATTTGAACAGGCCATTCGTCAGTTAGAGGAAACGGTTAAAGGGTTGGAGTCTGGTGAATTAGGTTTGTCGGAATCTATCGAACGATATAAACAGGCCATGTCCCTGGTACAATTTTGCCGTAAGGAATTAGAGAGAGCCCAGTTACAAATTGAGCAACTTTCGGATGATGGGTCTACAATTCCTATTGAAGAGGATGAAGTATGACAGAATTTTCACAGGTTGACGTAAATGATTTTTTGGAGACAAGTGTTCAGAAACTAAACATTTACTTGGCCACCGTGTTCGCACAAAATAGTGAACCACAAAAATTGTTTGATGCAATGCGTTACAGTTTGCTGGCCCCTGGGAAGCGCTTGCGACCCGCTCTGTGTTTGGCTGTTGCGCAAACGCTCGGAGTCGCTGAGGATGATGTAATATCGGTTGCTGCTGCCCTAGAACTGGTTCATGCCTACTCACTCATCCATGATGACCTGCCTGCAATGGATAATGATGATTTGCGCCGTGGGCAACCTACGAACCATAATGTATTTGGAGAAGCAACCGCTCTTTTGGCAGGGGATGGCTTGCTGACGCACGCATTTACTTTACTCTCCCAGCCTCGTTCCTTTTTACACCCTGAACAGCAGTTGGAATTAGTTTTGTGTCTTGCGGTCGCAGCTGGCCCTTACGGTATGGTGGGGGGACAACAGGCGGATTTGGCAGCTGAAACGCAACGTCCAGACATTTCCATGCTGCGTTTTATCCACACCCACAAAACGGCTGCATTAATTGAGGCTGCTGTAGTGATGGGAGCCATTGTGGGTGGAGCTACTTCGGAACAGAGGACACTTTTGGCATCTTATGGACGACATTTAGGATTAGCTTTTCAAATTGTCGATGATTTATTGGATGTTACCGCCACGACACAAGAACTGGGTAAGTCTGCCGGAGCAGATGAACGCCAGCACAAGATGACTTATCCAGCCGCAGTTGGTGTGGCTGAGACTCGTAAAATGGCGGATGATGAACTGGCACAAGCATTGACCTCACTGACTGGGGTTGGGTTACACACATCACTTTTAGTTGGATTGGCAAAGATGTCTGTACGGCGCATCCACTAAAACCTTGCTGTTATGGTATAATGGCATTAATCCGGGTGGCGCAGTATTCTAGTCAATCGACCGGTTCTGAAGGCGGGGCTAAAAATCCGTCAAGGGCACATCGATGAAGTTCCTGGTGCTGGCTTGAAGCGCCCAGCTTTGGGCTGGTGCTGGGAGTTAAGAAAGTTGGGCATTCCACAATGGCATGCGGATGGTGACCCAGCTTTCGCGGAGGCCCAAGTTCGTGGTTTGTTGCTTAAACTTCGGCTTGGGGGAGGAACCTGCATGCGGAAAACATCTGTGTGCAGTGTAGCCTGCCTTGAGTGGTGCTGAAGGATTGCGGTATTCAACCGACGTCACCCTGGCCAGGGGTCGAAGGTTCGTCGCATGAAATCCGTACTGCAAAAGAGGCTAGGAATCGGTGCCGATTGTTGCGGAAAACGCCTAGACTGTTCGCTCTGGCGTGGCTCCTCGAGGATTATAGTGTGGACTGAGTGGTAATCCAGTCTGACAGATGGCGACACTGTCAATGGGGGCTGAAAGGGAAACCGCCTGGGCGGCAACGCGTGGGTGCTTGCATGGGAAAACCTACTGGACCTAAGCCACAGAGTTTACTCGGGGGGCTGCCACCCTTGTGGACTGAACTAGTCTTTAAAAGATTTGTGTTTAATTCGTCTTGTGCACCGTGGACAATCCGCTTTGCCTGGATGAAGGAGAAATGTATGGGCATGAAAAAAACGTCACTGCGCAGTGCTTGGCCTTTTGTCGTCACAGTGGCTGCGCTGTCTTTTCCCATTAGTGGTGTGTTTGACACAGCCACTATTTTTTTAGATCGGATACCTTGGTATTTAGGTGCGGTAGTTGTTTTGTTTATTGTTCTCATTGGTGCTTTCTTTGACATGGTTGGCGTTGCCTCTGCAGCTGCTCAGGAAACTCCTTTTCACGCCATGGCTTCAAAGCGGATATTCGGAGCGAAACGGGCTATTTATATCGTTCGTAATGCAGAGAAAGTCTCCAGTATTGCCAGTGACGTGGTGGGGGACATCGCTGGGGTACTCAGTGGTGCCGGTGCTCTTGCAGTAGCGGTACAATTGCAGCGTTCTTTACAAACCCACGGCTGGTTCGGAGAACTTACAGTTATTATAATTACTGCGTTCATCACTGCTTTGACCGTTGGGTTTAAGGCGATTGGAAAAACCATGGCGATTCAGTCGCCCACTCCGATCGTATTATTCACCGCTCGTGTGTTAGAGTCGTTTTTACAAACAGAGCGTTCTTTAAATTATATCCGTGGTCGAAAAACAAACCCTCCTAAAAAAGGGTCTGTCAATAAATAGCCACCTGTGCCGGGCTTGTATGGGGGTGAAGTCTTACGTTGTTAGAACAGATAAAACAGCCTTCAGACTTAAAACACTTGGATGACCGGGAATTGATTCAATTAGCTCATGAAATTCGCACCTTTCTGGTGGACTCTGTTTCACAGACTGGCGGGCACTTTGGGGCAAACTTGGGTGTAGTGGAACTGACTTTGGCTTTGCATAAGGTGTTTCATAGTCCCATAGATAAAATTGTTTGGGATGTAGGGCATCAGGCCTATGTACACAAAATTCTTACTGGACGACGAGAGCAATTTACAACTTTAAGAAAGTATCATGGTTTATCTGGGTTTCCCAAACCATCCGAAAGTATTTACGATGCCTTTGGTGTCGGGCATGCAAGTACTTCTATTTCTGCAGCGCTTGGAATGGCAGTTGCCAGGGACCTGCAAGGGGATCACTACGATGTGGTCGCTGTCATTGGGGATGGCGCATTGACGGGTGGTATGTCAATGGAAGCTTTAAATCATGCTGGAGACATCGGTACAGACCTGTTGGTGATTCTCAATGACAATGAGATGTCTATTGCGCCAAATGTGGGTGCAATGTCAAAATACTTAACACGTTTACGCACAGATCCGACCTATGCTAAAGCCAAAAATGACATTGAGCATGTATTGCGGAAAATTCCAGCCATTGGAGATAAATTGACAAAGTCCATAGAAAAGGCCAAGGACTCTTTGCGATTGCTGATGGTGCCCGGATTGTTGTTCCAAGGATTTGGCTTTAAGTACTTAGGTCCCGTAGATGGACATGATTTGCTAGAATTGATGAAGGTGTTAGAAGACGCAAAGCAGTTGCACGGTCCTGTTTTAATTCATCTTGTCACTAAAAAAGGGAAAGGCTTTTCTTCAGCCGAGGACGCTCCAGATAAGTTTCATGCCTGGCCAACAGAAAAAAAGGCCAAATCAAGTCCTTCGTATACCAGTGTATTTGCAGACACCCTCATTCAATTGGCTCGGCGAGATCCAAAAGTAGTGGCAGTTACTGCCGCCATGCCTGCTGGCACGGGGCTGAACAAGTTTGCTCAGATTTTCCCAGACAGAATGTTTGATGTGGGGATTGCAGAACAACATGCTACAACCTTTTGTGCTGGATTGGCATCCCAAGGAATGCACCCGGTTTTTGCAGTCTACTCGACATTTTTGCAGAGGGCTTACGACCAAGTCATTCATGATGTGGCTATACAAAAGCTACCTGTCGTCTTTGCGGTAGACCGTGCGGGCTTGGTGGGTGCCGACGGAGAAACTCATCAAGGGGCTTTTGATGTGAGTTACCTACGGACTGTGCCCAACTTGATTGTAATGATGCCAAAAGACGAAAATGAGTTGCGTCATATGCTTTATACCGCGGTTCACACGGGGGCTCCAACGGTGGTTCGCTACCCACGTGCAGATGGAGAAGGCGTGGATTTGAGTGAACCCCTGCAGGAAATTCCGATTGGCAAAGCGGAGGTACTGAGAGAAGGAGAAAAGGTGGCTATCTTGGCTCTTGGACCGATGGTTCGAATTGCCCAACAGGCTGCGATTTTCTTACAAGAGTTTGGAATTGACGCTACGATTGTCAATATGCGTTTTGTAAAACCACTAGATAGCGAAGTTGTCCTTGCCGTTGCAAAACGAATGCCAATGCTGGTGATTGAGGAAGCTTCATTAGCTGGAGGATTGGGTTCTGCGGTGCTGGAAACATTAGCGGATGCTAGAATATTGACACCAGTCGCCCGTTTGGGCCTGCCTGATCAATTTATTCCTCATGGATCTCGAACTGAATGGTTAACAGAATTAGGACTTACTGCAGAAAATGTTCGAGACACTGTGCTTCGTTTGTTGATAAAGGTTCCAGAGGAGTCTCCTCGGATGATTCGCGGAGCGCAATCATGAAGCGCCAGCGCACTCGGTTAGATGTAGAACTCTTTCGTCAAGGGCTATTTCCAAGTCGTGAGGCGGCGAGACGGGCTGTCATGGCTGGATGGGTTCGAGTGGATGGTCAATTGCTTGATAAACCAGGGACTCCAGTGGTCATTGATGTGCCTGTGGAATTGGTTCGGTCCCCATCTCGCTATGTTAGCCGGGGCGGATTGAAATTGGAGCGAGCCTTACAGGAATTTGACGTCTCGTTGAACGGAAAACGGATTTTGGATGTGGGTGCTTCAACAGGTGGTTTTACGGATTGCGCTTTGCAGTTTGGGGCTGATTTTGTTTATGCGGTTGATGTGGGTTATGGTCAGTTGGCTTGGAAATTACGGTCCGATCCCCGAGTGATGGTGTTGGAACGGACCAATTTTCGTCATATTTCCGCTGAATTATTAAATCCACCACCGGAGATTGCAGTCATGGACGTCTCCTTTATTTCAATTCGGCTGTTATTGGACAGGCTGAAAACTGTGCTGACACAACCCGCAGATTTAATTTCCCTCATTAAACCGCAATTTGAGGCTGGTAGGGGCCGGGTTGGAAAGGGTGGAATTGTTAGAGATCCGCAGGTACACATGGAAGTTTTGCTTGACATTATTGAGTTTGCTGCCAATCTTGAATTGGAGTGCAAAGGTATTACTGTCTCCCCCATTACTGGAGGGGATGGAAATATTGAATTTCTTGTATGGTGGCACTGGCCTGGTGCAACCGGATGTGACCTTACTGGTTCTCTTTCACTGTGGCGAGAAAGGGTACGACAGGTGGTGCTGGAGGCCTGGCGCGAATTAAAGGGGTGCGAAGTAGAAATGTAAAACACAAATGAAAGGAACGGAGGTAACCGGGTATGGACTGGCGCGATGGGGGTGCCCTACTTCTAGCCGTTGGTCTGTTATGGATTCTCTTTCGTTCACTGTTTTGGCATCGGCGGGGAAATCAACAGGTTCCTCTGAAAGGGAAATTCAAGGCAACCAGAGAGTGGTTGGATGGTAACGGATATCAAGTTTTACGAGTGCGAGAGCGGGCTGAATGGGCAGGGTACTACGATGATAGACAGTTTCAAAAAACTTTGATTGCAGATTTTATTGTTCGTCAAGGGACTCATTCTTATGTCGTGAAAATTGCCAGTGAACGAGATAAGGGAATTAATGGAGTAAAATTGCGAGATCAATGGTATCCCTTAGTGATTGCCTTTGGCGTCCATGGGGTCTTACATATAGACGTGGACGGTGAGCGGGTACATGTGATTGATTTTGAGCTTAAGCAGCCCGGATATGCTCGCCGCAAGCGCTGGATACAGCATGGAACCTGGTTGGTGATGGGAATCCTTTTGGCGTTTGTGTTGTCACACGGCAGATAGGAGAGGTTCAGTATGAGGACCGTCGCTTTGTTGCTCAATCCGGATCGTCCACACAGTCGGGATGTGGAAGCACACTTGCAAGCGTTATTATCCCGAGCTGGAATTGCTACCGTTCGGGTGTCCATCGGTAGTTCGGCTCCTGCAAACGCGTCCAATGGGGTGGACATTTCGTCCTGTGAATTAGCATTTGTGCTTGGTGGTGATGGCACTTTGCTGGGAGCAGCTCGCAGGTTTTCTACTTTTGGTATTCCTTTGTTAGGCATTAATTTGGGGCACCTGGGATTTCTGACGGAAGCCACACCTGAGGAACTAGCGGAAACTGTGGCACGAGTGGTGGACCACAATTATGATTTAGAGGAAAGACTGATGCTGGAAACGGTCGTCACCAGAGCGGACAAAGAGGTTCATCGCGCTGTGGCACTGAATGACGTTGGGGTGGGCAAGGGTTCTTTTGCTCGATTGGTTGTGGTGGAAACGTATGTGGATGATGTATATGTGGACACCTATCGCGGGGATGGGGTTATTGTTTCCACTCCAACAGGGTCTACCGCATACTCTTTGTCTAGTGGGGGTCCAATTGTGGTACCCCATTTACAAGTCATACTGATTACCCCAATTTGCCCCCATACCCTGTTTTCCCGTCCCTGCGTCATTGATTGCAGTCAAACGGTGCGTTTACATGTTCACGCCACACACAATGACTTAGGAATGACCGTAGATGGGCAGGAAGGATTTAAGCTATTTCCCGGGGACGTGGTAGAAGTTCATCGATCTACCATCCAGACGACGCTGGTACGCTGGCGAGACAGAGACTTTTTTTCTGTCTTGCGGCAAAAGCTGCGCAATGAAGACGACATGGAAGGAAACTTTTCTGTGCAACACTTAACGGTGCGGGCTAACAAAAAGGTGAGGTAGATTGTATGATCCAACATCTTTCAATTCGTAACTTGGCCTTGATTGATGCGGTGGATTTGTCGTTCCATCCTGGGTTTAATGCTTTTACAGGTGAAACTGGAGCTGGTAAGTCCATTCTGTTGGATGGAATTGGATTACTACTGGGTCAACGGGGGAACACTGACTTCATTCGTTCGGGTGCAGACAGTGCATTTGTTGAAGCTTCCTTTAGTTTGCAAGATCATTTAAAAGAGCAAGTCGCACGTATTTTGTTGGAATGGGGTTTTCAGGAAGATGATGAATTACTTGTATCCCGAGAAATCACGAGGGGGGGTCGCTCCACGTGCCGCGTCAACGGCCGTTTAGTGACGGTGCAGATGCTTCGGAGTTTGGGCAGTGAATTGGTACAACAACATGGTCAACAAGAACAGCAGGGATTACTTAAAAATGAGGAACAGTTGCGTGCTTTGGACCTGTTTGCGGATACTTATGGAATGGTTGCACAGATTCGTCGGAAATTTTTCAACTGGCGCGACTGTCAAAATCGATTACAATCGACCCATCTTGATGAACAAGAGCGAGTGCGACGATTGGATATGCTTAATTTCCAAATTGAGGACATCCAACAGGCCCATCTGCAGCCGGGCGAAGAGGAGCAACTGCGAGAACTAAAAGCTCGTTTTGCTCATACAGATAAAATTTTGCGGGGCATTGCAGCCGCCCACCAGTACCTGGGGGGCGTTGGTTCACAGATGGGTGCCACAGATGCTCTTTCTCAAGCTTTACGTGAAATTTCTGTCGCCGCAGAGTATGACCCTACATTGTTGGAAACAGTACAGCTACTTGAAACGGCCCAGGTCCATGCCGATGAAGCGAACCGGGCTCTGTGGGAGTATCTGGACTTTACAGAACAGGATTCCGGTCAACAGGAAAGCACGGAAACACGTTTGGCTGAGATACATCAAATGCAACGCAAGTATGGGCTGAGTATACAAAATGTGCTGGACTATTTAGAGCAGGCCATCGCGGAAAGAGATCAGTTGTTGAGCATGGAAGAACAAACGGCCCAGTTCACTTTAGAGTTAGTGAATGCTGAAACAGAATTGGACGAATCCTGTAGAAAACTGCATGAACTAAGGAAAGTAGCCGCACAACGATTTGCTCATGCAGTTGAGGATAATCTACACAAATTAGATATGCCAAGTGCGAGATTTGTGATTTTAGTGAACACTCGTCAGGATGTGCAGGGCCGCTTTATGTACAGTGAATCTGGTTTTGATACAGTGGATTTTTTGTTTTCAGCGAATCCTGGTGAACCGATTAAACCCTTGCAAAAAGTAGTTTCCGGGGGTGAACTTTCTCGAACGATGTTGGCGATTAAAGTGGCAATGGCCAATTCTGATGATATGGAGACACTGATTTTCGACGAAATTGATTCTGGTGTTGGAGGCAGAGCACTGGAAGCAATTGCACGACAGATGGTGGTCTTAAGTCGCACGCACCAGGTATTGTGTGTCACGCATTCTGCTCAAATTGCAGCGGGTGCAAATCAACACTTTTTGGTGAACAAAGTTGAACAGCAGAATATCACCACAACAAATATTCAAACGTTGAGCGATTCCACTCGTGTGGAAGAGATAGCTCGTCTGCTTAGTGGGACAGTAGACGAAACAGCCAGGATCCATGCACAATCGCTATTAGACAGATACGGATAATCTGGGCAAGGCAGTGCTTGAAGAAAAAGAATGGTTGTGTCCGTGAATCCTGATTGTTTAAGTCAGTTTTGCCAACATAAAGCCCAAGGAGCTGGGTACGTTATGATCCATACACAATAAGTCCAGTGAGGGGGGATGACAGGTGAGGTGTCACGTCCTTTTCCGGGGTTTGGTGCTGATTTGTGCAGGACTCGTGGCCAGTTTGTGGTTTATGCATTACTTGTTAATGCATCCTCCAGCATTTCGTTTACCCATGGGAGACAATCTCAAGCTTTCCTTGGGACTACAAAGAACCCCTGTGGGGCCTTCAGGAAATGCCAGTGTGGTGAAGGCTGTGAAAGCGACCTCCCGAGCCTATGAAGGGAATGGTTTTGTGGTGTTGCATGGTGAACACCCAGGTCAAGCCCTTTTATCAACTCGCTTGTTTGGAGTCATTCCTTGGCGGCCCGTACAAGTGCAGGTGGTTCCTAAGCAATATGTGTCCGTAGGGGGACAGTCCATTGGTGTACGGATTGTTATGGATGGTGTTTTGGTTGTGGGGTATCAACGAATTGCCAGTACAGGGTCACCAGCTATCACGGCCCATGTGGAAATTGGGGATACCTTAGAAGCTGTAAATAATCACCCGATACACCAGGCATTGGATATTTCGCGCTGGGTAAATCAAACCTCTGGAGGGGTTCGCTTGACCCTGCGGCGCGGTCAGATCCGTAAAATAGTACAAATTCAGCCTGTGGAAGATGAATTGCACAATCGCCGACTGGGATTGTTTGTTCGAGATAAAACCAGTGGTGTCGGTACTCTGACCTTTTATGATCCGCAGCGCCATCGTTTTGGTGCATTGGGTCATATCATTACAGATGCAGATACGGGACAACCAGTTCAAGGGAAAGGATCCGTGTTCAATGCAGAAGTAACAGGAATTGTGAAAGGCGCTAGCGGCCAACCTGGCGAAAAAACTGGTCGTTTTGTGGCCTCAGATGGAGTTATTGGCCATATTGAGTCCAATACACAATTCGGCATATTTGGTGATATGGCAATATCTCCCCATCGGGAAGATGTCTCTTTGACACCTGTTGCAGTTCCTGAACAAGTACATTCTGGGCCGGCAACCTTGAGGACTGTTCTCCATGGGCAGAGAGTGGAAAACTTTACTGTAGAAATTCAGGAAATCGTTCACCAAGATACGCCAGCAACAAAGAGTATGATTATTCACGTCACAGATCCCAGATTGCTTAAGGAATCCGGGGGGATTGTTCAGGGAATGAGCGGCAGTCCAGTACTACAGGATGGTAGGCTGATTGCGGCTGTAACCCATGTATTCGTATCAGATCCTACACGGGGTTATGGGGTTTATGCCTATTGGATGCTCAACACAGAAAGAGACAACGTCGCACCATCCGTTCGTACGGCAAAGCTTATCTCTGTGGCTGTGTGAAAATATGTCGAATTTACGTGCAAAGCAGCGAAAAGTATTTCATAAGATTTGGCAGGACATCGAGTGATCCCGTCGAAATTTTGTATGTCACATTCAGCAGGAGGGATCACCCGGTGAAAAAACGTATTAATGTGCTTGTTGCCGACGACAATCGGGAATTTGCTGACATACTCCATGACTTTATTGATAGACAAGAAGATATGGACGTATGTGGTGTCGCACACAATGGTAATGAAGTTTTAGAATTAATCCGCAGGGAAACGCCCGATGTGTTGATTTTAGACATCATTATGCCAGTATTAGATGGCATAGGTGTCTTGGAACGGTTGCGGGAAACGAGAGAAGTGCTACCCAAGGTCATCCTGTTGACGGCCTTTGGTCAGGAAACAGTCACACGTCGGGCGATGGAGCTGGGAGTTTCTTATTTCATTTTAAAACCTTTTGATTTGCCAATTCTTGTGGATAGAATTCGTCAAGTAGTGACTGTTGTCAAACCGATGCAGCCCATCGCTTTTCCCATGTTAGTATCTGCAACAGCCGAATCGCAAACCCGCGGGTTGCCAAATAGAGCCACGATTGATGCTGCCATTACGCAAATCATTCATGAAATTGGAGTTCCTGCACATATTAAAGGATATCATTATCTGCGAGAGGCAATTGGAATCGTTGTAAATGATGTAGAAATTTTGGGATCCGTGACGAAAACTTTATACCCGCAAATTGCTGTTCGTTTCAAGACAACACCATCCCGGGTAGAGCGAGCAATCCGACATTCCATTGAGGTGGCATGGGGCCGGGGAAACATGGAGGCCATTCGCTCCTTGTTTGGATATACGGTGAGTGCGGTTAAAACGAAACCTACTAATTCGGAATTTATTGCAATGATTGCAGACAAGCTGCGGATGGAGTACAAAGTAGGTTAAAAATTTGTTGGTGTCAGCCCACGGCTAATTTGAACAGAGTTTGTCCGTTTTCTCCCAAAAGCAATTATTAAAACATTTGGCTACTTTGCACTGATGTCTGTGGACATTCACCGCTTAACATTCAACTTTTCATACATACGATGATGGTGAGCCGTCGACAGCATAGACGACGAGATCACAACAACTTTACGTCGTGGTATGAAGGGGGGGAAGTAAGGTGATTACCAGGGCACATGTTTTACCCTATGTGGGCCAACGTGTCGTCGTGCGATGTCACGATGGAGTGGTGCACCATGGAATATTGCATTCTGTAACAAATGAGGGAATTTACTTGCGCCCCTTACAGGGAAGTGCTGGTCTGGCAAGTAATGCTAGTCAAAGCGACTTGACAGCCATTCAATTGCTTGACACGGCCCGGTTGCAGGACAATGAATATCAACAAACGTGGTGGCCCTTTTTATTTTTACCTTGGTTAGCTCTGGCAGCATTTTCACCTTGGGGCTGGTGGTGGTAATATAATAGAATCTGCTCAGAAAATGAACTTTACTACTGTGCTGACCCTTGTGAAGTGGGCAAGTCCAATTTGTGCTTGCCCACTTCTGTTGGAAAATACAACATGGGACGTATGCAATGAACAAATTACCACCTTTCAGGGGTCTATACATAATGAAACTCATTTGTTACCCTCATCATTGAAGGAGGAGACAGAATGCTGTCAACGGGAATGGTCAGGAAAGTGGACAATTTAGGGAGAATTGTATTGCCGATTGAACTTCGGCGCACCATGGGGATTGAAGTGGATGATCCACTAGAATTTTTCACGGATGAAAATCGTTTGGTCCTCAATAAGTATGAAAGAGGTTGCATCTTCTGCGGTCAGTATGAGCCGGATGACTTGCACGCTTACAAGGGGCATATGGTATGCAGAACTTGTTTACAAGAAATGCACGAGGCGAAAGGTGAGGCAGAGACAGAGAGCTGATTTTTCTTTTCTCGTTTACTTGACTTTTACATGAATCATTTAGGATAAAGTCCCCGAAGTGGTGCTGAGGGGACTTTATCTTTTTTTGTGAGTTCTTTATAAATCCTATATTTTTATAAATACAACAGATATTCATAATATTATTTTGTCAAAATAGTGTACATTTGATTTAAATATTGTTACATATTTGTGTCATTTATATTTAGACATATTATAGACAAATTATGATCATAATTCTGTTGATTTTTTGTGAACACATTGTGATCTGAACTACAGTCATAAGTGTATATTGAGTCACAAGATATAGCTCATTGTAATGCTGCAATACTGGTCCTAATGGACCAGCGGATTTGACCGTAAGTGGTTATTGCTACAATTTTTTATCACCATTACTTTTTGTGAAAAGGAATGATGCCAAAAGTGAGACCGCGCAAAAAGTCAACCAAACTCGGACTTGCGGTGATTGCTTCGTTACTTTTGTTGACGGGATGCGGTCAGCGAATTACCGTCCTCAATCCGCAGGGGCCTGTAGCACGTCAGGAGTATCATTTGATTATTCTATCCATTGTAATTATGTCTTTTGTTTTAGCTGTTGTTATGACAATTTTCATTTATGTACTCGTAAAATTCAGGGCTCGCCCTGGTAAAGATCCGGAAGGTTACAATCCGGAACTTGCGGGATACGGAAAGTTGGAAATTATTTGGACAGTTGTCCCTATTTTGATGATGATTGCGCTGGCAGTCCCAACGGTAAAAATGATTTACCGACTGCAGCACCCGCCCACACCGACGGGAGATCCGATGACGATTCAAGTAACCTCGGTGGACTGGAAGTGGATATTCGAATACCCGCAGCAGGGAATTGAAACTGTGAATTATGTAGCGATTCCAGCTGGAATCCCTGTAGATTTCAAGTTGTCTGCGGTGGGGCCGATGAATTCATTTTGGGTACCCGCTTTGGGCGGACAAGAGTATGCTATGCCGGGAATGAACATGCCTCTGTGGCTCGAAGCAAGTAATCCAGGGACATATCTGGGGTGGGGTGCAAACTTCACTGGCGCTGGTTTTGCTGACATGCATTTTAATGTCTTATCCAAATCTCAGAATGCATTTAATCAGTGGGTCTCAAATGTGAAACAAACGGCTCCAAAGTTGACCGAGGTGACTTACAGAAAGTTGTTGCAGCCGGGTGAAGTTCCGACAATGACGTTTTCATCAATGGATTCACAATTTACTCAAATGAATGCGGAAATGTCATCATTGTCCCAGACAATTCCCGGCAAACAATAAGTATTTTGTACACGATTATTTGCAGCATGAAATGGAGGCGAAGGCGTGTTTGAAGCGCTATTTCAATATGTCAATCATAATTTGATTAAAAACTATATGGAATATGGTGCAGACGCATCCATTGTAATGGCCAGCCTGGGTATCGTTTTTGTCTTAACTTACTTCAAAAAGTGGAAGTGGTTATGGAAAGAATGGCTGACCACAGTGGACCATAAAAAAATTGGTATTATGTACATTTTAGCCGCCATCGCCATGCTTTTCCGAGGTGGTGTGGATGCCATGATGATGCGTACCCAACTGGCTGCACCCAATATGCATTTTTTAAGTGCAGAGCACTATGACCAAATTTTCACAACCCATGGGACCCTGATGATTTTGTTTATGGCGATGCCTTTTGTCGTCGGATTGATGAATATTGTTGTACCCTTACAGATTGGTGCACGCGATGTGGCTTTTCCCTACCTAAATGCAATGAGCTTTTGGCTATTCTTTTTTGCGGCTCTGCTGTTTAACATTTCTTTCGTCTGGGGAGGATCTCCGGATGCAGGTTGGTCTAGTTATGCACCCCTTGCAGGTGCCCATTATAGCGTGGGACCCGGGGAAAATTATTATCTCTTAGCGCTTACCATTACCGGGATTGGCACGATTGCGACAGGGATAAATTTTCTTGTAACAATTCTCCGTCTTCGAGCACCAGGAATGACCTTGCTCCGTATGCCTATGTTTACGTGGTCTGTTTTGGTGACCACTGTGTTAATTATTTTTGCTTTTCCAGTTTTAGCAGTGGCTTTAATCATGCTATTAATGGATCGACTATTTGCGGCCCACTTTTTCACGGTATCGGCGGGTGGATTGCCAATGATGTGGACTAACTTGTTCTGGTTTTGGGGACATCCGGAAGTGTACATTGTTATTTTGCCTGCGTTTGGCGTGATGTCCGAGGTGGTTTCAACCTTTTCTCATAAGCGACTGTTTGGGTACAATGCGATGGTTGTGTCCCTGGTTTCCATCGCTTTCGTCAGTTTCTTGACATGGGTTCATCACTTTTTCACGATGGGAGCAGGTGCTGCGGTAAATTCGTTTTTCTCACTTTCCACCATGCTAATTGCGGTTCCCACGGGTGTGAAAGTATTTAACTGGTTGTTCACATTATACAGAGGGAAAATTGAAATCAATACAGCAATGCTGTGGGCCCTAGCTTTTATTCCTACTTTCACTATTGCTGGAGTGACTGGGGTCATGTTGGCCGCAGCGCCTGCAGATTACCAGTATCATGGCAGCGCCTTTCTGGTAAGTCACTTTCACTACGCACTAATAGGGGGCGTTGTTTTTGGTTGCCTGGCAGGATTGTATTACTGGTGGCCAAAGATGTTTGGCTTCACGTTAAACGAACGCTGGGGAAAACGTGCCTTTTGGTGGTTTTTCATTGGCTTTCATGTTTGCTTCTTTCCCATGTACATTGTTGGATTGATGGGTATGCCACGTCGAATTTATACCTATCCAGCCGGTCTGGGCTGGGGGCCTTTAAATCTTATTGAGACTATTGGGGCTTACGCCATGGGGGTTGGGTTCATTCTCATGGTTGTCGATATTGCCCTGAGTACTTTGCATCGCGAACAACTTAAGGATGTGACAGGGGATCCATGGGATGGACGATCCTTAGAGTGGTCTGTTCCTTCCCCTGCACCTGAATATAATTTTGCTCGCATCCCTGTGGTTGAGGGACGAGATGCTTTCTGGATGATGAAAAAGGGCCAGACTCAAAGGGTCGATCAATCAGAAACTTTGCGACCTATTCATATGCCTAACAATTCTGGTCGCCCCTTTTTAATCGGTGTCGCTTTCTTTGTCGCCGGGTATGGGTTTGTGTTTGAACAATATATTCTGGCGATTATAGGGTTGCTTGCAATTCTGTTCATGTTGGCTCAACGGTCCTTCGAATACAATACGGATCATTTCATTGGTGTGGATGAAATCCGGCACACAGAAGCTACAGCGGGGAGGTTGTGATAGAGGATGTCAATGTCACTAGATGTTCATGGACTCCCTCAATCGCGGGTCAGCAACACAGTAGAAACCCCGCTTGAGTTTTCTACGGAAGAGGGAAGTTTAAAGATTTTTGGGTTCTGGGCTTTTTTAGCTCAAGATATGATTCTATTTGCCACTTTGTTTGCGACCTATTTGATTTTACACAATCATACGGCGGGGGGGCCGACTTCAAAAGATCTCTTTGATGTGAAGGGATTTGTTATTGAAACCGTGCTCTTGCTCACCAGTAGTTTTACCTGTGGCTTGGCAACGTTTGAGATGCGCAAGGGAAATGTCAAGGGAACGATTGGCTGGCTAATGGTCACTGTTCTACTGGGAATGGGATTTGTGGGAATGGAAGTCAGTGAATTTATTCACAATGTCTCAATTGGCGCAACGATATCTCGCAGTGCTTTTCTAACTGGCTTTTACACCTTGGTAGGCACCCACGGTTCACACGTCAGTTTGGGAATTCTTTGGATGATTTTAATTATGATTCAACTCTGGCGTCGTGGCATTAACGCTGTAACAGCACGAAAGGTGTTCATTATTGGGCTTTACTGGCATTTCCTTGACGTTGTTTGGGTGTTTATTTTCACAGCAGTTTATTTGACGGGAAGGGTGTTGTAAAGTGTCTATTGCATCCCCTACAAATACGAGTCATGGCAGTTATGAAAAATTTCCTTGGAAACACATCTTGGGATTTGTTCTTTCCCTGGCATTGACGTTTATTGCACTGTGGTTGGTTTTGTCCATTCATATGCCACCCCGTATATTGATTACGCTGCTTGTGTTTCTTGCGATTTTGCAGGTGTTTGTTCAATTCCTTTTTTTCATGCACATTGGTGAGGGATATCGTCCGGGTTATCATATTAGTATGATTCTTTTCGCGTTTTTTACGGTATTTGTGGTGGTTGCCGCGTCCATTTGGATTATGTCTTTTGCGAGTATGCCCAGTATGGTGTCTTAATTTTAAATTTGAGATTGCGTAAATTCCCGCTCTTGAGAAAACTGAAAAAGGTGTGGTCAACCATTGGTTGGCCACACCTTTTTATGTGCCTTGGATAGTACTTTCGAGGTCTAATCGCCCTTTACACTTAATTAAAGGACTATATTCCCTGGCACAGCCATATATATGGACACGAGGACAACAAACTTTGCATCCCATCCTCTATCTTTTTGTGAAAGGATGATGCAAGTGACGGGAAAACTACAGTGGTTTATTGCTGCAGTGTTGACCCTGGTAACAAGCTGGTTTGGCCACCCAGTGTCCACAGAAATGAGTAGGATTCCCCATATGTCGCCAGTCTCTGCAAATACATCGATACCTACTGCACTGAAAGTGGATGGTTTCCCTGTAACCACGGAGGGTGTTTCATTGCCGTTCAATCCGTCTCAATTTTTAAAAAAAGATGTGCCAATAGAGTTTTTCAACTTCCAATCATGGCAGAATATACTTAATTCAGGCTTTAAAAAAAATTGAGATATCCACACACAATTCTCACCCGATAATTACCGAAAAAAAATATTTCTGGGACTATCGTGTTCAGAGTGGAAACACTTTGTGGTCTATTGCCACCCAGTACAAGATTAGTATTGTAAATTTGGAGAAATGGAACAACCTTAAGTCAGATAAAATATTTCCCAATCAAATCTTACATATTGTGAGCACACCTTTGATTGGAGGATTATTGAAAGATGTAAAAAGCAAACCTATTGGTGAAAAAACAGGACATTACATTGTCTTGCCGGGGGACACGCTATGGAACATCGGAGTTCGCAAAGGAATTAGCGTTCAGGCATTAATGGCTGCCAATCATCTGCGGACGACGCTTCTTTTACCCGGGGAACAATTACGCATTCCATCTTCATCTCGTGTCAATGAACTGTCAAGTCGCCAGGGCAGTGTGGATACACATGGAGTTCCGGTGGATCTTTTGTCGGCCTATGAAGATGCAGGTCAGCGGTTTGGAATTCCATGGACGGTGTTGGCGGCTATTCACAAGGTTGAAACAGATTTTTGCACAACAAACTGTCCTGACAGTTACGCCGGGGCTGTGGGACCTATGCAATTTCTGCCGCAGACGTTTGCAATGTATGCCACGCTCGCGCCCTGGCATACAGGTACGGCAGATATTGAGAACGTGTATGATGCCATCTATACAGCAGCACATATGTTGGCTGCCAACGGATTCGCACGCAATCCATTTGCTGCAATTTTTTCTTACAATCATTCCGACAGCTACGTAGAGTCTGTGCTTAGTTTAGCGAGACAATTTTAAAATAGAGCATGTGGAGACGAGGATACACTCCCATTCTTTGGGCTTATTGCAAATGTACAAAGTGATTGCAGAGGGCATATGCTACAACGGGGGTTGTGAGTTGTGCACAAGTGATGTCCCAGTCGGTCAAGCAGAGCGTGGTACTGGTTAAATAGTCGAGGTTCTGCAGGTAAATGTTTCATAAACCAGCTTCGCCAAAATTCATATTCATTTCTTGGCGGAGAGTATCCAAGTCGCTCAAATATACGAACCGTGTAGGTATCAATCACAAAACTCGGTTGATGTGCTGCGTACAAAAGAATGTCATCCGCTGTTTCCCTTCCAATTCCGTAAATATTAAGCAATTCGATGCGTAACGGATGCATGGGTATAGACAGTAGGTTTTTTAAAGATCCATCATGGCGGTCATTTAGGTACGTCGCGAAAGCCTTTAACTTTTTGGCTTTGGTGCGATAAAATCGAGTACTGCGAATAGATTTTTCAAGTTCTTCTTGGGAAGTTTCGAAAATGCCCCGAAAACTCAGCCTGCCTTGATCCCGAAGCAGTTCAATGGCCTGCACCACATTTTTCCACGCAACGTTTTGAACCAATATGGAACCTATTACCATCTCTTCGTCCGTATCGGCTGGCCACCAGTGTAAGTCCCCGAAGCTTTCCTGTAAAGAGGAATAGATGGCAAGCAGTTGAGTTCCAGTTTGGTTGCAATCACTGGACGTTTTATCCACGAGTTGCACCTGCAATGGCAACTCTAAAAGATCTCTTTGATTCACGACCCTTGCCCTGTTGTGGAACACTTTGCGCCCCTCCCTTACAGCAGACTTCCATATGTCCTCTATGGTACACTATCTGCAGTCTTTATACATATGACTGTACTGGGTGCCAGTAAAGGAGTGGTTTGGCGATTGCGAGAGTACATGAATATTGATGGGATGCGTGTGGCCTTCGATATCGAAGGCTCTGGACCAATTTTATTGTTATTGCACGGTTGGGGGGGGAGTGCCAAAAGTCTTGCTCCTGTCCATCAAGCCTTTGCACAGTGGTTTCGTGTGGTCTCTCTGGATTTTCCTGGATTTGGGGAGAGCGATATTCCAAAAACTGTATGGGGTGTGGGGGAATACGCAGAATTTGTATATCGTTTTATCACAAAGCTTGGCGTGCAAAAGTGTCACATTATTGCTCATTCTTTCGGCGGCAAAGTTACCATTTGGTTGGCTTCGCATCACCCCGAACTTGTCGAAAAAATTACCCTGGTGGATGCAGCGGGAGTTAAACCAAAGCGCCCTTTCACATATTATATAAAAGTGTATACTTTTAAAACTGCAAAAAGGTTATATCAATGGGGGATACTGGGTCGACGTAATGAAAACCGCTTGGCTAAGCTTTATGCACGATTTGGATCCCAGGACTACGTGGATGCTGGTCCGCTAAGGGGCATTTTTATTCGTGTGGTCAATCAACATCTGGACGAACTCTTACCCACCATTCAATGCCCAACCCTGTTGGTTTGGGGAGACCAAGATACAGCCACACCTGTGCGAGATGCCAAGGTCATGGAGGCAGCCATCCCGGACGCCGGGTTAGTAGTGTTTGCTGGGGCGGGACACTTTAGTTACCTGGACCAATTAGGACGCTTTATTCAAATTGAGAAACATTTTTTGCTGGGGAGTTTATGATGGAACAGTCGATATTTGTGGCTATTCTAATGATTACGGGTGCATATTATTGGTTTGCACGTTTGCCTGAATGGACTTATTATGCCCAACGGGAAAGTTATCAGAGCGGCGGATTTTACCGTCATCATTTTATTCGTGCAATAACCAGTGACCACGGCTGGCAAGGTGTCGTCAGTCTTGTGTTTTTATTCGCAGGGTTGCTCAATTGGTGGTGGATGGCAATTCCTGCTGGATTCTTTATGATTCTACATGCACTATACACTGGCAAAGTTTTCAGACGCAAAGTGTGGAAGGTTCCCTTGCACTGGACAGCCCGGGCTTGGCGACTCGCCATTACCCAAGGCATTGTGCTTGTATTGGAGTGGATGATATTATGCTGGTGGTTTCCAGCTGGAATCATGCTGGCCGTCTGGTTATCCCTATGGAATGTTATATTAGCGCTATGGCTGTCGTGGCCCTTAGAATGGATGATTCAACATCAATTTAAGCACAAAGCCAAAACACGGTTACGAGAGCTTCAGGTATTGCACCAACTTCGGGTTATTGGCATTACTGGAAGCTATGGAAAGACTAGTAGCAAATATATTTTAGGCAGTGTTTTGAGTGCGAAGTTTGACGTGCTATTTACTCCAGGAAGTTTCAATACACCTATGGGAATTTGTCGAGTCATTAATGAACAACTTTCTGGACATCATGAGGTGTTTGTTGCGGAAATGGGGGCCCGACATCGCAAAGACATACAAGAACTGGTTCAGTTAGTGGAACCAAGTTACGGGCTCATTACCTCTGTAGGCCCAGCACATCTCGAAACCCTCGGTAGTTTAGACAATATTGCACACACCAAGTTTGACTTGGCCCGAGGCGTTAGCACTGAAGGAATTATGGTAGTCAATGGGGACAATATCTATTGTGTGAAAGAAGCAAAAACTTTATCTCGGGATGTATTGTTTTATGGGTTTCAAGCGGCCCAACACTTGTCTGCCTATGCTGAACAGGTGTGCGTTGAAGATCGAGAGACCGCATTCACCTTGGTATTGGTGGGGGACATTAAAATACGATGTAAAACTCGTTTACTCGGTAGACACAATGTGCAAAACATTGTAGGGGCTGCTTTATTGGCAAGGCGGATGGGACTGTCTCCAGAAGAACTGGAACAGGGAATTGCCTCTATTCAACCTGTGGAGCATCGACTGCAACTCATCGACCCAGGAACAGGTATTCTTGTGATTGACGATGCATTTAATTCCAATCCGGAGGGTGCAGCCGCTGCTTTGGAGGTACTCAGCCAGTTTTCAAGCTACCGCAAATGGATTGTAACACCTGGTATGGTGGAACTGGGGTCGCAATCAAAAGAGGTACACAGAGCCTTTGGCCGGCAGATTGCAGCGGTGTGTGATGAGGTCATTCTGGTAGGTAAGTTGAATACACAATCTCTACTGGCAGGACTTGCGGATGCTGAATTTCCCGTTGCCCAGGTTCACACTTTTCAATCTTTAGGGGAGGCGCAAAAATTCTTACCCAGCTTGCTGCGTGCTGGAGATGTGGTACTGTTTGAAAATGACTTGCCGGATCACTTGGAGCAGTGAACTTCTGTGAAGCTTATTCAGCGTGAAATTTATTCGGGATGATAAAATTGCCCATGAACAAATTTTAATCATATTTTGCACCCCATCATGAGCAGGGGAGTTTAGGAGGGAATTAAACGGTGGAGACGATTGCGGTTATTTTTGGTGGCCGCTCTGTGGAACATGAGGTTTCTGTGGTCACAGCTTTACAGGTAATGGAAAATTTAGATCCCATTCGGTTTAAATCTTTACCCATTTATATTGCCAAGGACGGACGTTGGTACTCCAGTGACAGCATGCACGACATCGAATCATTTCGCCAAGACAAGCTTGCACAGACTGTGGCTGCAGCTGATATTGTTCACTGGGATCCGATACCTGACAGTCGTGTGCGTTTGGAATCTCAATCAGGGAGTAGTGGAGAGAAACACAATTGGTTTAAAGTCAAGAATAACAGTTCCAACATACGAGAAGTTGAGATTACCGCGGTGATTCCAGCTTTACACGGTACGTTTGGAGAAGACGGCAGTCTGCAGGGCTTTCTGGAGTTGACTGGAGTTCCCTACACCAGTGCAGGTGTGGTGGGTAGCGCAGTGGGGATGGATAAAATCATAATGAAGTCGGTATTTGCTGGAGAGGGAATTCCTTATGTTCCTTATATATGGTTTTCAAGAGAGCAGTGGGAGTTATCCAGATCTGAAATCTTACAACGGGTTGAAGAGAAACTTCATTATCCTTTATTCGTGAAGCCCGCAAACCTGGGCTCTTCTGTGGGTATTTCCCGCGCCGATAACGAGTCAGAATTGGAGCATGCCGTGGAGGTGGCTCAGCATTACGATAGCCGCATCTTGGTAGAACAAGGATTGTTAGATCCGGTCGAAATTAACGTTTCAGTGCTTGGAGACGAAATTCGAGCACAGGCTTCTGTATGTGAACGCCCTATTACATGGGAAAAGTTTTTGACGTATGAAGACAAGTACATCCGCGGCAATTTTAACAAAGGTTCCGGTCAAGGACGGGAAATTCCCGCACGACTGCCGGAGCAAACCACGCGGACCTTGCAACAACTGGCCGTGCAGGTTTTTCATGCTGTGCGGGCCAAAGGTGTCGTTCGAGTAGACTTTTTAATTTCTAGTGGAGGCGAAATTTTTGTCAATGAGGTGAACACAATTCCAGGGTCTTTTGCTTTTTATCTCTGGGAACCCACGGGCCTCCCCTATCGGCAAATGTTGACACAGTTAATTGACATGGCAAAAGCAAGTGTACAGCGCCAACAGTATAATATTACAAGCTTTGATACCAACTTATTGGAAAAATTTAATGGGCAAAAATTTTCTAAAAGGTAAATTACTCTCCTATTTTTGGGGGATTTGTTCAATCAAAAGCCCACCTACCACAGCAATAACGACCGATATGATGGCTCGCAGGATAGTAAACCGCCCGCCATAAAAAGGTATTTCTGCAGGTAGCCGCGTCAGTGAAACCAGTTGCCAAGTGGTCACAAAGGCAAAAACAGCGCCAGTACTTGCATGGGCTGCGAGGAGTTCTGCTGCAATTGGGTACATGGCCCAGCGAGATCCCGTGCCCAAAGTTCCTAAAAGGGCACCCAGCAAGATTCCATAAAGCCTCGCTTCCTGCCCGAGGATGCGGGCAATGGCAGGAGGGTGCAGCCATTGAGCCAACAAGCCAGCTGAAAACAGGGAAACAACAATCCAGGGCACAGACTGTACAAATAGTTGTACAGTCGTTTCTAATCCCTCAGCGGCCATGCTGGGACGTAGCCAAGCCGTACCTAAGTAGCCCAAGAGGGTAACAGTCCCTATACCGACGAGCATTTTATCCATCTCTATCCCTCTTTATTGTGTATTCCTTGCTTAACACCGTGTTTTTGTTGTATTTCATCAGCTGTTCTTAATCACAGAACGGATTGGCTCATGGCTTGCATTAGGGTTTGCCACGTGTGAGTATTTGAAAGGCTAAGGGACCAAATAGCTACTCCTGCCAACCCATCTTCATTCACCATGGCCAGTTTTTGTTGTTCGGTATTAGAAGTTTCATACCATACTTCTTCATAACCGTTTGTCCTTGGATAACGGGCGTAAGCAACACCTAGGGTTGGAAGCCATGTGCTTTTTGCGTGATGTGCGGTGAGAATACTGGTTACAGCATAAGAAGCAACTGCTTGACTGGAGACACTGCCATCAGGGTACACATGCCAAAATCGAGCGTAAAAGGGAACTCCCAGAATGAGTTTTCCGGCGGGCACTCCTGTGTTCAGTAAGTCGTTGACCGACTGTGTCACCCACGGAACATCTGCAACTGGGCCGGGTTGCGGGTCTGCGGCCCAGTGTTCGTCATAGGCCATCACAATGACATAGTCGGCATTAGCCGCCAAGCCCGCATGAAAATATGCCGCGTCATTTTGTAAAAAGGCAATATCCGGTGTGACATCCACCGAAACCTGTACCCCTAAGGGCTTCAATACCGCATGAAGTTCACCTATAAATTGAGAAAATAGGGTTCTATCCTGCGTTTGTAGGTTTTCAAAGTCGACATTAATTCCATTCAGGTGTGCATGACTAGCAATTTGTGCGACTTGTTGGATAAAATTATTTTTGGCCGTGACACTTGTGAGCAGGGAATGTGTAAGTGTCCCATTAAACTGGTTATTCACCATCGCCCAGACTTGAATATGTCGATTGTGAGCGTAGTCAATGACGGGTTGCTCCACCTGAGACTGAACATCTCCGTACTGGTTGGTAAGCGTTAACCAACTCGGACTGATAACCGTGATGCCAGGGTTAGCGGAGATTAACTGGATGGTTTGAGCAGGGGATTCATAAGGAATCCAGCCCAGAGCGATTTTATGTGTTTGAGATTGCCACGCAGGAAGGTACGCAAATAAGCTAGTCTGCCCTTGCGCACCGCTATCTGAGATTGGGAAAGGCAGATTGGGTAGCTGGGATTGCATCATGGATACGGGATTGACGAATGGGATATGCAAAGTCTGTCCTAATGTGGACCACAGATTATTTTCTAAGAACGCTGCAGGAGGACTATATTGACTTGTCCCCACTAATTCCATAATCTCGGCATTTGTTAAATTGTTTATACTAAATGCACCTAAAGGCCACTTTCCTTGGCCCCAGACCATGAGCAGAAATAAAATGCAGGCTCCTATCAACGAAACGGCTTGTCCCAAAGTTTTTGCAATGGATGGTGAGGAAACCGTGTTTTGTCGATTTTGTTCCATGTGGCATCCTCCCATTGACCGGGCTACGCCCGTTTTCCTGGCCAACCTTTCCCAGGGGTTGTTGCAAGTCTATGAATTAGGGAATCTCTTTAGAAGACTCCTGGCTGTAATTTTTGCGTAACAGGGATCTGAATGTGTGGTAAAATGACCGACAAAGACCGATGCCTTGCAGCATCGGTGAATGAGAAGGGTGGGACTGTTGCGGCATGCAGGTAAAGCGAATTGAGTTGCCAACCCCTTTGCCAGTGGGCATGGTGAATGCGTATTACGTGGAGCAGGGTGAAACCCGTTTTTTAGTGGATTGCGGTCCGCGGTACCAACCGGCACAGGAGACCCTTTTACAAGAACTAAAGGGTCTCGGACTCACACCAAGCCACTTGAATGGATTGGTATTAACACATGGACATGTGGATCATGCAGGTTTGGCTAGCCTTTTTCAGACCGCTGGGGTACCCATATTTGCTCATCCTCAAACTGAAAGCTGGTTGCAGCCAGGAGGAGCCTGGGACAAATATCGGCGTGATTTTTTGCGCACGCTTTATCAACAAATGGGTGTTCCAGAAAGTGAAATTCAGAAAACGGAAAAGGAGTTTTTTTTCTTGGAGAATTTGACCGGCCGGTCGGTAGTAGACATTCCTTTAATCGATGGCCACCCCTTTCCGCTTTTGCCTGAACTGCGAGTGGTTTACGTTCCTGGACACGCACAGGCAGCCATTGCCCTGTGGGACGAAAAAACAGGGGATTTCATCGTTGGCGATCAATTGTTACCGGACATATCCGCCAATGCTTTTATTGAGCCACTGCCCGGTGCCCTCCAGGGTCGAGACGCTCAGCGCAGCAAGAGTTTATTGCAGTACCGAGAAAATCTGCAGCTATTGCATACACTGCCGTTGACACACGTCTACCCAGGACATGGGGGAATTTTCACAAACTCTGCACTGCTCATTGAACGGCGACTTTCGGGGCAAGAGCATCGACGTAACCAATTATTGCAACGATTGCGGGAGCGCCCCCGCACGGCCTTTGAGCTAGCCATCGATTACTTTTCACGACATCGTCAGGAGACATCTCTGATTATTTCTGAGGTGCTTGGATATTTGGACTGGATGGAAGAGTTGGGTGAAGTGGTCCCAGAAAAGAGGGGAGGACTCATCCAATGGTGTCAGGTGGAGTGCGCTTAGGTTGTACAAATTGGCTGAACACCTTTTACAAGCTTTCGTTCGGCTGCCAGAGTGCATCTCCATTTGCATAGAATTCCTTTTTCCAAATGGGAACTTCTCTTTTCAGACGTTCAATCAGCACTTTAGCGACGATGAAAGCATCCTCTCGATGGGACGCTGCAGCAGCGCAAATCACTGCAATCTCTGTAGGTTCTAGGACACCTACTCGATGCCATTGCAAGGTTTGTACCTTGGGCCACTGTACCCTTAATTCGGTTTCAATGAGGCCCATTTGGGTAAGAGCCATCGCTTCGTAAGCCTCGTACTGCAATTGCAGCGTGTGACGATGGTGCGTCCACTCTCGCACAGTCCCACAAAACAGCACTATTCCACCCAAGTTAGAATTTGTGAATTGAGCATAGGCCTGTGCTATGTCTAAAGGGTTTCGAGTCACCAGACAAGACGGCTGTAGTGAGCTTCCTCCACCCACGGGGGGGATTAGAGCCACCTCGCTACCCTCTTGTAGTACGGTGTCTTCTAATGCATAAACTTGATTTACTGCCACAAGGACACCGTCAAACAGAGATGGAAAACTTGGGAACTGTAAGCGGACATAATGACGCAATTCCTTCACAGTGGCACCAGTAGGTATATTTACGGTTACTTGCCGTTCTCCAATTTTCTCAGCCAGTCCTGCAAATAGTTTGATAGTAATTTGCATGTTCCGTCACTCCTTTACAAAAGTGCTTGCTTAAATCCATTGAGCAGAAATATTCACTACTGTTTCACGAAAAGTTCGCAAAAACTTACTGGATTTGCTACCTTACAATTGAGAGCGTCCACAACCTCTCAGAGAGGAAGAATCGTGTCGATGAAAACAGATTTAGGACTGACTCACTTTGATGAAGAGGGTCGAGTACAGATGGTGGACATTTCCTCCAAGCAAGAAACGCTGCGCGAGGCCATAGCCACCGCTGTTGTCCGCATGGCCCAAACTACTAAGCGCCACATCCAAGCAGGTGAAATGAAAAAGGGAGACGTCCTCACTGTGGCAGAAATTGCAGGTGTGATGGCGGCGAAACGCACAGCTGATTTGATTCCATTGTGTCACCCATTGCCATTAGCTAGCCTCCGGATCCGTTGTGAATGGGTCCAAGATGCAGCTAATGGAGATGCGCAGTTGCAAATTACTGCAACCATAGGTACGACTTACCGCACTGGCGTGGAGATGGAGGCCATGACGGCCTGCAGCGTAAGTGCTCTAACTGTGTATGACATGTGTAAGGCTGTGGATAGAGGGATGTCTGTTGAACACATTCATCTGCTTCATAAGTCTGGTGGGAAAAGTGGTGTCTACGATGCCCCGTCTACTGAAAACGGAGCCTCTACGAAACACTCTCCAGATTAAGAGTGTGTGTCCGGACAACCTCTAACAGTGTACCAAGATCTTGATTTTTATCATAGCATACACACCACCACACCACACACGCGGTCTTTCGATTGGATTTTAAAGTTCGTGGTACAATGGCCCCAAGGGGGCGACGTACAGAATGATTCAAGTTATCATTGTTGGGGCAGGGCAGGGTGGATGTAAACTGATTGATGCACTGGCCAATCATCCGGAAATTCATTTGCAGGTCGTGGTGGACTTGCGCGAAGACGCCCCCGGTATAAATCTTGCTCGTAAGTATGGGATTGCCACTGCTCGGGACTATGCCCCTTTTTTTCAAAGTAATCCTGTGCCAGACCTCATCCTTGAGGTAACAGGAAATCCAATGGTTTATGCAGCATTGACAGACCAGGCTCCTACAGATACAACCGTAATTTCCGGGACAGCGCTGCACTTTTTTATGCTTCTAATTGAGGACAAAGTAACTTTAATTAGAAAACTAAGGAAAAATCTGCGTTCCGTCACTGAATTACAACAAGTTGCCTCTGAAATTAGTAGCTTACGAGAGGTGAAGACGCTACTGGAGGCTGTCATTGAATCTACACAGGATGCCATTTCGGTGGTGGATGAAAACGGACGCGGGATACTCATTAATCCAGCATATACCCGTATTACGGGGCTTACCCCAGAACAGGTGATTGATCAACCAGCCGAGGTGGACATTGCTGAAGGGGAGAGCATGCACATGCAAGTGCTACGCACCCAGCAATCGGTACGTGCTGTGCATATGCGATTGGGCCCCAGACGACGTGAGGTGTTGGTGGATGTCGCCCCCATTATTGTAGGAGGAGAGTTAAAGGGCAGTGTTGGCGTCATCCACGACGTGTCAGAAATCCAACGTTTGACTGAGGAACTGCAGCGCGCCAATCGTTACATCCGCTCACTGCAGGCAAAATACACTTTTGATGATATTCTCGGACACAGTACTTCCCTATTGTTGGCTGTGGAACAGGCACGTCAGGCGGCACAAACACCTGCCACCGTGTTATTAAGGGGAGAATCAGGAACAGGCAAGGAATTATTTGCACATGCCATTCATAACGTCAGTCCCCGACACTTCAACCCTTTTGTGCGTGTCAATTGCGCTGCCCTTTCTGAAAGCTTGCTTGAAAGTGAATTATTTGGCTACGAGGAAGGGGCATTTACCGGAGCGCGGCGTGGCGGCAAGAAGGGATTGTTCGAAGAGGCATCTGGTGGAACACTTTTTTTGGATGAAATTGGAGAGATGACTCCAGCAACCCAGGCCAAATTGTTACGAACACTGCAGGAACAAGAAATTGTGCGGGTAGGCGGGACACGTCCTGTATCCGTTCATGTACGGGTAATCGCAGCGACACATGTCAACCTAGAACAGGCGGTGGCCGCACGACGATTCCGGGAAGATTTGTATTATAGACTTAATGTTTTTCCAATTGTAATTCCGCCTTTGCGTTACCGCAAAGAGGATATATCGGAATTAACCCAGCATATTGTCTATCGTCACAACCAGGCCTATGGTCGACATGTTCAGCAAGTCGACCGGGATGCTTTGCAAATTTTGGAACGTTATTCTTGGCCCGGGAATGTACGAGAACTTGAAAATACGATCGGCAGGGCCATGATCCATATGGATTTTCGAGACCAGGTTTTACGAGCCTCCTACTTACCTTTGTTACAAATGTCACCAATTTCATCGTCGATTTTGTCACAACCCAATGTGGATATTAGGCCATTAACAGAAACTGTACAGGCGGCTGAGCGATATGCCATTTTGCAGGCTCTTCATGCGGTGCAAGGAAATAAAACAGAAACAGCTAGACGCTTAGGCATTTCTGTTCGGAGCCTGTATTATAAGTTGGAGCAGTATGGAGTGTCTAAAGTACCTGAAGTACCTGAAGTACAAGATTTTCAGTGAACTCGTTAAACTAAAGATGAATTACTTTTCAAGTGAATGGGCAGTTTAATGAAAGCGATTGCTTGCAAAAATATGCGCACAGTGCAATTTTTTGCACTGTGCGCATGCTCGAACACAATACCCATGCGCTTTTTCCCGTTACAGCAGGGCAAAATTTTAAAAGAAAAACAATCTGGATTTGGCACGCAATTTGCTTATGAGTTTGGTAATATAAGAGACGATGTAGCAGTCTATGCGGATGGGCAGAACTAGAATTTTGTGGCTGGGGAACCCAATCTTTTGCATCGCCCCTGATATAGAGGAGGCTTCTTAGATGGAACTTTTTTCAGAAATGGCCAAACATGATTACGAACAAATGGTATTTTGCGCTGACGAAAGTACAGGCTTGAAAGCAGTCATCGTTATCCATGACACCACGCTGGGTCCAGCACTCGGGGGTTGCCGGATGTGGAATTACGCCTCAGAGTCCGATGCTATTGTGGACGCGTTGCGTTTAGCCCGTGGTATGACTTATAAAGCTGCGGTTGCCGGACTCAATTTGGGCGGTGGCAAGACAGTGGTATTTGGAGATCCCAAAGTGGCCAAGAGTGAGGGTCTGTTCCGTT
The DNA here is from genome assembly GCA_003584005.1 of Alicyclobacillaceae bacterium I2511. Taxonomy (GTDB): domain Bacteria; phylum Bacillota; class Bacilli; order Alicyclobacillales; family Alicyclobacillaceae; genus QXHL01. The sequence continues at coordinate 12,311 of QXHL01000020.1, read as the reverse complement.
CACTCGGGCGTTTCATTCAAGGGTTGAATGGTCGCTATATTACTGCAGAAGATGTTGGGACAAGTGTTCAGGATATGGACATTGTCCATATGGAAACAGATTTTGTTACTGGCACTACTCGTAGCGATGGTTCTAGCGGCAATCCCAGCCCTGTAACAGCCTTGGGGGTTTTTCGCGGTCTGCAAGCCACTGCCAAGGTGGCCTTGGGAAGTGACGACCTGTCTGGGAAAACCGTTGCCATCCAAGGACTTGGTAGCGTTGGCTATAACCTTGCAAAAATGCTACATAAAGCTGGCGCACAGTTGATTGTCACGGATATTAATGAGGAATCTCTGCGCAAAGCGGTGGCAGAACTGAATGCCAAGGTAGTCCGACCGAGTGAAATTTTTGACCAGCGGTGTGATATTTTTGCTCCTTGCGCTCTAGGAGCCATTATCAATGATGATACAATAGAGCGTTTACACTGTGCGGCGATTGCTGGGGCAGCCAACAATCAATTGGCAGAAGATCGCCATGGAGATCTGCTGTATGAAAAGGGTATTGTCTATGCACCTGATTATGTAATTAATGCAGCGGGGCTGATAAACGTTGCTGAAGAATTGCGCGGTTATAATGAAACCAGGGCAATGAAAAAAGTTGAAGAAATCTACGATATCATGTTACGGATCTATGATGTTTCCCGGGAATCTCAAATTGGCCCACATCGTGCCGCAAATCAAATGGCGGAAAATCGTATTGCTCAAATGAAACAAGTACGTAGCACCTACCTTCGTAATGGTAAGGATGCTTTGCAGGGCAACTAACGCGATATTGGAGGGAATTATGGTGGCGCAAAAAGACTACCATCTCGTGGTTTTAGGCGGTGGGACGGGAGGGTATGTGGCAGCCATTCGCGCCGCTCAGTTGGGTTTTTGTGTCGCCATTGTAGAGCAGGAGCAGCTTGGCGGAACGTGTTTACACAAGGGTTGCATTCCTACTAAAGCGCTGTTGCGGACCGCTGAGGTGTGGTCCACAGTTCATCACGCTTCCACTTTTGGCATCACAATCGGTGAGGCAACGTTGGATTTTTCTCAAGCTATGTCTCGCAAAGCAGATATTGTGAAACAATTATATAAGGGTATCCAGTTTTTGATGAAGAAAAATCAAATTGATGTGATTGCTGGGAGAGGCCGATTGATGGGCCCCTCCATCTTTTCACCTCAGGCTGGTGCGGTGCGGGTACAGGAAACGTCGGGGGATAGTCAAATTTTAACTCCAAGGTTTACCCTCGTTGCCACTGGTTCTACACCTAAAGAATTGCCTGGGTTAGATTTTGATGGGGTTTTTGTATTACACAGTGACCATGCACTCTCTATGACTGTACTTCCTTTATCGGCTATCATTGTTGGTGGGGGTGCTATTGGTGTAGAATGGGCTTCATTGTGGAACGATATGGGAGTTAAAGTCACGGTGGTTGAATTCATGCCCTCCTTGCTCCCTGCAGAAGATGCGGAAGTATCTGCGGAACTGACACGTTCGTTTAAAAAAAGAAAAATTCAGGTGCTTACTGAGACCCGTATTTTGTCGGATACACTTGAGAAACACGGGGATGGCCTCACGGTGCAGGTGCGCAAGGGGGACCATGTGGAAACTCTTTCGGCAAGTGTCCTGCTAGTAGCTGTGGGCCGCACACCCAACACGCAGGATATTGGGTTGGAAGCCATTGAGATGCCATTGCATCAAGGGGCAATTGTAGTGAATGGAGACTTTCAGACTGCAGAGAAAAACATATTTGCTATTGGCGACGTCATTGGCGGATTGCAACTGGCCCATGTCGCAGCCCATGAGGGCATTCACGCAGTGGAAGTAATGGCAGGCCTGCATCCCGCTCCCCTGAATGAGTCCTGGATTCCCCGCTGTACCTATACACGACCGGAAGTCGCAAGCCTGGGACTGACAGAGGCTCAAGCCAAAGAACAAGGATACACTGTTAAAACCGGAAAATTCTCTTTTAAAGCTAACGGTAAAGCCTTAATCTTAGGTGAACCGAACGGATTTGTGAAAATTGTTGCTGATTCAATCCACGACGACCTGTTAGGCATCCATATGATTGGTCCGCATGTCACAGACCTGGTTTCCGAGGCAGCTTTGGCAAAAGTCTTGGATGCCACCCCATGGGAAATTGGAATTACGGTTCATCCCCATCCGACATTGTCGGAAGCGTTTGGAGAGGCTGCACTCGCTGTGAATGGCCAATCCATCCACATATAAGCATCCCGAGGTAGACTCCTGCACTGTGGCCTCCCCGTGCAGCGAGCTCAACCCGGTCAAAGGAGGCAGACACGGTGAATGAAATCCCTCGTCACAAGACCTTGGAACTCAGTGACTTGCAAGTCACTGAGATGTATCGCTATATGGTTTTAGCTAGAATGGTGGACGAACGGATGTGGTTACTGAACCGCTCTGGGAAAACTCACTTTGTTATTTCCTGTCAAGGACAGGAAGGTGCTCAGGCTGGTGCGGGGCTTGCCTTGCAGGCGGGAATTGATTTTGTCTTCCCGTATTACAGAGATTTGTGTCTGATGCTGATGCTTGGTCATACAGCTAAAGACGAACTGCTTTCGGTCTTTGGCCGCGCGGAAGAACCTAACAGTGGGGGTCGACAAATGCCGGGACACTACGGAGATCGGAAACTACGTATTTTTACTGGTTCTAGTCCTGTGGGAACCCAGATTCCGCATGCCGTAGGTGCAGCATTGGCTGCCAAGATGAGGGGTGAATCCTATGTTTCGTTTGTTTCCTTTGGCGAAGGGACCAGTAATCAAGGGGACTTCCACGAAGCCGCGAACTTCGCCGGGGTGCGCAAACTACCGGTAGTATTTTTCTGCGAAAATAACCAGTATGCCATTTCCATACCAGCTCGCAGAGAACTGGCTTGCGAAAACGTTGCAGATAGAGCAGTGGGTTACGGATTCGAAGGAATTACCGTGGACGGAACAGACCCTTTGGCAGTCTACGAAGCTGTAAAACATGCGGTGGATAAGGCCAAAGCTGGAAAGGGTCCAACCTTGGTGGAAGCAAAAATGTACAGACTTGTGCCCCACTCCAGCGATGATGATGACCGTACCTACCGATCTCGAGAAGAGGTGGAAGCGGCCAGGCAAAAGGACTCTCTCCTCCATATGAAGAGTTACTTGACGGAAGTTGGGTTATGGGACGCTGTCAAGGAGGAGTCTCTGCGCAAAAGTTTGATGGCTGAAATCAACGATGCCACTACATATGCGGAACAAGCGATGAATCCCGACCCGAAAACGTTATCACGCTACGTCTATGCGGAAGCGGGTGAACAATAATTGGCCATAAAACAATATATTGATGCCATTCGCGATGCCTTATTTGAAGAAATGAAACGTGATGAACGGGTGTTTGTACTCGGTGAGGATGTGGGGGTTAGAGGTGGCGTGTTTCGTGCAACCACAGGTCTATATGAGGCCTTTGGTGAGGACCGAGCCCTCGACTTTCCATTGACAGAATCAGCTATTGTAGGAATTTCCATTGGTGCAGCGGCCGCTGGCATGATTCCGGTAGCAGAAATTCAATTTGCAGACTTTATACTGCCTGCCGTCAATCAAATTATTTCGGAGGCAGCGAAAATTCGTTACAGGTCTAACAATGAGTGGAGCAGTCCAATTGTGATACGAGCTCCTTACGGCGGCGGAATTCACGGAGGGTTATACCACTCACAGAGCGTTGAAGCATTGTTCACACATGTTCCAGGTCTCAAAGTAGTGACCCCCTCCACACCCTATGACGCAAAGGGAATGCTGAAGGCAGCGATTCGGGATCCGGATCCTGTGTTGTTTTTTGAGCACAAGAAATTGTATCGATTGCTTAAAGAGGAAATTCCTGAAGAGGATTATGTGGTGCCATTGGGGAAAGCAGCCATTCGTGTGGAAGGAGAAGACATTACGGTCCTCTCTTATGGGTATGCTTTGCACTTGGTTTTAGAGGCCGCACAACAACTTGCACAGGAGGGCATCTCTAGCCATATACTAGATCTTCGAACGTTGCGTCCCCTGGATGACGATGCAATTTTGGAAGCAGTTAAAAAAACTGGGAAAATTTTGATTGTGCACGAAGACAATAAGTTTCATGGCATTGGTGCCGAAGTATCAGCGCTTATTGCTGAGCAAGCCTTCTTTGATTTAGATGCCCCCATTGCCAGATTGGCAGGGCCTGAAATTCCAGCGATGCCTTTCAGTCCGGTATTGGAACGAGAGTATCAATTGACTGTCGATAAAGTGGCCCAAGCCATGCGCGCTTTGGCACGGTTCTAAAATGTTTGACGAAGCGATCTTGATAGGAACGAAAATGGACTCAGCGCAGTGGAAAGGGTGTATGGGACGATGGCCGATATAAAAATGCCGCAATTGGGTGAAAGTGTGACAGAAGGAACTTTGTCCAAATGGTTGAAACAACCTGGGGATGCAGTAGACAAATATGAACCGTTGGCGGAAGTTATCACTGATAAGGTGACGGCAGAAATTCCTGCGGATGTTTCAGGTTATATGGAGAAAATAATGGTTTCTGAAGGGGCGACAGTATCTGTCGGGACAGTACTGTGTCGCATTCGTGAAATTGATAATACAGAAAATTCTGTTTTAAAGAGTGCAAGTTTATCGGATGCGGAGGATAAATCAATTCCAAACGGGGCACATCCAAATGGGGCACAAGTGGTGGCAAGAACAACCTCACAGTTGGGAGGAGAGACCGCAAGCAGTCCTCGATATTCGCCTGCCGTATTGCGGAGTGCACAAGATCATGGGATCGACTTACGAGAAGTCTCGGGCAGCGGTGAAGGCGGAAGGATTACTCGTAAAGATGTATTGCGAAGGATAGAAGCGCGTAAAGTATCTGCGAACACCGATACCACTGGAGGTATCCCAGAAACTTTGCTATCTACTCCTGTCTTTCCTTCCGGTAACGTGCAATTAGCCTCGGAAGAAATTCAATTGCAAACTGAAGCGGAAAGACATGAGCAGGTAAGTTCACCAGCTCTGGAGGATGTAAAAATTGTTTTCCCTACACCCCTGCGACGAATTATTGCCAAACGCATGGTGGAAAGCAAACACACGGCCCCACATGCTTGGACCATGGTCGAAGTAGACGTTACCGGGTTGGTGTCTCTACGAACACAAATCAAGCAAGATTTTAAACGTAAAGAAGGCATTGATTTAACTTACCTACCCTTTTTTATCAAGGCTGTGACTGATGCTTTGAAAGCTTACCCAATGCTTAACTCCGCATGGGTAGAGGATAAAATCCACATGTATCAACGCATCAACATCTCGGTAGCCGTGGCTACAGACGATGCTCTTGCGGTACCTGTGATTCACGATGCGGACCGCTTAAGTATTGTCGGTATCGCCCATGCTCTCAATGAACTGGTTGCCCAAGCACATTCCGGGCGTCTGTCCGTTCATGACGTGGCAGGGGGAACCTTCACAGTGAACAACACAGGAGCATTTGGATCTGTGCTGTCGGCACCAATTTTGAATGGTGGGCAAGCTGCCATTTTATCCGTGGAGAAAATAGTGAAACGTCCCGTCGTCATACAAGAATCCATCGCTATTCGTAGCATGGTAAACCTAAGTTTATCTTTGGATCATCGATTGCTAGATGGTTGGATTGTCGGCCAGTTTTTACAAGCTGTGAAGGAACGCGTGGAATCCTTTCGAGAAGGATTACTGATTTATTGAGGTGTGTACAGGGTACCGGATGCATCCCGTTAGTCCGCTATTGGAAACAGCCACCGGAATGTTTGCTTTTTTCAGTACTCAGTCCATCATTTTGCGTTCATCTTATCTGTGAGATACACTGTTGACATGTCGGACTCCGAATGGTAAGGAGGCGGTCTGGTGACAAACTCAAGTGAGCCCGTAGAAAAATCACAGGGCGTAGCGTCGCCAAAGTGGATAGAAAAACAGTTGTTGAAATCTGAAAAAACTCAAGATATGGTTGCGAGCCGCCCTGACTGGCTAAAGGTTCGCATCAAGGCTGGCGAGAACTACCAAAACATTAAGCAACTGATGCGTGGACAATCCTTACACACAGTTTGTGAAGAGGCTCGTTGCCCCAATATTTACGAGTGTTGGGAGCAGCAAACTGCAACCTTCATGATTCTAGGCGATACTTGTACCCGCGCCTGTCGATTTTGTGCAGTCACCAGCGGGCGTCCTAAGGGACTAGACTTGGCGGAGCCCAAACGGGTGGCAGACGCAGTGCAAACAATGGGCTTGCGACATGTGGTTGTAACCAGCGTGGCCCGAGATGACCTTGCGGATGGAGGAAGTGGTATTTTTGCGGCCACTATCCTTGCGATTCGAGAACGAGTGCCTGATTGTGACGTTGAGGTATTGATTCCTGATTTCCAAGGGGATGAGGAATCCTTGCAAATTGTTTTGAATGCTTCCCCAGATGTTCTCAATCACAACATTGAAACGGTGCGGCGATTGTCCGACAGTGTCCGGTCCAAAGCTAAGTACGATCGTACGTTGCAGTTGTTGGTTTTGTCCAAACAGCTTCGCCCGGATATCCCCACGAAGTCCAGTATCATGGTGGGGCTGGGGGAGACGCGCGAGGAACTTTCACAAACAATGGGGGATTTACGGGCTGCAGATGTAGATATCCTTACTTTTGGACAATACCTGCAGCCTACAGAAAAGCACTGGCTGATTGAACGATTTTATACGCCAAGTGAATTTCTGGACTTACGAGCAGAAGGTTTGCAAAGAGGGTTTAAACACGTTCAAGCGGGTCCATTAGTGCGTAGTTCTTATCACGCCCGCGAGCAGGTCCAGGATGCACGGTCTAGAGCTGAAACAGGTGCCACACAGGTGGTGCTGGAATGACCGAAAACGACAAAAATGTGGTGGCAAGTTGGCATTCAATTGGCTGGATTGCCTATGCAGATGCTTTGAATATTCAGCAACAGCAAGCCACTCGTGTGCTGACTGGAACTTCGGATTCCCAAAGTGTGTTTGCGGTGGAACACCCACCCACTCTTACCATTGGGCGCAATGGCACACGAGACCATATCCTGTTGCCTGAGGCTCAATTAACTCAGAAGGGGTTTTCCGTATATGAGGTTGATAGGGGCGGCGACGTAACCTATCACGGCCCTGGGCAATGGGTCATTTACCCTGTATTGCACCTTGGCCCATGGGGAAATGACGTTGGGTTATATGTGCGATTGTTGGAGGAATCCGTTATTCAATCGCTTAAAACTGTTTCTATTGCTGGAAAGCGGATGTCCGGATACCCCGGGGTATGGGTGGGTGACAGTAAGATCTGTGCCATTGGTGCACGAGTGCGGCGGCGGACAAATGGGGAATTTGTGACGTCACACGGGATTGCATTAAATGTAAATGTGAATTTAGCACACTTCAGCACAATTATTCCTTGCGGTATTGCGGATAAAACAGTAACTTCGGTGCAGCAATTATTAGGGGAACCGGTCAATTTCGGAATCTGGGAAATGCGTCTTCAGAAATCATTTTCCGAGGTCTTTGGTTTGAATTTTGATGAATTCAGCGATGGAAACACTTGGACTCAAAAAACTTTAGAGGGAATACCGTTGCGACAAGAACTAGAAGGAGAGGATACGCTTGAACCTAAGGGACCAACAGGACCTATGGGAGCGTAGCTGTACGCAATTTGCAGAAAAACACCCAGAACGAAAGCCAACGTTTCGTACCAGCTCAGACATTGAGGTAAAACGCCTGTATGTACCAGAAAACGTTTTGCAAATAGAGCAGGACTATTTCGATAAATTGGGCTTCCCGGGAGAACCTCCATATACCCGGGGAATTCAACCCACCATGTATCGTGGTAAATTTTGGACTATGCGACAATACGCTGGGTATGGATCTGCTGAGCAAACTAATGAACGCTTTCGTTACTTGCTGAAACAGGGACAGACAGGGTTGAGTACTGCCTTTGATCTGCCCACGCAAATTGGCTATGACGCGGACCATGCGATGGCTGCCGGCGAAGTGGGAAGAGTCGGGGTATCCATATCCTCACTGGAAGACATGGAAATTTTATTTAATCAAATTCCTTTGGACAAAGTCAGCACGTCCATGACAATTAACGCTCCTGCCACAGTATTGTTAGCTATGTACTTAGTTGTTGCTGAAAAACAGGGCGTTTCTTGGGACAAAGTGGCTGGAACGATTCAAAACGATATTCTTAAAGAGTATGTGGCCCGGGGAACCTATATTTTCCCACCGAAGCCGTCGATGCGGCTCATCACAGATACCTTTGCTTTTTGCGCTCAACAAGTTCCACATTGGAATACTATTTCCATCAGCGGTTACCACATCCGAGAAGCTGGTTCCACCGCTGTGCAAGAACTGGCATTCACATTAGCGAATGCCATCGCATACGTACAGGCGGCTTTGGACAAAGGATTAAAAATAGACGACTTTGGTCCCCGTTTGTCATTTTTTTTCAATGCGCATAATCATTTTTTTGAAGAAATTTCTAAATTTAGGGCAGCACGACGTATGTGGAGCAAAATTATGAAAGAGCGTTTTGGTGCCATAAATCCTAAATCATTACAATTGCGATTTCATACGCAAACGGCGGGTAGCACATTGACGGCGCAACAGCCAGACAACAACGTTGTACGCGTAACCGTACAAGCTTTGGCTGCAGTGATGGGTGGAACGCAGAGTTTGCATACCAATGCCCGTGATGAAGCCTTGGCACTGCCCACAGAAGAATCGGTCCGAATTGCTCTGCGCACCCAACAAATTTTAGCTTATGAAAGCGGAATCGCAGACACGGTTGACCCAATGGCTGGAAGTTATTATGTGGAAGCTTTAACGGATGCTGTCGAGCGCGAGGCTTGGCGGTATATTGAGTATATTGACAGTCTCGGTGGAGCGGTTGAAGCCATCGAACAGGGTTATATGCAGCAGGAAATTCACCAGGCCGCATATGAAACACAGCGAGCTATTGAACAAAGAGACATGGTAGTGGTCGGAATGAATCAGTTTACGGTCGACAGGGAGTCTCAGCCCGATTTGTTGCGTGTAGATCCTAACCTGGGTAAACTACAGACTCAACGTTTGGAAAAATTACGAAGTGAGAGACCTTTCGACGCTTGGCAAACCGCCTTGGACGAACTAAAACGCGGTGCACAAGGGCAGGACAATCTGATGCCATTAATTATTAATGCGGTAAGGACTCACGCGACTGTTGGAGAGATTTGTGATACCTTAAGGGATGTTTTTGGCGAGTATCGGCCCGCTATTTTCTAACAGAGGTTGTCCAAAAATCGGACGCGCACTAACAGGAATCTAAGTAAGGAAAGACAGGGGAGAATAAATTTGTCCCAACCCATACGCGTTTTAGTGGCAAAACCAGGATTGGACGGACATGACAGAGGGGCCTTGGTAATTGCGCAAGGCTTACGAGACGAGGGAATGGAAGTCATCTACACGGGTCTGCGGCAAACCCCCATAGAAATTGTCACAACCGCCCTGCAAGAAGATGTGGCCTGTATTGGACTGTCCAGCTTGTCAGGGGCACACATGGAAATGTTTCCTGCCGTGGTGCAACTACTCAGACAACAACAAGCCGAGGATATTTTGGTGATTGGTGGGGGGGTCATTCCAGAACAAGACGTGGAGGCTTTAACAGCGGCGGGTATTGCAAAGGTATTCACACCGGGGACGCGAATCGAAGAAGTGGCACAATTTATTCGCGATCACGCTCATTTGCAAGAATTGGCGCAGGAAAATTTGCCTCCCCTTGCATTGGGCGTTGATCACATCGGCATTGCCGTGACACGCGTGGATGAGATATTGCCGTTTTACACCGGACTGCTTGGCTTATCTGTGACACATCAGGAGGTAATTGCTGACCAGGAGGTAAAAACGACATTTCTTACTGTGGGGGGAATGGAAATTGAACTCTTAGAACCCCTTTCCACAGACGGACCCGTGGCAAAGTTTCTATTTAAGCACGGTCCAGGAATCCATCACATGGCCTTTGCGGTTGCTGATGTAAACGCCGCACTAAGGACTGCACAAGCTGCTGGCTTCCGTTTAATAGACGAACGGGCACGCCCGGGAGGAAGAGGCAAAGAGATAGCCTTTTTACATCCCAAAGACACGTCTGGAGTACTTATTGAGTTGTGTCAGCGAACGGACACGGAGGAGGACATAGGGGGGTCATGAGTAAGGAACAGCGTATCATAAGCCAGCCTCATGCGATGGAAGCCGCAATTTATGAACTGCAGGACCGCAAACGTGCTGTTGAACTCGGGGGCGGGGATAAACGGATCTTGCAACAACATGAAAGAGGTAAATTGACAGCTCGTGAACGAGTGGAACTACTTTTAGATCCAGGGTCTTTCCGTGAATTAAATCCGTTTTCTGCCACGCGGTCCCCATACATGGGGATGGGAGATATAAGCGCCCCGGGTGAAGGGGTGATTACCGGGTATGGCAAGGTTAACGCTCGGACGGTGTATGTTTTTGCACAGGATTTTACGGTTTTTGGCGGTGCACTTGGTGAAGTGCATGCCCAAAAAATTGTGAATGTGATGGATTTGGCGGTAAAAAATAAGGCTCCCATTATTGGCCTGAATGATTCCGGGGGAGCCCGGATTCAGGAGGGTGTGGTGTCGTTAGATGGTTATGGTCATTTATTCTACCGGAATTCTATTTATTCTGGCGTTATTCCACAAATTTCAGTCATTATGGGGCCTTGTGCTGGTGGAGCGGTCTACTCTCCGGCCATTACCGATTTTATTTTCATGGTGGAGCAGACCAGTCAAATGTTTATTACGGGACCGAAGGTAATTGAAACCGTAACAGGAGAACAAATTAGTAGTGAAGACTTAGGGGGTGCCCGGGTCCAAGAAGCCATCAGTGGAGTGGCACATTTTACGTCTGGCAGTGAACCTGAAGTGTTAGCACAAGTTCGCCGTTTATTGGCTTTTCTGCCCTCTTCAGCAACAGAAAAACCCCCCAGAAAGCAGAATCACTTTCAACCAACTTTGGATGAAGTTTTGCTGGACTTAGTCCCAACTAACGGCAGCAAGGCTTATGATGTAAAAGATGTTATTCGTCGGCTTTTGGATGATGAGGATTTCATGGAAGTTCAACCTTTGTTTGCTCGTAATGCGGTAGTGGGATTTGGTTGTATAGGTGGGTTCTCTGTCGGCATGATTGCAAATCAACCTAAATTCATGGCGGGTGGTTTAGACATTAATTCTTCGGATAAAATTGCCAGATTTATTCGCTTTTGCGATTCGTTTCAGATTCCTCTAATTACGTTAGAAGACGTTACGGGATTTATTCCAGGTGTAAAGCAAGAACACGGGGGCATCATTCGCCATGGTGCTAAGATTTTGTATGCATATTCTGAAGCAACTGTGCCGAAAATTACAGTTATTTTGCGCAAAGCCTATGGTGGGGCCTATGTGGCACTAAACAGCAAGGCTATTGGGGCAGACTTAGTCTATGCTTGGCCAGCCTCAGAAATTGCTGTGATGGGCCCGGAGGGAGCGGCAAACATTATTTATGCCAGGGAGATTGCTAAGCACGAAAATCCGGAAGCGGCCAGAGCCAGTCGAATTCAGGAGTACCGAGAACAGTTTGCCAATCCATACGTTGCAGCCGGGGCAGGGATGGTGGACGACGTCATTGACCCAAGGGAAACCCGCACAAAACTATACGAGGCGCTAGAACTTTTGCAAAATAAGGAAGAAATTAGGCCATTCAAAAAACATGGTAATATTCCTCTGTAAGGGCGTGTAAAGGACGACATCTGTAGATCGGATTTTTAATGATTTGATTCAGATCCCTAGTTTTTCACTGCGAGAAGGGGCCGTGGCCCAGTATTGCAAGGAGTATTTGCATTCTCAAGGCTATCAGGTCAGTTACGATGACTGCGGAAAAATATTGGGCGCAGAGAACGGAAATCTAATTGCCATCCTCCCCGGAGATCCCAATCTAGAAGCAGTATTGTTATCCGCTCACATGGACACTGTGGGAGGGGGGCTTGCACCAGACCAGGTAAGTGTACAGCATGGCGTATGGTCTGGTGACGGTAACACCCCCCTTGGTGCCGATGATAAGGCAGGCATCGCCATTATATTGGCGGCAGCATCGCGCATGGCGCAAGACTATCCCTTTCGTCCCACCATACAGGTGGTGTTTACTATTGCTGAAGAATTGGGTATGCGAGGCGTACAGTGTCTTTCCCACAAACAATTACAGCTGGGGTGGGGGCTAGCCTTAGACCTGTCTCTTATA
>QXHL01000208.1 GCA_003584005.1 Alicyclobacillaceae bacterium I2511 | reverse complement strand
GATTAGGTGTCATTAAGCCCCGCTCTAAATCCATGCCGTGTATACCCAGAAACAGCACATCCGTATACAATTGCTGCAGCGTCAGTTCTGCCAGGGGACCCACCAGAGCATCGGAGGGGGTGCGGAAATTCCCCCCGGACAGTAAAATATCTGTCCACCCGTTGGCCTGTAACTCGGTGGCGACATTCACAGAATTGGTGACAAACGTCAACTGTCCGGCGAAGCTCCGGGACTTGAGCAACCGGGCCAAGGTCCAGGTGGTGGTCCCGGCCGACAGTCCTACAGTCATTCCGGGCTCAAGCATCGCCAAAGCCGCTCTGGCGATGTCCTGTTTTTCCCCCTCCTGTAAGACTCGCTTGCTGAGAAAGGGAGGTTCCAGGGCACCCCCGGCCAATTG
>QXHL01000207.1 GCA_003584005.1 Alicyclobacillaceae bacterium I2511 | reverse complement strand
GTGTTGATCTACGGCGTGCTGTTCCTGTTTTTCTTCTTTATCTGCTACCCGTTGTCGGCCGCCTCCAAGGTGCTGGAACGGCGCTGGGCCCAAACATGAGTGCGTTGATCGAGTTCCAGGGTTTCAACAAATTTTTCGGCGACCAGCAGGTGCTCAAGGGCATCGACCTGAGCGTGCAAAGCGGCGAAGTGGTGGTGATCCTCGGCCCCAGCGGCTGCGGCAAAAGCACCTTGCTGCGTTGCCTCAATGGCCTGGAAGTCGCACACAGCGGCAGCCTGCGTTTCGCCGGCAAAGAGCTGTTGGACAACAGCACCGACTGGCGCCAGGTGCGCCAGGACGTGGGCATGGTGTTCCAGAGCTACCACTTGTTCCCGCACATGAGCGTGCTCGATAACATC
>QXHL01000206.1 GCA_003584005.1 Alicyclobacillaceae bacterium I2511 | reverse complement strand
GCATGGAGCAGCTCACCGCGACAGTGAAGCAAAACGCCGATAACGCCCGCCAGGCCTCGCAACTGGCGCAAAGTGCCTCCGACACCGCCCAGCACGGCGGCAAAGTGGTGGATGGCGTAGTGAAAACGATGCATGAGATCGCCGATAGTTCGAAGAAAATTGCCGACATTATCAGCGTTATCGACGGTATTGCCTTCCAGACTAATATCCTCGCGCTGAATGCCGCTGTTGAAGCCGCGCGAGCGGGTGAACAGGGCCGTGGTTTTGCCGTGGTGGCGGGCGAAGTGCGTAATCTTGCCAGCCGCAGCGCCCAGGCGGCAAAAGAGATCAAAGCCCTCATTGAAGACTCCGTCTCGCGCGTTGATACCGGTTCGGTGCTGGTCGAAAGCGCCGGGGAAACAA
>QXHL01000205.1 GCA_003584005.1 Alicyclobacillaceae bacterium I2511 | reverse complement strand
GTTTCTCCACACATCGCACTGCTGTGTTCCATTTGATATATTTTCCAAGGTCAAAATGGTCCTGGTATGCCTGGTAATATCGCAAGATTTCTGCGTGCTTTGGAAAAACCTGTGATGTCTCAAAGGGAAATGGGAAATCGGAGAGTTCCATAAGCGTCCGTGAAGAGTTGGTGAACAAACTATCATAAGCTGGACTATGTTGCGTGCCTTGATGCCAGACCCCACCACATGCGTGCTCCTTTTCATACCCCACCACCTCAAGTCCGCGTTCGCGACACCATTTAAGAGCCGTCAGACCAACAGAGCCAACGCCAACCACTGCAACCCGTTTCGCAAGTGGGACAACCCTTTCTCCATGGTCTTCCATCGTACTAATTCTCTGCTGGTACCCGCCTTCGTTGCCC
>QXHL01000204.1 GCA_003584005.1 Alicyclobacillaceae bacterium I2511 | reverse complement strand
GAATAGAACTTAGGAAAATACCGTTACAAACACTCCCAAGGTCCTGTACACATAAAACCTTGCGTAGAATATTTTAATTTTAAAAACGCTCTTGTCATAGAATGAGCTGAAACATATGTAAATTTTAAAAGCCAAATGAATGAGTGAAGGAAGCGTCACGTAAAATTATGGGTCAAGTTTATCAGAAAAGTCCTCAGGTTTCCCCCTCTGGAGAAAGTTTCCGTTGAACACATAACGGCCGCTTATATAAAAATATCCTGTACGAACCAGATTTATTTTTCCTGCAGGAAGTGAATGTTCTGGGACATATTATTCTTTAACAGAAACACGTTAAAGAAATTGAGTAAATTAAACAAAACTAAGAAAAAAAAAAGAGAGAGAAAAGAGAAATGAAAGGTGAAAGCT
>QXHL01000203.1 GCA_003584005.1 Alicyclobacillaceae bacterium I2511 | reverse complement strand
ACATGGAGGAGCCTCAGCTGTCGCGGTCACTGTCACCTGGCATGCGGAGTCAGTCGAGGTGACGGTCGTCGATGATGGCACCGGTCCCCAGGACGGAGCAGTGTCCCCGGACAGTTCTGGACTGGCTGGCCTGACGCAACAAGCTGAGATGCTTGGCGGCAGCCTCTGGTTCGGACAAGATAAGGCCACAGGCGGTGGGCGATTGCGTGTACAAATCCCTCGCAAGACCGCTGTATGAGGAAGGAGGCCGAGATGAAAGTACTACTGGCTGAGGATTCGGCTCTGTTACGAGCTGGGCTTTGCCAACTGTTGCGAGCCATGGGGCACCACGTCGTCGAGGTGGGCGACGCCGACACTCTGTTGCAGGCGGGACGATTCAGCGACATCGAGGCGATTGTTACAGATG
>QXHL01000202.1 GCA_003584005.1 Alicyclobacillaceae bacterium I2511 | reverse complement strand
GCTTTACGCCGCAGCGCCCGTTTTTCCGTCATGCTGTCAATATTTGTTGACAGAATCCTTCCTGCCAGCCGAATAGTGGCTTATCATCTATTTAATGGTTCATTATTCAGGTGAAGGTTCCCATGCGTCTGGAAGTCTTTTGTGAAGACCGACTTGGTCTGACCCGCGAATTACTTGATTTACTGGTGTTACGTAGCATTGATTTACGCGGAATCGAGATTGATCCCATTGGGCGAATTTATCTTAATTTTGCTGAGCTGGAATTCACCGACTTCAGCAGCCTGATGGCCGAAATCCGCCGTATTTCCGGCGTAACGGATGTCCGTACCGTTCCCTGGATGCCGTCTGAACGTGAACATCTGGCCCTGAGCGCGCTGCTTGAGGCGTTGCCGGAGCCGGTGCTCTC
>QXHL01000201.1 GCA_003584005.1 Alicyclobacillaceae bacterium I2511 | reverse complement strand
GTAGGCGCGTGCGTTAGAACCGATAGCAATACCGTTGATGGCATCAGCCATCACCAGTGTATTCAGACCAATACCAATACCTGCATCAGCATTGACGATGGTCTTCGCACCCATTGCCAGTGAGTCAGTTCCGACAGCCAGTGAATCTTCTTCCGTTGAGTTTGCGTGGTAGTACTTGGTCGGTGTAGTAGTGACCGCACCAATGGCATTTTGTAACTGACGAACTGTTACCGCATCTTGCGCTTCAGAGCCGTCAGCAACGTTGGTAATTTGACGATAGCTTTCTCCATCCGTCCCCAATGACAACGCGCCCAGCAACTTTCTGTCTGTTGTATTGTAGCCAATGACGACGCCATCGCTTGTTACGCTCGTTTCTCGTATACCGGTTGTAATAGCGCGGTTAGAGGT
>QXHL01000200.1 GCA_003584005.1 Alicyclobacillaceae bacterium I2511 | reverse complement strand
TCCCAGACTGAAGAACCCGGTGCAGTTCATCTTCGGCAGCGGCCAGATTGCCCGTGTTCAGATAAATGCTTCCCAACAGGGTGCGTGCCTGAATATTACCGGGATCTTTCTGGAGTGCGTTCTTGAGTTGAATGATGGCGGATTGATCTTTTCCCTGGGCCTGATAACTCTGGGCTTCCTTGATCATATCCGGAACCGAAGCGCTTTTTCCGCAGCCGGAAAGAGTGAAAACAGAGAAAATCAGGGTCGAACAAAGGATCGAGAGGGGGGGTGTCCTGACTTTGAAGGAATGGGACATGGTCGTTGATTCCTTGAACGTTAAAAGGTGGATATCCTGATTATAACGAGTGTGTGGAACCTCAAGAGAATTCTTTGTGCACCAAAGAGTTGACCCATTCAGCGCTGTGC
>QXHL01000199.1 GCA_003584005.1 Alicyclobacillaceae bacterium I2511 | reverse complement strand
TATGAGGTACTGTCTAATCCTGCGAAACGCAGTGCGTTTGATGCTAGATTTAACTATCGACATGCAACTGGATTAAAGGGCACACACGAAGCACGGAAACCCTTTCATAGCGACCATCGGTATTTCGGAGGGCGATTTTTCAATGCAGCTGAGGTATATCTCAGTAAAAATTTGCGCTGGGCGATCGTTGGGCTCCTGCCAATTTGGGCAATCCTTTACGTCGGCATGTCCACATTATTTTCTGATAATCCCGAGAGGTTCGATGCTAAACCTCCAGTTGGTGAGCGTAGGGTGCGAGCTGGTTATTGCGAAAAAACTGGGGAATGGCTAGAGCCTACATGGCAAAATCTGTCAAAATTAGGACCTCACAAGCAACTTAGAATGGTCCCTGAATCATGGGTTTCTAAAT
>QXHL01000001.1 GCA_003584005.1 Alicyclobacillaceae bacterium I2511 | reverse complement strand
CCATCCCGAACACGACCGTGAAGACCTCCAGCGCCGAGAATACTTGGGGCGCAAGCCCCTGGGAAGGTAGGACACCGCCAGGCGAGAGAGCATGTAAAAGGGGACCCGAGGCCAGCAGGCCAGGGTCCCCTTTTTAGGTACCCGACAGAGCCCAGGCAAGGAGACCGAAATTAAAGTGTACAAACGAATGGGAGAGATATTGGAATGGAGTTTACAATTGGATCAGCAGAGTCCGGGAAAAAGTTACATCGTTGGTTACGTCAACAGTTACCCGGGGTCCCCCTATCTGGTATTTACAAGTTTATTAGAACAGGCAGGATTAAAATCAATGGAAAAAAGAGTAAAATAGATAAAATTCTTCAAGAGGGAGATAACGTGACTCTTTTTATGGCTGAAGAGGACTATACAACAGTTAAGAAGAGATCTCGCACCGTTGGAGTTAAAGAGGCGAAGATTGAAGTTATTTATGAATCGGAGGATCTGTTGGTGGTGAATAAACCGGTGGGTGTGTTGGTGCATGATACCCCTACAGAACGCAGTCATACCCTGGTACATCAAGTGCGGGCATATTTAGACCAAACAAGCTCACTGAATAGTGAGGAAAGATTTCAACCGGGCCCCTCAAATCGATTGGATCGGAATACTAGTGGATTAGTTATGTTTGCGAAAAACAATCGTACCGCTCAAATGTTGGGTGAGGCCTTAAAACAACATCATTTGCGTAAGTGGTATCTTGCTCTGGTGCAAGGGGAGGTTCCACAATTCGGGGTGTTAACAAGTGCTTTGCAAAGGGATCAGAACGGGCGTAAAACGCGTGTGGTAGAAGGCGGAAAGGCTGCAGCTACGTCCTTTATTCGGCGTGCAACTGTGGGTGACACTAGCATAGTTCAAGTGGAACTTATCAGTGGCCGAACACATCAAATCCGAGCACACTTTGCGAGCATCGGGAATCCTTTAGTAGGGGATATGAAATACGGTGGAAATGGGTTGCATTTGACAACACACCAGTGGTTGCATGCCGGTTGGTTGGAATTACCTGATGGGACTATTGCACATGCGCCACTTTCTACTGAGTTTCAGGGTTTCTTACGACTGGTTGGATATGACTTAGATAAAATTGAGTCCTTGACTAACTTGGAACTACCTTTTGCAGATGAGTGGTAAGGTGGGGGGAAACAGGAGTGATTTTGGGCCCCCCACCCTTCAGGAGGATGGGACGAGGTACTGACGAATTGCGGCTGGAACTAAAACTGGTCTATGTGTCTCTGGATGGACCGTAACCAGCACTACTTCTGACTGTAGAACTTGTTCATTGCGTTGATTTGTGATTTCTTGGGTCATTTTTAGGCTAGTATTGCCAACTTCCGAAAGCCGAGCGGAAATTCTCAAGCGGTCATTTTGCACCGCTTCTTTCTTGTATTCAGCACATATTTTTACTACAACGGTAACTATATCCATTTGTTTGAGAGTCTTATAATCAAAATTTCTCTGTTCCCACCACTCCTCACGTCCCCATTCTAAGTACACTAAATATTGGGCATTGTTGACATGTGCATTGACATCAATTTCAGTAGAACGCACAACAATTTCTATCTCCGTTTGAAAATCCTTTAATGTTTTCTCGTGCAATTTTCAGTCCTCCTATAGTCCTCCTAAAATCTCCTGTTCAATAGCATACCACATCGAATATAGGGAACTTGAATCGGGGACAGTAAGAGTTAGTCACTCGCGAGACTGTAAAGGGTATGGCATGTTGGAAAAGAGGTGAAGAACCCAATGACCAGATTTTTACGCCTTATTCTGAGCGGTACTCTTGCCATTCTAATGGTGGGGAGTACGGTCCTTGCTCCAGTGGTGCTTGCGCGATCCCAGGGTTCAGTCTCGAACCGACCCCGCCAACAGGATTTAATGGTACTTTATAAGCAAGCAGGGCAGGAGTACGATGTCCCATGGTCATTGTTAGCAGCGGTGGACAGGTATGCGGAGATTACAAAGTCTTCAATCGATCGGAAACAGTACCCATGGTATGGTTTTCATTTTGAACACCATGCTTGGTCGGGAATGGGTAATCCCGAAGGTCAAGATTACAATCCATGGACAATTCGACTGTTTGATGGTCTTGGTAAGGACGTCAATGGAGACGGGTTAGCACTACCTTGGGACCCCGCTGACAGGATTCCAGTGCTCGCAGATTGGATTGATCATCAATCTGGAGAAGATGATTCACATGCAGCAATTTGGGACCTGTTCCAAGATCCTGTAGCGATGGATAGAATTTTTGCATTTGAAGAGATTTTTGATCATTTTGGTTTAAACCCAGCCGGGCATAGTTTTCCAATCGCTAAAAAATATAATTACACAGTCAAACATACTTTTGGTGCGGGCCGGAGTTTTGGCGGTAGGAGAATGCACGAGGGAGTAGATATTTTTGCGGGGTATGGGACCCCGGTGCTGGCATGTAGTTACGGGTATGTTGAATTACTGGGTTGGAATCGGTTTGGTGGTTGGAGAATTGGTATTCGAGACGTAAACAACGTGTATTACTACTATGCTCACCTGTCAAGTTTTGCACGTGGGTTACGGCAGGGGGATTTAGTGGAGCCTGGACAGGTAATTGCTTATGTCGGGAGTACAGGCTATGGGCCTCCCGGAACCAGTGGTAAATTTCCGCCACACTTACACTTTGGAATATATCGAGACACTGGGAAAGGAGAGTGGGCCTACAGCCCCTCAGGACAATTGGCGGCCTGGGAACGTTTGCCACAGTCGATTAAATACCCTCCAAAATCGCGTTGACAATCCATAGGAAGTGTCGCTGTAATCCATAGAAAGTGTTGCTGTCAATTCATAGAAAGTGTTGTAAAAAAGGAACAGGACGGTTGATTTCGTCCTGTTCCTTTTGACTTTGTAGCATCGGATAGATTTGGATAGATGGGTTATGTGAAAATCATTGAATTTCGTGTAAGAGTGATTGTAATTGTGTAATTTGTTTGAGAGCTGCTGTTTCTTTGATGGATAATGCACGTGTCCATTCCTTAAAGGGTTGCTGAGAGGCATTGATGAGTTCTATCTCGGCCATTCGAGAAGTCTCGAGTTCTTGAATAATATTGTGAGCTTGCTGCCAAATTGGCCAATGACTGTCGCCCTGATTGGCCAAATTTGGAGCAATCAGGTTACCAAGTTTTTTTAACTGGGGTACAGATTTGGACAAGAGTTTTTGAAAGTTCAGAACCTCTGCTTGGGGAACCTCGTTCATATCGTACCAGGATTCAGAAAGACGACAATTTTCTTGGACAGTTTGTTGAACATCTTGTACTAATTGCTGTGTATCATGATTGTTCATTTAGATTCCTCCCTTTGTTTTCCCTGTTAAAGTTCCACATTGATATCCTCATATGCAGGTTCCAGGGATACAGAGATTGGCATCATTCCCCGGAAACGTGGTACATTGGATACTGTTGCACGAACCCTTGTTTCTCGAACACGGTCCTTCTTCGTAGAGTACGATAGTGACGGGGTTGGATTTAAAACAGTTTGAAGGATGGGGAGGAGGATGCCTGGGGCCCTTTATGGGGCAGCCAGGATAGGGCTGTGGATACGAAACCTGCTAGATTATCCAGAACTGTGATGACAGATCTTGTGTTACCACCAGATACAAATAACTATGGTACGATTTTTGGCGGAAATGTCATGCGTTACATTGATAAGATTGCCAGTATTGCTTGTATGCGCCATGCCCGGCGACCAGTGGTCACTGCTTCAAGTGACAGCCTGGATTTTTTGGAACCAGTCCATGCGGGTGAGGCCATTTGTTTAGAAGCCTATGTAACATGGACTCATAAAACTTCAATGGAGGTACTTATTAAAATTGAGTCCGAGAATCTAATGACGGGTGAGGTGAAATTGACGGCCACATCTTATATGACCTTTGTGGCGTTAGGAATCAACGGGCGGCCAATTGCTGTGCCAATTGTCGTTCCCGAAACAGCAGAGGAGAGGCGTGAATTTGAGTCAGCACCACAGCGATTTGCGTTGAGACAAGATCGGCGGGCTCGTGGGAAGAGAAGCTTGTCTTGAAATTTCGCAGTCTGTCTTTCGCAGACACTGTAGTGGTCATGGCTTCAGTCCAAATACAGCCACTGATTTTATGTATGTCCACATGTATTTAATCTGGAGCGGTCCGGAAGGATTAGGTAAAGCCTCCGACGCGTAGGCCCGAAAGGAGGCAACAACAGATGAAATGGTTGAGAAAAACGGCAATTTGGTTGGCTTTTTTAAGTTGGGCATTGTTCGTAAATGCGGTGTATGTGTGGCTTATAGAACCACTGGTTCAAGATTTCGCTGTGTTGGGCGTTTTTGCTGTGTTTGTAATTGCGGTCTTGTGGATGTGGGGAATTCCCCGTCGTCACCGAAGAATATGGATAGGATATACCCTGTTCAGTCTGATGTTAGGAAACGGACTGACAGAGTTGATGTCCACTGGAATGAGACATCAACTAATTTACGGGCTACTGATGGTTTTAGGATTGACTTTGCTCGCTTGGTTGGTTGCAAAGGTGGCTTGGTGGAAGGCCGTGTCCGCGGCCGCCGTGTTGGTGCTGTGTAACCTATGGCTGCCGCTCGGAGAATGGCCGTTTCTTACTCATTTTTATGTCACATATCGTGGAAATACTGGTATTTCGGGTGCGGATTTTCCAGCTTCCCCACTGCAGGTTGTTGGCCCACCCGGACACCAGTCCGTGGTTACCTTGATACTAGATCAGGAGTCGCGGAAGTCGGTAGAAAAATCAGCGAACCAGGTCTTGTCTTCCACTGATTTGACCGCGATGTTACGGGGTGTGGGGCATCGCTATGTGTTGTCTCAATTAACATTTCAAAAAGGGCATTTTTCCTTTTACGCCGTGCCCACCACACAATTGAATCGGGTCAATCCGGACGCTTTAGTGGCAGCTACCTTTCCTTGGAAAGTTGCCTACTGGCAGTGGGTGGGGGGCAAAGCGGTGGAGTATTCCGTTCCCGAGAACTCTCCACAGTGGCTAGCGCAGTCTGCCATATTAGGGTCTTATTTCCCAATTGAATCTGCGGGTGCTGTCGCCAACAGCTTGGCACAAAATCAACAGGCGTGGCAACAAATGCTGCAGGAAGCCAATGTGACTCAAGCCGTGAGTTCAACTGCCCTTTCCGTGAAAAATGGAAGTTTGACGGGTACTTATGGAGGCCAAAAGTTAAAGATTCCCGTACAATGTAATGTGGTCGTTGGAATGGGTCAGTTCACTAAAGTAGGTGCCAAGGAAGTTTTGCTTGAAGGAGCCAACATGTTGCAGATTGTTTCCTTGAGTTCAGACCGAGTAGTAGGGACATATCATGGAACGGCCAAAAACCCGTTAACCAATGATCTTTTTATTGGTGAAATAAATAATTCAGGAAGGAATGTTATATTTATAAATGGTGCTCCATCTTACATTTTGGGTGTGTCTGCAAACCATTCGTGGCAAATGCTTTACCAGGCGCCAAACGCTTATCTGAGGTTTGATGCAACAGTACGTTTTACAGGAGATTTGTTACCTGAAATTATTACGGAGGATCCCAGCTATTTGCGCAGTTCTCCGATTCGTTATTTTACGTCCTATACATACATAAATGGGAACCTCATGCGCAATTGGAGAATTTTTAAAACCAATGTTGTGAATGTACACACAGTCCAGTTCTCACCACAGAAAGCTCCGGAATTGGTCCTGTCCATTTATGGGAGCGATGACTTTGTGGTGCTACATCGCCAACAGTGGCCCGTCGTTCCTGTCAGCGTAGGACTTTTGGTGATTGTATTTGGCGGGAGTTGGATGCTGAAGGTGTGGGAAAGGAGACATGCAGAATGATGGGGCTAAAAGGCAAATGGATGTTTCATCGTACCCTGGCCATGGCAGGAATTGGCTTGGTTGTTTCTCTCAATGGCTGTTCTCCTTCACCCCAAGTGTCTCCATCACAGCTGGGGCCATCTCAGCCTGTCTCAGATTCTGTCTGGCAAAACATTTTGGTGGCTGCAAAGATTGGTTCGTCTGCCTCGATGTATAAGTTGAAATTTGATGTTTCCATTTCACAGGGAGGAACCAGCAGTGATCTGACGGGCTATGGAAATGTACAGCTACCCAATCGTTTGTGGCTGATGATGGTGGAATCTGGGAACTCGGCCCAGCTTTATCAACAGGGTTCTGCCGCATATGCTTATGATAACGGTAGTTGGAGTCAAGCTACGCCGTTAAAGTCTGTGAATCTATATCAGACTTATATGTCATTGATTCAAGCGGCTCAAGGGCAACACATTCCATTGGTCCAGCGAAACAAACAATACGTGATTGACGAATATTGTTCCGTCTATCAGGCAATTATTCCTTCATGGCTGATTAGTTCTCATCCACTGTGGCCGGGGATAACAGATCAAGAACAAGGGGCTGCTCTGTATACTTTCTACGTGGGTCAACAGGATCACGTGTTGCGGGAGGTAACCACCTCGTCGGCAGTGTCGCAAGCGCCCATAGGTTCAATGCAGGTCAATTCTGATTTAGAAATGTTTGGAATTGGTAATAGTACTTCCCAGGTTCTATTACCGCCAGCATTGATTAATCAGTTGGAGAATCGACATCCTTAACATAAGTGCTCATTTTGTAAGCTAGACACAGGGCTTACTTTGAACAGAATATTTTTTGTAGTAACGAGTGATGCAGAAAGTGGGGCGATTGCGTGAATGTCCGGCGGATTGTGCTGTTAAACGGGATGGGCCTGATTGTACTGATTGGTGTAATTTGGTTCGGTTGGAATTATTATTATAATAGCACACATTATGTTTCCACTGACAACGCTTTTGTCCAAGGTCAAGAAATACCCATCAATGTTGAATATGCAGGGATATTGGATTCATGGCATGTGAAAAGTGGGGATTCGGTCCGTGCAGGACAGATATTGGGTCAATTGAATCCAACTTTGGAATTTCAGCAGCTGGGCACTATGGGTCGCAGTGTGCAGGTGCGCAATTCGGTGGCTGCGGCTGCTCAAATTTCGAGCCCGATTTCGGGGAATTTATTGCGGTCTACTGCAGCAAGTGGACAAATGGTTGATCCAGGGCAGCCTTTGGCCTATGTAGTAAATCCTCAGCAGTTAATTGTAGTGGCTAATATAGATGAGGGACAACTAAAAAATATTAATATAGGAAACACGGTGGATATTTCTATTAGTGCTTTTCCAGCACAAGATTTTAAGGGTACTGTACAATCCATCGCACTCGCCACAAATTCGGAGTTTTCCTTGATTCCTTCTACAAATTCAGCAAGTGGAACATATACAAAAGTTATCCAAACAATTCCGGTAAATATTTCCTTGGAAGGGTACAACGGGGTTCCGCTGGCTTCCGGAATGAGTGCTACAGTACACATTTACAGGCAAACAGCTTAACAAGGTAAGAGGCTTCAATCTCGCCAGTAGCCATCTTGTCAGGCTAACAACAAGTTTTTTTGTAAGGGCAAGGATGTGCAAGGCTTGCAGACGTACGAATGCGTGTAGTAAACTAGTCAAGTATGACAAACGCGGTCCTCTGCAGCTAGATGCTGTATGAACGCGAATCGGAAGGGGGATGGATCCGGTGAATAATCTTTTACAATCGGTCGTCGAACAACAACTGCGGTCGGACATTCCTGACTTTCGCCCTGGGGACACGGTGCGTGTACATGTGAAAGTCCGAGAAGGCCAGCGGGAACGGATCCAGGTTTTCGAAGGCATTGTTATTCGCCGCAGGGGCGGTGGCATCAGTGAAACTTACACGGTGCGTAAGATTTCTTACGGCGTTGGAGTGGAACGAACTTTTCCAGTGCATTCGCCAAAGATTGATAAGATTGAAGTGATGCGCAAAGGGAAGGTTCGCAGAGCGAAACTGTATTATCTACGCGGTCTGTCCGGTAAGGCTGCACGGATTAAAGAAATTCGTTAGCTCATCACTTCCTGGAGTTCAAAAAACAAGATCGGAATACGGGGGGCCGTGGGTCCCCCGTATTCCGTATGTCAGGTGTTGTGGAGGTTACATTGGAACAAATTCATTGGTATCCCGGTCACATGGCACGAACGAGGAAAATGATTCAAGAAGCCCGAAGCTTGGTGGACGTGGTTTTAGAACTTGTGGATGCACGTCTCCCCAAGGCGAGCGCAAATCCCATGTTGGACACGTTACTTGCAGGGAAACCACGGCTACTGGTAATGACACGTGCTGACATGGCCGATCCAAAGGTTTCTCGCGCATGGGTTGAATACTATGTGCGGCATGGACGGGCTGCATTGCCGTTAGATGCCCGTACCGGTCATGGAACTGAGAAGCTACTTCCGAGGGTTCGTGCCTTAGCACCGAAACGGTCTGCACCAGTGGGAACACAACTGCGCCCACGCGCTGTACGTATGATGATTGTAGGTATTCCAAATGTTGGGAAATCTTCTCTCATCAATCGATTGTCTCATCGGGCTGGTACCAAAATTGGCGATCGTCCTGGTATTACTAAAACACTGCAGTGGATTCACGTTGCAGATGCGCAGTTACTGGATACACCGGGTATATTGTGGCCGAAGCTGGAGGACCAACAGGCAGCTCGCATGTTGGCTATCAGCGGGGCCATTAAACCCGAGTTGTTGGATGAAGAAGAACTGTGTAAAACGTTTATTCCTTGGGTGCATCAACACTATCCCGGGTTACTTGCGGAGAGATATGGAGTGGATGAAGAGATTTTATCTGTAGTTGCTGATGAACTGGGACCCCCCTTGTTAGAACTGTTGGAACGTATCGGTTTACGCCGGGGATTAGTGCGAACCGGGGGGGCTCCAGATACATTGCGTGCTGCGGAACTTGTCATTCGAGAAGTCCAGACAGGTAAGTTGGGACGCCTCAGTTTAGAGTGGCCAACAGAAAGTGGAGATTAGTTTGTGATGTCGGAATTGCTTTTTTATTATTTTATTCACTTAGGAATCTGGCCAAAATTATGGTAGCCCGTTAAAATGAAAAAAGAATACGGGAGGCGGTCCGATTGATGGAATATGACGCCCCATTAGACGCTCCACAAGATTCGCCTGTGCGTGCTGTGCCTTTGCAGACCAAGGCTGTGAATCGGGCCATGGATTTGTGGCAGTGTGAGCTGGAATTGGCTGCAGGGAGGGTTGTGGGTGGAATTGACGAGGCAGGGAGGGGTTCCCTGGCCGGGCCAGTGGTGGCGGCAGCCGTTGTTTTACAAGGAGATCCGGAGCTCTGGGCGGGAGTGGACGACTCAAAACGGAGGACGCGTCGGCAACGCCAAAACTTGTATGAGAGGATTAACCGTCAGGCACTTGCTGTGGGGGTGGGGGTGGCTAGTGTGGAAGAAATTGATCACCTTAATATTCTCCAGGCTTCCCGATTGGCTATGGCTAGGGCTGCTGAACAAGTGAAGCAGTGTTGGCCAGGTTTCACCTGGTTGGTAGATGGGAATGATGTGCCTACTTTTCTGCCTCAGGGTACAAAAGCCATCGCTGTTGTGGGCGGAGATGCCCGTTGCCTTTCGATTGCTGCGGCATCCATTGTGGCCAAGGTGTATCGGGATGGGTTGCTTGTGGCGTTGGACAAAGTTTACCCGGAATATGGATTTCTCCATCACATGGGTTATGGAACTTCTGCGCACTTGGCCGCCTTGCGACAACATGGTCCCAGTCCGGTTCATCGACGGTCTTTTCGGCCGGTCCGGCAATGGTCCCAGTCAACACTGGGGTTGTTATGAGCGACAGTGTTCTAGGAATTCCCGGAGTATCCCCAGTTCAAGGGGGGGTGTCTAATCGAGATGGAGTTCACAGGTCTAGTGGTTCAGTGCAAAGTTCTGAAAAAAGTTTTGAACCTTTATCTGCCACAACGCAGACAAGCGCTAAGACAGGTGAATTGCAGATATCTTGGGCTTTATTGGAGCAGGTGTTGCCTTTAAGTATTTTAAAGGAACCTGGACTACAGGTTGCAGAATGGGCTTGGCGGCGGTTGGTTGTGGAGGCACTTGTGGGAACATTTTCTGGGCATCAAGACGTCGTTACGGGGCCGTCAACAAATCCGACTGATAAGGGCGCCATAATGTTGCAAAGCGGACTTTTGACTCGCACTTTAAAAGCTTTGTGGACAAATTTAGATGACTTGGCGTTACAAGCGGATGACGCATCATCTATTGTTTTAAACCTGATGTCCGGGCATTCGCATATCTCTGCATTGACTCAGTTTTCCCATTGGTCTGGTCAGGACGCGGCCACTGTGCCGTCCCAGGTCAAGGCTTGGGTCTTGCTAGATCGGTGGTTGGCCTCTGTCCCTTGGGTAGCCGGGACTTTTAATGGGGCAGGGTTGTATCAACCGCCAACTAGAACGGCTCAATTAGAGTATTGGCGGGGTTGGCGAGATACGCGAAAAGTGGGAAATAAATTTGTCCATCGTTTGGTGCTTCACTTGCACTTGCCGCAGGGGGCGTGCCAAATTACTTTGCTTGCAGCAAAACCAGAGGTATCAGTTTTTGTGGCCACGGAAAGTGAGTCGTTGCAAAAATGGGTTGTAGATCACCAGGGGATTTTGCGCGGGGTGTTGGATAAACAGGGATGGACCTTACAACGGTGTGTTGGAACCCCAATGGGTTCGGAGTAGATAAAATGTGCAAACTATCATAAAAGGAGGGAGCGTCATGGAGATTAAGCGGGCGATCGCCTTACGCTATCGCAGCCATGCGGACGAGGCTCCGCGGGTAACCGCTAAGGGGGCGGGAGTAGTGGCAGAGGCTCTTATCCGCGCAGCGGAGGCGGGTAAAGTGCCCATTCGCGAGGACGCAGATCTGACAGCTGCTCTGATGGCGCTCGAGGTTGAGGAGGTAATTCCTCCTGAACTGTTCGAAGTGGTAGCACAGGTGTTAGCGTATGTTTATCAATCCCGAACTTAACTGTATCCGACTGGGTCAATGGTCAGAACAGGTGGCTGTCGAATATTTGCAAAAAACATTGGGATGGCAGATCTTGCAACGCAATTGGCGTTGCCCTGTCGGAGAATTAGATATTATTGCCATGCAAGATGAGTGTACCGTGATTGTTGAAGTACGTTCTCGGCACAGTGATTTGGCGGGAGTTCCGATGGAGGTCGTAGGCCATCGTAAAGTGGTTCAACTGCGACGGGTTGTACGCTATTGGCTGTCGCGATTCTCCACGAGTTCAGATATCCCTGACTTGCGTCTAGATGTTATTATACTCCGCTGGCAGCACAAGCAAGTCGCAGAAATACTCCACATTCGAGGTGCACTTGGATGGGATTAAATGGTCACTGAAAAGTGAAAATTTTATTAATTTTTTTGATAAAAGCTTTCATCAAACGAGATTTCTGGTGTTATTATAAAAGTGATTTACGTTTTGTAGGGTTGGGGCACGTATCGTAAGGCAAAAGATTCCTCCAAATCCACTGGTAATAGGGTGTCCCGTCCGTCCAAGGCAGCGATGGATTGTGCCAAACGTAAGACAGACTGCTGTGATCGCATGGACAGGGATAGGGTCTGCACGGATTGTTTAAACAGTATATCCGCTTGACCGGTGAGCAGGGCGTTTTGGTGGCTACCAAGTCTGAGACGAGTCGTTTCTAGAACGTCTCGGGCGGCTAGGACGCGTTGGCGAATGGTGTGAGAGCTTTCTGTGATGCTGGGTTGCGAAAGTGGGGTTAAAGGGACACGTCCTTGTGGGGGATGTGTTGTAACTGGGTTTGCGACATATAATACAATATCCATTCTGTCCAAAAAGGGTCCAGATAGGGAATTCCAGTAGCGGTGCACGGATGAGGGTAAACAAGTACAGGAACCATATCCAAATTGACCGCAAGGGCAGGGATTGAGTGTTCCTAATAAAATAAAATCGGCGGGTAATACGACACGGGTACCGGCTCGGGTGAGCTGAATTCTGTGATGGACTAAGGGTTCTCTCAGTGCGTCAAGGGTCTTTCTGGGGAACTCCAATAGCTCATCTAGAACGAGGACTCCATGGTGGGCAAGCGTGGCCTCGCCCACAGACAACGGGTTGCCACCGCCAATCAGTCCGGCGACTGTGAGGGAGTGGTGGGGAATTCGAGTAGGTGGCGTGAGACTTGGCGGCTCTTGTAGCCCGATTGCTTGTTGCATGCCATACACCTCAATTGCGTCTGCTTCTGAAAGCGGAGGCAGGACAGTGGAAAATCGTTCGGCCATCATGGTTTTTCCGCAACCTGGGGGGCCAACCAATAAACTGTGATGGCGACCCACGGCTGCGATGGTTAGAGTACGTTTCACATCTGACATTCCCAGCACCTCAGCAAAGTCGCCACTGAATTCCACAGCGAGGCTATGGATGGGAGGTGCCGTCCATGGACAGGCAGAAGTTTGCCCTCGCAGGTACTGAACTACTTCACGGAGGTGGTCGAAAGTTAACCACTTTTGATTGGGAATGGCTACACATTGTTGACTGTCCCGGGCTGCAATCAGTACTTGTTGAATACCCTGATGTCCCAAGGCCACAGCAAGGGGTAGTGTTCCATGAACGCCAGAGAGTTGTCCAGAGAGACTAAGCTCAGCGCAAAATCCGTAAAGATTTTCAGGACTTTGGGGTAAAGCCCCGCTGGCGCGTAGAATGGCGATAGCAATGGCAAGGTCTAACCCTGCACCATGCTTGCGAACACTTGCTGGAGATAAATTTACCGTAATTCGTCGGTTGGGAACCTCAAGTCCAGTATTGACAATTGCGGAACGGATACGCGCTTTGGATTCGGTCACTATAGAATCTGGGAGTCCCACCAAGGTAAGCTGACTGAGACCGCGTTGAACGTCAACTTCAACTTGTACTACGGTTGCTGCTGCACCGTCCATCACGGCGCTCCAGGCTGTGCCAATCATTAGACATCCTCCCGTTTGATAAGAGTCACTGCAGGAGTTAGGCAATTGTAGTTTCTTAAGGCGGTGACAAACTGCAACACTGTGTGACTTGTCTCGGTTCACCGTGACTATGTTTTATATACATGAACGGCGCAAATTTGACTATGAGGGTGGGAAAATGTCTGTAGTGGATTGCACATTTTTCGGGGAAGAGATACGATAACTGTAAACACGCGAGGGGTGGACGTGCGTGCACGGTCAAGGGAAAAAACAGCAGGAGCACAAAGGAAATTCGCCTTCTGGGCGGGCTCGAGTCGTTGACTTAAGTGCCTGGAAATCCAAAAAGCGCAAACAAGGGGTGCGCGGTAGCCGTACTTGGTGGCGAATTGTTCTGTTGAGTTGTACTCAGGTGACTGCCGTTATTGCTGCCGCGCTCGCCTTGGCAGGGTGTGTTCCTTCTCAATGGCAGTATCGCTTAATTGTGTGGAGTTGGGTATTTGCTGTCACAGGTACAGCTTTGGGACTGACTTCAAACGCATTGCTGGAGCGGCGGGCAAAACCGTGGCTGTTGGTGTTGCTGGTGAGCATGGCTGTGTCTCTTTTGGCGGCCATGATTCACTTGTGGCTAAGTCCAACTTGAGCTAGTTCTGCCACATCCAGGGGCTACGATTCTGGGGTGTTTGTGTCAGGCGTTGTTTCGCTACGGTTGGTTCTCTGTTGCAATGAAAAATGCCTTGTATACCATAGAGAAACCTCTCTGAACAAATCTGTCCCAGTGCTCCCTACAACAGGTGTGGGGGCACTTGTATTGTAAATGGGGCTTGAGAAGTCTATGCTAAAGTACGGACCAAGACAGGGGCAGTTTTCAGGCACGGAGTGCTTGTAGGACTGTCTTAGGGTTTTGTGTACAACAATTGTTAGCGGGAGGAATAGGCCACATGAACATTCATGAGTACCAGGCGAAGGCCGTGCTGGCACAGTACGGTGTGACTGTGCCAAAAGGGAAAGTGGCGTTTACGGTCGAAGAGGCGGTTGCCGCCGCACGGGAACTGGGTGGACAAGCTGTCGTAAAGGCTCAGATTCATGCTGGAGGCCGCGGCAAAGCTGGTGGGGTTAAGTTGTCAAAAAATCTCGCCGAAGTAGAGGCTAACGCCCGTACGTTGCTTGGCAGCACCTTAGTGACCCATCAGACGGGCCCACAGGGAAAAGTGGTTAAACGTCTGCTCATTGAACAGTTGACACACATTCAAAAAGAGTATTATGTAGGGCTGGTTATGGACCGCAGTGCGGGCCGTGTCGTCATGATGGCCTCCGCAGAAGGCGGCATGGAAATTGAGGAAGTTGCCGCAAAAACTCCAGAAAAAATTTTCCGCGAAACCATCGATCCAGCGGTCGGCCTGTCCCCATATCAGGCCCGAAAGCTGGCATTTTCGATTGATATTCCCGCGAACTTAGTAAACAAGGCTGTGCGCTTCATGACTGGATTGTATAACTGCTATTTGGACAAAGACTGCTCGATTGCCGAAATCAACCCGTTAGTGGTGACTGGCGAGGGGGATGTCATGGCATTAGATGCCAAATTGAACTTTGACGACAACGGACTGTACCGTCACTCCGATGTGGGGGATCTAAGGGACCTGGACGAGGAGGACCCGAAAGAAACTGCGGCGGCCAAATACGGATTGAACTATGTGGCTCTCGATGGCAACATTGGTTGCATGGTTAACGGAGCAGGCTTAGCTATGGCAACCATGGACACCATCAAGTATTACGGTGGCGATCCGGCGAACTTCCTAGACGTGGGCGGGGGTGCTGACGAGGCTAAGGTGACTGAGGCCTTCAAAATTATTTTGTCCGATCCGAAGGTCAAGGGTATTTTAGTCAATATCTTTGGTGGTATTATGAAGTGTGACATTATTGCCCAGGGAGTCGTCAACGCTGCCCGCCAAATCGGGTTAAACAAGCCGTTGGTTGTTCGTCTCGAAGGCACCAATGTGGACCTGGGTAAACAAATTTTAAACGAGTCCGGATTGAATATTGTCGCTGCCGACTCCTTGTCCGATGCGGCACAGCGCATTGTCTCGCTAGTCTAAGGGGGATTGACGGATGAGCATTTTGGTAAATAAAGATACGCGAGTTTTGACCCAAGGAATTACGGGTTCACAGGGACGCTTTCATACGCAGCAAGCTATTGAGTACGGGACAAAAGTCGTTGGTGGGACCACACCAGGCAAGGGAGGAACCACTATCGAAGGTGTGCCAGTATTTGATACGGTGGCTCAGGCCGTTGAGAATACGGGTGCCAATGCTTCGGTGATTTATGTGCCGCCAGCCTTTGCAGCAGATGCAATTATGGAAGCTGTCGATGCAGAATTGGATTTGGTGGTGTGCATCACTGAAGGGATTCCAATTGAAGATATGGTAAAGGTCAAACGTTATATGGAAGGACGGCACAGTCGGTTGATTGGGCCCAATTGTCCAGGGGTCATCACCCCAGGTGAATGTAAAATTGGTATCATGCCGGGCTATATTCATGTTCCGGGGAAAATTGGAATTATTTCCCGGAGTGGCACGTTGACCTATGAAGCGGTGTATCAAGTAACGGTTTTAGGCATGGGGCAGTCGACAGCCGTTGGGATTGGTGGCGATCCTGTGAATGGAACCAACTTTCTGGACGTGTTAAAAATGTTCAATGAAGACCCGGACACTGAGGCGGTCATCATGATTGGTGAGATTGGGGGCAGTGCGGAAGAGCAAGCAGCAGAGTGGATTCGGGACTATATGACTAAGCCCGTAGTTGGCTTTATTGCTGGTGCCACAGCTCCTCCAGGTCGTCGTATGGGTCATGCTGGAGCGATTATTTCTGGCGGGAGTGGTACGGCTGCCTCGAAAATTTCTAAAATGAAGGAATGTGGGATCCAAGTGGCACCGACTCCTTCTGAGATGGGATCAACCCTGCAGTCTTTTCTTGAGGTGCGTGGCCTGCTGGAGCGTTGTAAGGTGCACCAATAAAGGTGAAATAAAAAAATTCATCAGATAGCATGCAAGCGACCACTGAATGTTAGTGGTCGCTTATTTGTTTTTGCATAGTTTTGTTGCTGGGCACCATGGACCAAACGATTTGGCAAGATGACAATAAGAATCAAAGTGCAGCTTGCTGGCAGAGTAAGGTGGAAATGAAATGAAGACACAACGAATGTACACGGTGGCATTGGCCACTTGCCCAGTGCTTGAACCAAGAACTTTGCGTCGTTTGATTGACAGCAGCGGGGATGCTCAAAATGTTTGGCAAGGGACCAGCCAGGATTGGTTGACCCGGGTTCGGTTGCAACCAAGGACCGTAGGAGCGTTGGAAAGGTACTGCCATCACACAGACCCTCGGTCTGTAGAAGCCTCCTTAAATCGGCGCAATGTTCATTGTATCGTGCAGGGAGATGAGGCATATCCACAAAGTTTACTAGCACTTCCAGAACCTCCTTTAGTTCTATTTGTAAGGGGTAACTT
Source organism: Alicyclobacillaceae bacterium I2511 (assembly GCA_003584005.1). Classification (GTDB taxonomy): domain Bacteria; phylum Bacillota; class Bacilli; order Alicyclobacillales; family Alicyclobacillaceae; genus QXHL01. The sequence continues at coordinate 129,504 of QXHL01000001.1, read as the reverse complement.
GCATCTGCTTGACACCGAAAAAATTTGGGTTGCCATCGTAGGAACGCGCAGGGCCTCAGGGTATGCCCGCGAAGCGGCCACTTGGATTGGTCAAACGTTGGCGGGAAATGGAGTAGCTGTCGTCTCTGGCCTGGCGGAGGGTGTGGACGGTGCCGCACACCGGGGTGCCCTGCAAACGGATACAGGATACACAGGCGTGACTGTGGCTGTTCTAGGCAACGGAATAGACTTGTGTTATCCAGCATTTCATCAAGACCTGTATGACAAAATTGCGCTGCAGGGAATGTTGATGAGCGAATATGGTCCTGGTGTTTCTCCGGCCAGGTATCGTTTCCCTGAACGCAATCGCATCATCACGGGTCTAGCACAGACCTTGATTGTGGTACAGGCGGGAGAAAAAAGTGGTGCTCTCATTTCAGCGGACCTGGCTCTAGACTTGGGTAAAGATGTGTATGTGGTGCCCGGCCCCATCACATCTCGCCACTATCGGGGTTCTAATAATCTACTGCGGCAAGGGGCACAAGTGTTGTTGGATCCGATGGATTTTTTACGGGACATCGGTTTGACTCCAACAACGCCGACTGCTTTTGTGGCAGAGAATTTTGTGCCAAAGCGTTGGCTGGAACTTTACCAACTTATGAACGAACCCATGAGTGCAGGTGCCTTAGCCCTGTCCTTGCAAATGCCTTTTGCACAGGTATATGCTGGACTGCTGGAACTGGAACTAGCGGGCTGTGTAGTACGCCAGTCAGGAGGACTGTATATGCAGAGACCCAGATTAGAGGGGGAACAGCTTACCCGTGATGGGGTTTGAAACATTCAAGCTGGATGAAGGATTACAGCTGAAAACAAGAAATTAAACAATGCCACGAGTGCCAATTGGTTTGCAAAGGAAAAGTTACGGGTGATAATATGGGTAGCACACTAGGATTATAATTTGAATACGTTGTTGGTTAAATTCACTGCAGCCCATGTGTCGTGGGGGATGCCACGCTTGCAACGGTTTTCGGGCTTTTCCAGACGTCCTGCTTGTTGGGGCGGATATTGGGGGAGCCTAAGGGGGATAAGGATTGGCGGACTACCTGGTGATTGTTGAATCGCCTGCAAAGGCGAAGACCATTGGCAAATATCTCGGTAAACGATATTCGGTGAAAGCATCCATGGGTCATGTGCGCGACTTACCTAAGAGTCAGATGGGTGTGGACGTGGAGCATGGGTTTGCGCCTCACTATATTACGATTCGTGGTAAGGGAGAAGTTATCAAGTCACTGCGTGATGCCAGTAAAAAAGCAAAAAAGGTATTTCTTGCAGCTGACCCGGATAGAGAAGGGGAGGCCATCGCTTGGCACTTGTCCACGCTATTGGACGTCGACCCTAATCAGGCGTGCAGGGTAGTTTTTCATGAAATCACAAAGGATGCAGTGAAAGCAGCATTTGAGCAACCGCGGCCGCTTAACTTTGACCTTATCCGAGCCCAACAGACGCGCCGAATTTTGGACCGATTGGTGGGTTATAGACTGAGCCCATTGCTGTGGAAAAAAGTAAAAAAGGGTCTTTCTGCGGGCCGAGTACAGTCTGTTGCGGTACGGCTGGTGGTAGACCGAGAACGAGAAATCCGCGCCTTTCAGGCAGAGGAATACTGGACCGTAGATGCCTCGCTCAGTGCAACACGGGGGAAATTAAAAGCTCGCTTCTATGGTTACGATGATAAAAAAACTCCGCTTCTCAATCAAATGGCTGTTACAGAGTTACTGACGCGTGTGGGCGGGGATACCTCCTTTATGATTGAGCGTATAAAGCGCAGTGAACGTCATCGGAATCCTAGTCCTCCATTCATCACCAGCTCTATGCAACAAGAAGCAGCCCGAAAATTAACTTTTCGGGCGTATCGTACCATGGCCGTAGCCCAGCAACTATATGAAGGATTAGAAGTAGGAGGGGAGGGCAGCGTGGGTCTCATCACCTACATGCGTACCGACTCGGTGCGGGTGGCCGACTCAGCGCAGCAAGAAGTGCGGGAAATGATTGCCCAAAAATTTGGGCAATCATTTCTGCCGGATCATCCCAAACAGTATACCAGCAAAGGAAATGCTCAGGATGCGCACGAGGCGATTCGTCCAACCTCTGTACTGCGAACCCCAGAGGATTTGAAACCGTTTTTGTCAAAAGACCAGTATCGACTATATAAATTAATTTGGGAACGGTTTGTGGCCAGCCAAATGATGCCAGCAGCGTTGGACACCACAGTGGTGGATTTGTCGTGTCAAGAAGCGTGGTTCCGTGCCACCGGTTCAGTCATGAAGTTTTTGGGCTATACTGCGGTCTACACGGAAGGGCAAGACGATGCTGTTGATGTGGACGAAGAAAATCGATTGCTACCTCCTTTAGAAGAAGGGGAGGCACTGCAAAACTTGGGGCTGTTTTCTGAACAGCATTTTACGCAACCTCCGCCTCGGTATTCGGAATCCAGTTTGGTGAAATCTATGGAGGAATTGGGGATTGGTAGGCCCAGTACTTATGCCCCTACCATTGAGACCATTTTAAAACGGGGTTACGTGGTTCTTTCCCAACGGCGGTTTGTTCCAACCGAACTCGGGGACATTGTTGTGGGTTTATTAGTTTCTAATTTTCACCAGGTTATTGATGTGGATTTCACTGCACACCTAGAAGAGCAATTAGACAAGGTGGAGGATGGTGAGGCCGACGGAGAAAAAATTTTAACTGCATTTTACGACAGTTTAGAACAGGACTTGTTGAAGGCAGAATCTACTTTAGAGCATGTTCAAATTAAAGAAGAGGTTTCTGACGTTCAATGTGAAAAGTGTGGTCGTATGATGGTTTATAAACATGGACGTTACGGGAAATTTTTGGCTTGTCCGGGGTTTCCGGAGTGTCGCAACACCAAACCAATTGTTAAAGAAGTGGGTGTGAATTGCCCCATTTGTAACAAGCCGTTGGTAGAACGTAAGGGCAAGCGCAAGACATTTTATGGGTGTAGCGGTTATCCTGAATGTGATTACGTATTGTGGAATCGGCCTACTGGGGCGATGTGCCCGATATGCCAACATCCCATGGTGGAGAAAAAGGTTAAGGGAAAGATTGAAGTTGTGTGTAGCAATGAAAAGGCTCATGCAACCGTATTGACGGGTGGCGCTCTCACATGACGCCTGTGGTCACAGTGATTGGTGCTGGATTGGCCGGTTCGGAGGCTGCTTGGCAAATTGCTCAACAGGGTGTCAGAGTTCGTTTGTATGAAATGCGACCAAAGCGTTTTTCTCCTGCCCATCACACAGAAAAATTTGCTGAACTGGTGTGTACAAATTCTTTTCGAGCCGCTGGATTAACTAATGCTGTGGGAGTCCTTAAGGAAGAAATGCGGCGGTTGGATTCTCTCATCATCCGCTGTGCGGACTTGCATACGGTGCCCGCTGGTGGAGCCTTAGCGGTGGACCGTGAGTCTTTTTCCAATGAGGTGACACAGATTTTGTCCAAACACCCGATGGTGGACGTTATTCGCGAAGAAATTACAGAAATTCCGAACGAAGGTTGTGTGGTTGTTGCTACCGGACCCCTGACTTCTGCAGCGATGGCCACCTCGATTGAGCAGTTCATCGGACAAAAGTATTTGTACTTTTACGACGCAGCAGCCCCTATTGTGACCTACGAGTCGATTGACGAGAATAAGATATTTAGGGCATCCCGTTATGGCAAGGGGGAGGATTCAGAGGCCTATCTCAATTGTCCCATGGACGAGGCACAATACGCAGCTTTTTATGGAGCTTTAATGGAAGCAGAGACGGTACAGATTCACAATTTTGAGCAAGAGAGGTATTTTGAGGGGTGCATGCCAGTGGAAGTGATGGCAGCAAGAGGGGTGGACACGCTCCGCTTTGGCCCGCTCAAACCAGTGGGGCTGACGAATCCGAACTCAGGACAGCGTCCTTACGCGGTGGTGCAACTGCGTCAAGACAATGCCCGCGCCACTTTGTACAATTTGGTTGGGTTTCAAACTCACCTCAAATGGGGCGAACAAACTAGAGTATTCCGCATGATCCCAGGATTGGAAAATGCGGAATTTGTACGTTTTGGAGTGATGCACCGCAATACCTACGTGAACAGCCCACACCTGTTGTTACCCACTTATCAAACCCGTAAGCGTCCGGGATTGCTGTTTGCTGGTCAAATGACTGGCGTGGAGGGGTATATGGAGTCTACAGCTTCCGGTTTGGTTGCAGGCATGAATGCGGCTCACTGGATAAAGGGACGGCCGCCACTGCAATTGCCGCAGAGCACAGCCATTGGCAGTTTGGCTCATTATGTTACACATGCAGCCGAGGATAACTTTCAGCCTATGAATGCGACCTTTGGGTTATTTCCTCCCCTACAAGAACAAGTTTCGAATAAGCATCTCCGACATCAGTTTTATGCACAGCGCGCATTGGCCGATTTGAGTCAATGGATGAAGACGGAGTTGGCTCGTTAATGGACGGGCAGGAGAAAGTTCCACTGACGGTTTGGGTTGATAAATTTTTGCTTTTTCGACAGGCGCAGGGGCGTGCAGCGACCCATACTCTAGTTGCTTACGGCAAGGATCTGAGGGGGTTGTTGGAGTATCTGCATGGCCAAGGTGTCGTTTATTCGCAGGAGGTGCAAACCGTTCACTTGCGCCGGTATCTGGCGTCACAACGACGCCAAGGGCAGGCAAAGTCGACTTTGGCCAGAAGACTTTCTTGTTATCGGGTCTTTTTCGATTTTCTGCTTAAGCAAGATGTGTTACAAGATAAGAACCCAGCTCGGTTTCTTGAACTGCCGAAGCTCGATAAAAGAATCCCTGCGTTTTATTTTCAAGAAGAAATGAAGGCGCTGTTAGACAACATTGTTGGACAAGATCTGTGGTCTTTGCGAGACCGAGCGATATTTGAGTTTCTTTACGCAACCGGGGTGCGTGTAGCGGAGTGTGTTCAATTGAACGTGGGTGACGTAGATTTAGAGGAAGGCGTGGCATTGGTCTTTGGTAAGGGCGCCAAGGAACGGTATGTACTGATTGGAAGTCAGGCGGTGTCGGTTTTACGGCAGTACTTGCGGTTGCGTGCGGGGGGTACTTGGCCAGACACAGCTGAACCGCTATTTCTCAACCGTCGCCAGGGACGTTTGACAGACCGAAGCGTGCGGCGGCTACTTGACAAGTACATCGCGCAGGTTCCTGGGCTAAGCCACATTGGGCCGCATGGGCTGAGGCACAGCTTTGCCACACATTTGCTGGATGGGGGCGCTGATTTGCGAGTTGTTCAGGAATTGCTGGGTCACACCAGCCTATCATCTACTCAAATTTACACGCATACCTCAAAGGACCGATTAACCCGCGTATATATGCGCAGTCATCCGCGGGCTACAGATCTGGGAACCCCCCATACCCCTGAAGAAGGGAAGAATTGACGAATGCTTGATTCCTTGCATGCAACCACCATATTTGCGGTTTTGAAAGAGGGAAAAGGAGCTATGGCCGGTGATGGTCAAGTTACCTTAGGCAATAGTGTAATTATGAAACAGGGTGCCCGTAAGGTACGCCGATTGTATCGGGGTGAAGTTGTGGCGGGTTTCGCCGGATCGGTTGCCGATGCCTTTACCCTATACGAAAAATTTGAAGCAAAATTAGAACAATTTCATGGGAATTTACAACGATCTGCGGTTGAATTAGCCAAGGAGTGGAGATCAGATAAAATACTTCAAAAATTAGAAGCGATGCTTCTAGTCATGGACCCCAATCACCTGTTTATTGTTTCTGGCGGTGGGGAGGTTATTGAACCGGATGACGGTGTTTGTGCGATTGGTTCAGGGGGTGCCTACGCCCTTGCAGCGGGTCGCGCGTTGTTGCGTAACACAGAGCTGCCAGTTGCTGAAATTGCTGGGCAAGCACTACAAATTGCATCAGAAATTTGCGTGTTTACCAATGACCACATCATTGTTGAAGAATTGTAAAAGTGTCGGCGATAGCCGGAGAGAGGGTATACAATTGACTGCACAAGAATTAACGCCTAGGCAAATCGTGACTGAATTAGATCGGTTCATCGTCGGTCAACGTAATGCCAAGCGAGCGGTTGCAGTAGCTTTGCGCAACCGTACTCGACGCGCGAAGTTACCTGCGGAGTTGCAGGAAGAAGTCATGCCGAAAAACATCTTAATGATTGGACCGACAGGTGTGGGTAAAACAGAAATAGCTCGGCGGCTGAGCAAACTTGCTGGGGCACCCTTCATCAAGGTGGAAGCGACCAAATTTACTGAGGTTGGTTACGTGGGTCGTGATGTTGAATCTATGATTCGAGATTTAATGGAAACTGCAATCCGTATGGTCAAAGCGGAATATGCAGAAAAAGTCAAGGATCAGGCGGAACGGATGGCGGAACAGCGCATTGTAGAGGCCCTTGTCCCTGATCCCAATGGGCATCGGAATGTGAAAAATCCGTTTGAAATGTTGTTGGGTGGAATGAATTCGGGGAACAAAGAAGCCACGGTTTCAGAAGCACTAAAAACCGAACGTCGGCGGATTGCGCATCAGCTGGCAATGGGAGAGTTAGAGGACCGACAGGTGGAGGTGGATGTTGAGGAGCAAAGCGCTTCCATGTTAAATTTTATGCCAGGTGTGGGGGCCGAGGGATTGGGAAACCTGCAAGAGGCTCTAGGCAATCTTTTACCGAAACAGACGCGCAGCCGCCGCATGACTGTACGCGAGGCGCGCCCCATACTCAGCCAAGAAGAGGCACAGAAACTGATTGAAATGGAGGCGGTTACTGCTGAAGCCATCCATCGAACGGAAAATCAAGGAATTGTATTTATTGATGAAATGGATAAAATCGCGGGTCGGGAACAACGGGGCCCGGATGTTTCTCGAGAGGGGGTCCAGAGAGATATTTTGCCAATTGTGGAGGGATCTACGGTGGTGACAAAGCATGGACCTGTGAAAACGGATCACATTCTTTTCATTGGCGCAGGTGCCTTTCACATTAGTAAACCCGCTGATTTAATTCCGGAACTGCAAGGCCGTTTTCCCATTCGGGTAGAACTAGACAGTTTAACTGCAGCGGACTTCGAGCAAATTCTTAAGGAAACTCAACATTCTTTGCTTAAACAGTATACCGCACTGCTGGAGACAGAAGGAATACACGTACGATTTACAGATGAGGCGATTCACACGCTTGCAATGATGGCGGCAAAGGTCAACCAGGAAACGGAGGACATTGGGGCCAGACGACTACACACTTTAATGGAAAAAATGTTGGAAGACTTGTCTTTTGAAGCCCCTGAAGTGACCCTGGAGGAAGTAGTCATCACCCCCCAGTACGTGGAGGAAAAACTGCAGGGAATTGTTGTGAATCGAGACTTGAGCCAGTTCATTCTTTAACAAAACGGGATGGTTTCATTCAAAGCGATTGAAGCTCGGTACTTGGCGTTCGCTACCGCGGGCGCTATTATTTTTTTCATTAAGGAATCGTGTCGGACTTTGCAGGAATTTGCGAGCTCCTGACGAAACTCTATCGTTGTTAAGGGTTCAGCTATTATTTACAGATTGTTGAACAGGATTAATAGGTGCGTTTGCAATCCCTGCAAGCGGCCATTCAAAAGGGGGGATGGGCAATGTTAACAGGCTGGGCTAGTATGGGTACGAGTGCAAGCGGGTTAACGGCAGAACGCTTGAACATGGATGTGATTGCAAACAACATTGCCAACGCACAGACGACCCGCACCCCTCAGGGGGGGCCCTACCGTCGTGAAATGGTGGTATTTACACCCATGGCCACGTCTTCCCCGTTTGATTTGTCTCTCCAGCAGGCAGGGTGGCCCGTTGCAAGTGGGATCCCCACAAGTCTCAATGGGTTTGGCGGAGTTCAAGTCGCGTCTGTGGTTGCAGACCCAAGTCCTTTTCCGCTCCGTTATGACCCAGGGAGTCCGGATGCTGTAAATGGTTATGTTCAAGAGTCCAATGTCAATGTGACGACTGAACTGGTAGACATGGCTACGGCCACACAGGCTTACCAGGCAAATGTGACAGCTTTTGATGCGGCAAAGCAAATGTACATGGCAGCATTGAATCTCGGTAAATAAGAGGGTGGTTGAATGAGCTTTATTAATGTGTTGCCCATATCCACAGCGGGGCTAACCAATGGGGCAACGGTAGCCTCCCCAAATTCAGTGGGATCTGGTTTTGGCCAATTGTTGTCCAAAGCCCTTACTGAGGTTAATCAGGCTTCCAGTCAGGCGGATGGCATGGCCGCCGAATATGCCGCCGGAGGGCCAGTATCAGTGGACCAACTGATGGTAGCGGAGCAACAGGCGTCCTTAGCTCTGGATCTGACGGTTCAGGTGCGTGACCGGGTGGTGAGTGCATATCAAACCGTAATGAATATGCAAATGTAACTAAATACTTATCAGCTGAACGGCGTAGGCATGACGGGTAATCAAGGTGATGGGGATTGAATGTAAATTGGCAAGACCTGCGCAGTCGGACACAGGGCTGGTCGCAGCGTCTGACTGGTAAATTGACATCGGTACAAAGACGCAACCTGGGGATTGTGGTGGGAGCAGGTGTGGCCTGTGTTATCGTCATCTTGTGGATGTTCTTGCGGCCACACTATGTCACTGTATTCACCGGGCTAGACGACAAGTCTATGGGGCAAGTTGAAACCCAATTACAGACTCTAAAAATCCCCAGTCGCATGACGGGTTCTTCGATTGAGGTGCCCGCATCCCAAGCGGATACCGCGAGGGTGCAATTGGCAATGGCTGGCCTTCCTACATCCGGATATATAGGTTATAGTTCCGTATCTAACTCCATGGGAATGACCCAGGACCAGTTTAACATTCAGGTATTGGATGCCTTGCAACAAAGCCTGAATGAGACGATTCAAAGTATCAACGGTATTGAGAGCGCACAAGTGCATATTGTCATGCCCACACAGCAACTATTTGTTTCACAGCCTACGGATACGGCAAAAGCCTCCGTGTTTGTACAGTTGGGTTCCGGAGTTGTATTGTCGGCCGCACAAGTGGCTGGTATTCAGCAACTTGTGGCACATTCGGTCACAGGATTGTCGTTACAAAGCGTTACGGTCATTGACCAAAACGGAGTGGATTTATCGAGTTCGGCAAACAGTGCCTCTTTGCAGGGTGCCGCCGCCAATGAACTGTCCGTAAAGCAACAACTGGAGCAAAATTTAAACAGCCAATTGACCCAAGGGCTGACGCGAATTGTGGGTCCCGGCAATGCTGTAGTGATGGTCCATGCCAATGTAACGTTCAATCGGGTGCAATCTAATTCACACGTGGTGCAACCTGCCGCTGGTCAATCCACAGGTTTGCCAAGCAGTAGCTCGGTGACACGCAGTAGTTCAAATTCCACTGGATCTGCACCTGGTGGAATACCGGGACAAAGCGGAACCAATCCGAATTTACCTACGTATGGAGGTACCGTCGGGGGTGGGGGTAGCACTACCAGTTCACAGAGCCAAGCAAACACTACTTATGACAACAGTTGGACAAATACACAAACAATCAGTGACCCGATGCAGATTCAAGGGGTCACTGTGGGCGTATTTTTAAACGCTATGGACCCCAACTTGTCTGCCAGTATGGTAAGCCAGATTCAATCGTTTGTGGCGAATGCGGTAGGCCTGAAAACAGGGACTGGTGCGAACAATAATATTACAGTGGTGAAAATTCCTTTTAGTACGGGAAACACCCCCACGAAGTCCGGAATATTACTTTCTTCTGCATGGCTTTGGGCTGCGTTGGCTGGTGTATTGTTGATGACTGTTGGGGGGGTGTATTGGCGCCGTAAGCGTCGCACAGCGAGACTGGGGATGGAGACTGTGACAGCATTGCCCCCTCTAGAGGAGTTTCCAGTGTCTCCGGAGACTCAGATGCGTGAAGAACTGGGCCGATTGGCGCAACATCGACCGGAAGAGTTTGCGAGTTTATTACGTTCCTGGCTGTCACAGGATTGATTGCACGCTAATGGAAGTGGATTTGGAAAAGAAAACTGGTGTCAATTGATTGGCACATTTTCATCGGTATTCACCCGTCAAGAGAAGGGGTTTATGGTGAGACTTCGCTCGGAAATGAAAGGACGGCAGAAGGCGGCTGTATTACTCATCACGCTTGGCCCGGAAATTGCCGCCACGGTTTATAAATACTTGACGCCAGAGGAAATTGAACAATTGACGATGGAAATCGCCAATCTGCGCAAAGTCGACAATGACCAGCGGGAATCGGTGATTAAAGAGTTTAGAGACATTGCTCTGGCCAAAGAGTACATCGCCACGGGGGGGATTGACTATGCCAGAGAGGTACTTGAAAAGGCGATGGGCGTGCAACGGGCAGCTGGCATTTTGGCCAAACTGACGGCGAGTTTGCAGGTAAGACCCTTTGACTTTGCCCGCAAGGTGGACCCGCACCAAATTCTCAGCTTTTTGCAAGATGAGCATCCTCAAACCATGGCTTTGGTGTTGTCTTATTTGGAGGCTCCGCAGGCAGCCCTGGTGTTGTCTGCCTTGCCGAGAGATCTACAGGCAGACGTAGCCCGGCGAATTGCCCAAATGACACCCACATCTCCCGACGTGGTCATGGAGGTGGAACAAATTCTAGAAGCCAAACTGTCTGCAATGGGGAGTTTGGACCACACCCAAAACGGAGGTGTGGAAGCTGTGGTGAAAATCTTAAACGGTGTGGATAGGGGTACAGAAAAGGCGATTCTGGAGCAATTGGAGTTACAGGACCCGGAACTCGCGGATGATATAAAGAAAAACTTGTTTGTCTTTGAGGACATTGTTTCTCTAGATGGCCGTTCTTTGCAACGAATTATTCGCGATGTAGAACCGTCGGATCTCCAGTTGGCCCTAAAGGTGGCTAGCGAGCAGGTGCAGCAAGTCGTTTTCGAAAATATGTCCAAGCATATGGCGGAAACATTTAAGGAAGACATGGAGTTTATGGGCCCTGTCCGGTTACGAGATGTGGAAGATGCTCAGCAGCGCATTGTAGGAGTCATTCGTCGTTTGGAAGAAGCAGGCGAAATCATTGTGGCCAGGGGTGGAGGCGAGGACATCATTGTCTAAATTATGGAAAATAGGAATCCATACAGAGGTTGAGGGGTGGGTCGCGATTCCTGCACCCCATGCAGGACATGTTCCAAGGACTGAGGCCCCTGCACGGCCGGACTCTGGGACAGCGACAATGCTGGCCATGCAAGTTCAGTGGCAACAGGCGGAGCAAACGGCTGCAGACCTTTTAAATGAAGCCAGGGTCATGCAGGAAGAAATTCTTGCCCAGGCGTTATGGGATGCGCAGGTACGTCAACAACAGGGGTATGCGGAAGGCTACCAACGAGGCTACGAAAACGGGATGGCGGCCGCGGCCCTGCAAGGCGACCAATTGGTAGAACAGCGCCTTCAACAAGCGTTGGAAGTGGTGAAAGTGGCACAGCAGACAAGGGAGCGTATGTTGGCGGCCACTGGATCAGGACTAAGTAAGGTGGTTATGCGGGTTGTGGAAATTCTCCTGCGCCGGGAATTAACCGTGGCTCCAGCCAACATCGAATCCATGGTGACCGCTTTACTGCAACAGGTCAGGGATGCGACAAGGGTGGAAGTGCATGTATCCTCAAATGATTATCAGGCGGCGGTGGCCGCGTATCCCAGTTGGCAGAGTGCAAAACTGGGTACCTGGGAAGTTGCGGTTGTTCCTGATGCGGGAGTTTCTACGGGTGGGTGTCAGGTTTTTTCGGAGGCAGGGCGACTGGATGCTACGATTGAAACCCAATTAGAACGGATGCAAGAAGTTCTGAACCAGTATTTTGCCGAGGAGGGCACATCGCTTGCAGGACGAGTTCTTTTCGATTCTGTTGCAGCGCCTTGAGCAGGTTCCATTATTTCGCACTTACGGACGCGTCATGAAGGTTGTTGGGCTGACAGTAGAGTCTCAGGGGCCCTCTGCACGTGTGGGAGATGTGTGCCACATTCGTTCCTCTACAGAGGGTGGCTGTTATGCTGAGGTGATGGGATTTCGAGGTAACCGTTTGGTGCTAATGCCCTTAGGGGACCTGTCGGACGTGGCACCAGGTGCTGACGTGGTGGCGCTGCACCAGCCTCTATCTGTGGCTTGTGGTCCAGCAATGTTGGGCCGGGTACTCGACGGTCTTGGCCAGCCCATGGATCGTCCGGATGCGATTGTTGCAGACCAACAACGGCCCATTGCAGCCCCATCTCCCAATCCCTTGCTACGTCGTCCTATCCACCGTGCGTTGCAAACAGGGGTACGGGCGGTAGATGGCATGTTAACCGTTGGGGAGGGTCAACGGATGGGTATCTTTTCTGGAAGCGGAGTGGGAAAGAGTACCTTGCTTTCAATGGTGGCCCGCAATACCTCGGCACAGATTAACGTGATTGCTTTGATTGGCGAGCGGGGTAGGGAAGTTCGAGAGTTTATTGAACGCGATTTGGGCCCGCTGGGTTTGGCACGCAGCGTGGTGGTGGTGGCCACTTCAGATCAACCAGCGCTGATTCGGGTAAAGGCTGCCTTTGTTGCGACAGCCATTGCAGAATACTTTCGCGACCAGGGTCAAAGCGTGCTGCTTATGATGGATTCCATCACTCGTTTTGCCATGGCTCAACGTGAAATTGGTTTGGCCGTGGGTGAACCCCCTACCAGTCGCGGCTATACTCCGTCTGTTTTTGCTCTGTTACCGAGATTGTTGGAACGCGCAGGAAATGGAGTTACTGGCTCAATCACTGCGTTTTACACCGTCTTAGTAGATGGAGATGATTTGAACGACCCCATTACGGATGCGGTCCGAGGAATTCTCGATGGGCACGTGGTGTTATCCCGAGACTTGGCAAATTCAGGCAGATTTCCGGCCGTTGATGTATTAGCAAGCTTAAGCCGCTTATTTAATGTGCTGACAACGCCACCACAACGTGCGGCGGCGACAACACTACGCGAATGGTTACAGCGCTACCGTGACACAGAAGACTTGCTGCGAATAGGGGCCTACCAGTCGGGCAATGACCTGCAAACGGATGTTGCGATTGCTAAGCATAAGGATATACGGTTGTTTTTAGAACAAGACAAGGATGCGGCCACACCGATTGAAGAATCTGTACAGTGGATGTGTCGATTGTCGGAGGTGGTTCCATGAATTCTGGAAGGGACACGGCTCGTCGCTTTTTGCAGATTCGTCAAAGCCTAGAATTTTTGGCTCAGCAGGCCTTGGTGGATGCTCTTGAAAATCAGGCTCAATGTGACCAAATGGTTGTGGAAAAAAGCGGAATTCGGATGGACTTACTAAATCATCAGGAAAAATTATCTAGCGGGGAACTGTGGCAACAGTGGTATGCCACATTGCAAGTTGCTGAACTCTCCGTCCAGTCGGCCCAGCTCAACGCACAGGTTCAGGCTTCCCAAGTGACACTTCGAAGGCAAGAAGTTCTGACGGCGCACCAAGAAAAACGTCGCTGGGAGGTGACGGTACAACGGCTGGAAGAACAGACACGACAGGCGCAGATGCATCTCGAACAGCACAACGCCGACGAGATGGCGGGGATTCGCCACGGCTGGATAAATCCGTTGTGAACTCCAAAACAGAAACTAAGCAGGGGATTATAACGAATTCTGTATGGTGGCGGTGGCTACGGTGGGTGATTTTGGCGGGAGTTGTGCCACTGGTGGTAGCGGCAGTCATGTTAGGAGCAGCCTTGCAATGGGTGGGCGTGCCTGTACTACAAGACGTGCGAGGGTACGCTCTGGCAAAGTTGCATCCTCAGGTTTCAAAATTGGCAGGGGTATCACAGCAAGCTGCAGCCACTGCGACAGAGACGGCGTTACGGTTGCAGGTGGCACAATTGCAAGCTCAATTGGGAAAAGCACAGCAGACGGTGCAGACTCTGTCCGCTCAAACACAGCAATTACAGCAAAAGTTGGGGACCCTTGCAGATGCGAAAATGCAAGCCCAGCGGGAAGCGGCGATTGTCATCGGGATGGACCCCCAGCCGGCAGCGGCAATGTTGTTAAAAATGCCTACAACTCAGGCTGCCTGGGTGATTGCTCTGCTGCCCCAAAGTCAGTCCGCTCAAGTACTGGCTGAACTAGATCCTACACATGCCGCACAATTGTTGACGCAAAGCGCGAAGTTGAATGCGAGTTCGGGGAGTCCAGGTTCTTGAAGGGTGTGTCTGGAGAGTATCCCTGTTCACTAGGTGATGAATGGGAGTTCTGTATTGTTGGGGCCTGCAGAAGGGAAGTGAGCTTATTGAGTATTGGGCATTCAGGGATTCCCCAAGATGGGACTATGATTTCAAGTGGAGAATCGCAGCGAGTGGGAAAGAGCGTGAAGAAAAAACTGGAGGATGGCGCAAACACCGGATTCGCGCTACTCATGCAAGGAATGGCAGAACCCAAAACCCTATTGTTGGGTCAGGTTGTATTAAAACCTGCACAGCAAGGTAAAGATTGCTTGGTTTCCGGGTTCAACAGAGGCGAAATCGGTTCGGTCCAGGGGCAGTCCCTGTTATCTGCAAGCCCGCACAGCGGCAAACTGAAGTTAGAACTGGCGGACAAACAAGATTCAGAAACCGCTGCACCTAAGTCTGTATCCACGTCCAGTGTGGGTGTACAGTCTGCCACGGACCTGACACAGCAGGCAACCTGTTTAATCGTATCCAGTGATACAGCAGCACCCCGTGTGGCAGCAGTTGCTTTCGTAGGTTCGAAAACAAGTGGCGAACAAGCAAGTGCAGGGCTGCAAACTCGACGCAAAGAGACACCATTAAGCTCTTCAACTCCGCAAATGAAGGTTGTGGAGAAAATGAACACTGCAGTACAGCAGTCTGGTCTAGCGGGAAGGTTTGAGGGTATAAAGGTCGGAAGTGGGGTCGTGTCTTTAAGCATGCAGACAGAACGGGCTGCCTCTGCACAGGGTTCCACTGTAAATGGAAAGTTAGGCCTTAGTTCCATTGCCGACCCTAAAATGAAAAAGACTGGACTGTGGACAGATGAAAACGCATCTTCAAATGGACTACTTAGTTTGTCGCCTATCCCCCTAAAAACGGTAGAATTTGGACAGACAATGAATAACTCAAGTCCAGTATCCGTGGGGGTAACCCTTGGGGAGAGCACGGATGGTCGAGTTTTGGGCACAGTGGTGTCTGCTCAACTCCAGGACAACGTTTCGCAACTGCAGGTTCATGTCCATCCCCAAAGTATGGGCGAGTTGTTGATTACTGCGGTACAAACGCAGGGACAGGTCTATGTCCACATTCTCGCGAGTACGGCGGCGACGGTACATTGGCTCCAACAGGTGACTCCGGACCTGATTGCGGCAGTGCAGTTGGCAGGATTCAGTGAGGCTCGAGTGGACATTGATTTAGGTAGCGGGCAGGGGGACTCTAAAAATCAATTTATTTCCAGCGGTCGAATAAAATCAGGACAGCGAATAGCCAATGGCGAGACGGATTGGAATTTACCGGTGGCTGAGTCTAAAGTTGATGGCAAGAACCGCAGATATGGCGATGGCAGTTCTAAAATAGATCTGCACGTATGACCAGGGGGGGGATTCTGTGCTCTTGTTAACGAGACTCAATGGCACGGATGTGTGGCTAAATCCTTACTTAATGGAAGCGGTTGAAGGAACCCCGGACACCGTGGTGACTCTGAATAATGGTCACAAGTACGTTGTGCGTCAAACACCGGAAGAATTGGAACAGTTAGTAAAAAGCTACTTTCGTGAAACGGGCCTTTGTAGGCGGAGTGAGGGGGAAAAGGATTGCCCAGACCGTTGCGGGTCATGTGGACCCTGATTGGCACTGCGACCGTGGCCATCGCGGTGGCTGCAGGGGGAACCTACTACTGGAAATTCCAGAAAGCAAGTGCACATGAACCGATTCGGTTAACTGCTGCACAGATGAAGAACTTACGGATCGATCTACCTGAAACCACAGCAAATCTACAAGATGGACTGGTTCAGTTTACCCTGTCTTTAGAGGCTAGTGACTCGCGTACCAAACAGGAGCTTAGTGATTTAACACCGGTAGTGGAGGATGCTGTCAACCGGGCCCTGCTCCAATTTACTACAGCGCAACTGCATTCTGAGGCAGGTGTTGAGAGTTTAAAACAGCACATTATGACGGACGTGAATGCATTGCTTCCTAATGGACGAGTTACTGGCGTGTATTTTGCGACGATTGTGGTGCAGTAAGGAGTGTCGGTTGTGTCTGATGTGTTGTCGCAGTCTGAAATTGATGCCCTCTTGTCAGCACTGAGTTCGGGAGAGGTAAGGGCCGAGGACATCCGTGAAAACCCCATGCAAGGTCGCGTTCGAAACTATGACTTTCGACGTGCTATGCGTTTTTCCAAGGATCACATCCGGATGATGACGCGCATTCATGATCACTTTGCTCGTTTGCTTACCACCTATCTCTCAGGACAGTTGCGTGCAGTGGTACAGGTGCAGGTACATTCGGTGGATCAACTGCCCTATGATGAGTTCATTCGATCGATTCCAGCACTGACGGTTATTCAAGTTTTGGAATACCTCCCCTTACCTGGTAGGTTAATTATGGAAATGAATCCACAAATTGTTTTCGCAGTGATGGACCGTCTAATGGGTGGAGACGCTCGAGGAATGTATCGGGAGCGTGAGTTGACGGAAATTGAACGTACTTTGTTGCAGCGGGTATTAGAACCACTGCCGCAGTTTTTGCGTGAGTCTTGGGATGGGGTGGACAACATTGTTCCACAGTTGTTATCAGTGGAGAGTAATCCGCAATTTTTGCAATTGACAACGCCCAATGAAACGGTGCTGGTAGTGACATTAAATGCAAAAATTGGGGCGGTAAGTGGTTTTATTAATTTTTGTATTCCTCATTTGACCTTGGAACCGGTGATGTCAAAGCTCAGTTCACAGCAGATTATGGGGGGGGTTAGGCTATCCACAGAACGTGTTGTGGAGGAACGAGGTTTGATTGAAACACGTTTGAGAAATGCGTCGGTGGTGTTGAGCGCCTTACTTGGTGAGTCACAGTTGCCCTTTCTAGAACTTTTACAACTCCAGCCAGGGGACGTACTGGGTCTTAATGCTCCTATTAACCAACCAATCCCGGTGTACGTCGACGGACAACCTACTTTTGGAGGGTTCATTGGTACATACCAGAATCACTATGCAGTGCGAATTGTCGGGGATGTTGAGGAGGTGAAACAACCGCATGAACCAACGAATGAATCTTTCGCAGGAGGAAATTGATGCTCTATTAAAGCAGGGGGAACAGCCTTCACCTACAGTGCAGGGGACCCTAAATCTAAGTGAAATGGATCGCGATACTCTGGGCGAAATTGGAAATATTAGTTTTGGATCGGCAGCGACCACTTTATCCACTCTGCTGAGCCAACGAGTAGAAATTACAACTCCTGCGGTTTCTGTTTTGGGAATACAAGAAGTTCAGCGACAGTTTCATCGTCCGTATGTGTTGGTGACGGTGCAGTACACCGCGGGGTTGCACGGTACAAATGCTCTTGTGATTGAGTTAAATGATGCGAAAACCATTGCAGACCTCATGATGGGGGGGAATGGTCGCAATGTGGCAGCAGAACTGACGGATCTGCACCTGAGTGCGGTGGCTGAGGCAATGAATCAAATGATGGGTTCTGCAGCAACGGCAATGTCTAACATGTTTGGAACAATCATGAACATTTCACCTCCGTCTGTGCAGTTTATAGATTTAGCCACAGATGCTGGGGAAATATTTGATTTTAGTGGCCCTCTCGTCAATGTATCTTTTCAATTAAAAGTAGGAGATCTCATTGATTCTACTTTGATGCAGTGGTTGCCGTGGTCTTTTGCCAGTTATTTGCTTCATTTAGCCAACTCTATTTCTGCAAAATCCAAATCTCTTGAGGGGGCTCCTCCTACAGCACAGTCGAACAATCATCAAATTCGGCACGCCAGGGAAAATGAATTTCCCGATGGGGTAGAGGAGGCTGTCGGGGTCAATCATGATCTTCAGATTAATTCTAGAAATTCTAATTTTGGACAATCGACGCTGGATTCAGCAGTTACAGCCCTTACAGCCAATTCGAGCGAGCCCAATAAAGTGTTGGCATCCACTGATTCAGCTGGTTCGCCGTCGCTACAAAAACCGGAATTTGTGTCTTTCGACAAACCCGACCCTGTCATTTCAGTTTCTGCTCGCAATTTGCAGTTATTGTATGATGTTCGGTTGAATGTGACGGTGGAGTTAGGTCACACCCAGCGAACCATCCGGGAAGTACTTGAAATGGTGCCTGGGTCTGTCATTGAACTAGACAAATTAGCTGGGGAACCTGTGGATATTTTAGTGAACGGCAGGGCGATTGCTGTGGGCGAAGTCGTGGTTGTTGACGAAAATTTTGGTGTTCGTGTGACCAATATTTTAAGCCCCGCTGAGCGGGTGCGACAACTTCAATAAAATAGATTTTGTTGCAAGACGGGCCGTGGCTAATAAGGATGAAAATTAAGTTATCTAACTGGAAAGGGCGGATTCATGGTGACACACCGTGTTTTGGTGGTCGATGATGCGGCATTCATGCGAATGATGATTAAAGACATTTTGGTTAAAAACGGGTACGAAGTTGTAGGCGAGGCTGCGAACGGAACCCAAGCTGTAGAAAAATATAAGGAACTGCACCCGGATTTAGTGACCATGGACATTACAATGCCAGACATGGACGGGATTGAGGCCTTGCGAAGAATTCGAGCTGTCGACCCTGGAGCAAAAGTGATGATGTGTTCTGCCATGGGTCAACAGGGCATGGTGATTGACGCCATACAAGCTGGGGCTATTGACTTTATTGTCAAGCCATTTCAAGCGGATAGGGTGATTGAAGCAGTTCGAAAGGCGCTGGAGTAATTGGTAGGACGACATTGGAATAAAAGACAGTTTCTGTGGATAGTAGTTGTCGTTTTGTTTGATGTGTTGTGTTCTGGCACATCCCCTGCATGGGCTGCTGACAAAACGATTGGGAGTAATGCGTTAGGGAATCCAGTGGGAGCCATCGTTGGCTTGATTTTTGCTTTACTCTTGATCTTGGCTTTAATTGTTTTGACCATCCGATTTTTAGCCAGCAAAGGGCAGGTAGATGTGAGGGGTGGAATTCGTATCCTGGCAGCTCGTCAAATTGCACCCAATCGTTCGGTGCAAATTATTTCGGTGGGTCACCGACAATTTTTAATTGGTGTGGGTGAGCAGGTTTCGGTGCTGGCGGAAGTATCAGATAGCGATTTGTCCGAAAGTTCCACAGGTACGCTTGCGCCTTCGTCACTTGGGCGAACTCTTGCATGGGCACTTCATGAATCGCGACAGCGTTTTGGCAAATTGGGCCGGGAGCAACTAATGCCTGGGGCCAATCAGAAGGCGGAGAGGAGAGAGGAGACCCATGTGCAATAAGTTCACAAGGATGGGCACACAACGCTTTACTGACACAACTATTTGTCATGGGTTGTTGGTTTTGTCGGGAATAGTGGCTGGCCTATTTAGTCTTGAAATGCAGGTGTGGGCCGCCACTGGGCCTGCACAAACTTCTGTGTTACCGGGAATCCAAGTGAACTTGGGTACGGCAGGAAGCCCCCAGGGGGTTGCCTCGACACTGCAAATCATTTTGCTGTTGACGGTGTTATCGCTGGCACCCGGAATTTTGATTTTGATGACCTCGTTTACCCGTATTGTTGTGGTCCTGTCGTTTGTTCGCAATGCCCTATCTTTGCAGCAGGAGCCACCCAATCAAGTACTGATCGGACTTGCCTTGTTTCTCACCCTGTTTATCATGCAGCCAACTTTGCAAACGGTAAATCAACAGGCGCTACAGCCGTATTTACAGGGTCACATTAGTCAATCAGTGGCACTGACGCGAGCCGAAGACCCATTTAAACAATTTATGGCGAAACATACTAGAAACCAGGATCTTGAATTATTTTTGCAGTATCGTCACATGGCACGGCCAAGCAACGTGAACGATATTCCCCTTGCTGCCATGGTTCCAGCTTACACCATTAGTGAATTGAAAACTGCCTTTCAACTAGGTTTCATGCTCTATCTCCCTTTTCTTATAATTGATTTGGTGGTAGCTACCACACTGATGTCCATGGGAATGATGATGTTGCCGCCGGTGATGATTTCTCTTCCCTTTAAAGTGTTGCTGTTTGTAATGGTGGATGGGTGGTACTTGGTGGTCAAGTCCCTGCTGGCTGGCTATTCGTAATTTGCACAGGGACGGGGAACAAAACAGGGGGGACACCCACAAAATGGACGCCAATTTCATTATTGGACTGGGAGCACAGGTGATGTGGACGGTGGTTAAATTGACCGGCCCCATACTTGGATTTGGACTAGTGGTCGGGCTAGTGGTTAGTTTGTTCCAAGCCACCACACAGATTCAGGAACAAACCTTGGCTTTTGTGCCTAAAATTGCTGCCGTCATGCTGGCGTTGCTGATTTTTGGACCTTGGATGCTGGCAACTTTGATAGACTTTGCACATCAAATACTGGCAAATTTGAATTCCTTTATTCAATAGGTGAAGCCATGGTCATTGTAGTACAACACTTGTCTTTATACTTATTAATTTTATTGCGTATGGCTGGATTTATTGGCACTTCTCCGGTGCTTTCTTCGCGCCTGTGGCCGACACCCGTCAAGATAGGACTGGCGGTATTTCTGACCCTGGTGGTGGCACCAGGAGTGTCTGGGAATGTACCAGACATCACTACCCAGACAGGAAAGTTTGTGGTGATGGCGTTGCAGGAAGCTGTCATCGGCATGGCTGTGGGGTGGATTGTAACACTGGGCTTTTCTGCATTACAAGTGGCGGGCCAAGTATTTGACTTACAAATAGGATTTGCTGCAGCCATGCTATATGACCCACAGCAAGGGGAAGAAGAAGGCTTAACGAGTACGCTGTTAACTACGCTGTTCACCCTGTACTTTCTCGGCTTAAATGGTTTAGACGGTTTATTATTAGCACTTATGGGGTCTTATCGTCAGGTTGGATTAGGCGCACTTCACTTGCCTGTGGATACATGGAGGGTTCTAAGTACGATGCTGGATATGGGGATGCAAGTGTCTATTGAGATTACGGCCCCGTTTTTGGCAGCTTTGGTACTTACCAATGTAACATTGGCCTTTCTTTCACGAGCAGTGCCGCAAATGAATGTTTTTGTGGTGGGATTGCCTGCTCAACTACTTGTGGGTTTGGTGGCTCTTGCACTGGGTATGCCCGGAGTGGTGTACCTGTTTGGCAAACTTTTTGCACTGGTGTTTTCGCAAATGACGGGCCTGCTTCAGTGGCTGGGAGGATAAATCGATTTGTTGGTCTTTGAATTACAGCGCTTCGCTGGCGAAAAAACTGAACGGGCCACGCCACAGCGCAGGCGAGAATTGCGACGGGAGGGGAAGCTCCCACGCAGTATGGAGCTGACGTCTGCCCTGACCTTGGCCGCCTTGTTAGTTGCCCTGCGCATCTTTGGACCACAGGTGTGGGTCGGGTGGCTCAATTCCCTACAACAGCAATTAGGGAACCTAGGACAAATGCCGGATACGCTCACTGGAATTTCCGGGATGTTGGATGGAATCGTATGGAAAACATTTTTGACGCTTGCACCCCTATTGGCCATCGGGGTATTCGTTGGCATTGCCAGTGCCTTCGCACAGGTGGGGCCCGTGTTTCTTCCCAACCAAGTGATTCCTGACTGGCAGCGAATAAATCCCCTGTCTGGGATAAAGCGTTTATGGAGCTTGCGCGGATTGGCTGATTCTGTCAAATCCTTGTTGAAGCTCGTTGCCGTTGCAGGTGTGGCTTACTGGAGCGTAAAGGGAGATGTTCCCCGACTGCGGACGCTGGGTCAGGGAGGGGTGGCAGCGGTGATTGCTCAATTAGCTGCCATGGTCTTTCGCATTGGTTTAGATTTAACAGCTGCATTGTTAATTTTGGCCTTTCTAGATTTCTTATTTCAACGTTTCGATTTTGAACGCAGTATACGCATGTCAATAGAGGAAATTCGTCAAGAGATGAAAAATCAAGAGGGCGATCCACGCGTTAAATCCCAGTTTCGGCAGCGTGGCCGAGCGCTGGCAATGCAACGAATGATGCAGGAAGTGCCCAAAGCGGACGTAGTGGTGACCAATCCCACACATTTCGCTGTGGCACTGCGCTATGACGCACAACAGATGGCCGCCCCCATGGTGGTGGCCAAAGGTCAAGATGAGTTAGCCTGGCGGATTCGCACCCTAGCAGACAAAGCAGGGGTTCCGCGAGTAGAAAATCGGCCCTTGGCCCAGTCGTTATACCGGGCTACCGATGTAGGAAATCAGATTCCCAAGGAATTGTTTCACGCGGTAGCTGAGGTATTGGCCTTGGTGTATCAAGGACGCAAAGGTAAGTGAGGGGGAATATCTCTTGAAACGAACGGACCTGTTGGTGATGGGGGCAGCACTTGGCATTGTTGTGATGATGGTGATTCCAATAAGTAAGGGATTGCTTGATATCCTGCTCATCATCAATCTGTTTGTTTCTATGACCGTTTTGATGGTGGTTATGAACACCAAGGAGCCGTTGGAGTTTTCCGTTTTCCCATCCCTGCTCTTGCTGACCACGCTTTACCGTTTGGCCCTAAATGTTTCGTCAGCTCGTTTGGTGCTTACCCAAGGCAATGCTGGGGAGGTTATCCAAACATTCGGTAGCTTTGTAATCGCAGGAAACGCAGTGGTTGGATTCATTATATTTATGATTTTAGTCGTTATACAATTTATTGTTATCACCCGTGGGGCTGAACGGGTGGCTGAGGTGGCCGCTCGTTTCACATTGGATGCCATGCCGGGGAAACAAATTGCTATTGATGCGGACCTTAATACAGGGCTGATTACAGAACAGGAGGCCAGAGAAAGACGGCGCAACATTGAAAGAGAGGCAGATTTTTATGGTGCGATGGATGGCGCTTCAAAGTTTGTCAAAGGGGATGCCATCGCTTCCATGCTCATTGTTGCCATCAATATCGTTGGCGGATTTGTGATTGGGGTGGTGATGCGTCATGAGCCATGGGCCCAGGCGGCACACACTTATACCCTGTTGTCTGTTGGGGACGGCCTGGTTAGCCAAATTCCAGCTTTACTGCTGTCCACCGCCACAGGCTTGATGGTAACGCGAGCAGCGTCTGAAAACAATTTAGGGACAGACGTGGTGCAACAGGTACTTTCTTATCCAAAGGCTCTGTATGTGGTTGCCACAGCCATCGGCCTATTGGGCTTGTTTACTCCAATTGGACTTTTACGGACGCTACCTGTTGCCGCGGCTGCTGCATTTTTGGCCAGAAGGGTGGAAACCAGTGCACAGCGTGCCCAGGCGGTGCAGACTGAACAAGAAATTCGCCGCCAAGCCGCAGACACCAAAAGTCCGGAGACGGTGTTGTCTCTATTGACTGTGGAACCTGTAGAATTTGAGTTTGGTTATGGGCTTATTCCTTTGGTGGACAGCCAACAAGGTGGCGATTTGTTGGACCGTATTGTGCTCATTCGTCGCCAGTTGGCGTTGGAGCTGGGACTGGTGATTCCAGTGGTGCGTGTCAGGGACAATATCCAATTAGATCCGCAGGCCTATCAAATTAAAATCCATGGGATACGGGTCACCGAAGGAGAAGTGGTGCTTGGCCACTATCTTGCAATGAGCCCAGGGCCAGAAGACTCTTTGGTAACTGGTATACCCACCCATGAACCTGCTTTTGGATTGCCTGCTTTATGGGTGGATGGCAGTATGCGGGTCCGGGCCGAGGCTAGTGGGTATACCGTTGTCGATCCCGCATCGGTTGTGGCCACCCACCTGACTGAGGTACTGCGTAGACATGCCCATGAATTGCTAGGTCGCCAAGAAACCAAAACGCTATTAGAACATGTGCGCACATTCAGCGCAACAGTTGTGGAAGAACTGGTTCCTGGGGTAATGTCTGTGGGGGAAGTACAGAAAGTATTAACGAATTTATTGCGTGAAAAAGTTTCCATTCGAGATTTGGTTACAATTTTAGAAACATTAGCCGATTTAGGCAAGCAAACAAAAGATCCAGAGCTGTTGACTGAGGCCGTACGTCAGGCCTTGGCACGGCAAATCTGCCATCAACTACAAGTACCCGGTCAGCCCATGACGGTTTTGACCTTTGCACCCACCGTGGAGCAGGCGTTGCAGGACAGCTTGTTAGAAGGGGGAGGGGGAGTGTTGGGATTAGATCCAAAAATGTCCCAAAAAGTGTACCAACGTTTACAGGACGAATCCAATCGCATCAATAGTCTGGGTAAATTACCTATTCTATTGGTTCACCCAAGGTTACGGTTACCTCTGCGCAAGTGGTTGGAAAGACTATTGCCTGATTTAGCTATTTTGTCTTACAGTGAACTGGATCCAGCGGTGAAAATTGAGAGCGCAGGGGTGGTGAATTTGTCATGATGATTCGACGTTACATTGTTAAAGAAATGCCTGAAGCGGTGCTACAAATCCGCAAGGACTTGGGTAGAAATGCGGTAATTCTCAGCTCAAAACGGATTAAAGTTAAGAAGTGGTGGGGATTGTGGTGGTTGCAACGGGTTGAAGTGCTTGCTGCGACAGGGGACGATGTACCGCGACGTCTAGTGGACTTGCGTGCGGACTCTCCATCAAATTTCTTGGACGATAATTCTGCTGTATCCTGTCAAGAACCAGTACAAGGAGTACGTTCAGAAGTCCCGGAGCATGTGGAATCACCGCTTGTGGCAGAGGTTTATCAAGAATTGTCACATCTAAGTCGTTTGGTTACTGCAAGTTTGACAAAAGACCACGGTTCTGGGGAAGAATTTGTGGGGTGGTTGTTACACCAAGGGGTGGACGTTCCACAGGTCATCACTTTGCTCTCAGAGGTTCCCACCCCACAAACGAACCACTTGGAGTTTAAATCTGTGGAAATGGGCCATTGGCAGATATCAGCCCCTATGCGAGATGAAATTCGGCGTAAAGTTTTGCTGTGCTTAGGTAATTTGGCGGAGGGCCAACCCATTGCACCCCAGTCGCGAATCGTGGGGCTGGTGGGGCCAACTGGGGTGGGAAAAACCACTACCATCGCTAAGTTAGCAGCGTTGCACGTGCTGGCTGGACAGCGCAAGGTGGGGTTGGTGACAACTGATACATACCGCATTGCCGCTGTGGACCAACTGCGGACCTATGCCAAAATCCTAAATGTACCCCTGCGCGTCATTCATCACCCGGAAGGGTTTTCTGCGGCGTTGGCGAGCCTCGAGGACCGAGATTTGATATTGGTGGATACGGCAGGGAGGAGTTTTCGCGAGCCTGAGCAGGTTTCTGAAGTTGCAAAACTATTGGAACAAGTTGCGTTTGATGAGGTTTACCTGGTGCTTTCCTTAACACACAAGTTTGCGGACCTGCTACGATGGACAGAAAATTTTTCTGCTTTGCCCATTCATAAGTTTTTGTTTACTAAACTTGACGAAACAGACAGTTATGGAGCAGTACTTAACTTGTTGCTACGCTACGGGAAACCTCTCTCTTACTTTACAACAGGGCAAAACGTTCCTGATGACTTGGAAGTGGCATCCGTGGTGGGATTGTTGGAGCGCATGTTCACGGGGGTGGCGTGATGGCCGATCAGGCGGAAAAGTTGCGTGCTTTAGTAAACGCTTTGCCTCGCGAGGGAACAGATTCAGATACATCGGGAACCATTGGCAAAACGGATTCCCCTGCAAAATCGGGAGGGGTAATTGCCGTTACCAGCGGCAAGGGTGGAGTGGGTAAATCCAATTTGAGCTTAAATCTGGCCATTGCTCTACAGGAAATAGGGAAAAACCCTGTTGTCATAGATACGGATGTAGGGTTTGCCGATGTAGAGGTTTTGGTAGGTTTGCAACCCCACTATACTTTGTTGGATGTCGTCGCGGGGGTGTCTATTGATCAAGCACTCACCTTGACACCCAATGGGCTGCCCTTTTTAGCGGCTGGCAGCGGGCTGCTTAATATTCACGATATCTCAGAAACAAAGTTACAGAGGTTTTTACAAGAAATGGACGGGCTGCAAAAACGTTTTGACTGGGTAGTGGTGGACTGCGGGGCTGGTTTGGGGAAAAATGTCGGTCGAATCTTGGCTGCGGCTGATGAAATGTTGTTGGTTACAACTCCAGAACCCACGTCCATTGCCGATGCGTATGCATTGTTGAAGATGTTGGCCGTAAATCAAGCATTCCCCATCACCCGAGTGGTCGTCAATCGGGCTAAAACCTTTGCTGAGGCCAGAGTGACAGCGGAAAAACTCCAACGAGCCAGCCACAGATTTTTAGGGGTGTCTTTGGAACTCCTGGGTTTTGTTCTCGAGGATGGAGCGGTGGGACGTTCTGTGAAGGCGCAGACCCCTCTTTTACTCGCTTTTCCTCGCAGTCCTGCAGCTGGATGCATTCGACAACTAGCTTATAATTACCTGAAAATAACCAAGAAACCCGATTTTAAGGGGGGCCTACGCGGTTTTTTTCAGCGACTATTGACAAGTAAAACTTGATTCTCAGGCGATAAGTCTACATTTCATAGAATAATTTTAATTTTACTAGAAAATGGAGGTTCACTCATTGACAGAAGAACAGTTTTTGATTTTTCGACTGGCGGGACAACTGTATGGAGCTTCAGCTTTGCAGATAGATTCCATTGAGCGACCTACAACCCTGGTACCAGTACCCCATACTTTGTCTTTTATCAAAGGTGTGGTGACGGTGCGAAATACCGTAGTCCCCGTAGTGGATTTGATGGAACGTTTTGACCTGAATAATGTTCATTCAGACCCTCGTTTACAGCGAGTTGTAGTGGTGAAGATGAACCAAACTCAGGTCGGATTTTTAGTAGATACGGCTGAAGACGTCCTCACTTTACCTAAAACGGATATTCTGCCTGCTCCAGCCATGGTGGGGGGTATACAAGCCATATATTTGCGGGGCATCGCCACATGGAATAATCAGCCTTTGGTAATTTTGGATTTGACACATATTTTGAATGAAACCGAAAGGCGCCAATTGGATGTGGCGCAACGAGTGGTAGAGAAGGAATTTTCGTCATGAAGGGGATAGGTCCACAGTGGAATGATGTAGCGGCAGATGTATTCAGGGAGATTGGCAACATTGGAGCCAGCCATGCCGCTACTGCTTTATCGGTATTACTACGGGGGGAAGTGAGAGTATCTGTCACTTCGGCCAGAATTGTTCCATTGGCTGAGGTTGCGACGTCTGTGGGTGGAGAAGAACAAATTGTGGCGGGTGTTTTTATCCGTTTCTCAGGGTTTGTGCGCGGCAGCGTATTGTTGGTTTTGCAACTTCCCAGCGCCCAACAGTGGGTAAGTCAATTACTGGGCAGGGAAGTTACTCTCTTGTCCATGGATGAACTGGAACAATCTACTTTGGCTGAGTTGGGAAACATGTTGTCCGGAGCGTATTTAAATTCTTTAGCTCAGTGGGTGGGACAGCAGGTTAGGCCTGAAGTGCCGGGCGTTTCGGTGGATATGGCCGGAGCTATCCTGGATACCGTATTATCCCCCATCGGTGAAGTTTCTAATTTTGTGATTCTTATTGATACTACCATTGCACAACGGGATGCAACACTGGGATGTCATTTATTTTTGTTGCCAGATCCTGATTCCGCTGAACTGTTGTTGAAAGCGTTAGGTGCTTGAAATGAATAGTGAACGAGAAGTGCAACAAACAACTGCACAGGTGATAAAAATTGGAATTGCGGAGGGGGGAACGGTGCAGGCTCCAAATCGGCTGCGGACGACCGGGTTAGGTTCCTGCGTGGGAGTGGTATTGTATGATCCTTTGACTTGCATTGCTGGCATGGTGCACGTGATGTTGCCCAGCGCTCACAGTTGCCGGGAATTGCATCCATTGCATACCAAGTATGCGGATTTAGCAGTGCCTTGGCTTGCTGAACAAGTTTCCAATGTGGGAGCAAATCCGCATCGGCTAGTGGCCAAAATTGCGGGGGGCGCGCAGATGTTTGTATATGCTGGTGGAGCGGATTTGATGCGGATTGGACCTCGCAATGTGGAAGCTGTGTTGCAGGGTCTTGAGGAACTGCGCATTCCGTTGGTAGCCCAAGATGTGGGGGGCAAAACTGGCAGAACGATTGAATTTGATGTAATAACGCAAAACCTGTGGATTCAAACCGCACTAAAGGTGCCCTATTTTATTTGAAACTTTAATTGAGGGATTGCGGTTGCATTAAAACTTGTTTGAAGTGAAAGGAGGAAATTAGATGCAAATGGCCGCTGTCTACGGGGTGCTGCTGCTGATAGCCCTGGTATTATTTTGGCTTACTCGTCATCGCAGTGGGAGCGTTTCTCTAGAGGAGACTTCCTTTTCTCGCGGGCTCAGTCGTGTGATATCCGCCATTGCCAAACGTCCAGGACCAGCGCCTGCGGAACCATCCAACCGTGTCCAAATTCCTTCGCTGCAAGAGGAGATTCCAGATTCAGAGATGGCTGTCGCTGTGTTGCAGGATCTCTACGCGGAGTTTCAGCAAGACAGTGCTGTGGTAAGGAAGGATTTTAGTAATGCGCTTTCAACGCTCCATCAGGAAATCAGTGTAGAATTAGCTGCATTGAAAGAGCAGGTCACCCAGTTGCACAATGAAATTGAACGGGTGCGAACAACAATGGCAGATTCACAGATTCACAGCCCCGTGGGGGCTGTCACCTCGTCTTTGATGCACAGCGAGGGCTCGTCCCCAGATACCCCAGAGGGGATTCACGATACACCGTGGTTGATTTTAACCGCTCTACAAGAGGGTCTGGCGGACGACGAAATTGCCATTCGTTACTCTGTCTCGCAAACAGAGATAGACTTGGTTCGGCGGTTGCTCTTAATGGGGGATGTCACGGCTGAATAATTTTCACATTAAGTGAACGCGGCCAGACACAGCTTTGTTGCCTTCAAAACATATAGTGTGGTATATTTGAATGCGGTGTAACGGCCCGCGGCAGGCGGAGCACTCACGCAACCAGACGGTTTTGTGGGGTCTTGCAGGGTTTCTCTGTAGGATGGAGAATCCAGTGAGCACAAAGCCGAACGATGGTTGCGGCGGAAATAACCCAAATAGGAGGAACACAAATGGCTATTATTTCAATGAAACAGCTTTTAGAATCTGGCGTTCACTTCGGCCATCAAACTCGGCGCTGGAACCCTAAAATGGCACGCTACATTTTCACGGAACGCAATGGTATTTACATTATTGATCTCCAAAAGACCGTGCGCAAGGTTGAAGAGGCTTATAATTTTGTCCGTGATTTGGCAGCGGCCGGACAAACCGTTCTTTTTGTTGGCACGAAAAAGCAAGCCCAAGAGGCTGTCAAAGAAGAGGCTGGGCGCTGTGGCATGTATTATGTGAATCAACGCTGGTTGGGAGGAACTTTGACAAATCTTCCAACCATTCAAAAACGAATTGCTCGCTTGATGGACTTAGAACGGATGGAGCAAGATGGAACATTTCAAGTGTTACCTAAGAAAGAAGTTATTTTATTGCGCAAGGAAAAGGAAAAGTTGGAAAAATACTTGGGCGGTATCAAAGGAATGAAAAGTCTTCCTAGCGCCATGTTTATCATTGATCCCCGCAAGGAACGAATTGCGGTAGCTGAGGGACGTAAGTTGGGAATTCCTATTGTGGCTATTGTCGATACCAATTGCGATCCGGACGAAATTGACTATATTATTCCCGGCAATGACGATGCGATTCGAGCGGTCAAGCTATTGACGATGAAAATGGCAGATGCAGTCGTGGAAGGGATACAGTCACAGGAGCCGGCAGAAGTGGAAGAGCCTACGACCACAGCCTGAATAGTTGCGCTTCGTGTGACACGGGTGGCGGGCGCGTAGACTCGTCACCCTTTTTGTGCCAGTAGCAATGGTGGATGTGTGGAAATATGTGCAGTATAAGATGGATGTGTGGGAACGCAGTATAATCTATGGAACAACTGATTGAAGGAGGATTTTTGGATGGAAATTACGGCAGCCATGGTCAAACAACTGAGAGAACAGACGAACGCTGGTATGATGGATTGCAAACGGGCATTGACGGAGGCTCAAGGAGATTTGCAAAGAGCCGTCGAACTTTTGCGTGAGAAGGGACTGTCTTCTGCTGCGAAGAAGGCAAGCCGTGTGGCGGCAGAAGGGATTGTGGAGGCCTACATTCACGGTGGGGGTCGCATTGGTGTGCTTTTAGAAATCAACTCTGAGACCGACTTTGTCGCGAAGAACGCGGATTTTCGGAGTTTCGTTCATGATGTCGCTATGCACATTGCTGCAGCTGCACCCCAGTATGTGCGGCGTGAAGATGTGGCAGCCGAAATCATTGCACATGAACGAGAAATTTTGAGGGTTCAAACGTTGAATGAGGGGAAACCGGAAAAGATTGTCGATCAGATAGTAGAGGGTCGAGTCGATAAGTTTTTTAAAGAGGTCTGTCTGCTGGAACAGCCATTTGTGAAAAATCCAGACATGACGATTGAACAGTTACTTAAAGAAAAAATCGCTCAGATTGGCGAAAATCTCTCCATACGACGTTTTGCTCGGTTTGTCGTAGGTGAGGGAATTGAAAAGTCGAATTCTAATTTTGCCGATGAGGTTTTCTCTATTGCGCGCGGATAAGGATTAGAAAATGGGAACACCTTAGGTGTTCCCATTTTCTAAATTTGGGTACTCTCTCTTTGTTTTATTTTCTTTTTCATAAAGGTTATTTAAAGATCTTTACTCACAAGGAGGTAAGGTATGGGGTCCACGGATGGCAATTCTACCGTTGGGCAGCACCCTAAATATGCTCGGGTTATTCTCAAACTGAGTGGGGAAGCTCTGGCCGGTAATCAGGAATTTGGAATCGAACCTGAGACAATACAAAACATTGCACAACAAATAAAAGAAATTGCTAACTTAGGGGTACAGGTTGCCATCGTGGTCGGAGGAGGAAATATTTGGAGGGGCGTTTCCGGAAGTGCACAAGGAATGGACCGAGCGACGGCCGATTACATGGGGATGCTTGCAACAGTGATGAATGCATTGGCTTTACAAGATGGTCTAGAAAAAATTTCAGTCGATACCCGCGTGCAAACGTCAGTAGAGATGCGTCAAGTTGCAGAGCCTTACATTCGTCGCCGAGCGATTCGACACTTGGAAAAGGGACGAGTCGTGATTTTTGCGGGGGGTACCGGGAATCCCTATTTTTCTACCGACACCACGGCGGCCTTGCGTGCGGCGGAAATCGAGGCAGATGTCATTCTAATGGCCAAACATGGGGTGGACGGAATATATACGGCGGATCCGATGAAATATCCGGATGCAGTAAAGTTAGATCAACTGGAGTTTCTTGAGATCTTAAATCGCGGTTTAGGGGTCATGGATGCCACGGCAACTTCCCTCTGTATGGACAACGACATTCCACTCTTGGTATTCTCAATCGGTGAGCTGGGGAATATTCGCCGGGCTGTCATGGGGGAAGCGATAGGAACAATGGTAGGGAGGAAACAATAGTGAGTCAGGAAATTGTGCACGATGCGGAACAACGCATGGAAAAAGCATTACAGGTATATCAAAAAGATTTGACTACCGTGCGCGCAGGCCGAGCGTCCGTGAGTATGCTCGACAAAGTTACGGTAGAGTATTACGGTTCTCAAATGCCTATAACTCAAGTGGCCACTGTCACTACACCGGAACCGCGTACGTTAGTTATCACACCGTGGGATAAATCGATGTTACATGAGATTGAACGATCCATTCAGAAGTCTGACTTGGGAATTAATCCAAATAATGATGGCATTGTGATTCGTTTGGCTGTCCCTGCCCTGACAGAACAGCGTCGG
Organism: Alicyclobacillaceae bacterium I2511; assembly: GCA_003584005.1. GTDB lineage: Bacteria > Bacillota > Bacilli > Alicyclobacillales > Alicyclobacillaceae > QXHL01. The sequence goes on along the minus strand of QXHL01000001.1, from coordinate 97,588 downwards.
CAAGAGTTAGTAAAAGTAGTGCATAAAATGTCTGAAGAAAGCCGCATCGCTGTTCGCAATATTCGTAGGGATGCCAACGATTCACTTAAAAAACAGGAAAAATCAGGGGCACTTTCTGAGGACGAATTGCGCCGTAGTGCAGAAAAAATCCAGTCGTTGACAGACAGGTTTGTTGCCGAAATTGACAAAGTAACGGAAGCCAAGGAAACGGAAATATTGGAGGTGTGATACTGCTCTGAAGGTTGCTTCAGCGGAGGTGGGCCCTGGAACAGTGGATAAGTGGCAAACGGAAGGGGTTGGGGCCTTTGATAGGGTGGTTTGGCCGCGGCAAAAGGGTATCCGCTGGGGACAGCGACTTGAAAGAGAACATCCCTAACCACATTGCCATCATTATGGACGGAAACGGACGCTGGGCGACACGGCGTGGGTTGCCTCGGATTGCCGGACATCGTGCAGGCATGAACAAGGTCCGGGAAGCTATTCGCGCCTGTGATGAATTGGGTGTACAATATCTGACACTGTATGCGTTCTCAACAGAAAACTGGAAACGTCCCCAAGATGAAGTGGATTACCTAATGCGCTTACCAGAAGAATTCTTTCGAACCGAGATTAATGAATTATTGAAGCGGGGCGTGCAAGTCCGCTTTGTTGGTGACGTGACACAATTGCCTACTTATACTCGTGAGACTGTGGTGAATACCCAACGACTTACCGAGGGAAATACAGGCATGGTGGTAACGTTTGCTTTGAATTATGGTGGACGTGCTGAGGTGATTCATGCTATCCATCACTATGCAGACCAGGTGAAAGCTGGTTTGGCGACTTGGGAAGACCTATCAGAAGAGAACTTTGGACGTTTGTTATCAACCTTTCCTGTGCCTGACCCAGATCTTGTCATTCGAACCAGTGGTGAACGACGGTTAAGCAATTTTTTAATTTGGCAGTCTGTCTATTCCGAGTTGTGGTTTACGGAAGTATTATGGCCGGATTTTACGCGCACAACTTTGCATGAGGCAATTCGTGACTACCAACGTCGAAAACGGCGATTTGGCGGCCTGAAGTAGGTGGCAGATGCTTAAACAGCGAGTTCTCACGGCTTTCATTGGGATCGCGGTGATTGCCGGAATGGCCGCACTCGGACCCCTTTCATGGAAAATATTCGTTTACCTCGGTTCTTTAGTGGGCGTTTCTGAGTTCGTAACCATGTCCGGATTTCGCTGGTTCAGTTTTTTGGCCTGGTGGGCCTACGCCATCGTAACAGTGATGTTGTGGAGGACGGGATGGGCATCCCCTATTGGGGTGTATGTCATTGCAGTTAGTGCTCTGGTCATTCCCGTGTTGGTACGAAACCATGTGTCTTTTCGAGAGACAGGGGCTATTTTAGTAGGAACCCTCTATTTGGGTGTGGGAGCGGTTAGCTTAAGCAATCTTCGCCAAGTTGGGGATGGGTGGACATGGCTGGTGGTATATGTGTTGACCATTTGGGCAACGGACACGGCAGCCTATTTTGGGGGGAGATGGCTGCACGGACCTAAACTGTGGCCGACCATCAGTCCAAATAAAACAATCAGCGGGGCACTGATAGGATTGATTGGCGGTACTGCTGTGACACTTGTCATAGGGGGGTTATTGCTCGAACATTTCGGTCATTGGCCACAATTGTTGTGGTTAGGATTGATGACCTCATTCGCAGGTCAAGTGGGAGATTTGGTGGAGTCTGCGTACAAGCGTGCCACTGGAACGAAGGACTCGGGAAAACTGTTACCCGGCCATGGGGGTATACTCGATCGTGTGGATAGCTTGCTTTTTGCAGCGCCTTTTGCCTTATATTTGATTGAGTCCTTGCACCCTTAGGAAGGAATCTCTGAATAACTCAAAATGGTTTTTCATGGCGAGGTGGGAATGAAGTGACAAAATCAATCACCATTCTCGGCTCCACAGGAGTCATTGGCACTTTGACACTAGAGGTGCTCAGTGCGCTGATTGAGGAGCCTTTTCACATTAGCGTACTGGCTGCTGGGACGAATGTGACGAAATTAGCGGAACAGGTACTGAGATTTCGGCCACAGTACGTGTCCGTGGCTACTCGTGAGGGGAAAGAACAGTTGCTGGAACGTATTTTGCCCTCCGGGTGGCACCCTGAAATAGGAATTGGCGAGGAAGGGTTGTTGCAGGCGGCCAGCATTCCGTCTCAAGTAGTGGTTTCTGCGATTGTTGGTGCCCGTGGACTATTGCCCACGTGGATGGCTTTGCAACGGGGTGCAATTGTTGCACTAGCAAATAAAGAAACCCTGGTTGCAGCGGGTGAACTTGTGATGACTACGGCACGTACTTCAGGCAGTACGCTGATTCCAGTAGATAGTGAACACTCCGCCTTGTTTCAGTGTTTACAAATGGGCCACACGAATCCTATGGAACCGGTGGAACGCTTAATCTTGACAGCTTCTGGGGGGCCTTTTCGCGAGTGGAGTTTGAGCGAGCAGGCTACGGTCACACCAGAGCAGGCTTTGCGTCACCCAAATTGGACCATGGGGAAGAAAATTACGGTGGATTCTGCCACTCTGATGAATAAAGGACTTGAAGTAATTGAAGCGCATCATTTGTTTGGTGTCCCATATGATAAGATAGAGGTACTGGTGCATCCGCAAAGCGCTGTGCATTCTCTGGTGGCCTATCACGACGGTTCTGTCTTAGCACAGTTGGCCAGTGCCGATATGCGCATTCCAATTCAGTATGCCTTGACATACCCCAATCGTGAACAAAGCAATTGGCCTCGCCTTGATTTAGCACAACTGGGACAACTCACCTTTGAATCGCCTGACTTTCAGCGTTTTCCCAGCCTGCGGTTGGCTTATGAGGCGGGAAAAGTGGGAGGGCTTGCACCCTGTGTCCTGAACGCAGCCAATGAGGTCGCTGTAAATGGATTTTTAGACGGTAGAATTTCTTTTTTACAAGTGGCCAGACTGGTGGAAGAAGTTTTGCAACACAGAATACCTGGGTCCATGGCCACCATGGAAGATGTTCTGGAGGCGGACCGTTGGGCACGTCGAGTTGCACAAGACTTGCTAAAGAAGGGCGGGTGAACCTTGGTGCTACTCTCACTGTGGGTCGTCTTGAAGTGGGCGATTGCCATTGTAACAGTATTTCTGGGGATTATTGTAATCCATGAGTTTGGTCACTTTATTGTTGCTAAGTGGTCAGGCGTCACGGTGCCAGTGTTTGCCGTGGGATTTGGGCCCAAATTGGTGAAGTGGGTGAAGGGAGGGACAGAGTACTCCATTCGCCCGTATTTATTTGGTGGTTTTGTTCAACTGTCTGGAGAGGTAGCACAAGAAACCTTTTTTCGGGTGGGTGAACAAGTTGCTGTAAAATGGGATGAGGACAATCGGATTGCCGTTATTGGAGAACCGTCAGACTTGCCTGAAGGCGAAGTCTACACACTCCGTGATTTGGATTTGAGCCGACGGATGGAGATGACTTTAGATTCTGCAGTGGGCGTGCACACTTACCGAGTGCGGCCCCATGCAAGGTTGATGACCAATCGCAAAAACTCTTTGCCCCTGGTGGAACCTTCGGAACAAATGATTGCAAAACCATGGTGGAAGCGCGCGGCCATCATATTGGCTGGTCCTGGGATGAATTTTCTCTTGGCAGGGGTGCTCTTTTCGTTGGTCTTTTTGCATAATGGAATCCCTGTCAACCAGCCGGTTCTGGGTTCCATAATTGCTGGCTCACCGGCAGCGCAGGCCGGGTTAATGCCAGGGGACCGTGTGGTTGCAGTGGATGGTCGACCAGTGTCCACATGGGTGGATTTGGTGCAAAACATCCGTGGAGATTTCGTAACACCATTGCGCCCTTTGTCTATTCAAGTGGTTCGAAACGGTCAGACTCGGACTGTCCGAGTGACACCTGCTCTAGTTCAGGGACATACGCCGGAACTGGGCGTTGCGGCAACGCTCACCCACAATCCAGTTGTAAGTGCGGCTAGTGGATTTAGCACAGTTTATCAGGCCTCAGCGCAGACTTTGTCTGTTTTATATCATCAGGTCCTTGCACACCATCAATTTAAAGACTTATCTGGTCCTGTGGGGATTGCTTATGTGATTGGAGAAGAGGCACAAACTGGATTTTGGAATGTTTTGATGATTGGCGGATTGCTCAGTTTGAACCTTGGACTGATGAATCTATTGCCTATCCCTGCTTTGGATGGGGGACGTTTGTTTTTCATGCTTGTGGAATTAGTGCGGGGTAGGGCTCTGGACCCTCGTAAGGAGGGCTTTGTCCACATTATTGGTTTTGCGCTCTTAATGCTGTTTGGTGTGGTCATTACATACCGAGATGTTTTACGGCTATTTTAAGGGAATGAGGTATTAATGTTTGATCCAATGTTTTTCGAATTGGTCAAGGAACAGACGGGGTGTGGAGAAGCCACATGAATTCGCTTGAAGAACAGTTCAGCTTTGAACCGGGGGATAGCACGTTGCACGTGCGGGATTTCATTCAAAAAGTAGTGGTTCATCGGCGCAGCGCAAGACTAGAGATTGAATTTGCCCCGCTCATACTTACTGATGTCAGTTCTCTCCCTGCCTTGCTTGCAAGTCGTCAGGCAGCTGTAGACATGCTTCGAGAGAAGTTTGTCGATGCCGCATCCATGCAAATAAAAACGCAGCCAATGGTGCGAGATGAATCACAAGTGAAAATGATTGTGGGGGCCCTGTTGGAGTTGTACGGTACCCAGGAGGCGATGTCTGGGCAGGTGATTTCGCACGCACACTGGCAGGTGTCCCATGAATCCCCCCAACTTCTGAAAGATAATACAACAACAGGGTTGTCTGAGTTACCCTTAGAGGCCCATTCTCTTAATCGTGAATCCGAATATTTATTGAGCCTATCTGTAGGCAATGAATTGGAACAAGGGAGGTTGCAAAAAAAAGGATTTGATGCCTGGTTGGTGGCAATGGCGGCACAGCTCGCGGGACTGAAACTGGCTTGCCAGCTACAGGTGGAAGTGGCTGAAGAACAAGTAGAGTCCCTAAGAGCACACTTGCAACAAGAAGAAAGACAAATTGTGGCCGAACTAGTGTGCAAGGCACAGGCGGTTGCCGCAAGTAATCCTAGTGTCGAGACAGGTTCACTGACTACCGAGGTGCGGCCTAATCGCAGGTATCGCCGAGATCGCTTTGAGGAAGGACCTGTGCAGCCCTTGGTTTTGGGTCGAGCGATTGGTAATTCCCCCATATGTGTGCATGATATTGTGGATGAAATGCGCAACGCTGTGATTGAGGGACGGGTTTTTCAGTTTGACACCCGTGTTCTGCCCACAGGTAGGGTGATGGTACAGTTTAATGTTACAGATGACAGGGACTCCATTACGGCAAAGTTGTTCATTCGTGACGACCGTCAGAAGCAAGCGATTGAGTCCTTACAAAACGGCGTTTACGTGCGTTTACAAGGTCAAGTTCAGTTTGATGCTTACAACCGTGAACTCGTGTTTATGGTCCAAGATATGCAGCCGGGTACTCCCTACCTGCGTCAGGATGAAGCAGAATTTAAACGAGTAGAATTGCACCTGCATACCACAATGTCCGCACTAGATGGGGTGACTCCGGTAGGGGATTACGTGCGACAGGCGGCAAAGTGGGGCCATTCAGCTATTGCTGTAACCGATCACGGGGGTGTGCAGGCCTTTCCAGAGGCTTACGAGGTAGGACGCAAGCATGGAGTAAAGGTGCTACTAGGAGTGGAGGCCTATGTCGTCGATGATGGGGCTCCGATTGTTTACCACATGCAGGACCGACTGCTTGAAGAAACGGATTATGTTGTGTTTGATACCGAAACCACGGGCTTAAATGCACGCGAAGATACGTTGATTGAGATTGCGGCTGTTCGCGTGGAACACGGTCAAATCACGGCAACCTTTTCTACGCTAATTGATCCGCAACGGTCAATATCGGCGAAAATTACCGAGTTGACTGGCATTTCTCAAAGTATGGTTGAAGGTCAGCCTAAATTGGCTGAGGCTTTGGACAAGTTTCGCAGTTTCGCAACAGATGCAGTTTGGGTAGCTCATAACGCTGAATTTGACGTGGGTTTTTTGAATCAATGTGCGGTTCGTTTGAACTGGCCTAATTGGGAATCCCCTGTGGTAGATACGCTTGCACTGGCTCGTCTGCTGTATCCAGGGGAAAAAAATTATCGATTGAAGACTCTTAGCCAAAAATTTCAAGTTCAACTGGTGCATCACCATCGTGCTTTGGCAGATGCGGAGGCAACCGCCAAAGTGTTTATTCATATGCTTACACATTTGAAACAACGAGAAATCAATAGTTTATTGTCCTTAAGCGCCTTGTCTGGGGAAGTGGATACTTCTCGCATCCGCCCCTTTCACGCAACGGTAATGGTTCGGAGTCAATCCGGTCTGCGCAATCTTTATGAGTTGGTTTCTTTAGCCCAAACTCATTATTTGTATCGAACTCCCCGTGTTCCTCGTAGTGTGTTGGTACGCTTGCGCGATGGACTGTTGATTGGCAGTGGGTGCCAGCATGGAGAGGTATTTCAATCTTTTTTGAGGGGTAAAAGCATCGATGAAATCGAACAGATGTGTCAATTTTACGACTTTTTAGAACTGCAGCCCCTAGACCACTACGATAACTTGATCCAGGACAATACAGTGGCTAGCAGGGAAAGTATCGTGAAAATCCACCGTCAAATAGTTGATTTAGGGAAAAGGTTAGCAATCCCCGTGGTAGCCAGTGGAGATGTACATTACTTAAACCCCCAGGATGGTATCTATCGTGAGATTTTTTTGCAGTCTCAACATAACGGCGGGAGTTCGTGGCAACCGTCCATGCACCTGCGCACTACCGACGAGATGCTGACCGAATTTCAACATTTAGGGGAAGATGCAAAGGCGGTTGTAGTGACACATACTGCGATGATAGCGGATGGAATAGAGGTAGTGAAACCCATTCCAGATGAGTTGTTTACACCCGTGATTGAGGGTGCTGAAATTGAAATGGAAGCCATGGCCTATGCAAAAGCAAGAGAGCTATACGGGAATCCCTTACCTGAAATTGTTGAAAAGCGCCTCCGCAAGGAATTGGACTCCATCACGAGTCATGGGTTTTCGGTGATTTATTTGATTGCCCATAAGCTTGTCGTGAAATCTCTGTCTGACGGATATCTGGTAGGTAGTCGCGGTTCCGTGGGTTCTTCGCTGGTGGCCACCATGACGGACATCACCGAGGTAAATCCATTGGCACCCCATTACCGATGTCCTGAGTGTAAGTACACCGAGTTCATTGAAGATGGTTCCGTGGGTTCAGGGTACGACCTTGTGCATAAAGAGTGCCCTCGGTGTAATACGGAACTGGTGCGTGATGGGCAGAATATTCCGTTTGAAACATTTATGGGCTTTCATGGGGATAAGGTCCCCGACATTGACCTGAATTTTTCTGGCGAGTATCAACCACGGGCCCACCGCTATACGGAAGAATTGTTTGGCAAGGATCACGTGTTTCGGGCGGGGACAATTTCTGGTGTGGCAGAAAAGACAGCTTACGGATATGTCAAAAAGTTTTCCGAAGAACGAGGATTGACCCTGCGAAATGCGGAAATTGATCGGTTGGTGCTGGGGTGTACCGGGGTCAAGCGAACGACTGGGCAGCATCCTGGAGGGCAAGTTGTGGTTCCAGGGCACAAGAGCGTGTATGATTTTACCCCGGTGCAGTACCCGGCTGACGACAAATCTACGGGCACTTTGACCACCCATTTTGACTATCACTCGGGTTTGGAAAAATGCCTATTGAAGCTAGATATTTTAGGCCATGACGATCCTACCGCAATTCGCATGCTTCAGGATCTTACAGAGGTTGACCCTAAAACCATACCACTGGACGACCCCGCGGTGTTGGGCCTGTTTGCCGGTACGGATAGTTTAGGAGTGAATTCGGCAGATATCCGTTCTTCCACGGGGACTTATGGAATCCCGGAATTCGGGACAAAATTTGTGCGCCAAATGTTGGAGGATACTCATCCCACGACGTTTTCGGAGTTGGTTCGTATTTCAGGATTATCCCATGGCACGGATGTATGGTTAAATAATGCCCAAGAATTGATTCGCAATAAGGTAGCCAGCCTGTCAGAAGTCATTTGCGCCCGCGACGACATTATGATCTATTTGATTTATAAGGGACTGGAGCCTTCCCGAGCATTTAAAATCATGGAGTCCATCCGCAAAGGCAAGGGTGTTTCGGATGTGGACGCACAGTATATGCAGTCCTTTGGAGTACCAGCATGGTATGTTGAATCGGGCAAAAAAATCAAGTACATGTTTCCGAAGGCCCATGCTTCCGCTTATGTACTCATGGCGATGCGGATTGCCTGGTTCAAGGTCTATTATCCACTGCCATTTTACGCTACCTACTTTACAGTTCGAGCAGATGATTTTGACATTGAAGCCATGGTACAGGGTAAGGAGGCGATTGTTCATAAAATTGAAGAAATTGAAGAAAAGGGGAACACCGCATCGGCTAAGGAGAAAGGGTTGCAAACTGTCCTAGAACTAGCTCTGGAAACGGTGGTTCGGGGATACCGTTTTCTGCCATTAGATCTGTATCGCTCCGATGCCACACGATTTCTCATTGAGAAAAACCAAGCGGCGCTGTTACCTCCCTTTGCTGCTGTTCCTGGCATTGGGGAAACAGCTGCCCATAGTTTGCAACGTTCCCGGGATGAGGGCCCGTTTCTCTCTGTGGAAGACTTGCAATCTCGGAGTAAGGTATCACGGGCAGTGGTGGATGTTCTGGAGGGCCTCGGGTGTCTTGCCGGGCTTCCAGAATCCAACCAACTTTCGCTGTTTTAAGTAGCCACCGTGGAAAGACTTTTAATCAACCTTAAGGTACAAAAACTTAAGGTACAAAAAGCGTAAGCAATACTGTTCCACAACCTTGCTTGCGGGTGTGGAACAGTATTGCTTCTATCCAGATGGGTTGGCGTTAACGACTGTCTCTCACAACTCAACCCACCCACTGGTTGTTACTGGGACACTGGAAACGTTTCAAGAAGTCTGAAGTTATTCTCCATCTGCAGCTGTTTTGCTGCGCCTGGACTGCTTTTCTCGTTCGCTTTTATTTAAAACCCGTTTGCGAATGCGTAGGCTTTTAGGGGTGATTTCGCATAACTCGTCGTCCGCAATGTAAGTGACGGCGGACTCCAGGCTGAGTTCTCGTGGGGTTTTTAGGCGGGATGTCTCCTCTTTAGTCGCAGAACGAACATTTGTCATATGCTTTTGTCGGGTGACATTAATGGTAATGTCATTTTCACGGGTGTGCTCACCGACAATCATACCCTCGTAAACCTGGGTACCGGGTCGGATGAACATGACACCGCGGTCTTCCAAGTTCTGCAGACTATAGGCGGTGGTCATTCCCGTTTCGCTAGCCACAAGCACTCCCTGGCGTCGGGTAGTGACTTCCCCACGCCATGGCCCGTACTCATGGAAGCTGTGGTGCATGATGCCATAGCCACGAGTCAGTGTCAAAAATTCTGTGCGAAAGCCAATCAGACCTCGCATAGGAACCGTGAATTCCATTCGCGTGGTAAGGCCATCCCCAAGCGGTTGTAGTTTTTGCATTTCCGCTTTGCGCAATCCCAAAGATTCAATCACGTTGCCAGTGACTTCATTAGGGACTTCTACCATCAGCCATTCCAAAGGTTCCAGTGTAGCGCCTTGTTGTTTCTTAACAATCACATGGGGTTTGGCCACTTGCATTTCGTAACCCTCGCGGCGCATTTTTTCAATTAAAATGGATAGGTGAAGTTCTCCACGGCTGGAGACTAAGAACGTGTCGGAATCTGCAGTATCTTCCACGCGTAGACTGACATCAGATTCTAATTCTGAGTACAGACGCTCGCGCAATTTTCGGGATGTCACATAGGTACCTTCCTGACCCGCAAATGGGCTATCGTTGACATGAAAAGCCATCTGTAAAGTGGGCTCGTCAATGCCTACCAAGGGCAGGGCCTCGGGAGTCTCGGGGTGACACACGGTTTCCCCCACCGTGAGGCCGTCAATTCCAGCAATAGCCACGATATCTCCGGCTTCGCCGTGTTCGATTTCTATCCGGCGTAGTCCTTCAAACCCAAATAATTTTGCAATCCGGCCTCGCTGTAAGGTGCCATCTCGACGCACCACTTGCACGTTCTGCCCAGCATGAATTTGTCCTCGGAAAATCCTCCCAATACCAATACGCCCCAAAAATTCATTGTAGTCCAAAATGGCGACTTGTAGCTGCAAGGGACCATTCGCCTCGACAGTGGGTCCAGAGATGTGGCGTATGATGGCGTCGAACAATGCCCCCATGTCCCCCACCATTTGGGAAGGGTCTAGGCTGGCGGTTCCTTTCACTGCTGAAGTGTAGACCACAGGGAACTCACACTGTTCCACGCTCGCTCCAAGCTCAATAAACAGGTCCAATACTTCATCCACGACTTCTGTCGGGCGTGCGTTCTCCCGATCCATTTTATTAATCACAACTATCGGAGTAAGACCTTCTGCAAGGGCTTTTTGCAGTACAAATTTTGTCTGGGGCATCACCCCTTCAAAGGCGTCCACAACAAGTAGAACGCCATCCACCATTTTTACAATTCGCTCCACTTCGCCGCTAAAATCCGCGTGGCCTGGTGTGTCCACGATGTTGATTTTAACGCCCTGGTAAGGAATGGAAGTGGTTTTGGCTAGGATGGTAATCCCACGTTCTCGCTCGAGTACATCTGAGTCCATAGCGCGTTCTTGAAACGTCTCATTCTTTCTAAATAAACCGGACTGACGAAGCAACTGGTCCACAAGACTGGTTTTCCCGTGGTCCACGTGTGCCACAATTGCCACATTTCGTAACTGTTCATTGACACTGATTTTCATATTGAAGGCCTCCATTGGGTATATGCGTAACTGAACATAACACAGGAGTCAAAACAGATGCAATGGAAAAGGACAATTGTGGTTTGCGCACAGTGAATGTTAATGATATACTTCAAATGTTAGGCTTCGTATAGGTTGTGCGCGAAGAGTGGGGGCTTCCCCACTCTTCGCTCTATGATGTGGCGAGTTCTGAGGACGATGTGGCAAGTTCAGAGAACGCAGTCCTGCATATTGCCTACAGCCCCAAAATAGTACGGTGATTCAACAGGATCCGGGTTTGGGTAAGGTTTGAAGGAGGTAGCTCTTTGCCAAAGGAACGTGTGACAGACATCGTGGAGAGGCTGGCGGAACCCATTGTCTCAACGGCTGGCGTAGAACTTGTGGACGTTGAGTACAAAAAGGAAGGCGACAGTTGGTACTTGCGGGTATTTATCGACAAACCTGGTGGAGTGGACCTGGACGACTGCGGTCGGGTTAGTGAGGCTCTGTCCGATTTGTTAGATGAGGTGGATCCCATTCCCACCGCCTACTTCCTAGAGGTGTCGTCACCTGGGGCTGAGCGTCCTCTGAAAAAACCTCGGGATTTTCAGCAGGCCATTGGGTCTTATGTGAGTGTGGGTTTATACGAACCCATGGACGGTCAGAAAACTTTTGCTGGAGTACTCGTCCATTACGACGAATCCGGCTTGACCCTAGCGGTCAAAAAGGTGACTAAGACCCACGAAGTAGTGATTCCAACTGCGAGGGTCGCTTCTGCGCGCTTAGCGGTACAGTTTTAAGCAGCAGGACCTGGACGGCAGGGAGAGGGGGCTATCGTTCCATGAACGTCGAGTTTATGGAAGCACTGGAGCAATTGCAAAGGGAAAAGGGAATCGAGAAGGATACGCTCTTGGAGGCCATAGAGGCAGCATTGATTTCCGGGTATAAACGAAATTTCAATTCAGCACCCAATGTTCGCGTGGAAATTGGTCACGAATCCGGAGAAGTGCATGTATTTGCCCGCAAGACGGTGGTTGAAGAACCTGGTAACCCGCATTTAGAGATTTCTATAGATACAGCCTTAGATATGGATCCACATTACCAATTAGGAGATGTAGTGGAAATTGAAGTGACTCCGCGGGACTTCGGACGCATTGCTGCACAGACGGCAAAGCAGGTGGTCACGCAAAAAATCCGCGAGGCGGAGCGCTCTATTATTTACCATAAATTTGTGGACAGGGAATCGGATATTGTCAACGGTGTGGTTCAGCGAGTGGATGGTCGAGCGGCTTATGTGGATGTGGGAGAAACTGAGGCGGTGCTACCATTGTCCGAGCAGATGCCGATGGATCGGTTACAACCGGGAGATCGCATCAAGGCCTACATCGCCAGAGTGGAGCGAACTAGCAAGGGACCGCAGGTGGTTGTATCGCGAACCCATCCAGGGCTTTTGAAACGATTGTTCGAACTAGAAGTTCCGGAAATTTATGATGGGGTTGTGGAAATCAAATCTATCGCCAGGGAGGCTGGGTATCGTTCTAAGATTGCTGTATACTCGCGCAACCCAGAGGTGGATCCGATTGGCGCCTGTGTAGGTGCACGAGGATTGCGGGTGCAGGCAGTCGTGAATGAACTCAGTGGTGAAAAGGTCGATATCATTAAGTGGAGCGAGGATGCACGAGAATGGGTGGGGAATAGCCTATCCCCAGCAAAAGTCGTGAACGTGCAGATTCTTGAACCGGATAAAGTTGCTAGGGCTATTGTACCAGATCATCAACTCTCCCTTGCCATTGGTAAAGAGGGTCAAAATGCACGCCTTGCAGCAAAACTTACTGGCTGGAAAATTGACATTAAAAGTGAAACTCAGGCCGCAGAACTAGGGATGTTTGGGCGTCTAGCGGATGAAGTGGAAGAGGAAGACGTGGGCACACTGGCCTCTGATTGGTTGCACGAACCTTAAGCCCTGGCAATTTGCCAGTCGCGGTGAGGGATGATTGGGAGGGTTGCGCATGCAGCGGGTGCGCAAAGTGCCACTGCGCAAGTGTGTGGGTTGCCAGACGATGCGACCTAAACGGGAATTAATGCGTGTCGTCTTGACACCCCAGGGGGACGTTGTTGTGGATGGGACAGGTAAGCGCAATGGCAGAGGTGCTTATTTGTGTCCAGACCCTGAGTGTTTTAAGCAGGCACGCAAACGTAAGTCCTTAGAACGAGCTTTAAAAGTAAGCATTCCGGTAGGGGTGCTGGATAGCTTGGAATGTCAAATGCAGGAGGATAAAAGCATTGACAGATCTGAGTAAACGGGGATTGCAACGACTGGGAATGGCCGTCCGGGCTGGTCATGGACGGATTGGGCAGGAAGCTGTTCTGGTGGCCATTCGTGATAAATCGGCTAGTTTGGTGATTGTGGCGGCTGATGTCGGAGCAAATGCCGCCAAAAAGTACGCAGACAAGTGTGCATACTACAGTGTCCCGCTGCTAAAAGCAGCGGACAGGAAAACTCTAGGCATTGCATGTGGGAGATCCCAGGTAGTCGCGGTCGCGGTAACAGACCCCGGATTTGCCCAAAGGGTGTTGGCGGATTTGCGAGATTCCAACGGGGGTGATGTGATTGACGAAATTGCGGGTGTATGAATACGCCAAACAACTGAATATGTCTTCAAAGGAAATTTTGACAATTCTCAGTCGCCTGGACGTTCCAGTTGCAAACCATATGAGTGTTATGGATCCTGAAATGGTAGAAAAGGTTGAACGATTTTTTTCTGAGGTGAAACAGCGTGCTGCCCAGCGCCACGCTACTGAGGTGGAAAAAGATTTGCGAGAAAAGCAGCGCCAGCGCGAGCGCAATGCTCGTTCTGCTGGAGCGGAACAAAAAAGCAAACCGGAGAGTAATTATCCTGTGGCGAGCGGGGGACGGATCGGTGGATCTGTTGGCATGGCCCACCCCCGTATCGATGACAAGGATTACAGGGGTGGGAGAAGGACGGACGAGATGAATGGCACTAGCGGCGTTCGAAGACAAGAAGAGCAACGGAGTTCTGGAATGATAGGAGCAGATTCATTGGCAGCCGGGTCTGCCGGAGCCGAAACACATTCAGCATCTGTGGCCATGCAGGCGGGTCGAAATCTTTCAGGGAGTGCCGTTGAACGGGTGGATGATAGTGGCGAACTGCAGACGTCCCCATCGTTAGGCAATACACCGAGTGCACAGGGACAGCCTCAGAGTTCCAGCGAGGGTACAGGGTTGCCGAAGGAAAGGGAACTAGGCCGAACTCAAAGTGGGAGTATGGGCACAATCCCTGACAATAAGGGGGTAGAAACCCCTAGACAAGATATGCTGGGTGTGCGCCCAGACATACCAGCGCGCCCTACTGGTAGCAATAGTGACCGTAGTAGCAGTGGGCCAGCACGTACCGGCGGTGGTAGCAGTGATCGCGGGAGTAGTAGACCTCCGCGTACCGGCGGCTACAGCGGCGACCGTGGTAGCAGTGGTACCCCGCGTACCGGTGGTTACAGCGGCGACCGCGGCAGCAGTGGTGCCCCGCGTACCGGTGGTTACAGCGGCGACCGCGGCAGCAGTGGTGCCCCGCGTACCGGTGGTTACAGCGGCGACCGCGGCAGCAGTGGTGCCCCGCGTACCGGTGGCTATGGGGGCGACCGTGGCAGCAGTGGTGCTCCGCGTACCGGTGGCTACGGGGGCGACCGTGGTAGCAGTGGTGCTCCGCGTACTGGCGGCTACGGGGGTGGCGGCAATCGTGGGGGTAACAGTGGAGCAGCACGGACTGGGACATCCGGAGGTGAGCAACGGACGGTTCGGCGAGACCCTGTCGCAGACCGCGCTAATGGTCGCACTGGGGGTGCGCCACGCAGTGGCGGTGGCAGTCGATTTGGCGGCGGAACTCGTCCCGCCGGGGCAGCGGGTGCAGCAAAACCTGTGAGCCCGACGGCGAAGGCGAAGGAGAAAGAACGGGACAGAAAGCAGATAGACTATCGGGATCGCAAAGAAGGATTTAACGAGGATAAACTGGTTCATAATCGAACTCGTCGTCGTCCGGGTGCAGATAACAACGGGGGAAATCGTATTATTCCGCGGGTTGAACTTCCCCAAGAGGTTACCGTGGAAGGACCACTAACGGTGGCGGATTTTGCCAAACTCATTAAACGTGAGCCATCGGAAATCATCAAGAAGCTATTGTTTCTTGGGGTCATGGCAACCATCAATCAGGAAATTGATACAGACGCTATGGAATTGATTGCTGTTGAATACAAAATCAAACTAAACGTGTTGGAGCCAGTGGACGAAGAGGCTCTGGATATGTTGATACAAGAAGACAAATCGGAGGACCTACGGCCCCGTCCACCAGTAGTCACCATTATGGGCCACGTGGACCATGGCAAAACCACATTGTTGGATGCCATTCGGGACAGTCACGTGACGGCCACTGAGTCTGGTGGAATTACCCAGCATATTGGAGCCTACCAAGTGGAGGTCAGTGGACGAAAAATCACATTCCTTGATACGCCGGGACATGAGGCGTTCACCACCATGAGGGCTCGAGGTGCACAAATCACAGACATTACGATTCTTGTCGTTGCTGCAGATGACGGAGTGATGCCTCAAACTGTAGAGGCCATCAACCATGCCAGCGCGGCCAATGTACCAATTATTGTCGCCATCAACAAGATTGATAAGCCCGGAGCCAGCCCGGACCGAGTCAAGCAGGAATTGACTCAGCATGGACTGGTGGCTGAGGAGTGGGGCGGCGATACAGTTTTTGTAGAAATTTCCGCCTTAAAACGTGAAGGCTTAGATAACCTGTTGGAAATGGTCCTGTTGGTGACCGATATGCGGGAAGTCAAAGCAAATCCTGCTGCCCGTCCACGGGGGACTGTGATTGAGGCGAAACTGGACCGGGGTCGTGGACCTGTTGCAACAGTCTTGGTACAAAACGGGATTCTACGAATTGGCGACGTGGTGGTGGCGGGTACCACATACGGTCATGTTCGTGCCATGATTAATGACCGCGGTAAGCGAATTAAAGAGGCGGAACCTTCGACGCCAGTGGAAATTCAAGGACTTGGTGGGGTACCTAGTGCGGGGGACTTGTTTGTTATGTATGATGACGAACGGGCGGCCCGCAACCTGGTGGATAAGCGGCACAATCGTGAGAAAGTTGAACAGATGCAGACGACTTCCCGAGTGACTTTGGATGACTTGTATCGGCAGATTAAAGAAGGCAATGTGAAGGAACTAAACGTAATTGTAAAGGCGGATGTCCAAGGTTCCGTGGAAGCTTTGGTTCAGTCCATCGAAAAAATTGAAGTTGAAGGGGTACGGGTGAAGGTTATCCACAAAGGTGCAGGGGCCATTACAGAGTCGGATGTGTCTTTGGCCAGTGCTTCTAACGGGGTCATCATTGGGTTCCACGTGCGGCCAGATGTTAATGCGCGCAGGGCAGCCGAGGCAGAGCAAGTGGATATCCGCTTGTATAGAGTTATTTACAATGTCACTGGGGAACTGGAAGCGGCTATGCGGGGTATGCTGGATCCAGAAGAAAAAGAGGTTGTTTTAGGCCATGCAGAGGTGCGTCAAACTTTCCATATTTCACGGATTGGTACGATTGCCGGTTGCTATGTGACCGATGGCAAAATCACACGCGATGCGGAGTGTCGCATCGTGCGCGACGGGGTTGTGGTCTATGAAGGAAGTTTGGACTCCTTGAAGCGGTTTAAGGAAGACGCTCGCGAGGTGGCCTCTGGTTTTGAGTGCGGGATTACCCTGGAAAAGTTTAATGACCTTAAGATTGGAGACGTTCTTGAGGTCTTTAAGATGGAGGCCGTTAAGGCACAATAGTGGGGAGACGGTCGAATCCCAGGAGGGTGTACAGATGGCACGCATTCGGAGTCAACGGGCTGCGGAACAAATGAAAAAAGAAATTGCGGGGATTCTCGGTGCAGACTTAAAAGACCCGCGCATTGGCTTTGCCACAGTAATCAGAGTGGATATGAGCGATGATTTGCAGTATGCCAAAGTCTATGTCAGCGTGTTTGGAGACGCTGAAACAAAGCGGTTAAGTTTGGAGGCTTTGGAAAGGGCCAAGGGATACATTCGGGGTGAGGTGGGTCGCCGCCTGCGTTTGCGGGTGGCCCCGGAATTGACTTGGAAGTTGGATGAATCGGAGGAGTACAGTGCACACATTGAGTCTGTACTGAGAACGCTCCACCAACCGCAGGAGGGTGAAACACCCGCTAAGGTGCAGGAAGGCTTCGACAAACCTTGAATTGTCAGGAGGCAAGGGACTTGGTACATGGAACTGCGGCAAATTGGCAGCCGACACCTCGCCAGGTCGAACCGGTGTTACAGGTGGCCAATGCAATTACAACGGGGGATGATTGGCTGATTGTAACCCACGAACGGCCGGACGGGGATGCTGTTGGTAGCGCTTTGGCTGTCGCCTCACTGCTCACGGCTTTGGGGAAAGGCTGGCGAGTGTTGGTTGAAGAGCCCCTGCCTATACGCTTTTCATTTCTACCCGGGCATGGTGCAGTGAGTTTGGTGCAAGCTATGCCAGACCGACAGTTTACACAGGTGATTGCCGTCGATTGTGCAGACGTGCATCGCTATGAGTATGCCGCCGGTTACATTGAAAAAAGTCCCGTTTTAATCAATATTGATCACCATCAGACCAATCCTGGATATGGTACTGTGGCACTGGTGGATCCCTTGGCAGCAGCTACCTGTGAGCTGGTTTATCACGTAACACGCGCTTTGGGTGTCAAATTAGATGAGAACTTATCCATGTGTTTATATACAGGTATTTTGACAGATACAGGTGGATTTTCTTTACCTAACACCACTCGGGAAGTACACCAGATTGCTGCAGAGCTTTTAGCGGGAGGTGTCCGCCCTTACGATGTGGCGGAACCAGCTTTGGAATCGCGGACATGGGAGCAGATGCGATTGCTGCAAGTCGCTTTGTCCCACCTTGTCCTGTCTCAAAATGGCCGTTACGCAACAATGTTTGTGACACGAGAGATGCTGAACGCAACGGGTTGCACCGATGATGATGCGGAGGGATTGGTGGGGTTTGCTCGCAGCATTGACACGGTTGAGGTGGGGATGCTGTTTCGCGAGACATTAGATCATCGGGTAAAGATCTCTTTGCGATCTAAACGCAACGTGGACGTGGCCTTAATTGCTCAAGTATTTGCCGGTGGGGGTCACATGCGGGCGGCTGGTTGTACTGTTGCGGGTTCACTTCCAGAGGTCATGAAACGGGTAATTGAGCAGGTTGAGTTGGTAATGCCGGAGGCGTGAATCTTGACTTCAGGAATTCTTGTGGTAGATAAGCCACTCGGACTTACGTCACACGATATTGTGATGCGGATTAGAAAAAAATTAGGGACGCGCAAAGTTGGCCATGCCGGGACCCTTGACCCTGCGGCCACAGGGGTTTTAGTGATGGGTGTGGGTGAATCCACTCGGTTGCTTGAATACCTGACGGCAGCGGATAAGGTTTATGAAGGAGAGGTTTGTTTTGGCCAAGCTACTGACACAGAGGATGCGGTAGGAAATGTTGTAGCTGTCAAAGATGCTGGTTTTCTCACGACGGACCTGGTTGTCAGTGCGGCTCGGTCGTTTATGGGTGTGCAGTGGCAGCAGGTTCCCGCTTATTCAGCGGTGCATATTGAGGGCCGACGAGCCTATGAGTGGGCTCGGGCCGGATCTGTGGTAGAGTTACCGCACAAAAAAATCGAAATCTATGAACTGAAGGTATCCACATTTGAGGCGGGTTCTTTAGCAACGGCAAAGTTTTCTGTCCATTGTTCCAAGGGTACATACGTACGATCCTTGTGTCGAGACTGGGGCACAGTTCTTGGTTTGCCTGCACACTTAAAGTCTTTACGGCGATTGCAATCGGGCCTATTTTCTATCGATGAATCCGTAACTTTGGCCGAATTTTTGGCGGATTCACGGCCAGAACACTATATTCTCTCTGCTTTGGAAGGATTACGTGAACTAGCATGGGTGGAAATTTCTTCATCTGACGCGTCCTGCTTGCGATTGGGGCAACGTGTGCCAGGCAATCTGGAACTACAGAACGGACCTGTGGCCGCAGTCTGCGAGGATGAATTAGTGGCAATTGTGTGGCCGCAATGGACAAAGGACAAAAATTGTTGGTTGCAGCCACATAAGGTTTTTGGAAAGGGGGAGCAATGACCATTGGAAGTTATTGATATCAAGGGAATGCCCCCTGTTAGTCGGCAACCAGTGGTGTTGGCGATTGGCAAATTTGACGGGCTCCATTTAGGGCATCAAGCAATATTGAGGGCGGCTTTGGCAGGTGTGCGGCAGTGCGAGTCCAAGACCCCGTCTGGAGAACCTGTGCAGCTGTCCGTGATGACTTTTTGGCCACATCCCATGTGGACACTGCTGCAAAAACCAGGGTATGAACGCATGCTCACACCGCCCTTGGAACAAACCAGGGTGTTACAACAAATGGGGGTTCAACGCCTGTTCCGCGTACATTTCACACCGGAATATGCCAACATTACTGCGGAAGAGTTTGTGTTCACACACTTGCCTCGCATGGGCGTGGTGCAGGTGGTGGTTGGAATGGATTTTAGTTTTGGACGAGGGGGTAAGGCGGGGCCGGGGGACCTACGTCAGTTGTGTGATGAAATTAACATTCCTGTGCAAATTGTACCACCGGTTGCCAAAGCGGGAAACAAGGTAAGCAGTTCACAGATCCGGAGTTTACTTGCACAAGGTCAGGTTGCGGAGGCGGCCACTCTCTTGGGTCGACCCTACAGCATTGTGGGGCAGGTCATTGCAGGCCGTGCTTTGGGCCGACAGATTGGTTTTCCGACGGCCAACCTGACGGACAGTGGTTCTTATGTACTGCCTGCAGCTGGGGTTTATGGGGTTGAGGTTCGTATAAATGGAGATATGCAAGTTTGGTTGGGTGCATTTAATCTGGGACGACGGCCTACAGTTGAAGGACACGGACAGCAAGCAGAAGTTCATCTTTTGGACTTTTCGGGAGACTTATATGGACGAGATTTGCAAATTTCTTTTTTGGCTCGTATTCGTGAGGAACAAAAGTTTTCCGGGGTTGCGGAGTTAAAACAACAAATAGCTAGGGACGTAGAGGCAGTCCGACGATTGAAAAAGTAAAGTGATGTGTAAGGGTCATTGATTGATTGTTATCTTTGTCATCGATATAATGATAAAGTCCTGGTAATGGGAAGCACACAGGAGAAAGTATCCCTTGGTGGACCAGTGATAGAACTGATACGTGGACGGGCGTTCCTCCAACGCAGTCTCCGTTTCAGGGATTAGGCTTCCGGCATCAGAGACCGGCGGAATTAACCGGGCTTTACTGGGCCAAAATGATACTGAAGGAGGATTTCTTTTGTTAACGCAAGAGTCGAAACGAGGAATTGTCGAAAAGTATCGCATCCACGAGACGGATACGGGTTCACCAGAGGTACAAGTAGCTATTTTGACTGAGCGGATTACTCAGTTAACTGAGCATTTTAAGGTGCACAAAAAGGATCATCATTCGCGCCGTGGCTTGTACAAAATGATTGGTCATCGTCGTAACCTGCTTAACTATATTCGTAAGAAAGACGTGAATCGTTACCGGGACTTGATTCAATCTTTAGGGTTACGTAGGTAGCGTGGGGTATAGCAAGCGGGCCGTAGGCCCGCTTTCTTTAGATGAATCACAGGGACAGGCTAAAGAGCGTTTTACAGGGAGGTTGAAGTTCAGAGATGGAAGTGCGTCATGAATTCACGGTGGCGGGTAGGCCCATGATTTTAGAAACAGGCAAGCTGGCCAAACAAGCCACAGCAGCGGTAAACGTCCGCTACGGAGAAACAGTGGTTTTAGCGACAGTGACCGCATCTAAGGAACCAAAAAACTTGGATTTTTTTCCTCTCACGGTCAATTATGAGGAACGGTTTTACGCAGTGGGTAAAATCCCCGGAGGTTTTATTAAACGGGAAGGAAGACCCAGTGAAAAGGCAATTTTGGCATCTCGCCTCATTGATCGGCCCATCCGTCCACTGTTTCCAGAGGGCTATCGCAATGACCTTCAAGTAGTGGATATTGTCATGTCTGTGGACCAGGACTGTGCACCAGAGTTGGCCGCAATGATTGGCACCTCGGCAGCCCTGACCATTTCTGAGGTACCATTTGCGGGCCCAATTGCTGGCGTGATTGTGGGTCTAGTCAACGGAGAGTTGGTTCTCAATCCCACCGCAGCACAGCTCTCCAAAAGTGAACTTCATCTTACGGTAGCCGGTTCGAAAGAGGCCATCGTCATGGTGGAAGCGGGAGCCCATGAAATTTCAGAGGAAAAGATGTTGGAGTCCATTTTATTTGGCCACGCGGCGATTCGTCAAATCATAGCTGAAATTGAAAACTTTGCTGCTAAAATCGATGTGAAAAAGCAACCGGTTGTGTTACAGGGGACGGATTCTGGATTGGTTGCAGAGGTTCGCAACTATGGCACAGAAATGATTGCCAAGGCTGTGAGAAACCCTGACAAGTTAGCTCGGGAAGCGGCCATGGAGTCGGTGGATGAGGAAATCCAGTTGCATTTTTCAGAATCATTTCCAGAACAGTTCCAAGCGATTGGTGAAGTGATTCATGATATTTTAAAAGAACAGGTACGCAAAGCCATTTTGGAAGATGGGATACGTCCTGACGGACGGAAATTGCAGGAGATCCGGAAAATTGATTGTGAAGTCGGTTTGTTGCCTAGGGCGCACGGGTCTGGACTGTTTACGCGGGGGCAAACGCAAGCGTTGTCGGTGTGCACCTTGGGTGCACTGGGGGACGAACAAATTCTTGATGGTTTGGGGTTGGAAGAGTCTAACAGATATATGCATCACTATAACTTTCCACCTTTCAGTGTGGGGGAAGCCAGACAGTTACGGGCCCCCAGTCGGCGTGATATTGGCCATGGTGCACTTGGAGAGCGTGCGTTAGATCCAGTCATCCCATCTCCAGAAGAATTTCCTTATGCGATTCGAGTGGTTTCTGAAGTTCTAGAGTCAAATGGTTCTTCTTCCCAGGCGAGCATCTGTGGTAGCACGATGGCTTTAATGGATGCCGGGGTCCCTATTAAGGCACCTGTGGCTGGGATTGCCATGGGGTTGGTGAAGGAAGGGGACAAGGTGGCAATCTTGACAGATATTCAAGGTTTGGAAGACCACCTTGGGGATATGGATTTTAAGGTGGCAGGGACCGCCAAGGGAATCACCGCACTGCAGATGGACATCAAGATTTCCGGTATTGACCGTGGCATCTTGGAACGGGCCTTGCGCCAGGCCTACGATGGGCGGGTGTTCATTCTTGATAAAATGTCCACAGCCATTCAACAACCCCGGCAGGAGTTGTCCAGTTATGCGCCACGAGTTATTGCGTTGACGATTGCACCTGACAAAATTCGCGAAGTTATTGGACCCGGAGGTCGCGTAATTAACAAAATTATTGAAGAAACAGGAGTTAAAATTGATATTGAACAGGATGGCCGAGTGTTCATTTCCGGAACAGATGCTCAAGCTGCATACCGTGCTAAAGAGCAAATTCTCAATATTACGCGCGATGTAGAAGTGGGTAAAATCTACGTGGGGAAAGTGACTCGTGTAGAAAAATACGGAGCATTTGTGGAAGTGATGCCAGGAAAAGAAGGGCTGGTTCACGTTTCACAATTGGACATTAACCGTGTAAATAAAGTGGAGGATATTTGCAACGTGGGAGATGAAATCTCTGTGAAGGTCACTGAAATTGACAACCAGGGACGCATCAATCTATCACGGAAAGAGGTATTGAAGACACAACGGGCATAGATTGCAGCTATCAAACGAAATCAAGGTTGTTTTAACGGTTGACTTTGGAAGCTGCACGATGCAATGGGAAAAAGGGGCTTTCCCAACGTAACCCGGTTCCCCGTCCTGTGTAAGTATTTTGAGGACATGGGGGACCTGACGGGTATGGGGATGGCAGACACGAGGAATCCTTCCTGATGACTAAGGGGGGATTTTTTATGACATTAGCAGGGTTTAGGAAATTACGATTTGCAATACTGAAGTTTGGAGTTGGAACAGGACTGGCTTTGGCAGGGATGTCTGTTTGGCCAGTACCTTGCCAGCAAACAGGTGGAAATGTTTGGGCAGCCAACCCCATAAAGCAGCAAATTCAGTGGGAACACTTGGGCAAACATTTGGCCTTACCTGCATTGAATGCCAGAGTAGACCGAGTTTGGCGAGCAATTCCCGGACTTAACGGGTGGCAACTCAATGCACCGCTAAGTCAACAGGCCACGGCGCAAGCCCAAGATGGGGCAATACATTTAGTTTGGGACAAAATTTCACCGACTGTATCCTTGTCAAAACTACCTCGAGAACCCATATATCGCGGTCCGGATGCGGAGCGGTCAGCCTCGTTAATGTTTAACGTGTCTTGGGGTGAAGCCTATATACCAGACATTTTACGTATTTTGCGTCAAACTGGGGTCAAAGCAACCTTTTTTGTGGATGGGAGGTGGGTAGAGAAATACCCGAATTTGGTTAAAGATATAGCTCAATCGGGTCATGCCATCGGCAGTCATGGCAGTGGTCATCCCGACTTTCGTCGGTTGCAAGACGGACAGTTACGAAAACAAATTGTGGACACCAATCAGGTCATTTTGCGTGTGTCCGGTGTCAACCCTATTTTATTAGCACCCCCAGCAGGTTCCTTTGATGGGAGAACCGTGCGACAGGCGACGTCAGCAGGGATGTATACGATTTTGTGGTCTGTGGACAGTATCGATTGGCGCCATCCCCCTGCTGAACAAATAATGCAGCGAATTGAAAAACAGGTTCATCCAGGGGCATTTATTTTATTGCATCCCACAGCATCCACGGTTCAGGCCTTGCCAGGGATAATTCGCACATTGCAAGACAAGGGGTATCATTTAAAAACGATCACACAGGTCGTGCTAGAACAGAGAGCTGTGGCCCCACCTGAGCGCTTGAGTGCCTTATCTTGATTTGTTATAGTAAGTTACACTTGAAACTTTGGCCTTGGGAGGCGGAAACAATCGGGACTTAGGGGAATAAGCCCAAAACCGGTTGAGGAGGTTGCGATGAGCTATCGGAAGACACTGACCAACGGGGTACGTGTGGTAGGAGAGGAAATATCCGCAGTGCGGTCGGTCAGCATTGGTATTTGGGTGTTCACCGGCTCAAGAAATGAGGAAGTTCGTAACAATGGTATCAGTCATTTTTTGGAACACATGTTATTTAAGGGGACCCAGCGGTATTCTGCTCGTGAATTAGCAGAGGTTTTTGATGGCATTGGGGGTCAGGTAAACGCCTTTACTTCCAAAGAATATACCTGTTTCTACGCGAAGGTATTAGACCAACACTTTGCCATTGCAGCAGATACCTTGGCGGAAATGCTTTTACGCTCTACCTTTGCGGCTGAGGAAATTGAAAAGGAAAAGAACGTGGTCATTGAGGAAATTCGAATGTATGAGGACACGCCAGATGAACTGGTGATGGATGTTTTGGCTTCCCAGGTCTATGGCTCGCATCCTTTAGGGTACACAATTTTGGGATTGGAAGAGAATCTACGTTCCTTTTCACGGTATGATTTGGGGGCCTACGTGAAGCAACGGTATGTTCCACAGAACGTTGTAATTTCAATTGCGGGCAACTTTTCTGCAGCACTGGCCTTGGAAAAATTGGAAGAACAGTTTGGCGGCAAAACGTTTTCCGCGAAATTTGCAGATTCACAGGTAGTAGCACCTAAATTTATTGTCGGATCCAGCGTTAAAATAAAGGAAACAGAACAGGTTCACTTGTGTTTATCAACTCCGGGTCTTGCAGTTGGAGACAGCCGTTTGTATGCACTGGTGCTGCTCAACAATGCCTTGGGGAGTTCGTCCAGTTCAAGGTTATTTCAAGAAATTCGTGAAGAGCGGGGAATGGCGTATTCCGTTTTTTCGTTTCACTCATCTTATCGAGATTGCGGCATGTTTGGGGTGTATGCGGCCACCTCACCTGAGCATGTCATGGATACCTTGACTTTGATACGAGGTATCTGTCAAGATGTGGCAGGCAATGGGCTGACCGAATCGGAAATTCGTAAGGGTAAGGAGCAAGTGAAAGGTTCCATGATGCTGAGTCTGGAGAGTACCAGTAGTCGCATGAGCCGGCTGGGGAAAAACGAATTAATGCTGGGTCGTGAGGTTCCCTTGGATGAAAGCATTCAAGGCATTGAACAAGTTCAGGTGCAAGACGTGAAAGCTATAGCGGCTGAAATTTTAGCGCATCCCATGGCGTTGGCAGCAGTAGGTCCGGTGGCAAATTTGCATCTTGAGGCCTAAGGGTGCATGTCTGAGCTGTGCAGTGGGGGATACTGATTCCTTGATACATAAAAGTAGCGAATTCTATCTATTGG
This sequence comes from Alicyclobacillaceae bacterium I2511, assembly GCA_003584005.1. Taxonomy (GTDB): domain Bacteria; phylum Bacillota; class Bacilli; order Alicyclobacillales; family Alicyclobacillaceae; genus QXHL01. The sequence goes on along the minus strand of QXHL01000001.1, from coordinate 72,226 downwards.
TAATTTTCTTCTTTAGTTGAACGAGTTCATTCCTGGGGATGGCTGTCCGGTGAAAGTTGTCCGATGATGGTTGCTGTGGACAACCCCTGAGAAAAATGCAATGGAGGAATGCTAGTGGAGGCTCATATTGACGTAAAAATTATGACTCTTTCCGCCTTGTGTGTGGGGGCTTCCTATCCTCCAGAGTATGCCACCGAGGGGAGTGCTGGTGTAGACCTGCGCGCCTGCGTGTACGAGCCCATTGAGCTGGCTCCAGGAGAACGGGTGCGCGTTCCTACCGGAATTGCGGTGCAGATGCCACCTGGCGTGGTGGGGATGGTATTTGCTCGGAGCGGATTGGCTTGGAACTATGGAATTGGGCTACCCAACGGAGTCGGCGTGATTGATTCGGATTACACGGGAGAGATCCAGGTATTGCTCATGAACTTCGCGACGGCTTCTTATTCCATCCATCCACAAGACCGGATTGCACAAATCGTTTTTTTGCCTGTGTATACAGCCCGTTGGCTATCGGTAACGCAACTTTTCGCAACAGCGCGTGGTGTGGGAGGGTTTGGTTCGACAGGGAAAAATTAAAGTCCGGACAACCTCTTAAAGTAAGAGCAGTGAACTTGTAGACAAAAAACAATATGAATGGATTTAAGCGTTCCCTGGATTTTATTACTGTCCGGGGGCGTTTTGTATTTAAAACCCTTTGGGTGTCATCACCCATCGGCTGGGCAAGGCATAGGTTAGACCACAAAGAGGTAGTTTTACTGGCAGGAATTCCTCTGATTGCTCAGGAAAGGGGACCGATACGATGCTGACGGGGCGCAAGCTGGTGTTTATAGGCGGAGATGCCAGACAAATTGAGGTAATTGCGGAGGTGACAGATGCTGACGCGGGGACGATTCTCATTGGTTTTGATCAATTTCACGGTAGTTTCCCGGATACGCGTCTAGAACCGCTTACGCTTGAAGTGATGGGCTTAGCAGACGCAGTCATTTTACCGATTGCGGGAATGGATGACGATGGTCGGGTAGACTGCAAATTTAGTAGTCACTCCGTCTATTTACAAAAGGAACATTTTGCTGCCCTCCGGCCAGGGACTTACGTGTTTAGTGGAATTGCCCGCAGTAAGTTAGAGCAATGGTGCAGCGATTTCGACCTCCATTTGGTTAAATTAATGGACTTGGATGAGGTGGCCATTTTGAATTCCATTCCCACTGCTGAAGGGGCGGTAGCAATGGCGATGGAACATACGGATATTACTATTCACGGTGCAAAAACAGCCGTGTTAGGATTTGGTCGCTCTGGGATGACACTCGCGCGGTTGTTGGCGCACATGGGTGCTGAAGTCTCTGTCGCTGCTCGTCAGCCTGCCGATATTGCTCGCATTGTGGCCATGGGATTGCGCCCTTTAGATATACAACAGTTGGAAAATAGTATGGGCAGTATGGAACTAATCTTCAATACGATTCCCCATCTCATACTGACAACGGATGTCTTGTCAAGAGTGGATCGTCATTGCGTTATTATCGACATTGCCTCTAAACCTGGCGGCACAGACTTTCGATTTGCTGAACGGCGGGGTATTAAGGCAGTGTTGGCACCAAGTTTACCAGGATTAGTAGCTCCTAAGACAGCGGGTAAGATTATTGCAACGACGGTGATTCGTTTGTTGAATGAGGCGTAATGAAATAGATGGGAAAATAAGAATCCTTTGAACGTGACAGGGGATGAATAAATTGGAATTAAAAGGTAAAAACATCGGTTTTGCTGTTACCGGTTCACACTGTACCTACGCAGAAGTTTACCCAGAAATCGTAAATTTAGTGCAGATGGGCGCAGAAGTGATACCGATTTTTTCTCATACCGTGTTAGATGTTTCGACGCGTTTTGGTGAAGCAGGTGTGTGGGCAGAAAAAATCGAGGCAGTGACAGGACGCCAGGCCATCACCACGCTTCCTGAGGCAGAACCCTTGGGACCCTCAAAACGTCTGGATTGTTTGTTGATTGCTCCTTGTACGGGAAACAGTTTAAGCCGCTTGGCCAATGCAGCTACAGATTCAGCAGTATTGATGGCTGCTAAATCTACCCTGCGCAATGACCGCCCAGTGGTTCTGGCAGTATCGACTAATGACGGCCTGGGTTTAAACCTATATAATATCGCTAAGTTAATGAATACAAAAAATATTTTTTTTGTACCGTTTGGGCAGGATTCACCCCATGTTAAAATGAACTCGTTAGTATCCCTGATGCAGCTAATTCCAGATACGTGTGTGGCAGCGTTGGAGAAACGGCAGCTTCAGCCGCTACTGGTTGAACGTTGGCGCGACGCCAGGCCATAATTCACACGCATCCACATAAGCGGCCAAGCGTAGGGCAGTATTTTTCGCAAAGGAGAAAGGAAATGAATCGTAAGGACCGGTATACTGTCGCAGTGTTAGGCGCAACGGGCGCCGTTGGTCGAGCCATGTTATCCACATTGGAACGCAGAAATTTTCCTGTGGGGGAACTTCGTCTATTGGCCAGCCCTAAATCGGCGGGTCAGATGCTAGAGTTCCGGGGACAAAAAATAGCAGTGCGAGCTGTTGAAGAGTCGGATTTTGAGGAAGTGGACATTGCTTTGTTCAGCGCAGGGGCGTCTGCAAGCCAAATGTATGCCCCCTTGGCTGTAACAAAGGGGTGTGTTGTTGTGGACAACAGTTCCGCTTTTCGTATGGATCCACAGGTGCCTTTGGTGGTTCCTGAAGTGAATCCCAGAGCCGTATTGGACCACAAAGGAATCATTGCAAATCCTAACTGCTCCACAATTCAGTTGGTGGTCGCTCTAAATCCACTTGCACAGTTTGGCATTGAACACGTGTCCGTGACGACATATCAGGCTGTCAGTGGCATGGGACAAAAGGGTATCGATGCTTTGCAGCGGGAAACTGCCAATTTTGGCAAAGGGACAACGCTCTTTCCGGTAGCGGACGGCGAGGTGCATTACCCTATGGCTTTCAATGTTTTGCCACAATGTGATGTGTTCTTAGAAAACGGATATACCAAAGAAGAAATGAAGTTAGTTCATGAATCTCGTAAAATCCTTGGTCAGCCCAAACTGCACGTGAGCCCAACAGCCGTACGAGTGCCTGTTGTATATGGGCATTCTGAGGTGGTTTCTGTTCGCTTTGCTGAAAGGGTGAGTGCACAGCAGGTGCGGACTCGGTTACAGGAGGCTTTGGGTGTGGTGGTTGTGGATGACCCGCTACACGCTTTGTATCCCCACCCAAAAATGGCGGAAGGAACTGGGGATACTTATGTAGGGAGAATTCGTCAGGATTTGGTCGACAATCAAACAGTTTGGATGTTTGTTGTAGCTGACAACCTTCTCAAGGGTGCTGCTTGGAACGCCGTGCAGATTGCCGAGTTGTTGGTGGACCAGGCAGGAAACTGAAGAGGAATTCTGTATAGGTCAGTGTTTGCAGACGAATGGTACGGGAACGAACTGGGAGTAGGGAGAAGGTATCATGCAAATTTTGGTGCAAAAGTTTGGCGGCACGTCGGTCGCAAATCAAGAGATCCGTGCAGCGGCCGTTTTGCATGTGGAATCTGCACTCAGCCAGGGGTATCAGGTTGTGGTGGTGGTATCAGCCATGGGGCGCAGAGGGGACCCGTATGCTACGGACACCCTCCTGGAACTTTTGCGTTCTGAGGACGGAGAAAGTCTCCGGGATAAGGATATTTTGATGAGTTGTGGGGAAGCCTTGTCCGCCGTGGTGTTTGCCGGAACACTACGAAGCTATGGCCATGCTGTGACGGTGCTCAGCGGTGGGCAGGCTGGCATTTACACCAGTGACAGGTTTGGCGATGCGCGTATTTTAGAGATTCGGCCGCAACGGATTATTTCTGAATTGGAAAAAGGGCGAGTTGTAGTGGTCATGGGATTTCAAGGGGTTAATGAAACTGGAGATGTTACCACCTTGGGTCGCGGTGGCAGTGATACCACGGCTACCGCACTCGCGGTAGCACTGAATGCTCAACGGGTGGACATTTTTACGGATGTGGATGGAATTATGACGGCCGATCCGAAAATTGTCGACGAAGCTCGCAAGTTAAAACGTGTGACATACACAGAGATTTGCAATCTAGCCTATCAAGGTGCGAAGGTGATTCATCCACGAGCTGTGGAGATTGCGATGCAAAAAAATGTTCCTATTCGAGTGCGTAGCACTCAGTCCATGGATGAGGGTACATTGGTCACCAGTACCACGTCGGTTCTGGAGACCGCCACGGTGGCAGACCGATTTCTGACAGGAGTCACGCAGACGGCACCTGTCTCTCAAATTTCCGTGCGTCAAGAAGAACTGAGGGGCATAAACGTGTTTGCCTTAATGGCTGAACACGCCATTAGTGTTGACTTTATTTCAGTCGGAACAGAGCGGGTTACTTATACCGTGCTTGGGAAGGACAGCCAAAAGGCGACACAACTTATTCAAGACAAGGGGATACAGCCCCAGCTTGTGGAGAATTGTGCCAAAGTTGCTGCAGTAGGTGCGGGAATTGCTGGAGTACCCGGGATTATGGCGAAAATTGTAGAATCATTGCAGAACGAAGACATTGAAATTCTTCAATCCGCTGATTCTCACACAACAATTTGGTGTCTTGTGCATGGAGAACAAATGGAAAAGGCTGTCCGTGCGCTGCATCGAGCCTTTGAATTAGATAATCCGCTGTAGGTACGACGCGAATGGACAATCTTAAAAAACTTGGATACGTGCAAAACAGGAGTGGGGTGTCAATAATGATAGATTTCGGACGGTTGATGACAGCCATGGCGACGCCATTTACGGAGGATGGACGCCTGGATGGGGCCGGATTGCAGAGACTGGTAGATCATTTAATCACAACGGGAACCACTGCCATAGTGGCTGCAGGTACGACAGGTGAGTCGCCTGTTTTATCACATGCAGAAAAACTTCGTTTGTTTGAGTTGACACTACGCTATGCAGACGGTCGGGTTCCAGTCCTTGCAGGTACGGGAACCAATGCGACAGAAGACAGCATTCAATTGTCGAGGGAAGCGGAAAAGCTTGGGGTCCAAGGGCTGCTGTTGGTGTCACCTTATTATAACAAGCCTACACAGGAAGGTCTCTATGCACACTTTACAGCGATTGCAAAGGCTGTTTCTCTGCCCATTATGGTTTATAACATTCCCAGCCGTTGTGGTGTAAATATTGAGGTAAACACCTTGCTACGTTTGGCTCAGGTGCCCAATATTGTGGCTATTAAAGAAGCCAGTGGAAACATGAATCAAATTATGGAAATTGCAGCGTTTAAGCCTGACGATGTGTTTCTTTACAGTGGTGACGACAAACTTATCTTACCCGTCTTAGCGGTAGGTGGATATGGGGTAGTCAGCGTGGCTTCACATCTTGTGGGCACAGAAATAACCCAGTTGATGGAAGCCTATCTTTGTGGCGATGTCACCCTGGCCGCAAAATGGTCTGCTCGACTGTTACCCTTGTTTGAGGCACTGTTTCATAGTTCAAGTCCGGCTCCCCTTAAATCAGGTTTACGGGATTTAGGTTTACCCGCAGGGGGTGTGCGGCTCCCTTTGGTGGAGGCTCCAGAAGCGGTGCAATTAGAAGTTCGCCAACAGTTAGAAATACTCGGTAAACAACCCAGTGGATTGCTGACATAACTAGTTCTATATCCGAAAATAACCGATTCAGACTCACTGGCTATTCCATATTCGAGACCCTACATCCCTGGTCTATGGGATGTAGGGTCTTTTACTGTTGTATGAATCTTGATGGGTGAGTATAATAAAACACGAGTGACTGGTGCGGCTTTGAAAACCAAATCACAACCACAGGACGAGAACAACAGGTCATTGGTCTGTGCACGGGTGATACGGGCCATGAGTCTGATGGTTTGGCGGGTTGAAAAGCGGAATAGAAATGGCTGTCGCAACGGTAGGAGGTTGACAGGTTTCGGCAGCACCGTCAGACATGGGAGCGGGTTGTCTGTTCATTTGTCTCTAGGGGGAAGACACTAGGGAATAGGTGGGCTATGCGGGCTTTCGTGTACAAAATACGACTTCGTTGAATTATTGAATTAATGTGATGGAGGTGCAGCTTTGGCTAAAAAACACTTTAAACTGTCGGTCATCCCTCTAGGGGGCGTTGGAGAAATTGGGAAAAACATGACTGTATACCGTTATGGGGATGACATCATTGTTGTAGACGCGGGAATCAAATTCCCAGAAGAAGAAATGCTGGGAATTGATGCTGTAATACCTGATATTTCATATTTAGTGGAAAACAAGGAGAAGGTTCGAGGAATTTTTGTAACTCACGGACATGAAGATCACATAGGGGGCCTGCCCTATGTGCTGCGAGAATTAAATGTTCCTGTATATGCAACGCGACTGACACTCGGATTGATTGAAAACAAACTGCGTGAACACAACCTATTAGACACTGTAAAGCTCATTCGGATCGACGGGGATAGTGCAATTCAGGTAGGAGTATTCCGAATATCGTTTTTCTACATGAATCACAGTATTCCGGATACGGGTGGTTTTGCTATTGATACACCTGAGGGATTGATTGTCCATACAGGAGATTTTAAAATTGACCATACACCTGTGGATGGAAGACCCGCGGAGTTGTCGAAACTGGCGGGCTATGGTGAAAAGGGTGTGCTGGCGCTGGTGGCCGACAGCACAAATGCAGAGCGTGAAGGATTTACACCATCAGAGCAGATTGTTGGGAAAAAGATTGACGACATTATCAGTCATGCTACGGGAAGAGTCATTCTGGCCACTTTTGCATCCAATATTCACCGTGTTCAAGAAGTCATCGAAGCTGCCGAACGTTATGATCGCAAGGTTGCAGTGGTTGGGCGAAGCATGGTGAACAATACACAAATTGCGTTAGAACTCGGCTATCTAAGTGCGGGGGCTTCGACGATTGTGGATGTGGACGATGCCAGTAAATTGCCGCCAGAACGGGTGGTCATCCTGTCAACCGGAAGTCAAGGTGAGCCCATGTCTGCTTTGACACGGATGGCTCGTGGTGCACATCGAAAGGTGGAAATTGTACCTGGAGATACGGTTGTGTTAGCGAGTTCGCCCATACCAGGAAATGAGAAGTATGTGTTTCGTACGATTGACCAGTTATTTCGTGCGGGTGCACATGTCATTTATCGTGGGGTTCATGTCTCTGGGCATGGCAGTCAGGAAGAATTGAAACTTATGTTGAACTTGGTACGTCCGAAATATTTTGTACCTGTTCACGGAGAGTTTCGAATGCAGCGGGTGCACGCTGGGCTGGCTGAGTCAATGGGAGTGTCGGAGGAAGAAATTTTCATTTTGGACCTGGGTGATGTTTTGGAATTTAATAATGGACAGGCACAAATTTCCGGGAAGGTCACAGCCGGAACTGTCATGATTGACGGGTTGGGTGTTGGGGACGTTGGCAATATTGTATTGCGAGATCGTAAGTTGCTGTCTCAGGATGGGATTTTGGTAGTTGTAGTGACGCTGTCCAAGGAAACGGGGTCGGTCTTGTCTGGCCCGGATATTATTTCTCGAGGTTTTGTCTATGTGCGTGAGTCTGAGGCCTTATTAGATCAGGCGACAAAGATTGTGGAAACGACACTGACGCGTATGGTCGCCGACAACATCAGTGAGTGGTCTTCGTTAAAAACTGCGGTGCGCGAATCTGTGGGGAGATTTTTGTACGAGCAGACCCGCCGCAGACCGATGATTCTTCCCATCATTATGGAGGCTTAATCGTGTTTTTAATCATCTTTGTAAGAAAATCCATATATTTTTCTTGATGTACGGATTGTTAAGGCGAGGGGAGAAGCAACTCGCGTATGGCTTGAACAGCGACATCCCATACTAGAAAAGAATCATCTGAGGGGTTAAGGGGTTTTTCTGTAAGATGAGGGGTGTCTGGTATGATGGATGGTTGTCTGGTTCCCTGGGGTATGGTGAATTATCAAGAAATTCCAGAAGAGGTCAGTGAACAGGGCAATATTGTAGAAAGTTTGAAAGAACTGGGGGAGACATCTCCTGCACAGGTGACCGATTCAAACCTGTTTTGTTTGTCCATTATTGGCCAAATTGAAGGGCATATTATTTTGCCGCCACAAAATAAAACTACGAAGTATGAACACGTGATTCCCCAATTGGTTGCAGTGGAACAAAACAACAGTATTGAGGGACTGCTGTTAATTCTCAACACTGTGGGAGGGGACGTGGAGGCTGGCCTAGCCATTGCGGAAATGGTAGCAAGTTTAAGTAAACCCACCGTTTCTTTGGTTTTGGGGGGGGGGCACTCGATTGGGGTACCCATTGCGGTCAGTTCTGATTACACCTTTATTACTGAAACTGCGTCCATGACGATTCACCCCATTCGTTTAACGGGGTTGGTCATTGGGGTCCCCCAATCCTTTGAGTATTTGGAACGGATGCAGGAACGTGTGACTCGTTTTGTCGTGAGCCATTCGCGAGTCAGTGAGGGGGTCTTTCGCAACTTGATGCTCAATACGGGGGAGATGGCGCGAGACATTGGAACCACCGTTGTCGGCCGCGATGCGGTAGATTATGGATTGGCAGATCAAGTGGGTGGCCTTGGAGAAGCCATGGCGAAGTTACAAAGCTTGATTGCGAAGCATTGAAGTCCGTTGATGTTTCAGAAAGAAGGGGTATCCCAATGAGCCTTTTGTGGAGCATTGTGCCAACAGAACTTGTTTATACAAATTTTTATGAACAACCACCTACCCTGGTGGAAGTTCAGAGGGGCGGAGTCACAATGCTGGTGTCTCCGGAACAAAATGGAATGGCCAAAATGGAACGTCTTATCAGTCCAAATCCACAAGACTATCTGCGCAAAGAATGGCAGCCTGGAACTCTGATTCATCTATACGAACATCGCTGATTCACACAATCTATGGGTCCAACTTGCTTGAACACTTTTCGGACACGCATCTATAATAGGAGAAGGCGGTCTCGACCGCCCATCCGAGTAAGGGTCAAACTGTGGAGGCGTGGCATGGGAAGAAAGCAACACAGAGAACCCATTTTACAGTATGAATTGATTGGATTGGCGATGCTCACACTATGCGCCTTGGCACTGGGAAAATTAGGGCTAGTTGGGCGGTATTTAGATATTTCTTTTATTTATTTGGCAGGTTCTTGGAGCTTTTTAATTCCCATCTTTCTTGGATATGCTGCAGTTGTTGTAATGATTCGACGGGGACCCTTTGTCTGGACTACTCGGCATATGGGATTGCTGGTGTTGCTGATTGTATGGCTTACATTTATGGAATTTGATTTTTTTCAATATATGAATCAATTCTACCCAAACAATCAAGTCCCTCTTTGGTCTGCTACTCTCGCCGCGATGCGGGTGTTGCAGGATATGATGGCAACGGGTTCAGCTGTTCAATCCCCCCCCCCAGCTGGGGGGGGGTTGGTGGGATATGCCGTGTTTTCACTGCTCTACTCCCTATTTTCTACGCTCGGTGCCCTACTTATTCTCTCTGTCGGTGCGCTGGTAGGCATTCTCCTAGTATTGCAACGTTCTTTGGTTGTTACAGTACAAAAGGGGTCTCGCTGGATGGAAAAACGGCTTGAGGCGGTGTGGCGAGGAAGTCAACAGTATGTCGAGGTTTTATTTCGGTCTGAAAGCATAAAAGATCAAGAACACTTGCACTCACATCCCTCTTCAAAGGAAGACGATCCATCGACTGTGGCCGATGGCCGTTACTCCAGTCCTGGGAATGGACTTGTGATTGAAGGCGAAGTTTTGGAGGAAAAGTTGTCCCCTCCGGTGGTCCATGACTTTTCCACTCGGGTCAGGCCTTTGGCTGCTGTGTCCACGTCTCACATCGAAGGGGAAAGTGGAGCACTCAAGCTGCAGCAAGTGGATGGCAAGTTAGTGATGCGCTTTCCTGAACGAAAGGCGATACAGCCAGGTGCAGTTAACAAACACCAGGGTGAAAGCAATGAAACATCGCTGCGCAATTACTCGGTGGGACCCCCTATACATGACGAAAACTATCAGTTACCCCCGCTTCGTTTGTTCACATTGCCCAAACCCCTCAAGGGTGGCTTTAATCACCGTAATGCACAGGAAAATGCACGAAAACTAGAAAACACCCTGGAGAGTTTTGGGGTTCACGCCAAGGTCTTGGAAATTAGTCGAGGGCCTTCAGTAACTCGCTATGAGCTGCAACCTGCTGTGGGAGTGAAAGTTTCCCGCATTGTCAATTTGGCGGATGACATTGCTCTGGCTTTGGCGGCACGGGATATTCGTATTGAGGCGCCAGTGCCAGGCAAACCGGTGATTGGCATTGAGGTCCCCAACGAAGACGTTGCGGTGGTAACCCTGCGGGAAGTGTTGGATTCAGACGAATTTCAAGGCGAGGTTGGAAAACTGGGCATCGTCTTAGGGAGGGATATCTCCGGGCAATCAATTGTGGGGAACCTACAGAAAATGCCTCACCTGCTGGTGGCTGGTGCTACTGGATCGGGAAAAAGTGTCTGTATTAACAGCATTGTTGCTTCTATTTTAGTCAAAGCAAAACCACACGAAGTAAAATTTTTAATGATTGATCCGAAAATGGTAGAACTCAGTGGATACAATGGTATACCACATCTGATGGCTCCGGTTGTGACAGACCCACGTAAGGCCGCCTTCGCTTTGAAGCGAGTGATTGAAGAAATGGAGGCTCGCTATAAGCTGTTTGCGGACCGGGGAGCACGTGATTTAGATCGCTATAATCAATTGCGAAAGCAAGACGGGGCCGAACTGTTGCCCTATATCGTCGTGATTGTCGACGAACTGGCAGACCTCATGATGGTTGCACCCGGGGAAGTGGAGGATGCCATCTGCAGGATTGCTCAAATGGCACGAGCGGCGGGTATTCACCTTATACTCGCAACCCAGCGGCCGTCGGTAGATGTGATTACAGGCGTAATTAAGGCCAATATTCCGAGTCGAATTGCCTTTGCTGTTTCTTCTATGGCTGATTCGCGGACCATCCTGGATGGTGGGGGTGCGGAGAAGTTGTTAGGGAGGGGGGACATGTTGTATATGCCTGTAGGTGCAGCCAAACCAGTGAGGGTGCAAGGTGCCTTTGTTTCAGAACCGGAAATTGAACAATTGGTAGAATACGTAAAGTCTCAACAGAGGGTTGTTTACACGGTGGATTTAAGCCATGGTGAGACAGACCCGCAAGGGAACGAACAGCCTGATTTGGATGAACTTTTCATGGATGCTGTGGACTTGGTGGTGGGTGCGGGACAAGCTTCCGTATCCTTGATTCAACGCCGTTTTCGGGTGGGGTACGCACGGGCGGCAAGAATTGTGGATCAAATGGAACAGCGGGGAGTTGTAGGACCGTTTGAAGGCAGTAAACCTCGAGAGGTGCTTGTCTCGCAGGAACAGTGGCAGGCCCTTAAACTAACCTGGCAGAAAAATACGAACTCCTAATCCACTGACTTTTTCGGTATGGTTGTCCTTTTTCGGGCATACGATGAAAGTGGAAAAGGGAGGCGTTATCCCGGATGAGCAGGCGTGACGGCTGGAAGTTTTCCACGGTAGGGTGGATTCTATTTGGGCTGATTTTGGTGTATATAGCCATGGTGGGGGTACTCCATCCCTTTGCATCTGCACGTGAAACTCAATCTATTCTGGGTCATGGAATAAAACAAAGGGGTGCAGCAATAACACAGGGATCTACAAATACTGTCCCAGATGGGGTGCTGTCTGTAATTGCCCAGGCTGTGGGGACGGTGAAAGGGGTCAATGAGTTGGTTGTATTACCAGCTACAGAGGGGAGCGGATATACGGTATCTGCTTCGATAGCTGTGGATTATTCTGGAGGTGTTTTTAATGGGGCACAGATGCAGCAACTGGCGAGTGAGTTTTTCAGTGCTATATACAAGAATTCGCCGGGAGTGGAAAGTGCCCAATTGTATTTTATGGATGGGAATCAAATTATTGGAGGTTCCGGGCTTGGTCGGACTATCTTTGAACACATGGAGATTGGAACCAGCAGTGGGCAAGGTGGCTGGTTGAAGCAACTGCAAACTGGACCACAAGTCACGGGACAAGGGACCCTGGACCGTTGGTATGCCATCAGTGGAGGAGTACTAAATTAGTTTAGGATTACTAATTCCGTGGTGTCGCCATAATATAAGCTTGAGAATAGGTGATTTTCTGGTGACGGATTTCTCGCATGAGCACGCGAACGACAGAGGAGTATCCTGTCCGCATCAACGTTTCCACGATAGTTACTGTGGTAAAGGGTTCATCCAAAGCCTTTACCGCTTCCGGAATTTGACTCACGTCTTGTAGCCATACCTCCTCCAGATTCGACTCTCGCTTCGTGTTTGCCCTTTTGTATAAATCAATCGCTGTGAAGGGCACACCCAAAGTATGCAAGTAAAAATTCAATTGATGTATCGCCTTTACTAATGAGAGGCGATCTTCATCATTTTCAGGCATGCTTCCTCACCTCTTCTCTATACATTATGTGGACTTAGTCGACGAAACGCAAGAGTTGTGCGTAATCCGTGGTACAATGTCATAGAAAGGAGTCGGTTTGAGCGGATGATTCGACGTGGACCTCTATTCGCCTGGCTGTGTTGCGTAACGGTGGGCGTTTCAGGTTGCGGGGTTCCGGATATTTCCGCCCTGCGACCACAGGTCAGCAAACCCTCGGCACTGGTGTATTTGGCGGGTAATTTGCCCGGTTGGACGCCGAATACAGTGGAGGGGGCGGCGGCTTCTGAACAAGTGGTGACGCTGGTAAAAGACGTTTCCCAGCCAGGATGGGGAAGTGCTCTGCAAAGGGATGTGATGGGCGCGCAAACGCCCCTGTTTGTGTTGGTGCAAGATGGCCCAGTAACATCCGGAGATTTGCAATTGGCTCAGCAGTTTCCACAACGCAAGTTCCTATTTGTGGGATCTCAGATGCAGGGGCGGGCGGTTCCACAAAATGCACAGGTGGTGGTCCCCAATCCCGGCATGAGTTCTTACTTGTTAGGGTGGCTGGCGGGTGCAAGTGCTGCAAAATTCCAGCTTGCATCTAATTCCTCTGGAACGCTTGCAGGTACCCCACTTGGCAACAGTGCGAGTGGATTGCTGCCAGGTGGCACTATTCCTGGTCCTTCTGTGGGTTCAATAGGTACCGGGGTTCCCTTGGGATGGGCACAGGGTGGGACACCGCAGGTGAGCGTGGGAGCTATTCAATCCGCTTTAGTCGGGGGACTCGCTGCAACATCAACTGTTCATCCAGTGTCAGTACAATTGACAGGGACTCAGACTGGCTCTGCACTGCCGCAGATGATTGTAGGAATGCCCAAGGTGATTGTCGCGGATAGAGCTTTGACTGTTGCGGAATGGGCGCAAATCAAAACTGTGGGGGCGATGCTTGTATCTTTATGTCCGCAACCTCTGCAAGGACCGGGGTGGATGGCTAGTCCCATGTTGCCTTCACCACAGGTTGCTCTACAGTCTTTACAACAGCTTGGCCAATCGTCAACCCCCTGGCAGGGTGGGGGCATCCAGTTGGTGTCGAACGCTGTCGTACAGGTCAACGGTGCAGCAGTGAGTCAAAGCTTACAGAACGAGCTAGCCCGTTTAGAGACAAATTTACAAACCCATCCTGTTAATTTTACTGCTGCATGGAGAACTGTCCCTGCCGCACAGCGTGCGGCTTGGCAGTTTTTGTGGCTCAATGCGCCACCCACGTAAATCAAGTCAAGGGTTGGCCATCAAAGGGTTGGACGATCAAATGAAATGGGTGTGAGTGCATGAGTGAATCATGGTTAGCAGGCGAGGCGGGTGAGCCTGTGGAAATCTACTTTCAGTATAAAATTATTCAAGATCGACCAGGGCTGCTAGGGGATGTGGCCTCATTACTGGGTATGCTCGGGCTGAACATCATGCAACTGGGTGGTGTTTCCAAGGAAGGCCGCGGCTTTTTGTTGCTCACGCAACGACTGGACAGTGTACAAGTCCTGCGTCGAATGATTGAGGCTATGCCGGAGATTGAATTGACAGCATTGCGCAAACCGTCTTTGCGTGACCGAATTGCCGTCCGTCATGGCCGATTTATTGAACGCAGTGACACAGAAACACGGACCTATCGGTTTGTACGAGATGAGTTGGGGATTTTAGTAGATTTTTTGGGGGAATTGTTAAAACGTCCAGGTCATCAGGTGATTGGTGTGCGGGGTCAGCCACGGGTGGGGAAGACAGAGTCGATTGTGGCAGCCAGCGTATATTCCAATAAACGTTGGACATTTGTGTCTTCCACCTTACTCAAACAAACCATCATGCGTGAATTGCCTGAGGACGAATTGTCATCCGAGAACTTTGTCTATATCATAGATGGAGCAGTGTCTACGCTTCGGGGCGATGAACGGCACCTTAGCCTGTTGGATGAGGTAATGGCTCTGCCAGCACCCATTGTAATTGAACATCCGGACATTTTTGTGCGACATTCACACTTTGGTTGGTCGGCTTTTGACCTGCTGATTGAGCTTCGCCGTAATCCGGACGAGGCCATCCAATATGACGTATACGAACAAGAGGCTTCGCGTTGGAATGGTGAATAAAGCTTGGGAGCAAGGTTCAGCCTACGAGAATCTTGGCGATTTTAGGAACTTGCCGAAAAGTCGCCGTTAGCTCGGAGGGAGTATAATGCTGGATAAATTAGGACAGGAATTGCGAGCACAACGTGAACGCCTCGGAATGACCTTGGGGGATGTTGAAAAGCAAACGAAGATTCGCAGTCACTATTTAGAGGCACTGGAATTGGGTAACTGGTCTGTCCTGCCGGGTGTCGTTTATGCTCGGGGATTTGTGCGTAGCTATGCAGAATGTCTCGGCCTGGACGGAGGACAGTTAATCGCAGAGTACGTGGATAAGGCCACATCACTGGAGCCGCCTACAGATTCAGCAAGGGGGGGTGTTCCGTCGCCTACGGCATTGCCCGAGTCTCCTGACTCGCCGCCCGTCTTTTCTTCAGGACATTCAGACGTGCGGAATTCGGAACCACAAAAATCTAATGGGGAAAGAAAAGTCCACACTAGACTGGACAAGAACAGTTGGCGTTCTGGTAGGTCCAGACGCGGCGGTGGAAGTGTAGTTGGGCAGGCTGGAGCCGTGGTTTTAGCACTTATGGTGCTAGGCGGGGCTTGGTGGCTGTTTCATAGTGGAAGCGGTACACCTGTTGCGGGGCTTTCAAATGGGACAATGGCAAATCAAGGGACGACAGCGGTAAATCAAGGGGTGGCAGCGAACGGCGCGAATGGAAACTTGACCAATGCCAAAAATGGAATTGCGTCGGGAATTAGCAATGAAAGTAATCCGGCGGGGAATGCTGCAAATCTCAATTCCACCGCTCCCCCACCCGCTACGGCTACTGTAACAGCTTTGCCGTTTCAAAATGGAACGCAGGTATTTGATGTTTCTACCCGCCAGCCATTATCTGTGGTATTAAAGGTCAACCAGGGTGCATGTTGGCTGCAAGTAACTGCAGATGGACAAGTTATCGACGGGAATGACACGGTGGCACAGGCACAGTCGAGAACTTGGTCCGCACAGCGTTCTTTACAGGTGTACATGGGAAATGCGCCTGCCGTTTCTATCACCGTGAACGGTCAACCTGTGCAATTGCCGCAGACGGGCTCCGGGGTGATGACAGTGATTTTCCAAAAAACCCAATCCTGATGCCCCTGCAGTGTGGGGATAGAGCGTAAGAAAGGGGGTATTACAATTTGGCAAAAGAAGCTTCCTTTGACGTTGTCTCAGAAGTGGATGTACAAGAAGTGAGCAATGCGGTGAGCCAAGCACGCAAGGAGGTCCAAACCCGGTTCGATTTTAAAGGGAGCAAGTGTCAGGTGGAGTTTGATGGCACGGAGTTGGTGCTGTTGGCTGACGATGATTACAAGTTGACATCCTTGACAGACGTTTTAGAATCAAAGCTGATAAAACGGGGCGTGTCACTCAAAGCCTTGAAAAAAGGGAAGACGGAACCAGCCACAGGAGGTACCGTTCGACAACGCATTACTTTGCAACAGGGAATTGATCAAGACACAACGAGGATTATTTCCAAAATGGTGAAGGATGCAAAATTGAAAGTGCAGGCTTCAATTCAAGGAGATCAGGTGCGAATTACGGGAAAGAATAAAGATGATTTGCAGGCAGTCATTCAGTTACTCCAGCAGGCGGATTTGCCTATTCCCTTACAGTTTTCCAATTACCGATCGTGAATTCAAGTGGAGTTCTAGTATACACTTGATTCTTTACAGCCTTTTGCGGAAACGATTATACTAATAGAACCCACTGATGGCGTGCGGTCTGGGAAACACTCACGGCAACCAACTGAGAATGGGGAGTGAAATGGGTGAATCTGGCTAACCGGATCACGATAGCCAGAATTTTTTTAGTACCCGTGGTGACCTTTCTGTTGCTAATTCGTTACAATTTCTGGACGGTGACCATTAATCATCGGACTACAACGGGCAGTGAAATGATTGCCGCTTTGGTATTCATCCTTGCTGCCAGTACCGATGGGTTAGATGGGTACATTGCCCGCAAACGACAATTGGTCACAAATTTTGGGAAGTTTTTAGATCCCATTGCCGATAAATTGCTCATCTCTGCGGTCCTGATTAGCCTTGTGCAGATGCAGCGTCTTTCTGCTTGGGTTGCAATTCTCATCATTAGTCGAGAATTTGCTGTGACTGGGTTGCGCTTAGTAGCTGCGGCGGAAGGACTGGTGATTGCAGCCAGCCGTATTGCAAAGTGGAAGACCGCTGTGCAAATTGTGACGATGGCGGCACTGATGCTGAACAATTTCCCGTTTTCCCTGATTCACTTTCCTCTCGACCAATTAGCCCTGTATGTCATGGTGGTGATTACCGTGTGGTCGGGAATCGACTATTTTGTGAAGAATAAAGAAGTGATTCAGGAGTGAATGGGGGCATTGGTAAACGGTAGGAGGGAATTGAGGGGGATAAATTGAGTCCGATTTGTAAGGCAGAGCATATTGGAGTGGGAACAGAAATTCTTCTTGGCCAAATTGCCAATTCACATGCGAGAACAATTTCTCAAGAGTTGGCGGCGCACGGATTTTATATGTACTACCACACTGCCGTAGGGGACAACATGGAGCGAATTGGGAGTGTACTGCAAAGTGCAATAGCTCGATCTAATGTTGTGATTTTCACGGGTGGTTTGGGGCCTACTCAGGATGATTTAACACGGGAGTCCGTGGCCAAGTTTGTGCATCGGAAACTGACCTTCCGAGAGGACGCTTGGGGGACTGTTGAAAGGTATTTTCACCGTCGCAGGCGTCCAATTCCTGAACGTAATCGTCAGCAGGCCATGGTGATTGAGGGCGGAGAGTGGCTTGAAAATCCTAATGGCACCGCACCTGGACAATATGTGGGTGTGAATGGTATCCATTACTTTCTCTTGCCTGGACCACCTCTTGAGATGATTCCGATGCTAAAAAACAAGGTCATTCCTAAGCTGCAAAGGCTGTTTCCTTTAGATATGGCTTTGGAGTCTCGGGTGCTGCACCTTTGTGGCATTGGCGAATCAGATGTGGATGCACAGATTCCTGAATTGTTGACTGGCAGGAATCCGACCGTAGCTCCTTTGGCTGGCGAAGGGGAGATGCTGTTGCGGGTGACGGCGAGTGGGCATGATGTCAACGCGGCTAAAAAACTGATTTATCCAGTCGAACAGCGCCTGCGTTCTCTGTTTGGTAGTTACATTTATGGCACAGATGAGGACACCCTCGCTAAAGTGGTGGGTCAACGATTATTGGGTAATGGAGCCAGTTTGGCGGTAGCCGAAAGTTGCACGGGTGGACTGGTTTCCACTATGATTACTTCGATTCCTGGCAGTTCTGCTTACTATTTGGGTGGGGTAGTTTCTTACGCGGATGCCATAAAGATGGCGGTGCTACAGGTGACATCCAAAAGCCTAAATCAATGGGGTGCAGTTTCAGAACAAGTTGCCCTGGAGATGGCGCGGGGAGTGCGTAAACTTACGGGATCCAATTATGGCATTGCCATCACAGGAATTGCCGGCCCCAGTGGCGGCACAGTGGACAAACCTGTGGGACTGGTTTGGTTTGCCATCAGTGGTTTTGCGGGGGATAAGGCCTTCTCAGGTGTTTGGAGCGGTTCAAGGGAACAGATACGGATTCGGGCCGCTAAGTATTTACTTTGGCGGCTGTGGTCACAACTTGAAATGGAAACCAGCGGAGCCTAGTTTGTAAGGGTTCCAATAATAGAAAGGTGAGATTATGAGCGCTTTTGAAGACTTTCAGTTAAGCAGGCGGATTCAACAAGCTATTGATGATATGGGTTACGAGGAACCATCACCGATTCAAGCGTCGTGTATTCCACTCATTTTGGAAGGTAAGGACGTGATTGGACAAGCACAGACAGGCACGGGAAAAACGGCTGCCTTTGGGTTACCGCTGGCAGAGCAAGTGAGCTCAGACCACAAAGTGCAAGCCTTGGTGTTGACACCTACACGTGAACTGGCCATACAAGTGGCAGGCGAATTTCGTAAAATTGGTAAGTATAAACGGGTACGTACGTTACCCATTTACGGCGGTCAGTCCATTGGACACCAGATTCGTACGTTGCAACAAGGCGTACAGATTGTCATTGGGACCCCTGGACGGGTGTTGGATCATATTCGACGCGGTACACTGAAGTTGAACTCCGTGCGAGCGGTAGTTCTTGATGAGGCAGACGAGATGCTGGATATGGGATTTATTGAGGACATCGAGTCGATTCTTAGCCATATCCCAAGCGAACGCCAGACCATGTTATTTTCCGCCACTTTTCCTGAAGAGGTTAGGCGTTTGGCCAGTCGCTTTTTACATGATCCACAGCATGTAACGGTCAATCCTGGCGAAATCACTGTTCCCCTGACAGACCAAGTTTACTACAAGGTTTTAGAACGGAACAAAGTAGACAGTCTATGTCGAGTTGTGGACAGCGAAGAAGTACAACTTGGGATGATTTTCTGCCGGACCAAACGGGGTGTGGACGAGTTGGTAGAAGCTCTGCTGGCTCGGGGCTATCTTGTGGATGGTTTGCATGGGGATTTGAGTCAGACCCAGCGTGACCGGGTGATGAAAAAGTTCCGCAATGGTGAGGTAGAACTGTTGGTTGCAACAGATGTGGCTGCCAGGGGGATTGATGTAGAAAATGTAACTCACGTGATTAACTATGATATTCCTCAAGACCCAGAGTCCTACGTGCATCGAATTGGCCGTACAGGTCGTGCAGGCAAACGGGGGTTGGCCATCACCTTAGTCACTCCGCGGGAGTTTAAATTACTCAAGCAAATCGAACGGGAAACAAAGACCAAAATGGAGGGAAGAGAAGTACCCTCTTTAGCGGATGTGGCTGAAAGACAGGCAGAGATTTGGCGAGATCGCTTGGTTGCAACAATTCAAGATGGGGGATTAGGCCACTATCGGGCCATTTTAGGCAGTATTGTAGATGAATATGACCCTATTGATGTGGCATGTGCGGCTTTGAAACTGACAACCGCCGGGGAACTGGAGAATAAGGACGAAAAAGACTATGATTTTGGCGATACGGGTGCGACACCTGGCATGGTGCGCTTTTTTGTAAATATCGGACGTGGTGCCAAAATTGGCCCTGCAGATGTGGTGCGAATGATTGCTGAGGAAGCAGGGATTCCTGGCCATGCCATAGGCAAAATTGACATCTTTGATCGCTTTACTTTTGTCGAAATTGAGCAAGAATCTGCACCCTTTGTCTACGAAGCATTACGTCAAAGTCGATTCAACGGGGCACGACTGAATATGGAACCTGCTAAACCGCGTGCGAGAGCGCATGCTCACTGACAAAAGCGGAAGAAGTGGCATGGATAGGAGTCCCCTCTCCATTTTGTCACATTCGTTGCTGATGAAGTAGTGGGAATGTTGGACCGCCGCTGTTGTGCGGCGGTCTTATTTTTCTCAGACCTCGAACAAACGTTTGCATGACTCATTGAAACTGATACAATAGAAAGCAGGAACTCAGCCACTGGTGGACGAATGATTGTTTTAAAGGATAACGGACAGGATGGTGGCCATGAACGACCGACAAACAGCGCTAGAAATGGCGCTCAAACAAATTGAGAGGCAATTTGGCAAAGGGTCCATTATGAGGCTAGGAGAGGCATCTGCGAGCATGAATGTGGAGACGGTGCCTACCGGGTCTATTGCTTTGGATATTGCTTTGGGTGTAGGAGGATTGCCACGGGGGCGCATCATCGAAATTTTTGGGCCAGAGTCTTCTGGGAAAACTACCGTTGCATTACACTGTATTGCAGAAGTACAAAAGCGCGGTGGACAAGCTGCTTTTATTGATGCCGAACATGCATTAGATCCAGCCTATGCAAAAAAACTCGGAGTAAATATTGATGAAATGCTGATTTCTCAGCCTGACACGGGAGAGCAGGCCTTAGAAATTTCCGAGGCCTTGGTACGAAGTGGAGCTGTAGAAGTGGTGGTGATTGATTCTGTGGCCGCCCTAGTTCCAAAAAGTGAGTTGGAAGGGGATATGGGGGATTCTCATGTAGGGCTGCAGGCTCGGCTGATGTCCCAGGCCTTGCGCAAGTTAGCTGGAGCAATTTCTAAATCTAAAACTATAGTTATTTTCATTAACCAGCTTCGGGAAAAGGTGGGCGTAATGTTTGGCAACCCTGAGACGACCACAGGTGGACGGGCGTTAAAGTTTTATGCGACGGTGCGTCTTGAGGTACGCCGCACAGAATCTTTAAAGCAAGGCAATGATGTGGTGGGAAATCGCGTCCGCATTAAAGTGGTCAAAAATAAGGTAGCCCCACCCTTTAAACAGGCAGAGGTGGACATTATGTTTGGCGAAGGGTTTTCACGCGAAGGTAGTCTTTTGGATATTGGTACAGAGATTGACGTGGTGCAGAAAAGCGGTGCCTGGTATGCCTTTGGAGACGACCGCTTAGGCCAAGGCCGAGAGAATTCAAAACAATTTTTAAAGGAACACTCTGAACTTGCCCAACAAATTGAAGATAAAATTCGTGAAAACTTCAGTTTAGGTTTGTCGGTGGCCAAGATAGGTACATCTGCTACTGCAGAAGAGGCACTTGATTTTAATGAGTCCTGATAACGAGCGTGTGTGGACCAATGAAATTTTACGTGAAGAAACCCCAAAGCATCACTCTGGGCCTTGGGTTCGTATCGTGTTGGCACATGGAGAGGCTTTAGAGCTGCCAGCAGATATTTGGATACAGTCAGGTTTTAAAGTGGGCACAGAGATTACCTTAGCCGCTGAGGAAAGATTGCGGATTGCGCAACAACGGGCTGTGGGAATGGAAATAGGCCTTAGGTATTTGGATAGAAAACTTTGCACGGTCAAAGAAATGCGGATGTACTTGCAGCGAAAAAAAGTGGATGAACAGACTGCGGATCAAGTGATACAAACGCTGCAAGCCAAGGGCTGGCTGGATGACATGGCTTACGCAAGTGAATTTGTAGCCACTCTGTCTTGCCGTTTTAGTCGACGGGAGATGGCATGGAAGCTGTCCCGGCGGGGAATCTCTCGTGAAGTGGTGGATGAAGTAATGACTGCAGGGGATGACGAGGCGGAATGTGAGGTTGCCTTGCAGATGGCACGTAAGTTTTGGAAAAAAGGGGGAACCGTAGATCAAGAATTGCATCGAAGAAAGTTGATACTTTATTTGCAACGGCGTGGTTTTACTAGTACCTCTATTCGTTTTGCACTGGACCGTATACTGTGTGTGACAGACGAATACTTAAACACTTTTCTTGACAACGATTAACACCGATGCTTACAATAGCTTTGCGTATCTATTACGGCCTCTCGCTCGAGGACTGGATTGTCTCAGTCGGTATGGTTCGCCAACCGACCACGAGCAAGGAGGCATTTCAAATATGAGTGTGGGTTTATGGATTATTGTCTGTATTGCAGTCTTTTTTATGGGTGCTGGATTGGGCTACGTCATACGCAAACGGCAAGCTGAAGCTAAAATTGGAAGTGCTGAGGCAAAGGCCCTGCAATTGATAGAAACAGCCCAACGGGATATTGAAGCAAAGAAAAAAGAAACATTGCTTGAAGCTAAGGAAGAAGCCCACCGTATACGCCAGGAGGCCGAGCGGGAAGGGCGTGAACGTAGGATTGAAATTCAGAAACTTGAAAAACGAATTTTACTTAAAGAAGAATCCCTTGACAAGAAGTTAGAGACGTTGGACCAACGGACAGACCTTTTGCGCGACAGAGAACAAAATTTTACAAAAAGAGAAACGGAAATTGATGCTCTGTATGCGCAACAGCATAAGGAACTGGAACGAGTTGCAGGGTTAAGTCAGGATCAGGCGCGTCAGCTAGTTATGGCAGAAGTAGAGCGGGAAGCTCGTCACGACGCAGCCGTTTTGATGAAAGAAATTGAACAGCAGGCGAAAGCTGAAGCGGAGAAAAAGGCCAAAGATATTATTGCTACGGCAGTCCAGCGCTGTGCGGCAGATCATGCTGCGGAGATCACAGTGTCTGTGGTGAATCTTCCTAACGACGAGATGAAGGGTCGCATTATTGGCCGTGAAGGCCGGAACATTCGTGCTCTGGAGACGTTGACCGGGATAGATTTGATTATTGATGATACGCCAGAAGCAGTTATTCTTTCTGGTTTTGATCCAATTCGCAGAGAGATTGCTCGGGTTGCCTTAGAACGTTTGGTGGCAGACGGACGCATTCATCCTGCTCGCATTGAAGAAATGGTAGAAAAATCTAGGCGGGACTTGGAAGAACTGATTCGTGAAGAAGGCGAACAAGCTGTTTTTGAGACTGGGTTGCACAGTGTCCATCCTGATTTTGTGAAATTGCTTGGGCGTTTAAAGTTTCGGACAAGTTACGGACAAAATGTATTAAAACATTCCATAGAAGTTGCACAACTTGCCGGGTTGATGGCGGCAGAGCTAGGCCTTGATGTGAACCAAGCTCGGCGTGGTGGGTTGCTTCATGACATTGGCAAGGCTGTTACTCATGAGGTCGAGGGGTCCCATGTAGAAATTGGTGTAGATTTGGCGAGACGGTATAAAGAACATCCGGTGATTGTTAATGCAATTGCGGCACATCACGGGGACGTCGAGTTCACTTCTCCAATTTCTGTGCTAGTTGCCGCCGCTGATGCCATTTCAGCTGCTCGCCCTGGTGCGCGTCGAGAAACTTTGGATATTTATATGAAACGCCTTGAAAAACTCGAGTCAATTGCAGAGTCCTTTGAGGGTGTAGATAAGTGCTTTGCCATCCAGGCTGGACGTGAGATTCGCATTATGGTTAGACCTGATGTGGTGGATGATGCGTCGTCTGTGCGTATGGCTAAAGAGATCTCGAAAAAAATTCAAAGTGAATTAGATTATCCAGGCCAAATTAAGGTTACAGTCATTCGAGAAACAAGGGCCGTTGAATACGCAAAATAGAGTAGCCATCTGGCTGCTCTATTTTTACGGGAAGTGCAAAGCGGCATCTATTATCAACTGCTTAGCCTATAGGGATGTGGGGGAATGGACGGTTTGGTAGATCATCATGTGTCAGATGAGTCTATGTTAAAGGTTCTATTTATTGGAGATGTTGTGGGGTTGCCAGGTACCTCTTATACCACAAATGTGCTGAAAAATTTAATTCCTCGACTACAACCAGATTTGGTGATTGCTAATGGTGAAAATGCAGTCCATGGTAGGGGGTTAAATCGGCCAGCGTCTGATGCATTGTACGATGCTGGTGTAGAAATTATTACCTTGGGGAATCATTGCTGGGATCAAAGGGAGTTGATTTCTCTTATTGATGTCGACGAACGGATTGTACGTCCGGCAAATTATCCTCCGGGTACACCTGGAAGGGGATACACTCTCTGCCGTGTTTTAGACGTGGAGGTTTTGGTCATCAACTTGATGGGTCGGACCTTTCTCCCCGCATTGGATTGTCCCTTTCGGGCAGTGGACAGTATTTTGCAAGAGTATGAGGGCATTTCACACGTGATTGTAGACATGCATGCAGAAGCTACGTCGGAAAAGTTGGCTATGGGTTGGTATTTAGATGGTAGGGTGTCTGCGGTAATTGGTACCCATACCCATGTGCAGACTGCGGATGAACGGATTTTACCCGGTGGTACCGCAGTTCTTACAGATGTGGGAATGACCGGTCCACGAGATGGAATCTTAGGAATGGATCGAACTCTAGTGACGCGGCGGATGGTCACTCAAATGCCTGTACGTTTTGAGGTTGCAAGTGGAGCACGCCAGTTTTCAGCGGTCATGGTGCAGTTGGATCGTCAGACGGGAAAGGCTTTGCATATTGAGCGTATCTACATCAGTGAACACTGAATAAGTCAAGTAAACTATCTTTTTTGTGGAAATTTTCTTTTTAATGAAAACTTGTTTTTTAATAGAGAGGAATAAACAGGGATGTACCGAATATTGTTATAACGTGCCAGTCCAATTCCTGTGGTTGTGGAATCTCGTTAGCAATCACTGCTAAGAGTTTTGGGGGGATTGATTGAATGAACCTGCCAGTGGCTGACGCACATGCGGATATTCTCTGGAAAATGGAGCAATCAGGTGAGGAGTTTTATGGAACGTCTGCCTTGCAGGCTAGTGCGCAAAGACTGGCAGTTGGTGGTGTCAAGGCACAAGTTTTCGCGCTTTACGTTTCCCCTCTAGAATCACCGGAGGCACAGTTACATCACATGTTGAAGGAAATAGATCTGTTTTACCATCAAGTGGTGGCATCGTCGAAGGTGGCGGCCGTGGGGACCTGGAATGAGTTTGTTAAGGCGCAACAAGTGGGACAACTGGCCGGCCTTTTGTCTGTAGAAGGGGCTGGCTGTTTGCAGGGAGACCCAGCAATCTTGCGTATTTTATGGAGGCTGGGCGTACGCGGAATTGGGTTTACTTGGAACTTGGCTAATGGACTAGCAGATGGATGCATGGAGCCGCGTAACGGTGGTTTGACAACGATGGGGCGAGTCCTGTTGGCCGAGGTGGTCCGGTTGTCTATGTGGATGGATATCGCTCACTTAAGCGACACGGGTGTGAAGGAAGTCTTGTCTTTGACAGCGGGACCCATCATGGCATCCCATGCGAATTGTCGACAAATTCACTCACATCCAAGAAACTTGACCGATGATGTGATTCGCGAGTTGATTGTCCGTAAGGGGTGGCTGGGGCTTGTGTTTGAAGGAAACTTTGTGGCGGCACATCCGCAACCGGATATGTACGACTTATTTCGCCACCTAGACCATATCCTTGAGCTGGGTGGAGACGATATTGTTGGTTTTGGTTCTGATTTTGATGGAGCATCCCACCCACTCAAAGGTCTGGAAGATGCCAGTGCATTTCAGCAATTGGCTGTCGCCGTCGTAGATCGATATGGGAAGGAGATTGCGGCAAAAGTACTGTGGAATAATTTTAGAGAATTTCTTCATCGAGCTTTACCTGACCACTGATTTTGACGTCTATTCCTCTATTGTTTTACTCCAGCACTTCAACAGTTCCTATGTGTTTAAAATCTTCCTTTGGCCGTACGGCTCCGACACCATTCAAATCCTTCTCGCATACTGATGCAATACGGCAAGACTGGGCGAACGCCGTGAAAACCGGTTGCCGTAGAAGGACTGTTTGTGAGGAGGTTACCGCATGGTGCTCTCAGCGAAAGACCTGGCTTATCGAGAAATCGTGGCTAGCGCCGTATGCGGTCGTGGCAGCAAGTATTCGCAGACGACTTATACGCTGCGTCCAGCCAACCGACCGACCACGATTGGCGGTTGCTGGGTGATGAATCACACCTACGACGCGGAGCTGGTAGGAGATTATGTAGAAATCCACGGCCGTTTTGATGTAAATGTATGGTATTCGTACAATGGGAATTCCGAAACTGCAGTGGCGAAGGACACGGTTTCTTATGTGGAGCAAATTGCCTTACGAGAGTTAGATACTGCAGCAGAGAGGGAAACTCGAGAGGTTTCTGTACGAGTTTTGCAAAATCCTAACTGTTTGGATGCAACTGTAACAGGCAACGGTTCTGAAATTCTGGTGCGGGTTGAAAAAGAACTGGGTGTTGAAGTCGTGGGGAAGACCAAACTGTGTGTCGTGACTTGCGAACTGGCGGAAAAGAAGGATGAGGATTTTGCGGACGGTGACGAAGATTTACTAGAAGAAGCGGAAGTTGAGGACTAAGGATATTATGCAGAATGAGTTAATTTCGAAGACTTCAAAGATGTAAAAGGGGCGATTAGCCCCTTTTTGCTGTCAGGAGGCGTGGACCCGTGACTGTCCGCGTGATTTCTAGTCCATTTCTGAATTTGGAGTCCAAAATCCAGAGGCTCGGACCGTGTGTGGGAGTATATGTCCGCAAAGAGGAGAACCCCCACCGTCCATTTGGCGAGCAGACCTGGCTTTTGTCGGATCTCATTCAAATCGGACGACAAATGGGTGTTGACGTCATCGTGTTGACGCCGGGTTTTATGCGTGAACGCATGGGTTGGCGGTATGAGAATAAGGGCCATCGATGGATTCTGGGACCTGTTCCCTATCCCGATCTTGTTTTTCGACGTTCCGGGGCTTTTCCACAACAGGAATTAGAGGCCACTGTCGATCTACAACGTTTTCGAACAGAAGGTAGGCTGCATACCTTGCCTCGGATTTGTGGAGACAAATGGCAATTTTATCAGGACATGCGGCATAATCCTCAGCTCACAGCTTATTTACCACGATCTGCTCGAGCCACGTCGGCAGCCCATGCCTGGGCGCTTTTACAGCAATTTCGCGATGTTTACATCAAGCCATTACAGGGAGCCCAGGGGATCTCTGTGATTCATTTGGTGTGGCAGCAAAACCAAGCGTTGGCGTTTTGGGAAGATAGGAGCTATCAAAATGGCACAACGCTTGGTAAATGGGGTCAAAAACAAAAGATAGTGCGTTTTTCTAACGTACAGACAAAAAAAAAGGTATTTAATAATGTGTCTGATTTTGGACTTTTTCTGAAAATGCGTGGATTGCACAAAGTTATTGTGCAGAAAACGGTGATTTTACCGCATCTGGAGGATCAAGGCCCGTATGATTTTCGTTGGTTGGTGCAATGTGCTTCAGGAACCAGGGTGACGGCCAGAGTCGCACGGGTAGGACGGCCTGCCAGTGTGACAACAAACATTCACACCGGAGGTGTGGCGATGTCTGCTTCTGAGGTGGTGCGCCAAACCTACCCCACGTCTTGGCAAGACAAATTGACAGAACTGGACCGCATTGCTATTGAAATTGCCGTAGAACTCAAACGACGATATGGGCCTTTTGGAGAAGTAGGGGTTGATTTGGCTTTGGACGTTCAAGGTCAACCCATGGTATTTGAAATTAACCCAACACCCGGTAGACGAATGTTGCGCACTTTAGACCCGGACCTCCGCCAAATGTCATTGGCCACGCTCCTTGAATATGCTATCAGCGCAACCGGGTTTAATTCCGATTAAGGCGAGGTCTGGGGGTGAATCGGATGCCAACGGCCATACGTAGGAGATTGCTCATATTTGACAGTCCCTATACCATGATACGATTACATCCGATTGACCAAGGGTTGCTGTGGCCAGACACTCATAGCACACGTTGTAAACTCAGTTGCGGTGGACGGGAGATAGAGATACCTGTAAGTTTAGATGCTTCGGTACCCGTAGATTGTGTGCTTGTGAGTGTAAAGGCATTTCGACAGATATTGGGTAATTTGGAGTCAGATTGGTTGCCCGCATTCATATGGCCAAATCGCATTCACCTAGGTCCCACCATTGGAATCCTTTGTAATCCAAAGTGGGATGACAAACATTCAACAATGTTCCTCAATCGACAAGAACCTGGGCTGCGCAAGATGATTGGAATTGGGAAGCAATTGGGGGCTCTGGTGTATGTATTTGGATTGCGGGACATCAATTTCATTGAAATGCAGGTACGAGCATTTATGTGGCAGGGTGGGTCTTGGAACAAGATGATTGTACCGTTACCAGACGTTATTTATGACCAAGTGTTGTCCAGAAAAATGGAGCATAATTCAGAGTACCGAGAAAGGCGTAAACATTTGAGCTTAATCTACGAAGGCAGGATTTTTAACGAGGGATTTCTGGATAAGTGGGAGACTCATCGTTGGCTTGTTGCGGACATCCGAACGCGAGTGCATGTTCCTCTTACCCAGCGTTACCAAAGCCGTTCGAAAGCGGCCACTTTTCTCTGTCAACATTCTGTCACATTTTTTAAACCTGTGCATGGAAGTCTCGGACTTGGGATTCTGCGTGCCACACGCAAGGAGGATGGTGCTTATGTAGTGGAATCGAAACAGGCAGGTAAACACATTGCCACACAATATGGGGACGCAAAGGCTGTTATTGTCGGATTGCTGCCGAGGTTGCGGGCCAAGCCTTACT
Organism: Alicyclobacillaceae bacterium I2511; assembly: GCA_003584005.1. GTDB lineage: Bacteria > Bacillota > Bacilli > Alicyclobacillales > Alicyclobacillaceae > QXHL01. The sequence goes on along the minus strand of QXHL01000001.1, from coordinate 43,730 downwards.
TACTGCAGGAAGGGATTGACTTGGCACACTACAAAGACCGACCAGTGGACGTCCGTATTGTCTTGCAGCGGGACGGGAATGGGCAGTGGCAGCGAACAAAGATGTTTGCTCGGGTTGCTCCAGTTGGAGATTTCACAGCCAATCTCGCGGGTGGTGGGGAGGCTTATCCTGTCTTCCAAGTGCTCAGTGAAAATTTCCCTGTGAAAATGCAACGCAAAGTCAGAGGGGAACTCAAACGCGTGGCTTTACTCACAGCAGAAGTGATTGAACAGGGGGCAAAAAAAAAATTTGGGGAACTAGGGGTGGATTTAGGGATAGACCAACGTGGCAGAGTGTGGATTATAGAGGTAAATTCAAAACCCTGGAAAGCTCCTGATACCCATTCTGGTCGGCGAGACTTAGTAGAGCTGGCATTCAAACGTCCGTTGCAGTATGCGTTGTATCTGGCACATAACAGCACTTTACGCTGAAAGGAGATGTGACCGGATGGCCTACTATTTGCTTCACGCCGGTCAACCCTCGGCAGTCCGTTTGCTGCGGCGTGTAAGGCGTCTGCACGAGTATGCGTCCAACTCTCTGGTCACGTCGTCTGACACCGTCATTCGCTGGGGGCAGTCCAAGGAAAACGACCCATCCTTGGGATATATTTTGAATCCTGGGGCCGCTCTAGCAAGGGTACGCAGCCGTACTGCGGTGGGACGTCTATTACAACGGTTTGGCATCCGGTTTTTGCCATTGGATAAGTCTGAGGATACAAGTGAAGTACACATTGTGCGACAGTATCGTTTTCCAATATTTAACTTACAAGCCCTGGCATGTTTCCGCGCGGATCATGGTCCGGCATGGATTAGCCGCCGCATTCAACGGGTTCAAGAATCTTTTCGCGAAGTAGATTTTGACAGTGAAAATGTCAATACTCGGGCCATGTGGTTGGCACTTCGCTCGCTTCATAGCTTGGGATTGGATCATGGCCTTGTCAGTATTGGCATGACACAAAAGGGTGTACTGTACGTACTGGACGTGACAGTGACGCCATTGCTGACTGGCCGTTTACTGGAGTTGTACACTCAGGCTGTTGAAGTCTTGATGGATAGCGGAGATGAAAATGGAGCAACTGGACTGTCACAATTGCAACTGGGTACAGACATCGAATTGATGTTGTGCAACGCCCAAGGGAAAATGGTGCTGGCCAGTCGCTACGCAACCCGCACAGGTAGAGTGGGTTGTGATGACAGAAGCATACAGTTTGACGGGAAACGTCTGCCTTTATTAGAATTTCGTCCAGATTCGTCCGCTACTCCGGCGGGTTTACTGGAGAACCTGCGTGAAACGATGTTGGAGGGACTAGAACTGATTCCATGGCCTAAAATTGAATGGCGGGCTGGGAGCATGCCATTTCGACCGTTTTGTACAGGCGGACACATTCATATTTCGGGAATTCCCTTTTCGAGTCGGTTGGTGCGGGCGTTAGACAACTACTTGGGGCTGCTAACCATGATGGTAGAAGACCCGCTGACGGCACGTTTGCGTCGCCCTCGATATGGATTTTTGGGAGACATTCGTTTTAAACAACACGGCGGATTTGAATACCGAACACCGGCAAGCTTTGTGGTGAATAAAGAAGTGACGGAGGCTGCTTTAACACTGGCCTACGTGGTTGCCCGATATCATCATGACTTGCCCGTGTTTGATTTATATGAACCTGGATTACAAACAGCCTTTTATGAAGGACAGTCCGCGATATTGTTTCCGATTGCCCAACGGAACATGTTTTTTTTACGTGCATTACCTAACTATGGACAGTCCAGAGAAGCTTTGGAACCTTTATTTGACATGATTCAGCAGAACCAGCACTGGGATGAACAGATGGATGTACGCAAGGTATGGGGGCTTCCCGTGGTAAAGAAGCGTCAAACTACCCGTCGTTCAAGCCGCGTGGAAGTGCGAACGCTGTCGTGAGCAGAGATCTTCTCGTGCCAATCTGTCCTGCTTACGGCTTTGATGAACCGTCAAAATCTGAGGGGCTTAAGACTTATGTGACAAGTGTCCGATGTTTTTGCGCAGGAGGGTGACAAGGGTGGAGAAGACTTTAAAGGGAGAACTCATCTGGTATCGCCGACAGGGACGTATTGAGTTTGCACTGTATGTCCCCCTTCGCGAAGCGTTGGAGGGGGTTCTTCCAGAGATAGTTTCAATTTCTGGGACACCTGTACCGCTCCTCTCACAACTACAGAAAGTGCACGAAATTTATCGTCACCCAATCACTCTGCACAAGCATGTGGGGAGATGGGTGGTAGATCCCATTTTTGCTGTTCTTGCAGGAAACACTACTTTTTCTGGTAGTCGATCAGATTTTCGGGACTTGATTTCGATGGCCGCACAACAAAACCTGTTTCTCTATGTACTTCCTGTAGACCACGTGAATTCACAGGAAATATGGCAAGGATTTGTGAGAATTGGGTACAAAAAGTGGATTTCCATCCCTTGTCCTCGCCCCCAGGCGGTGTATAACCGAATTCCCAATCGAGTACTGGAACGTTCTGCCCAATCCAGACGCGCAAAGGCACTGTTAGCCAGTCAAGGAATCCCTATGTTTAATCCGGAGTATTTTAATAAGGCTTCACTGTACAAAATACTAAGAAATCGTGGGTTGCAGGAGTACTTACCGGTGACGGTAGAGGGGTTGTTTCCAGGCATTGTGGAGAGACTTCTTCAACGGTTTGGGACAGTGTATTTAAAACCAGTCGATGGCAGTATAGGACAAGGCATTATGCACATTGAGCACACAAGTGGAGAATTTCGTCTTCGCGCTTTAGTCAAACATGGGGTGTCCTATGACTGTACTTGTGCCACATGGTCAGAGTTATGGAGAGCAATACAAAGCCATCGACTGAAAGGGTCTTATGTTGTGCAGCAGGCAATTGACCGTATCACCTGGCATGAGAGGCCTTGTGATTTTCGTATTCTGACACAAAAGGACAAACGTAATTGGAATATAGTGGGCATCGGGGTGCGGGTAGCAGGACCCACATCCATCACGACACACGTTCCCAACGGGGGATCCATTGCATCTGGGGTGGAAACACTGAAGCGTGCCTTCCCGGAAAATCCAGACTCTGTAAAAATGTCTTTGGAACAGACGGCCATTCGTTGTGCGGGAGCCATTGATGAACATTTCCAGAGTCAGTTGGGAGAGATGTCTGTGGACTTAGGCGTGGATCCGTCTGGCCGGGTATGGTTTTTTGAGGCCAATGCGAAACCAATGAAATTTGATGAGCCTGTGATTCGGCAGCGATCGTTGCAAGGAGTATTAAATTATCTCCAAGAACTTGCCAGAGAGTCTTGATAATCTCAAATTGTTTCTGTCAGCCTTCAATTGGCGCCTGTGGTATGATAAAAGAAAGGAAGTGTCAAGGCATAGGAGCACCATAAAGGGAAGCGGGGACGCACTAAAGTGGAAAATCTTATTCAACAACTTCGGGATGGGAGACTCCGTCCAGGTGAAGGGCTTACCTTTGGCAATCACCGGGCTGATCCGGTTGAACATATTCCTTTTGACGTGCAAGCTCTGGCGAAAGATTTTCAAGTGGGACAGAAAGTTTCTGGAGAGCCCTATCGATTTCATATCAAGACATACGGCTGTCAAATGAACGAACATGACACGGAAACGATGGCTGGATTACTTGCCGCAATGGGCATGGTGGACACGGCTGAAGATACTGCAGCAGATCTCATCTTGTTCAACACTTGTGCGGTACGAGAAAATGCTGAGGACAAGGTGTTTGGTGAGATTGGGCGTTTACGTTCCTTGAAGGCACACAATCCGGAATTACTGCTGGGATTGTGCGGCTGTATGGCACAGGAGAAAAGTGTCATTCAGTTTGTACGCGAAAAGTTTCCCTGGGTGGACTTAGTGTTTGGGACTCACAATTTGCACCGTTTACCCGTTTTGGTTATGCAAGCTCGGCAAAGTCAAGAGACGGTTCTTGAGGTGTGGGAGGGTCCACGACAAACGATAGAATCGCTACCCCGTCTACGGCGGGATGCGGTGCGAGCTTGGGTGAATGTTCAATACGGGTGCAACAAGTTTTGCACCTATTGTATTGTTCCTTACACTCGAGGTACTGAACGCAGCCGTCACCCAGAAGACATCCTTACCGAAATTTCTGGGCTTTTGCACGAGGGAGTGAAAGAGGTCACCTTATTGGGGCAAAACGTGAATGATTATGGTGTGGACCTTGATGGGGTGAATTTTGCGGAGTTGTTGCGCGCAGTGAATGCCCTTCCCGGCATCGAGCGAATACGGTTTACGACATCTAATCCTTGGAATTTTACCGATGAACTGATTACTGTGATTGCACAGTCCAAACATGTGGTAGAACATATTCATCTGCCAGTTCAGTCTGGCAACAATCAAATTTTGAAACAGATGAACCGTACACATACGCGAGAGTTTTATCTCGCTTTGGTGAACAAAATTCGCCGCATTATTCCAGATGTCAGCCTTACGACAGACATTATTGTAGGTTTTCCGGGGGAAACGGAGAGCCAGTTTACTGATACTCTGAATTTATTGGAAGAAGTTCAGTTCGATAACGCTTTTACGTTTATTTACTCACCACGAGAAAATACGCCAGCCGCTATTTGGCAAGACGACATTTCTATGAACGAAAAACGGCTACGCTTACAGCGTTTGAATGACCTCCAATATGCCATCAGTTTAAAAAAAAATCAGGCATTGCAGGGTCAAGTGGTAGAAGTGTTGACAGAGGGGCGGAGCAAGACCAACGCGGATGTGTTAGCAGGGAGAACCCGTACAAACAAGTTAGTTTTATTTCCTGGTTCGGAAGAACTCACTGGTAAATTGGTCCAAGTAAAAATTGAACATCCCCAAACGTGGACACTGAAGGGGCAAAAGATGTAACAGGAGGTGGCGTCCGTTGAACGACTTAGAACTGCAATTTTTACAGAACGTGGACAAGATTAGTCCACACGCACAGCAACAACAGTTAATTTTGGCTAAATCACAACAAATTGGAAAGTTGCTTTTGTGCTCAGAGCAGGCTCAGGTTTACTGGGCGGCACGCGCCCAAATGGAGCATCATCCACGCGCTCAATTACTGTTTACTCGGTTGAAAAATGAGACAAACCGACTGCTGAGTTTACAACAAACCCTACCTATAGACCATCCACGATTGCAGGCCATCGTCAAAAAAACAACGGAATTGGAGGATGAATTGTATAAAACTCCTGTTGCCATGCAGTACAAAACTGCACAGGCAGACTTGAATGAATTGGTGCAAGGGGTTTTCCAACTGATGATTTCTCTTATCAGTCAAGTCATCCCAGTGGAATCTGGTCCGCGTCAGTGTAGTGCGGCTGAAGGAAAGGGCTGTTCTTGCGGGTCCTAAACAACGATTACGGTACGCCCCATGGAGTATTCGATGAATGGGACAATGGAGGTGCTTCGAAATCGTGTCTCTGACACCCATGATGCAACAATACTTGGATCTGAAAAAAAAATATCCAGACACCTTGCTGATGTTTCGACTGGGCGATTTTTATGAACTGTTCTTTGACGATGCGGTGACTGCGAGTCGCTGTCTCGAAATTACCTTGACAGGTAGGGACGCGGGTCCGCAAGGTCGAGTACCCATGTGCGGCGTTCCCCATCATGCGGTTCATCAATACCTAGATCGTCTGGTAGAGCAAGGATTTCGTGTCGCCATCTGCGAGCAATTAGAAGATCCAAAAGTTGCTAAAGGTTTGGTAAAACGAGATGTCGTGCGCGTTGTAACTCCGGGCACGTGGATTCGCGAGGGGGCTTCAGAAGCAAATTTTTTGGCGGCGTTTGTGCAATTTGATGAGATTTGGACTGCAGCCTTGGCTGACTTGTCCACGGGCGAAGTAGGGTATGGTCAGTGGGATTCTGCCAGCTCTCTTAAAGCTTTCCTGAGTCAGTGGAAACCGCGAGAGGTTCTGATATTCGACGATATGACGTTGGATTTTCCTGGCCTCACAGAGTGGAGCGAGCAAAATGATGTGGTACTAACACATCAAGTCAGTGCTGCACACCTGCTCAACTCGGCGCCAGAGGTTTTGCTGCATCAATATCCCGCGGAAAGCCTGGCCACATTAGGGGTCTCCGAGAACTCGTCGATTGTTGTTGCACTCGCGGCTGTACTGGGTTACATAGAAAATACGCAAAAGCAGACTTTGTGTCACTTTAAGCTTCCCCGCAACTTGTCTGACCAAGGACATATGATGGTAGACTCCGTGGCACAACGCCACCTAGAGGTGTTTGAAACCTTGCGGTTGCGTCAACGCAAGGGTTCTTTGTACCACCTGCTTAATCAAACTGAAACGGCCATGGGGGCTCGATTATTGCGGCAGTGGCTAGAGTTGCCCCTGCAGGATAGGGCGGAAATCAATCAGCGTCTGGATGCATTGGAGGCGCTAGTGAATAACTTGTTTACGCGCAATGATTTGCAAAATAGTTTGCAGCAAATTTATGACCTGGAGCGAATCCTGGCAAAAATTTCGCTTGGATCAGGCACAGCCAAGGACCTGGTGATGTTGTCCCATTCTCTTCATGTAGTTCCGGCTATTCGCAGCAGTGTGCATGCGGGAGAGGTGCCCTGGTTGACAAATCTGTGGGCCCAGACGCCTGATTTAACAGCTTTGGTAGACAAAGTGGAAAAAGTCCTAGTGGAGGATCCTCCCGCAGGAATTCACGAGGGGGGGTTTATTCGTCCAGGTGTGGACGAGGAACTGGATCAATTGAGGGAATTGAAGGCTGGGGGAACTCGCTGGCTGGCAGAGTTAGAACACCGGGAACGGGAGCGGACTGGGGTCCGATCTTTAAAGGTTGGATACAATAAAGTTTTTGGCTATTACCTGGAGATATCCAAAGCAAATATGGGTGCGGTTCCTGAAAACTATGAACGCCGACAAACCTTGGCTGCAGCGGAACGGTATGTAATTCCAGAATTAAAAGAGATGGAAGCACGAGTATTGGAAGCGGATGAACGGGCTTTACAGCGTGAATACGAACTGTTTGCAGAATTGCGGACTGACGTATTGGCGCAAGTTGTGGACATTCAAACCACTGCTGGAACCTTGGCTGTAACAGATGTTGTGACGGCCCTGGCGACCGTGGCGGCAAATCATGGTTATGTGCGCCCTGTGCTACACCAGGGACGGGGAATTCATCTTGTCGATGGCCGCCATCCGATGGTAGAGGATGCTAATCCCGGACGGTTTGTACCCAACAATGCTAATCTGTCAGGGGGACAGAATCTGGTTTTACTGACAGGTCCTAATATGGCAGGAAAAAGTACTTATATGCGTCAAGTGGCGCTGATTGTGCTAATGGCACACATGGGCAGTTTTGTACCTGCACAAGCTGCTAAAATTGGCAAAGTAGACCGCATTTTTACCCGTATTGGTGCATCCGATGACCTTTCCGCAGGACAAAGCACCTTCATGGTAGAAATGGTTGAGCTCGCGCAAATTTTGCACCAAGCAACAGACCGCAGTTTGGTATTGTTGGACGAAATTGGAAGAGGTACCAGCACCTACGATGGCATGAGTATCGCGGAGGCAGTACTTGAAACTCTGCAGTCCTCCGGAATGAAACCTTTAACGCTGTTTGCCACCCATTATCATGAATTGTCGGAAACTGTTGAACGACTGTCGGGGGCCACCAACTGTTCAGTCGCTGTGGAAGAAACCGAAACAGGGATTGCCTTTTTACATACGGTTGTGCCGCGACCAGCGGATCGCAGTTATGGCATTCAGGTGGCCCGTTTAGCAGGAATTCCAGAAGTGGTTATTGGTCGAGCCATGGAGCTGTTACAATTACGTGAGAATACTGGCCATGCACAAAGGGATATTGTCCCGCAAGTACAAACCTCATTACAGTTCCAAAAAAAGAAAAATCATTCTGTATCCACCACAGGAGAAGCAAAAGGGGAGTTAAAACCTTTATTTATAGCTCCTTACTACGATTTGGCAGAGCGTCTGGCGGGTACAGATATAAACCAGTACACACCCTTGGCAGCACTGAATCTGCTCAACGAACTGATTAAACAGGCACAGGGGGTGGTGGCATGGGACAAATTCAAGTAATGTCCGAAATGTTGGCAAATCAAATTGCAGCTGGAGAAGTGGTGGAAAGACCAGCCTCTTGTGTAAAAGAACTGCTTGAAAACAGTATGGATGCAGGGGCTCGAGAAATTCGCGTCAGCTTAGGGGAGGGTGGAATTTCTTTCATTCGAGTGCAGGATAACGGGGCAGGCATGGTTGAAGAGGACGCCTTATTGGCGTTTGCCAGACACGCTACCAGCAAACTGAAATCACCCAGAGACCTGCTGCGAATTAACAGTCTTGGTTTTCGCGGTGAAGCCTTGGCCTCCATTGCGGCGGTGGCCAAGGTCCTTTTACAGACACGCGTTCCGCACAGTTCTCAGGGGATACAGGTGGAACTGCAAGGGGGGCAACTGATGACACAACCGCAGCCTGTGGGGATGCCACCAGGAACCGTTTTGGAGGTGCACCAATTATTTTTTAACACCCCGGCCCGTCTGAAATATTTGCGGTCGGTGCAGACGGAACAGTCGCGTTGTGTGGCGGTTGTGCAGACAGCAGCCTTGAGTAGGCCAGATATCCGTTTTACTTTGGAGATTGAGGACCGAATTGTTTTCCAGTCCTTTGGTAGAGGTTCTCTGCGTGAAGTTCTGGCGGGATTATATGGTGCTGGAGAGGCAGCCCAGCTGCTGTCCGTAACCGCCCACTCTCCCGATTATCAGGTATCCGGTTTTATTGCGAGACCGACACAGGCACGGGCCAGTCGCAATCACCTGCAAATATTTATTAACCGCCGACCCGTTCGTAATCTGGCCTTGTATCAGGCTGTGGAGGCTGGGTACAGGGGTCGCCTTATGGTGAATAGACACCCGATTTGTGCCCTCCATCTGATGATGGACCCGGGTCTTGTGGATGTGAATATTCATCCCCACAAGGCTGAGGTGCGTTTGAGCGAGGAGCGGGATGTGGCGGAAGTGGTGCAACAGTCCGTTACCCATGCGTTAGAAATTGCCTTTCTTGTACCAGATGTGCGGGCGCCTAAAGCGCAATCTTTACCCACACAGCAGACTCGATTGCCGTTAACTTCAGTGGACAACCGGGGTTCAAGATCCTACCAAATGTTGGTGCGTGAGAAGGAAACTGTCTTACAGCCGACACAAAGTTCAACTACTGGGATATCTGTAGACAAACAAGAAAGCAATAAAACTTGTGGGGGTTCTGCGAATTACAAAGAGAACGGGTTAGACCATGATTTGAATTTGCAAGATACGCCCAATCTAGCAAACTTACGACCCATTGCCCAAGCCTTGGGCATGTATATCGTGGCTGATGACGGGGATGCGCTCTATATCATCGATCAACACGCCGCACATGAGCGGGTCTTGTTTGAACGATTTTCTGAACGTTTACAGGTTCAACAGGTGCAGTCTATGTCTTTATTGGCTCCTATGACTCTGCACCCGGAGCCCATCTTGTATGAGGCTGCCTTACAACACCTGCAGGCGTTGACTGAGTTAGGATTGGCGGTTGAAGATTTTGGAAGCCAGTCTCTCCTGATTCGAGAAGTTCCTGCTATTTGGGAGGGACTGGATGCCAGCGTTTTAACTGAGGATCTGTTGCAGGCGGTAGTGGGTACGGACCGCACAATTGGGGCCTCTGATGTGTTGCGAGAACGAGTGGCCCTACAGGCCTGTAAAAGTGCTGTAAAGGCCAACCACAGCCTGTCCCAAATAGAAATGGAGGCCTTATGTGAAGCCCTAGCAAAAGCCAAAGATCCCTTTCATTGTCCACACGGTCGACCCGTATTAATCCGATTAACGAATCGAGAGTTAGAGAAAGAGTTTCGTCGCATTGTATAATCGAGTTGTAAGTTCATGCAAGGGTCAACTGGTGTAGAGATAGGCTGTGATGGGTTACAAAGTCAGGAGCGGGGGTCATGTCAGCAACACGATTAAACGGGAAACCACTAGTGATTTGTGTGGTAGGTCCCACGGCCACGGGTAAAAGTGGATTAGGTGTATATTTAGCCAAGTATCTGGGTGGGGAAATCATTTCTGCGGATTCGATGCAGGTTTATCGGGGTATGGACGTGGGCACCGCAAAACTCACTTTGCAGGAGATGGATGGAATTCCACACCATTTGATAGATGTGGCAGATCCAGACGAATCCTTTTCTGTCGCACGTTGGACAACCTTAGCCAAAAAGACTATTGCAGACATTACAGCCAGGGGAAAGATTCCCTTAGTTGTGGGTGGCACAGGTTTATATATCCGAGCTATCACAACGGGCTTAGATTTCGCTCAGAGGGAGGGTTCTGCTGTAGTACGCACTCGCTGGCAGGACTTTGCGGACAACCATGGTGCGATTGCGTTACACCAAGAATTGGTTCGACGTGACCCTGTTACGGCGGCAAGATTGCACGCCAATGATTTACGTCGAGTCATCCGTGCTTTGGAAGTGGAAGAACTCACGGGTAAGCCATTATCTGCGGAGTATGACTGGAACCGTGATCAAAGTTTGTATGCAACATTACAATTTGGCTTGACTGGAGCACGGGATTGGTTGTATCAAAGGGTGGACCAAAGAGTGGACACAATGATAAAGTATGGGTTGTTGGAGGAAGTGACACGCCTATTGGCGAAAGGCTATAATCCACAGAGTAACGCTTTACAAGCCATTGGTTACAAGGAGTTAGTTTCTTATCTGCATCAGGAAACTACGTTGGAACAGGCGATTGCCACCGTGAAACAAGCAACGCGGCGGTTGGTAAAGCGCCAATTATCTTGGTTTCGACGGGATCCTAGCATTGTTTGGATGGAAGTCAGTCAATACTCTCTGGAGCAGGTTGGTTCCCAGATTTTGTCCGAATTCAACTTGCTATAAGCAGGAATGATGCCTGTGAAGCGAGAATACTTTATGAAAGAAAATTGCTTCTTTAGAAGGGTAATTATTCCCTTAAAATGGCGGATTTGTCTAGACAGGGTCATGAGTGGAGGAAAATTTGGACATGAACAAGGCACCCATTAACATTCAAGACATGTTTTTAAATCATTTGCGCAAAGAACGAATTCCAGTGACAGTTTATTTGGTAAACGGATTTCAAATACGCGGGCTTGTTCGTGCATTTGATAGCTTCACTGTAGTTTTAGAATCTGAGGGAAAGCAACAACTAATTTACAAACATGCAATTTCTACGTTCACTCCACTTAAGAGCGTGCCCTTGAATTTGGAAACCTCTACACCGACTGCTCGGCAAGAGTAAGATCTGGCATGGGGTGGCAGTTCAGTTGTGCCGGGCTGCCCCCGTTTAAGTTTGGGGAGAAGTGCGCTTGAATTTTGCAAATTTTTTTGCATGAAAATGTAGGCTTACCATCGTTGACAATGAGTAAGTGAGTGTGATAAGTTATGTGTTGTCGCGGCGCCAGCGTAGCTCAGTAGGTAGAGCAACTGACTTGTAATCAGTAGGTCGCAGGTTCGATTCCTGTCGCTGGCTCCATTTGTGGAGGGGTACCAAAGTGGTCAAATGGGGCGGACTGTAAATCCGTTGCGGAAGCTTCGAAGGTTCGAATCCTTCCCCCTCCACCACCTGTACTGTGGCAGGTTCAGGGGTTCTGGAGTACATGCAGGGGCGTAGTTCAGCTGGTAGAACGGCGGTCTCCAAAACCGCATGTCGTGGGTTCAAATCCTGCCGCCCCTGCCATGGTGAGCATGGCGAAGTGGTTAACGCACCGGATTGTGGATCCGGCACGCGTGGGTTCGATTCCCACTGCTCACCCCATATTGGGGAGTAGCCAAGAGGTAAGGCAACGGACTTTGATTCCGTCAGGCGAAGGTTCGAACCCTTCCTCCCCAGCCACAGTACAACCCTTGCGCAGGGTTATACGTGCCCGTAGCTCAGCTGGATAGAGCGCTTGACTACGAATCAAGAGGTCGGGGGTTCGAATCTCTCCGGGCACACCATCGGAGCATAGCGCAGCTTGGTAGCGCGCCTGCCTTGGGAGCAGGAGGTCGTGGGTTCAAATCCCGCTGCTCCGACCACTGGCTCTGATGGGCTAGTTGGATGTGTTTTGAATTTTGGTTTGAGGGTGAAGCTGGGGGTATAGCTCAGAGGGAGAGCACCTGCCTTGCACGCAGGGGGCCGTCGGTTCGAATCCGACTACCTCCACCATAGTACTGTGAAAATAGTTTAGTGCTGTGGATTATATCTATTCCTCGATAGCTCAGCGGTAGAGCATCCGGCTGTTAACCGGAGGGTCGTAGGTTCGAATCCTACTCGGGGAGCCACGCTCCCATAGCTCAGTTGGCAGAGCGCATCCATGGTAAGGATGAGGTCACCAGTTCGAATCTGGTTGGGAGCTCCAGAGTGTGTGGACGGCGCGGACTCTGTTCGCGCCGTGACTAGGCCCCATGGTCAAGTGGTTAAGACACCGCCCTTTCACGGCGGTAACGGGGGTTCAAGTCCCCCTGGGGTCACCAGAATTATTGAATTGAGATTTGCTACTGAGGATTCTATTTGCGGATATTCTGACAAAATTTTTTTAGATGTTCGGGCGGTTAGCTCAGTTGGGAGAGCACCTGCCTTACAAGCAGGGGGTCAGCGGTTCGAGCCCGTTACCGCCCACCATATGGAGTGATGGCCGAGTAGGTCGAAGGCGCTCGCCTGCTAAGCGAGTATACGTCACAAGCGTATCGAGGGTTCGAATCCCTCTCACTCCGCCAAAGGGTCTGTAGTGAATTTATTGGTTTTTCTTGAACGAATTAAGTGAATTTAATTTTTACTGTGTGACGCAACCTTTCGTGGGTTGCGTTTTTTGATGTCGCTGCAGGCAGATGTAGATTTGCAATGCTGGTGGTTAAGAATGAGTTGCGTTGGTTGAGGGGACAGTATGATGGTGAGGCAAAATTGTACCCTGTCCGAGTTTCATTCGCGGCAACGCTGATTCGGAAAAACTGAATAATATTGTTGCAAAGGAGAAAGCTTTGTGCTCAAAAAAACCTCTATCAATGAACCCATTCCGGCAATTACAACAGATTTGCAGCAGAATGTAGATTACCTGAACCGATTACTGGGGGTAGGACAAGGACCTGGACACAGTTGGGATATTATGGCTAAGCCTTTTACGTACGGCGGTTTGCAGATGATGTCCTATGTGCTGAATGGATATTTTTTAACAATGAATGTGGTTTTGGTGTTAGATGATGTGGAAAAACAAATTCAGACCTTTTTAGGAACACATCAAGGTCGTTCGTACACCATGCAAGAACTGGTGGACCACCTCAATACACGGGTTAATTTTGTTCAGGTACAGCCTGTAACTACAATGCAAGATGCGGTTCGCTTTATTCTCTCCGGGCCCTTGGTAACCTTTATAGAGGGCATTGATCAGGCCCTGTTGATTGACACTCGTATCTACCCCATGCGCGGTATCAGTGAACCGGAGGTGGAGCGTGTCATCCGTGGACCGCGGGATGGTTTTGTGGAAACAATGCTGATGAATGTGGCCCTCATCCGTCGTCGTTTGCGGGACCCTACGATGCGCACAGAATTGATGCAAATCGGAAACCGTTCGAAAACAGACGTGACGCTGATGTATCTGGAAGGGGTGGCAGACCCCGGGCTTATCAACGAGATCAGAAAAAAGCTGCAGTCGATTGAGGTGGACGCCATTTCAATGGCCGAACAGTCAGTAACAGATCTGATGGGTGGGGTGAAATGGAATCCGTATCCCATTGTACGATTTACGGAGAGGCCTGATATTGCCTCGCGAGCCTTGCTGGAAGGTCAGGTTGTAGTTGTAGTGGACACCACACCGGAGGTTATTATTGCACCCGTCAGCCTGTTTCAACTGATGCAAAGTGCAGAAGAGTATCATTCCTATCCCTTAGTGGGGACTTACATGCGCTGGGTGGTGATTGCCTCTTCACTGTTGTCTGTATTTTTACCCGGATTGTTTCTGTTGATTAATTTTCACCCTGGATCGGTCCCCAAAGAACTTTCCTTTTTTCGTGCAGATACCTCGGATCCATTACCCCTTTGGGTCCAATTGGTGTTGGCTGAAATTGCTTTGGATGTACTGCGATTGGCCGTACTCAACACACCTTCAACACTGGCATCAATGGTAAGTATAGTGTCGGCAATTATCTTTGGTCAGTTTGCCACACAAGCACATCTGCTGCAACCGGAAGTATTGTTATACATGGCTTTCGTGCTTGTCATGCAATTTGCTCAACCTTCCTATGAGTTGGCGACGGCGCATCAAATGTCGCGGTTGTGGATTTTAGGGTGTACGCAATTAGCTTATGAAATTCCATTAATCCCCTCTTGGATAGGTTTTTTATTTGCTTGTTTGGCGTGGTTTGTTTTTTTAGCAACGCGCCGATCTTTTGGAGTCCCCTACCTGTGGCCCCTAATCCCCTTTCGTTGGCAAGGCGGGATGTCAGATATTTTGCTTCGTAAACCTGCTGCAGAGCAAAGCACTGGGCCGAAAATTTCTCGTTCGAAAGCTGGTAATCGTGGCTAAAAAACAGACATGGGGCAGGTGCTTTGTAGACGCCGGCTCCTTTTTCATGTGTAAATCCCTATTGTTCTATGCGTGTCTGCTATCACGCCTCTTTTACTCAGTGCATAAGGTAAGAGGCTTCTGAAAAAAGTATCCCCACAGCGGCATGAAAATGTGCGAATACGAGTGATGGGAGGTGTGCCCGGTATGGAGCAAAAGGGGAAACTTAATCGGCAACAATCCTATCGAGTTATTGAAGAATATCGCGATGGTAGAATCCCACTTACGGCAGCTCTAGCTCGACTTGCAGGGGAAGACGCACAAAGCCATCGACCGGGAAGTCGAGATTTGATAACCCGTGAACGGTTGCAGGCCAGCCTTCAGGAGTTTGATCAATTGGTTGGGTTGCAGTCTGTCAAAACGGTAGTTGCCGAGATCCTTTCCTATTTATATATGCAAGAACGTCGACAGTCCCTCCATCTGCGTAATGAACCGCTTGTTCTACACATGGTGTTTATGGGCAATCCAGGTACAGGTAAAACCACTGTAGCTCGCCTGCTTGCTAGAATGTTTCACGATTGCGGTGTTTTAGAAAAGGGACACTTGGTGGAAGTGGAGCGAGCAGATTTGGTGGGAGAGTATATTGGACACACTGCACAAAAGACTCGAGATGTGATTAAAAGAGCCCTTGGTGGAGTGATGTTTATTGATGAAGCCTATTCACTGGCCCGAGGTGGAAGTAAGGACTTTGGTCGCGAAAGTATCGATGCATTGGTGAAAGGCATGGAAGATTATCGCAATCAATTCATTGCAATTATCGCTGGATATCAAAGAGAAATGGAGTGGTTTTTAGACACTAATCCAGGTTTACCGAGTAGATTTCCCATACACCTCCAATTTCCTGATTATGACCTAGTTTCTCTCTTAGAAATTGCTCGCCGAACTGCTGCGGAACGGGAGTACCGTTTCAATGCAGGTGCGGAAATCCAACTTCGCTCCCAGTTGCAAAGGGCAAAGATGGATCAATTAGGGCAACCGTTTGGAAACGCACGGCTCATTAGGAATATTGTCGAGCGGGCAGTACGTCGCCATGCGGTGAGATTGTTTGAAATTCCACATCTATCTCGGGAACAAGCGATGACCTTATTGCCGGAAGATTTTATTGGGGAGGACGCACAGGCATGCGTAGGAGTCTCATGATTGGCCGCACCAATGCCGGGAAGACCCTATTTTGCATTCGCTTTGCTCAAAATCTCGGTATCACAAAACTTGTTTGGCACGTAGAGAGAACAGATGGCAGCATAGAGAGGAGACAGATTTCCTTAGCAGAGGTTGAGTCAGTTTTGTCCGCATCAAGGGTGCATCATACGCGGGAAATGCAGTCTCTAACCCTGTCTGTTCCACGGGGAAAATCGGATCGCCAACTTTTGTTGACAGATACGGCTGGTTTGGATGAGGGCATTCATCCGGATGTCTCAATTCGTCAGGGCATGGCCCAGACATTACAAGCGTTGGTGGATGCGGATGCCATTTTACACGTGGTGGACGCTGCAGCATTGGGAAAAAGTATTAGACCTGAGCATCTTGATAGTGGAAGTGCATCTTTTGACAAAGAAATTTGGAGTTCATTGGACAAACAACTTGCACAATACGGACTGGAACATCCTGGATACGTGATGCTTGCAAACAAAATGGACCTACCACAGGGTGTGACAGGATACCAAACTTTATGTCGAGAGTATCCAAAACATCGCATCATCCCAGTATCCGCTCTCAGGGGTACGGGTTTTCGCGAGGTGAGGCTACATGTTTGGAAATTTGCATGAGTGGGCTGTGGAGTTGCTTGCTTTGGTTTTAATGGGCTCCGCTATCAAACTTATGGATGACCAATTGGATGCAGAGTACGATATTTGCCGTGGGGAACGTACTTTGGCAGTCAAACTTGGGCGGGCCTTGCTTCCGTATACATTGGTGTTAACTGTATTGGCACTCTATTTGCAACCGGTACTTACGACAGCAGTGTTTTTTGGGAGTTATGCTGTAGGAATGTTCACTCGTTGGCAAGAGAAACTTCCCACACGTGTTCCAGCCTATGTAGAAATTTTTATGGTCATTGGGCTGTCTATGTTACTCACTGGATGGCAAACGGCAGTCTGGGGACTCACATTCATGGCACTCGTAGATTGGGTGGATGACTTGACCGATGCGACGCTTGATAAAGTATCAGGTCAGGATAACCTGGTACTGCGTATTGGGTGGATTGAAACCAGTTTGCTTGTATTGTTGGTATTATGTGTGGCTGTACTATTAAATTTCTTTGCCACAGCAACTGGGCTCATTGCCTTAGCGATGCTGACCATTTTATCTGAACTAACGACAGCGAAAATATGGCAAGGTGAGGACAATAATAAAAATATACTGGGGTGAAATACTTTGACGCTGGTGTTTGTACTGGTCTGGCTGTTACTGGGCGGTATCGGTGGGTATACTCTGGGTTACCGATTAGGCAAGCGAGATGGTCATCGGCAAGAACGGTTGCGTGTCCCCCTGATGTTACGGGCGCGTGCACTGCAAACTGGAACATGTCCGGTATGTGATAAATGCAGCAACGGTTTGGATTGACGATTTGCCTGGTAATTGTTAACATAAGGGGGGCGAAGGAGACAGGGAAACTTGGAAAACATGACAAGAGTTCTGACAACACAAGCGACACAACTTATTGATCGTTGTGAGTTGGAGGTCCGTGAGGCACGTGAGGCGATTTCGGCCATCGTGCTACACAACCAACGAAAGGTTTTAGAAGCCTTCTGGGCTGAACGTGTCAGTGAGTCTGATTTGCAGGGCTCAACTGGGTATGGGCTTGCAGACGAAGGAAGAGATAAACTAGAAAGAATTTATGCCCGAGTTTTTGGTGCAGAGGCTGCTTTGGTACGGCCCCAGATTATTTCAGGAACACATGCTTTGCGTTTGGGGCTATTTGGAGTTTTACGGCCTGGTGATGAAGTACTATTTGCCGCAGGACGACCGTATGACACACTGGAAGCAGTGGTGGGCATCCGCCCAACCCCTGGAAGCTTGATGGAATGGGGGATTACCCATCGAGTGGTAGAGCTAGCGGAGGATGGACGCGTAAATATGACAAAGGTTTTACAGGCCATCGGACCCCATACGAAAATGGTGATGTTTCAACGTTCTCGCGGCTACCAACAACGGCCAGCCTTCTCCGTTGAGTGGTTGAGGGCCTGGTTTGCCCAAGTGCGCGCTTTTGCTCCTGATATCGTCATTGCTGTTGACAATTGCTACGGTGAATTTGTAGAAACAAAAGAGCCTTCGGAAATGGGGGCTGATTTGGTGATGGGTTCGTTGATAAAAAATCCAGGTGCTGGACTGGCCCTCACAGGTGGGTATGTTTTGGGCCGGAAAAAGTGGGTAGAACGCGCCGCAGCACAACTCACTGCACCCGGCATTGGCAAAGAAGCTGGACCTACCTATGGTCATTTGCGAAGTTTTTATCAAGCTTTGTTTTTGGCGCCCCATACTACGGGACAAGCTATACAAGGCTCCATTTTGGCATCGCGAGTGCTTGAGGAATTGGACATTTCTGTTAGCCCCCGTTGGAATGAACCCAGAGCAGATTTAATTGTATCGGCTCATTTTGGAGACCCGCAACGATTGCTGACATTTTGTCAGGTGATTCAATCCAGTGCCCCAGTGGATTCTTTTGTAAAACCCGACCCTGCACCAATGGCGGGTTATGAGGATCCGGTGATTATGGCGGCAGGCACCTTTGTGCAAGGAGGGTCTCTGGAGTTGTCTGCGGATGCCCCCATGCGGCCACCTTATATTGCTTATTTTCAGGGTGGACTCACCTATGAACATGTGCGTTTGGCACTTGAAAGAGTTGCAATGTCACTAATAATGTCCACCTTATGATAGAATACATGACATCAAAGTTGCTCTGTGAATCCGCATCTGTTATTATCTGTGTCGTACAGAGGATGTGGAGGGACCTGTATGGAATTGAGCGAACGAAAGCAGTTGCCTCTATTTGGAATTGGTGTGGTACAGAAACTGACGGGTCTTTCAGCAAGACAAATTCGTTATTATGAACAGCACGATCTGATTCAACCTGCCCGTACAGACGGCAACCAACGGCTGTTCTCCTTTCATGACGTGGAGCGGTTGCTGCTGGTTCGAGATTTGCTAGATCAAGGGTATAATATGGTTGGAGTAAAAGCCCGCTTGTCGCATCAAGGTAAGGATGTTCGGAAGGTGCCACGCCAGGAACCCTCAGACGAGGAACTGTTTCGTCGAATTCAGGCGGACCTGATGGACCGTTGGCAACCACATTCAGGGTCTGAATTTCAGGGGGATTTGTCTCGCTTTTACCGGAAATCCTAATTCTGAACTGGGCAGGCAGGGCAAATATTGAGGGGGATGAGAAATGGGACAGGAATTCAGCAAGGAACAGATTCTCAGCTTGGCTAGTGAAAATGATGTTCGGTATGTGCGGCTTCAATTTTCTGATTTGCTCGGCGTTATCAAGAATGTAGAAATTCCAATTGATCAACTTCCAAAGGCACTAGCAGGAAAAATCATGTTTGACGGTTCCTCCATCGAGGGATTTGTGAGAATTGAAGAGTCTGACATGTATCTAGTTCCCGACCTGTCTACCTGGCTTATTTTTCCATGGACTTCTGAGCAGGGAAAAGTTGCGCGGCTGATTTGTGATGTGCGTTTGCCTGACGGATCAGACTTTGAAGGTGATCCGAGGGGAGTTCTCAAACGGGTTGTGGAACGGGCGAAATTGCTGGGGTTTGACTCGTTTAACGTGGGGCCAGAACCGGAATTTTTCCTTTTCAAGTTGGACGAACACGGACAACCTACACAGGAAGTCAATGATGAGGGTGGATATTTTGACTGGGCCCCTTTGGATTTGGGTGAAAACTGCCGTCGTGAAATCACCTTGACGTTAGAGGCGATGGGTTTTGGCATTGAAGCATCCCATCATGAGGTGGCCCCTGGACAACATGAGATTGATTTTGAATATGCAAATGCAGTGGCTGCAGCGGACAACATTGCAACTTTTCGTCTAGTGGTAAAAACGATTGCTCGCCAGTATAATTTGCACGCTACTTTTATGCCAAAACCGGTGTACGGAATTAACGGTTCAGGTATGCACTGTCACTTGTCTCTGTTTAAACAAGGAGAAAACTCTTTTTATGACGCTTCCGATGAGGTAGGTCTAAGCGAAACAGCAAGGTATTTTTTAGCGGGTGTTTTAGAACATGCTCAAGCATTCACCGCGGTCTGTAATCCTACGGTTAATTCTTATAAGCGCCTCGTACCTGGCTTTGAGGCTCCCAGTTATGTGGCTTGGTCCCTAAAAAACCGTTCTCCCTTGGTACGTGTTCCTGCCGCCCGTGGTATGAGCACTCGTATCGAGGTACGCAGTCCAGACCCATCATGTAACCCTTACTTGGCCATTGCTTCCATGTTGGCGGCGGGCTTGGACGGGGTTGAAAATAGGCTGGAGGCTCCTGCACCTGTGAACCGTAACATTTATGTAATGTCGGATGATGAAAAACTGGAGGCGGGCATTGAGAGTCTTCCAGAAAATTTGTATGAAGCCATCAAACAGCTATCCCAAGATGAGGTCATTAAAGGTGCTTTGGGCGAACACGTCTACCAACATTTTGTTGAGGCCAAGCAAATTGAGTGGGACATGTACCGCACTCAGGTGTCAAAGTGGGAACTGGAACAATACTTGGCTAATTACTGAAATTAATGAATTTTACTATAACAGACACAACACTTTCTCATTTAAATGTGTTGTGTCTGTTATGATTTAACTTTTTCCAGCCAGGCAAAGGGCATTATAGGAGATCATTCCGGATGTGCACTATAATAAACTGCGAAACACACCGATGACTTTTCCTAAAATTGATACATAATCAATGAGAATGGGTTTCATTGTTGAATTTTCTGGCTGCAAGCGAATGTGGTCTTGTTCACGAAAAAAGCGTTTTACAGTAGCCTCGTTTTCTTCAGTCATTGCCACAACAATGTCACCATTATCCGCGCTCTCTTGTCTACGAACAATGACATAGTCTCCATGATGGATACCAATCTCAATCATACTTTCTCCTTGTACTTGGAGTAAAAATACTTCATCATTTTTAACCATAGATTCCGGTAATGGAAAGTAATCCTCTATATTTTGGACGGCGGTAATTGGCAATCCGGCCGTCACTTTGCCGACAATGGGAGCCATAAACACATTTTCTACTGGGAGCACCCCGTGTTCTGGACGTCTCCACTCTCCCGCAGGTTCGAGAAGTTCAATGGCTCTTGGTTTGGTAGGATCTCGTCTGAGATAACCCTTTGTCTGAAGTCGCTCTAAGTGGCCATGGACTGTGGAACTGCTAGCTAATCCTACTGCTGCACCAATTTCCCGTACCGATGGGGGATACCCCTTTTCTCGAATATTTTTACGAATGACGTCAAGAATGGCCGCTTGTCGGCCGGATAATTTATTCACTCCGAAATCCCTCCAAGCTGAAAACTACAGTGGATTTTATCATACTTAGCATCAAATTGCAAACAGGTGTTCGGAGTTTTTGCGATTTATAGAACGCACGTTTGTAATTATGTTGTTTTATAGGGTGTGGATAGGTGCTGGTGTGCCAGATTGTATTCCCAAACGTTAGTATGTTGTTAACTGAGAGAAGCTACATTTCCGAGGAAAACCATATTTCCGTGGGAATTAGAATTTTCCCTTAAATTCATCAAAAACAACCATCAAAGAACTTTATTCGTCAAAAGCAACTTTATTTTAATTTGAAATCACCTTTTAGTATTAGAAATATCTGCTGTGTTTTAGTGTGATGATTTTCTTCTTTTTGCTTAAAGGTTCCTGTGGTAAAATTATTGATTATGATGGCTATTTGCATCTTAGGCTGCAAGGATGTTATGAAAATTGGAGGGGGGCGTGTCTGGTTTCGCGGTTTGTAAAGAGCCGCCACTCCTTATTCACAAGGGGTGAAACGCTTGAGTCAGGCGGCCGAGGCTCACGTTTTTGTAACCAGCGATTTTATATGGCAGTAACGATGGATCAAATAGTTGCGTTGGCTAAACACAGGGGATTCATATTTCCAGGTTCTGATATTTACGGGGGTTTGGCAAATACTTGGGATTATGGCCCACTGGGCGTAGAATTAAAAAATAACATCAAACGTGCGTGGTGGCAAAAGTTTATTCACGAATCATCCTCCAACGTTGGATTGGATACAGCGATTTTAATGAATCGTGAAGTATGGGTAGCTAGTGGGCACGTTGGACATTTTAATGATCCCATGATTGATTGTCGACAGTGTAAGTCTCGTCATCGAGCAGACAAGTTGATAGAACAATCGCTCCTGAAACAAGGTATAGAGATAAACGCGGATGGGATGTCCTTCACTCGAATGGAGGAATTGATTCGTGAATATCATGTGCAGTGTCCCGATTGTGGGGCCACTGATTTTACCCCAGTGCGTCAATTTAATATGATGTTTCGTACGTATCAAGGTGTGACAGAAGATGCTACCAACGAAGTTTTTTTACGTCCTGAAACGGCGCAAGGGATTTTTGTAAACTTTAAACACGTCATGCGAACAATGCGCAAGAAGATACCCTTTGGGATTGGACAAATTGGAAAGAGTTTTCGAAATGAAATTACGCCGGGAAACTTCATTTTCCGAACCAGGGAATTTGAACAAATGGAACTTGAGTTTTTTTGTGCTCCTGGGACCGACATGGAATGGTTTCAATACTGGCGGCAGTTTTGTCATGATTTTTTACTTGGCATTGGTTTACAGGACTCCAGCCTACGGTTGCGTGACCATGACAAGGCCCAACTGTCCCACTATAGCAGTGCAACTACAGATGTCGAGTTTCATTTTCCTTTCGGTTGGGGAGAATTGTTGGGAATTGCGGACAGGACAAACTATGACCTCACACAGCACGCCGATTATTCCCATCATGACTTGAAAGTGGAGGAAGACGGGGTAGAGCCGTATATTCCCTATGTGATTGAACCCTCCATCGGGGTAGACCGATTATGGCTCGCCGTGTTTGCGGATGCCTATGTGGAACAGGCGCTTCCAGAGGGGGAGACGCGCACTGTACTCCGCTTTCACCCGGCGCTTGCTCCTTATCAGGCAGCAGTATTTCCTTTATCGAAAAAGTTGAGTGTGGGGGCAATCCAACTTTTCGAAACATTGCGCAGAGACCTTTCAGTCGCATATGATGACTCTGGGTCTATTGGCAAACGATACCGAAGACACGATGAAATTGGAACCCCCTACTGCATTACGTATGACTTCCAGTCAGAAGAAGACCAAAGTGTGACCATTCGTGACCGAGACAGCATGAACCAAATTCGCTTGTCCATCGTTCAGTTGCCAGGGTGGCTCAAAGAACACACTCGATTATAACTCTGGAATAGAAATTTGCAGGCAAGTGTATTCGCAAGAAACAATCTGGGTATACCATGATTGGGGGTGAATGACAAATGTCAAACCAGCACACCGCGAATCACAATGATGCGTTTGCTTTTCACGGAGCCCTAAATGCTAATTCAGTGTTCGAAGGTGTCGTGGAACGACGAAATCTCGTGATGGATAATTCGGTGATAGTCCCTATACCGTGGAAAGCCATTCACCGAGCAAATGTACCCCATTTGGCTCGCCACTCGCAGTGAGGTTGATTTTACTTGGTCACGCCACGCCCCAGGGCTTCGGGAGCCGTCAAGCTCCCGAAGCTTCTTGCAATGCAACTTTTCTATGGGCTCCCCTAATTATACAAAATGTGAATATAGAGTGGAACTTCTTGACAAAACTGAAAAGAGGCAAATCAATGGACTTGAAATTAGCGGACAAGACAGCACTCGTTACCGCAGCAAGCAGGGGATTAGGTTTTGCAACTGCGAAGGCTTTTGCTGGCGAAGGAGCGCGGGTTTTTTTGTGTAGTCGATCAGGTCCTGCCTTATTGCACGCTGTAGAACGGATTCAAAATGAGACAGGGAACGCATTGGTGTATGGAATCGTAGCCGATGTATCTTTATCCGCTGACATTGAGGAGTTGTTTGCGCAAATACAAGCAGTTGTGCCTGGTATCGACATCTTGATTAACAATGCAGGCGGCCCACCTGCTGGAGCCTTTGATGGGGTGGATGATGAACTGTGGCAACGTGCATTTTCACTGAGTCTAATGAGCGTAGTAAGGTTGACGCGTTTATCATTGCCACATATGCGTCAGCAAATGTGGGGAAGGATTGTGAATTTTACTTCTTCATCAGTGAAACAGCCGATTGAAAATTTGATTTTGTCCAATACTTTCAGGACGGGAGTTGCTGGTCTGTCCAAAAGTTTGGCCCTTGAACTCGCAAAATATAATATTTTAGTAAATGTATTAGGACCAGGGAAAATTTCCACGGATCGCGTTGCAGAATTGGATAAGATACGAGCTGTACACACCGGAGAAAGTGAACAACAGGTGAAGCACCAGTCTGAGTCTGCCATTCCTCTCGGACGCTACGGTTCACCGGAGGAATTTGCTGCCATGGCTGTGTTTCTTGGATCTGCAGCAAACGGCTATATTACGGGACAAACGGTGCTGGTGGATGGAGGATTGGTGAGAAGTCTGTAGCTTGGGATACTGGAGGTTGTCCGAAAATGGAATCAGAACTCCCCACCGCCAGGCGATATCAGCACCAAAAATGCTCCTTCAAGTACCGCTAAACGAAAATCAAAATATGGGGATTGGAGGATCGTCAAGCGATTCTCCAATCCCCAGCCACAACACTTTAATGGAGTTTTTTTACTAGAATACGGTCATACCCATCAAGAGTTTCAATGCCAATCAACTCATGCTTTGCTTTTTCCACCCAAGTCGGAATATCACGCCTAGATCCCTGATCACTAGATAAAACTGCAATGACTTCGCCTACATCGGATGAACGCACGACACGAATAAGTTCCATCATGGGTCCGGGACAGAAGCTCCCGCGTGCGTCGATTTCTTTTGTCGCTTGTACGTCACTCATTTTAAATTGCCTCCTTTAAAGTAAACACATTACAACCCGATTTTTTTAAAAACTTACCCTAGATACAGGGTAGTAGCAGCATTGGCAGCCATATCGATAAACTCACCCACACCAATGATATCATCTACAATCGGCTCGAAGTCATCTTGGCCCATTTCAAATAGATCTGCGGTCATGGCGCAGGCGTGCACGCGCACATTGCCAATTTCCTTGGCTTGTAACAGAGTGTCATACCAAGAGGGAACCTTTTTCTCCTGCATGATGCGCAACATTTCAGCGCCCATTTCTTCGTAATCTTTGCTCACATTTTGAACCGTGTAGGGGGCTCCTTTACGGAAAGGCATCATCCCCCAGAAGGTTATAAAAATATCAACATCCATGTCATTCATGACCGCTCCAGAAGTCATAATGGCTGCCGGATACAGCTTGTCAACAGTGCCACCGAAAATTACGATTGCCAGTCGACGAGATTCATCACTCATAAAATAGCCTCCTTTTATTGGCCCGTAAGAAATGGAACCCCCACTCGGGCTTTAAATTATGATTTGCGAGCCGTGGCACTCGTGCGTGCCCCACGTCCAGCACGCCGCAACAACTCCATGACCAGTTCCAACCCGTCTTGGATATCCGGTTCCCGCATGGTACGAGCCAACTGCCGAAACTCATGGTCCGAACGTCCGGGAGGGCTTGACAGTACCGCATCCAAATCTACCAACATGTCAGGGAATTGACGGAACACCTCGCTGGCCATTAACCGATCCGCCAAATCAATCAACTTCGCCACTGTGTTTACAAGTGACTGCACAATGTCGGGGGTAAAGGCTTCCAAAGCGGCTCGTAACAGTCGGATAACTCCTTCTAACCTGTCAATGGTGCCATCCGCTTGCCACCCTACGACACGGTCCATCAGTGCTCCAACTTCATTCATTTTTCCAGACAAGGCATCCAACTGTTCCAGTAAACCATTGGCTTGGAGACGGTCGACGGTTTCCACAAATCCTGCCACCGTGCCCATGAGTTGCTGAACAATCTCGGGAGTAAAGGACTCCGTGCCTGCCCTTAGCAATGCATTCAGTCCCACTAAGTGTGCAGGCAATGAATTCGTCTCAGGTGGATGAACTGCTGTTGACTCCGAAACTTGGGCAGTATCAGACATACATAATCACATCCTTTCAGCAAAGGTCGACTTAAAACAAACCACGCAGGGACAGCCAGTACATTTCATTAAAGGCCAGTTTGAACCAGTGGACCGTCGCTGTCGGATTGGAGGGTTCTGGTGGGTGGTTGTAGTCAAATGAGATGTGCGTTGCTTGGTCTAATCCAGCCTCAATGAAGCAGTAAATCTTTCCGTCGTACAAAACTACAGGTTTTTCTCCCTGCAGTTCATGCACTAAATTTTTTACCACTACTTCTGATTCGTAGTGAGTGGTGGACCCAGCTTTGGACAACGGAAGGTCTGTGGCATCGCCAATTGCGTACATATTGTCGTAACCCTTGACCTTTAACGTCAATCGATCCGTAGGAATCCAGCCATCCCGGTCACCCAACTTGGAGTCTCTAATAACCTGTGCTCCCACATGTGGGGGAATACCCACTAATAAGTCGTAATTGTCCTCTTCGCCTTCCAGAGTGTAGACAACCTTCTTGACCGGGTCCACAGTTTCAACATTGAAAAAGGTCTGGAATTTAATGTTGCGCTCGGGGAACAGTTGATCAATCCAGTCTGATACCGGTTGTAGCGAATGTAGGCGAGAGATGGGATAAGTATACTCAAGCTCAATTTGGTCGCGTTTGCCAGTGCGACGAAGCCAGTCGTCGTACATGAAGAGAAACTCCAAGGGGGCGACAGGGCACTTGTGTGGAACACCGATGATTAACAACAGTTTGCCGTGATCGAAAGACTGCAAAGCATCTCGCAGACGAAGGGATTCTTCAAGGGTGTAAAAA
Organism: Alicyclobacillaceae bacterium I2511; assembly: GCA_003584005.1. Lineage (GTDB taxonomy): Bacteria > Bacillota > Bacilli > Alicyclobacillales > Alicyclobacillaceae > QXHL01. Next base: position 17,107 of record QXHL01000001.1, on the reverse strand, counting down.
GAGTGGCCACCCTCGCGAAATCCTGGAATTGCATCTAAATCGGGTACAGAACCTGTGGCTAGAACCAAAAAATCATACTCTATGGTGCGGCCACTGGCGACTTGCACAGATTTCTTGGTCGGATCAATTTTTGTCGCGGCCTCTGGAACCCATTGAACTCCAGGTAACAGCATGTCCGTTTCTGGACGTTTGAATCCCTCCGGCTGGGCTTGCCCTAAAGCGATATACAAGAACCCTGGTTGATATACGTGGGTGGATTCAGCTCCAATCAGTACAACCTCCACTTTCCCTGACCGAACATCTTCAGGAATTGCGCGTACCAGTCGATTTGCCACCATCGTACCGCCGGATCCGGACCCGACAATTACTACTCGTTGTGCCATGACGGTTCACCCTTTTCAGGAAATGACATAAGTGCATGCACAAGTTAGATTGCCAAATGTGTGTCAGTGCATACGGATGTTAGGTTTGAAAACGCTCTACATTATTTTCGACACCGTTTCACAGACTCCTGCATCTAGCACACAAATGACTTCTACACTCCATTTGCATGATACGGAAACAGGGCAGGGTATTTAAGGTGATAGTGAGGCATTTATTGTAGTTCGTAAGAACTAGTTGACAGTAACTATGAAAAGGCTTAACTAGTGAATTCTAAGACTATATAAAATGTGCATAGGGGAAGGGTACTTGGGCCCATTGACAGCAATGTTTTAGCTAGTCTTGTTATACTTATTACTAGTCTTGTTATACTTATTTAATCTATAAGTAACTTCAAGACACACGCATGATTGTATGATTGATTGTATACTCCGTGTCTTGCAAAAGGGAGGAGAACCATGGCTCGCTGGGCAAGGATTGCTGGAATAATTGCGTTGTTAGTGACGTTTATCACTGGCTGTAGTATTTTAGGTTCCAACGGTGTGGAACCTGCCAAAGGAAATCAGTCGCAGGAAAATCCACCTTTTACACTCCTACTCAATCGAGAAATAACCACAGTGGATTCCCATTATGACCCCCAAATTGTGCAGGGAGATTTATATCACCACATTTCTGTCTATGCAGCAAATGGCAGGCAGGTGGCTTTGGATGTCGCAAAACAGGCTGTCCTTTTTTCGGCCTACTGGTGTCCTCACTGTCAGCGTACCCTGGTTTTGTTGGATGAGCACCAGCTTTCGATGAAGACTTTACCGGTTATTGTCAGCACGGGTTTTGCTCCAGGTACGTCCTTGCAAACGGCCAAAAGATTAACTGCGGAAGAGAAACGGGGACTGCATCTATCTGGAATGACCGTTTATTACCTGTTAGGATCCGGATTTCGACAGTTTGTTTCTGAAGGGTTTCCCACATTGGCCTATGAAAGCAAAGGGCGTGTAAACCTACTTGTTGGAGAACACACGCTGCAGGTGTGGCAGCACGTTTTTTCTAATAATTACTAATCGAAGAATTAATACAGGGGGCCCGTCATTGACAGATTCGCTTGTCTTTTCTACCATGGATAGAGTGTCAAAGGCAATGTGACTTCGTGAGCCCGGAATGTGACACACTGTGTGTCACACACGTTTGATTTTTCACTTGTTTTATTCGCCTTGATTTTTCGTTCAGGTGCCTCGATGTTTCGAGGAGAATAGGGAAACCGGTGTAAATCCGGTGCGGTCCCGCCACTGTATTCAGCCTTGGAGTGCGTCGTTTCTGTGTTGCACGGGAAGACGAAGAACGCTCATTCGCTGAGAGCCAGGAGACCTGCCTGAACGAATTTTTGCGGAGCGCCACCTTCGAGGAAAGGTCACGTTTGCTCCCGTCGTGGTACATACATCCCGACTGGTACAAACAATCCCTTGCCCGATGGGCGAGGGATTTCTTCGTGAAGGAAACGATTAGTGGGGATTCGGACAACCTCTACTAAGCCATTTGTGATGGGGGCAGCACCTCTCGAAAGGAGACAAATTTAGATGATAAAGAAAAACGCCCATCGGAATTTTTTCCCACGGATTTGGACCCCATTGATTCTGCTGATGTTAACCGGGGCAGGGCTGACAGCTTGTGGTACAGTCCCCCAAGGCACAGGTAGCGTCAGTTCCAAGGGTACGTCCAGCGCTGGGAGTGTGGTTACAAATAGTGGCCCGCAAGCAGTTCGCCAGGAAACGACCTATCCCTTGACTGTAACGGATGAGGCAGGCCGCACCGTCATTCTGCCGAAAGCACCCCACCATATTGCTTCTGTGACCGAAGGAACCGATGAAATTCTGGCTGGGTTAGTTCCAAAACAAGACATCGCCATGGTCACCAGTTACGCCACTAATCCAGACTATTCAAATATTGTATCTTTTGCAAAAGGCATTCCGGCCATCGTGAATGCCAACTCGGAACAAATCATTGCATTACACCCGGATTTGGTCCTGTTGGCATCCTATACCCAACCTGCAGTTATCGCACAGATTATGCAGACACGCGTGCCTGTTTACGAGTTTAATGATTTCAATTCCATCACAAATATTGAACAAAATATTCAGATTGTCGGGCGGCTTGTAGACCAACCCATCAAGGCCGAGAATATGGTAAAGACAATGAACCAACAGTTGCAAGAGATTCAACAAGCGGTTCAAGGAAAATCACACCCCAGTGTGTTGGATTACAGTTCATTTGGATTTGCTGCCGGAAAAAACACAACTGTGAATGAAATGATTACAGACGCCGGAGGAACCAACGCTGCCACATCCCTGCAGGGATGGCAGAAAATCACGGCAGAGCAAGTGGTTAAAATGAATCCAACCGTTATCATTGACGCCACTGATGACCAAGGGTTTATTCGAAAACTGCTGCAAGACCCCCAGTTCCAAAACGTCGCCGCTGTTAAGAACCGACAAGTCTACGCCATTGACAGTGCGGATTTGGCAAGCGTATCCCAGTCCATCACGCGCGGCGTGTGGGATATTGCCCACGTATTACATGCCCGTGCAAAACTTCCGTCTAAGCCCACCACACTTGGACAGTGAATGTGTTAGGAATAAATTTACGGTTTTGGGATAATAAAAGGAAATTTCATGTTTACGTGGCAGAGCGGGAGAGGTGTGGAGGATGAGAGTCAACTCACGGGTTGGATCCTTTCCTGTTTTTTTCGTTTTGTGTGGTTTATTGCTTGTGGCCCTTACCTTGGAAGTATCCCTGGGACCCATCGGAATTTCCCCAGGCAAAATTATTTCTGCAACGCTCGCGTATTTTCAAGGCTCCCGGGGTGCAGATGCCGTGGTCATGGGGGCCATTCGCTGGCCTCGTGCCTTAGTGGCGGCCTTGGTAGGGGGCAGTCTGGCAGCGACTGGGGCGGTGTTGCAGGCGATTTTTCGCAATCCCATGGCCGATCCGGGGATTATTGGGGTTTCCAGTGGAGGGTCGTTGGGTGCGGTGGCGGTCATTCAATTAGGATGGTCCCAGGCAGGCATTTGGGTGACCCCCGTGGCAGCATTTCTAACCGGACTGTTGACAGTCTGGGTGATTTATCGATTGGCCACTGTGCAGGGAAGAACTGCTTTGTACGCCCTTTTGTTGGCAGGAGTCGCCCTCGGATCGCTGGCCAGTGCCCTCATGTCTTTGCTGCTTTCACTGGCACCCCTGGAAACGATGCAACAAATACTGTTCTGGTTGATGGGCGGCCTTGATGACAGTAGTTGGCCGGTGGCTGGGATACTGGCCGGAGTGACACTGGTGGGGGGGGGATTCTATTTTTGGCTGGCACCTGCCTTGGATGTATTATCGTTAGGTGAGGAACAGGCTGAGGGTGTGGGTGTATCCCTGCAACGAATGAAACAGTTGGCGCTGTTTGCTAGCGCCATGGTGGTGGGCACCTGTGTGAGTGCTACCGGCGTAATTGGCTTTGTGGGCCTGATTGTGCCACACCTTTTGCGCCACTGGGTAGGGCCCAGTCATCGGCGCCTGCTGCCTGCCAGCGCACTAGGCGGAGCCAGTCTGCTGTTGCTTGCAGATGTTGTAGGGCGGATGGCTTTGCAACCAGTGGAGATTAATGTAGGAATCGTCACTTCCTGTTTAGGAGCTCCCTTTTTCTTGTATCTGCTGCGACGTCGTACCACCGGCACTCAGGGAGGATAAAAAAATGGAATTGCAGGTTGCCGATGCAGACTACGGGACCATTTTACAGCAAGCCAGTGGGACTTGGCAGGGGGGCCAAGTGGTAGGGTTATTAGGCCCGAATGGGGCGGGTAAGTCAACGCTGTTGCGGTTGTTGGCTGGACTTTGGCGGCCGAGTCATGGCCGGGTAACCCTCAATGGCCAAGATTTGCGGAACCTCACATCCCGTCAACGAGCTTTGCAAATTGCCTACTTGCCTCAGGAATTGCCTGAGGACATTGCCTACACGGTGAAGGAATTCGTGGAAATGGGGATGTATGCCAAACGTGGATTATGGGGGGGGCTGTCGGCCACCCATCGTCGCTTGGTCCCGGAAGCCTTAGACAGTTTGAATCTTGGTCGTTATATGAATACTCCCATGGCATCTTTGTCCGGGGGTGAGCGGCAGCGGGCGGGGCTGGCCCGTTGTCTGGTACAGGGGAGTCCCATTTTCTTATTGGATGAACCTACGGCAAATTTGGACTTGTATCACCAGTTGGATATTCTTAATCGACTGGGGACTTTTGCAAGAGAAGGATATTTGGTGGTGCTGGCCATTCACGACTTAGAAATGGCGGCTCGTTTCTGCACCACATTGGTACTTTTAGCTAATGGGAAAATACTGGTACAAGGGGAACCTAGCAAAGTATTGACGGAACAGCGCGTGGTGGAAGTTTTTGGTGTCCCAGTAAGACGTTTTCGCGATCCGTATGGAGATTTTATTCGCTTCAGCTTTTTGCAAGGTGAACTGAAATCGCAAGCATCCGCGGTCATTCGCAGACTGGAGGAATGGGTGTGAGCTTGACCTTTGTATTGGGTGGGGCCCGCAGTGGTAAGTCAGACTTTGCCTTGGCAAGGGCCACTCGCTGGGAACGGGATTTGCATCAGACCGTTACTTTTGTGGCGACGGGGGAAGCGCGAGACACAGAAATGGCACAGCGTATTCATAGCCACCAGGCACAGCGGCCGCCTGGGTGGGTCACGGTAGAAGAACCCCTTAATGTGGATGAATGGCTAGTTGGGCATTCAAACAGACCGATTGTGATTATAGACTGTCTATCACTGCTCGTAAGCAACTGGCTGGGACAAGATGTGGGAGAAGCAGCCCTGAGAGATCGCTCACAGTCATGGTTACAGGCCGTGAGCCAGTTTCCCGGTCACCTCCTTGTGGTAAGCAATGAGGTGGGGCAAGGATTGATACCTACCACACCCCTGGGACGGGTCTATCGCGACGGCTTAGGCTGGTTAAATCAAAAAACTGCGGCACTGGCAAAGGATGTTGTCTGGGTAGTGGCCGGATTGGGCATCAACTTACGCGACTTTCAAGTTCAGCCATGAATGGCCCAGAATGCGCCGCGGTTGCGCTAATCTTGGACCGCCTGCTGGGAGATCCTCCTGGTAATTGGCATCCAGTGGCCTGGATGGGGCACTGGATTGCTTTGTGGGAGCAAAAGCTGAATCATCCCAATTTACCTGCCGTAAGCTTGCGCACGCGCGGTGTGGCGCTGGTGGTCATCACCTTGCTGGTTTTTGGCGGGGGAGCATGGTTTTTGTTGTGGGGATTGCACGGGCTGCAACCCTGGGTAGGTGATGTCGTGTCTGTCTTGCTGATTTGGACAACGGTAGCGTGGAAAGGTCTGGGACAGGCGGGCCAGCGGGTGGGTCAGGCTTTGACACAGTCAGGTCTACCCGCAAGTCGCAGTGCGGTTGCCGCAATTGTGGGGCGGGATACAAAGGATATGGATGTGGCGGAGGTGGTGCGGGCAACCGTGGAAACTGTTGCCGAAAACATTGTTGATGCGGTCGTGTCCCCTATTTTTTACGCCTGTTTGGGCGGCCCGGTTGCAGCCATTGCATATCGAGCGGTCAACACACTGGATTCTATGGTAGGTCATCAGAGCCCGCGTTATCGCTACTTTGGTTGGGCGGCTGCGCGCTTGGATGACCTAGCCAACTGGCTGCCCGCACGATTGACTCCGATATTTTTGACCCTTGCCTTTTTCTTCATCGGGCTGAACTGGCGCCAGGCTTGGCGGTCCTTGGCACGGGATGCAAGGCGGCACCCCAGTCCCAATTCAGGTATCCCAGAAGCTATGATGGCGGGCGGTCTGGGCGTCCGGTTGGGGGGTCAGAACTTTTATGATGGGGTACCGACCAAACGCGCCCTGTTGGGGGAAGACATACACCCGTTGACTGCCGCGGACATCGAGTCGGCGGTGCAGGTTCTTCACATCACTGTGTGGTTTCTATGGTTGGTGTTGCTCTGTCTCAGCGCCTTGTCACCAAGACTGTAATCAGGATTGGGATACCCCATCTTATAGTGTGTGTCCGGAAAGGGGTCTGGTCAGACCCCTTTCCGGACAACCTCTTATAGGGTGGCAGGCAAAAAGAGGCAGACGAAAAGCAGGGAGGAAGTTGCGACCGTGAGCGACCGAGGTGTGGGCCCAAATATGCAACATACAGTTGCATTACGTTGGATACATCCTAAGTATTGGGGGAGAACCTTTGCGTTGGCGGTCACCTTTCTATCCATTATTCCGGTACCGACTTTGGCAGATGTATCACAACAGGAATTGCGTCACAGTGTGACCTGGTATCCCTGGGTTGGGGCTCTCCTCGGAGGAGTGGCTTTTGTAGTTCAAGGTGCGGCCGGTTTGGTTTTGCCGCCCCTACCTGCCACAGGGTTGGCCCTTGGAGTTTACACGCTGCTGACGGGTGGCTTGCATGTGGACGGGTTGATGGACACGGCGGATGCCCTGGGGAGTCGTCACAACCGTGAAGCGGCTTTGGCGGTGATGAAGGACAGTCGTGTGGGTGCCATGGGAGTGCTGGTAGCGGTGTTACTATTAGGAGGGAAATGGAGTGCTTTGGCCGCACTACCCACCCGGGATTTATGGGCTTTCGTCGCAGTCCCCACGGTGGCACGGATGGCTCTGGTGTGGTCCATGACGTTGGCTCCCAGTGCGCGTCCACAAGGGTTGGGCGCCTTCTACGCCAGGGGCATTGGCAGAAAGGTGGTGGGGGGGGCCGCTGTTTCCACAGTCTTTCTGACCTTTCTTCCTGGCCTTGTAGGAAAAAGTGCAGGGGACAATGTTTGGATGTGTACAGTAGCACTCTGGTTGCTGACAGCGGGGCTTACGCTGGCTTTTACGCACTGGATGACCCGCCGCTTTGGCGGCATGACAGGGGACACCTACGGGGCCTTAAATGAGTTGGTGGAATGGAGCGGGTGGCTGCTTGTCTTGGCCTGTCTGAAACTTCCTGGCTAATCAGGACCCATTCATCCCAGAAAGGATGGAAGATGCGCATGAAGAATGTGGACAATCGGACGGTAATTGGGGGCGGAATGCACGGGGGGCGGGTGACTGAGTACGCCGAGATGTGGCACCACAATCCCGCCCAGATTGTGGACTTCAGCGCTAACATCAATCCCAATGGTCCTCCGGTGAGTGTCCAGCAGGCCGTGGCAGAGGCCATGGGCTCTGTCATGCACTATCCAGACGCTCGCCAGTGGCAAGTAAAACAGGTCTTAGCTGCCTATCACGGTTGCTCCCCTGAGCAACTTGTAGTCGGCAACGGTGCGACAGAGGTTATGGAGTTATTGTGGCGCTGGTTGATGCCGAAGAGGACGCTGATTTTTACTCCTGCCTTTGGTGAATATGCGGCGATTCCTCGGCGTCTTCGGTTGCAGGTGCAAGAAATTCCAATTCCCGCCAAACTTTGGCAGGATCCTGTCGCCGTTTTAAACGCAATGGGTCAGGCCAAGGTCCTCCCTGGTGACTTGGTAGTGTTCAATAACCCACACAATCCGACAGGAACCCGGTTTACTCGGGTGCAGTGGCAAGCAACGGTGGCTCGGTGGCTGGAAAAGGGCGCTTGGGTATTTATGGATGAAGCGTTTTTAGATTTTTTATCGCTACCTGAGCAAAACGCAACAAGTGGTGTTTTTTGGGCGGACAATCATCGACAATTGGCAATCCTTCGATCAGCCACCAAGGTGCTTTCCATTCCCGGGTTACGATTTGGTTATGGAATCACAGGAGAAAAATGGGCGAGTCAAGTCAACCAAAATCGGGATGGTTGGAGCGTTAATTCATTGGCACAAGCCGCTGCAACCGCCGGTTTTCAAGATCAAAAGTTTTTCCAAAACACGCACCAGTGGTTGACGGAAGAACTGGCCTATGTGCGTCAACACTGGGAAGGGGACCCCCGGTTGCAGTTATTCCCCCTCAACGTCAACTTTTTTCTAACGCGCATGTCCACACCGGACATGGCTACATTTGTTTATGACCAGTTAGCCCGCCAGGGGCTGTTCCTGCGTTCTTGTGCCAGTTTCACGGGGCTAGGCACAGAGTATTTGCGGGTAGCAGTGCGCAGTAGAGTGGACAACCAACGTTTATGGGCCCTGGTTAGCCAACTCCTTAATGGCCTGCTGTAGGGCTGTGGGCAAATGGGACACGTCGTTGAATTGAGCTATTTGCCAGGCATCGTTCTCGTGAATAACGCGGGTGATGGAGGCGTGTTGGGGTTGACGCTGGCGTAGGTGGCCCAAAGGTTCCTGGTGACTGCGCGCAAACCATAGACCCAGTGCACCTCCATGTGTGACAGCACACACCTGTTGTCCCGGGTGACGATGAACGATTTCCTGTAGAGCGAGATAAAAACGCTGGTGCACAGCGACGCGACTTTCGCCACCGGAAAATGCGAAGTCATCCGCTTCGGGATCGAGCGCCTGGTCCATCACCTCGCGAAACTCTTGGTAGGCCTGGTAGGAAGGTAACCCGTCAATCACACCAAGGTCGATTTCAGCCAGGCCGGGTAAAATGAGGGGGACAATGTTTTGGTGGACTTGAGAACTTCGAGCTTGAGCAATGATTTCTGCGGTCTGCATGGCCCGCAATAAGGGGCTGGTATATATTGTGTGCCAATGTTCTTTCACCAGAGCCTGGGCTATCGCCTGTGCCTGTTCAATCCCCAGGGGGTGCAGGGGGGGGTTGGTCCGTCCCAGCATCACGTGGCGCAGGTTTGCTTCTGTGACGGCGTGACGAATCAGGATTAACTCGGTTTTTTCGGAAGGATTCAATGGAGTGGTCAAAGACAGACACCTCGCTTCTTAAGTTCTTTTATTGTACACCCGGACAGGAGGAGCCAGCTTGGAAGAATCCATTTTGATGAAACAAGCAGCATCACAAACCGACAGGGTGCAACGTCCACGCCTAGTCTTAGCCGGGACCCACAGCGGAGCCGGGAAAACCACTTTGACGCTGGGAGTTATGGCGGCACTACACAGGCGTGGGTTGCGGGTGCAGGGCTACAAAGTGGGTCCGGATTATATCGATCCTAGTTATCACCAAGGGGCTACAGGTCGACAGTCGCGCAACCTGGACAGTTGGATGATGTGCAAGCAGACCATGCTGGATATTTTTCTGCGCAGCAGTGCCGAGGCGGACATTTCTATTATTGAAGGCGTCATGGGATATTTTGATGGCTTAGACCCATTAAGGGACACGGGCAGCACGGCGGAAGTCAGTCAGGCGCTACAAGCTCCTGTTGTACTTGTCGTGGATGCGGGTGGGATGGCCCGCAGCGCGGCGGCCGTGGTACGGGGATTTCAGAGCTTGGAGGCACAGCCGCGGATTGCTGGGGTGATTGTGAATCGAGTCGGCAGTGTGGGCCACTTTCGATTACTGCAAGCGGCGGTGGAACAGGTGTGCCACATTCCCGTACTGGGGTATTTGCAAACAGATCCGGATTTGAAGTTGCCAGAGCGTCATTTGGGACTGATTCCTGCTTTGGAGAGAGGAGAATTATCCTCTCTCTTTGACCGCGTGGTGGCGGCTGTAGAGCAAACCGTCGACTTGGATAAGCTTTTACAGTTAGCCCAGGGTGCGGTAACTTTGCGGCTGGAGAAATCGCAGTTGTTTTTGGGACCGGTATCTCCCCCACAAGTGTCCCTCGCGGTGGCCAAAGATGTGGCCTTTAATTTCTACTACCCGGAAAACTTGGAGTTGTTGGAGCATGCAGGGGCGCGTCTGGTATTTTTTAGCCCCTTAGCGGGAGAAGTGGTGCCTGCAGAAGCCGATGGGTTGTACTTGGGTGGAGGGTTTCCCGAGGAATTTGCTGCCCAGTTGAGCGGCAACAGTCAAGTCTTGGCCAGCGTCAGGGAGTGTATTCAGCGGGGCATGCCCACCTTTGCCGAATGTGGGGGATACATGTTTCTAACGCAGTCCATCACTAACCACCAAGGGGACACTTATCCGATGGTTGGAGTGATTCCCGCACACGTGGTGATGGAATCCCGATTGATGGCCTTGGGCTATAGAGAAGTAGTGGCCGTCCATGACACGCCTTTGTTACAGATGGGAGAGGTCGCCCGCGGCCACGAGTTTCACTACTCCCGACTGGTGATGGCAGAAGGGGTGACAGTGTCCCAGTATCCACCTGCTTACCAAATGAAGAGCCTACGTCAAGACAAACTCGATGGCTATGGAAAGGACAACCTGGTGGCTGGCTATGCCCACCTGCACTTTGCTTCCCATCCAGAGATGGCCCGTCGTTTTGTGGCTGCATGCCAGGTGTTTCAGCGGGGACGTCAAGTGAAACACCGCAGTGGGGAGGGCATTGAAAAATGAGTGGTGAAGTCGCCAAAGCCGTGATGTTTGTGGGAACATCCTCTAGTGTGGGTAAAAGCATCCTGGCAACGGCCTTATGCCGAATTTTAGCACAGGACGGGTATCGGGTGGCGCCATTTAAGGCGCAAAATATGTCTCTGAACTCGGCCGTCACACCCTCGGGGCGAGAAATCGGTCGCGCACAGGCGGTGCAGGCCGAGGCGGCAGGCATATTGGCCAATGAACACATGAACCCGGTGTTGCTCAAACCCACCGCCGGGCGCACCCAGGTGATTGTGCAGGGACGGGTGTGGGACACGCTATCAGCCAAAGAGTATTTTCTGGCGGGTAAAGACAGGTTGTGGCCCTACGTGGTGGAGTCTTACGAGTTCTTATCCAGTCGTTGGGATGTGGTGGTTCTTGAAGGTGCCGGGAGTCCGGTGGAGATGAACCTAAAGTCTCGGGACATTGCCAACATGCGTGCGGCTGAGTTGGCCAATGCTGCAGTATTTTTGGTAACTGATATTGACCGCGGCGGGATATTTGCCGCCATTGTGGGGACTCTGCAATTGCTCACCCCGGCAGAACGGAATCTGGTAAAGGGAATTGTAGTAAACAAGTTTCGTGGCGACAAAGAATTGTTTGTTGAAGGTGTTCGCATGCTGGAATCCTACACCGGGCTACCGGTGGTAGGGGTTATTCCGCATCTAGGGGATTTGGGAATAGATGAAGAGGATTCAGTGGGTTTAGATAATCCGCGTTATCGTTTGCCACAGGGGCAAGAAGAAATTCGCGTGGCCATCTTGCAACTTCCCCACTTAGCTAATTTTACCGATCTGGACCCGTTATTTTTAGAGCCTGGAGTAGCACCGTACTTCGCCACTGAGCCAGCCCAATTGGCAGGAGCAGATGGAATCATTCTGCCTGGGACAAAAAGCACCATGGCAGATTTGGAATGGCTGTTTGCGAAGGGATGGCAGAAGGAAATTTTGCGCTTGGTGGCGAACCGGAAACATGTGTTGGGAATTTGCGGTGGGTACCAAATGCTGGGGCATGTAGTCCAAGATCCCCATCATCAGGAGTCACAGTGGGATGAACGCGCGGGGCTGGATTTGTTCCCTGCTTTGACCGGTATTTTACCAGAAAAACGAACGGTGTTGAGTGAAGGTGTGTTACAAGGTCCATTCTCTGGCCTTAAGGTGAAAGGATATGAGATCCACATGGGGGAGACCACCTTGATAGGACCGGATGCTCCGCTTCCTTTTGCGGTCTTGCGCAAAGAGGTGGCAGCACAGTCTCGCTCCGATGGCGCCATCTCTAGCGATGGCCGGATTATTGGCACATACCTGCATGGAATTTTGCACAATGACGCATTTCGAACCGCTTGGCTGAATGAAATTCGTCGGGAAAAGGGACAGAGTCCACAACCCGTGCGCGTACTGACGGCACAGGTCCGTACTCAGGCCTACGACCGTTTAGCCACGGCCGTGCGGTCCCATTTGAATATGGATTTGTTTTACCAGTTGTCCGGATTTAATTGAAGGCGAGAGTAGTTCACTCAAAAAAGGTAAAACACAGGCACGAAAACAGACCCAGATAGGAACCGTACACAATGGGCAGGTGTGGTCCACTGGCATCAGGGAGCAGATGGAGCAGATATTGAATTCTCTGACAAGAGTTCTCTTGTAGGTTGGAGGGGTTGAAAATGCGCATTGTGCTACTACGTCACGGACAAACGGACTGGAATGCTGCCGGACGTTTGCAAGGGCAACAGGATATCCCTATCAATGTGAACGGCAGACGGCAGATTGAGGCAGTCTGCCGGACATGGAATTTACAGTTCCGGTCCCAAAATCCGCTTGTTCCCATGGCACTGGTGAGCAGTCCCCTGCAACGGGCCTACGAGTCTGCTCGCATTTGTGGCACCTGGTTTAATTTGCCTGTAACCGTGATGGCGGAGTTTGCGGAGCGCGGCTTTGGTCACTTGGAGGGCATGACAAAGCAAGACCTGTTACGATGCTACGGAGTTGCTGATGCAGAACAAATTGAGTCGAGTCAGTTTGGGGTGGAGTCTGTGGATGCGCTGAGAGAGAGGCTCATGAAGGGCATGACACAACTTCACCAAGCACAGGCTGGTCAGACAGTGTTGTTGGTAACACACGGCAGCATTATTCGACGGTTGCTCTTGGAATACGGAAATGCTGTTTCCCGGCAAACATACAGACCCCTTATGTCGGACAGTGTGGATGTAGTGCATAATGGCACTTTTGCCGTGCTTGATTGGGTAGATGGGGATATGCCTGATAGCAATTTGTGAAGTGACAATTTTTAATTGAATTAACTTACCACTGAATAATCCCGGAATACGATAACAATTTATAGTCTGGGAACGCAATAGAGATACCCTCTTCGTCAGAATCGAAAATTGCACATTGATAACAGTTCCCATAGGGGATACAGTTATTGTAGAAGACAATTGAATTGGAGATCATTGAAATGGAGAAGATAAAATGTCTAATCTGATTGAATTGGACGTCAAGAAAACGGCTCTTGTCGTTATCGACATGCAAAAAGGGATTGTTTCCCTCAAGGGTGAACCCTATGATGCGAAAACGGTTCTTGCCAACACAGTCAAGTTGGTCCATGCTTTCCGCGCCAAAGATGGTTTTGTCGTTCTGGTCAATGTGGGGTCCCGCGACGGCAAGGACACGCTAAAACCAAATACAGATCAGGTCACGGCTTGGTCAGGAGAACGTCCTAAAGATTGGATGGTGATTGTTCCTGAATTGGGCCCAAAAGAAACAGATTATTTGATTACAAAACACCAATGGGGAGCGTTCTATGGAACAGATTTGGATCTACAACTGCGTAGACGGGGCATTGACACGATTGTTTTATGTGGAATTGCGACGAATATAGGCGTTGAAACGACAGCCCGAGAGGCATACCAGCACAGCTACCAACAAGTTTTTGTTGAAGATGCGATGACTGCCCTGTCTGCGGTAGAGCATCATCATGCACTTAAATACATTTTCCCACGTATCGGAAGAATCAGAACAACGGAAGAAATCGTTGCCTCCCTATGAAAAGGTTGAATAGGCCAAACAACTGTTGACCGAAGCTTTCGACTAATCCGCTGGGCCAATCCAACGAAAAACATGTGGGGCAATCCTTAAGGATTGCCCCACATGACCTGCAAATAAATATTGGAAAAAATTCCTTGTTTTGTGCCAAACAAGTTCATTCAATGTTTTCTCCCCTTATCTCTGGAACATTCTCGGACAAAATTCAAATAACTTTTGTGCATGTATCGCCTCTCTTTGGTGTTATACGGAGTAGAGGACAGCGGGCAGTTGAAGCTGTTAGGATGAAGTTCTTGAACAAGGCGTATTGTGAAGAAAAGTAAACCCCCCTTCGTTGAATGACCAGCAACGAGCCCATTTGCGAAAGGAGTTGCGAAAAATGTCGAAGATTGCGGAAGAATTATATCAGGAAGGTTGGCAGGAAGGTCGTCAAGAAGGTCGTCAAGAAGGTCGTCAAGAAGGCCGTCAAGAAGGCGAACACAGCCGGGCCGTGACCATGGCGCGAAAAATGCTGTTGGCGGGAGAACCTGTTCCCAAAGTGGTGGAGTTTACAGACTTGCCGCTGGAGGAAGTTCAGAAACTCAAGGAGGAACGACAATAGTCCATACAACAAGACAGAGCCAGGTCGACACAGGTCTGGCTTTTTTTGATCTACACGCGGTACAGCCTTGCTCGAACGTCCTCATTGCACACGCATCCTGGAGGACACAAGGTTTCGTGGCTCATTTTTAGAGGTAAAGCGCATATAAGGATGAGCGTCCCGCTTTTCGTGGACAATCTTGACATGGGTCACGAGGGCACCCAGCAAATAGTCGGGCATGTCTCTATTTCCACGAATTGCGTGATTCGTGTTGAAAAAGGATTGAACTGCGTGATCAAAGAAACCATACATTTTCTCTATTTCGATGATGGTTGGATAATTCGTATTTTTTATTTTTTTGATAATTTACAGAATACAATCAGGTCATATCCTTCGTGTTCAGGTTGATCCTACTGTACCGTTTTTGCAGGGCAGAGCCTACCCCAAATTGGGATTTATTCTCGTCATTTTTTCGCCAATTTTTATGTCCGATAAGATAAGGTTATTGGACGTAAAATGGAATCTAAAACTATGGCAGATAACACACATGTCCGTATTGTAAACACGCATGAGTAAAGGATATAATAAAAGTATGATAAATATAATTAGTAAAGAGGTGTTGTTTATGATGTCAATATCTAAACTATCCCCTAAATTTCAGGTCACCATTCCAAGTGAAATTCGCGACGCATTAGGGGCAAAACCGGGGGATCGGATCATTTTTCAGAAGAAAACAAACGGAGAGGTTGTCGTTCGTTGTATTCCATTCCTATCCGCAAAAGACCTGGCTGGTTCATTAAAGAGGGCATCGGGCAAAGAGTTTCCCTATATTCCAATTGAAGTGGCACGGCGCATTACGTATGATGACTTGGCAGAGCGCTTTGCAAACGAGGTTAGGAAAGATCTGGACAAGGAGTCGGACGATAAAGGGGATTCCAAGTGATATCCATTTTGGTAGACACAAATGTCATCTTACGTTTATTGCTTGAAGATGATGTAGAAATGTCCGTTTCGGCCACGTCCCTGTTTGAGTCGGCGGAAGCGGGTGAAGTAAGCTTGAACCTCGATCCTCTTATTGTCGGAGAATGTTGTGATGTATTACAAGGGAGAGTATATCAGTTGAAACGTAAGACAATTGTGTCTTCGTTGATTCCAATTCTTGTGCACAATGGAGTAAATTGTACCCACTTACTTGTCGTCCTGGATGCTTTGGAGATGTATGTGGAACAAGGCCTCGACTTTGCAGATGCTTATCTAATTGCCTTGGCCCGGAATGGTGATTACAAAATCGCGACGTTTGACAAAAGAATGCAGAACGACGACGGGCTCTTTCACCATCTAAACTGAGTCGAAGCTCGCAACCCAAGCGTGTTCCGTCGCATCAGGATCGGCTAGAGGTCGATGTGCTGATCCCATCTCCTCAGCAATCGTAATAGGATAGAAAAATCGAATGCACGTTCGCTAAGGGGAGACTCTAAATGTCCGTCAAAATTGCCGACACAGCGTCGGGGGTCGTGCCTGCAAAGCGGTTGGCGGCGCACGCCCATGAATACATTCAGCACTCGAAATCCCGCAATACCATCAAAGCCTACCAATCGGACTGGCGTGCGTTTGCCGCTTGGTGTGCGTTGCAGGACCTTTCTGCGCTACCAGCGAACGAGGATACTGTCACACTGTATCTGACCCATATGGCGGAAAGCGGACACAAAACCAGCACGATTGGCCGCCACATGATCTCCATCGGCCTGGCTCACAAGTCCAGGGGCTACACGTCTCCTACGGCGTCCGAGACAGTGAAAGCGGTCTGGCGCGGGATTCGCAACACTCACGGGGTGGCCGTCTCGCCCAAAGCCCCCATCCTTGTGGAAGACCTGCGTCGGATGATTCAACAAGCGCCACCCCATCTGCTGGGGTTGCGGGACCGGTCGCTGTTGCTAATTGGTTTTGCGGGCGCGTTTCGTCGCTCGGAACTCGTGTCGCTGGATGTGGACGACGCCACGTTCACGCGCGAAGGGCTGACCCTCACATTACGTCGAAGCAAGACGGACCAAGAGGGAGCGGGAAGAAAAGTGGGGATACCCTACGGATCGCACATCGAGACCTGTCCCGTCCGCACGTTGGAGGACTGGCTGCAGGCCGCGGGCCTGGACTCTGGCCCCCTCTTTCGCCGCGTGGACAAAGCAGGCAGAGTAGGGAGCGAGCGGCTCTCGGACAAGACCGTCGCGCGGGTAGTCAAAAAGTACGCGGTGGGAATTGGCCTCAACGAGCGCGACTACGCCGGACACAGCCTCCGGGCAGGCCTGGCCACGTCCGCGGCGATGGCCGGAGCCTCAGAACGGGCGATTATGGCGCAAACGGGGCACAAGAGTGTACACATGGTCCGCAGATACATTCGCGAGGGCAGCCTGTTCCGGGAGAATGCAGCGGCGCAGGTGGGGCTGTAGGGGAAATCTTCTGAATCTGTGTGGCGAAAAAAAACAGGAGAATGCAAGAAGTCGAAAGATGGAAAATGCAGGTGGAGTAGAAACCTTAATAAAACTCATTTCTTAGATTCAACCCATGATTTCACTGAAATTTTCATACAACTGGAATTGCACTTGTCAGCTATAATGGAATTACTCAGGTGAAGGGGTTGTGAAGATGGACTTGTTGAGTCCTAAGGTGGACTTTATTTTCAAACAAATTTTTGGATCAGAAGAAAATAAGGACAT
>QXHL01000019.1 GCA_003584005.1 Alicyclobacillaceae bacterium I2511 | reverse complement strand
AGTACAGACGGGGGGGGCTTCCCAAAACACGGGGCGGAGTCTGCCTATGGCCGCTTCAAATCGAGGCCCATGGCAGAAAAGTGGGGGCTATGAAGATTTGTGGGGTCTGGACAAACGCCTGCAAAAAGTGGGGGACAACGCAGTGACTGGGACAGCCAATGCGGGGGGCGGCGGAAACTCGCAAAGCGGCGGTACGGCCACCAACGGTGCAGCCTCTGCAGCAGCGCTTTCGAGGGCACGCAGCCCGGAGGTTCCACAAAAAGATTTGATGTTGTTTTTGATTGAGCACAGTCGTTTGCTGGAAGAATGGGAACGGGATGTGCTGTCCTTGCTGAGGGAGGAAATGTTGTATTTTTGGCCTCAGTTGGAGACGAAGATTATGAACGAAGGCTGGGCTACTTACTGGCATTTACGGATTATGCGTGAAATGGAATTGACAGATGCAGAGGCACTGGAATTTGCCAAGATGCACTCTGGAGTCGTTCTGCCCTCAAAATTCAACGTCAATCCGTATCACTTGGGACTGGCCCTCTGGGAAGACATTGAGCGACGATGGGACAATCCAACACAAGAAGAACAAACGCTTTATGGCCGAAAACCGGGTTGTGGAAAGGAAAAAATATTCGAGGTACGGGAAACGGAAAACGACCTTTCATTTTTACGCAATTATCTGACTAAAGAACTGGTACAGAAACTGGACTTGTTCTTGTACCAAAAAGTTGGGAACGAGTGGCGGGTGGTGGAGACCGATTGGGAGAAAGTACGGGACGAGATTTGTACCTCGCGGGTCAATGGGGGCATCCCGGTGCTTTATGTGCAAGACGGTGACTACAATCAAAACGGGGAATTGTACCTGCGACATGCCTATGAGGGGGTGGAATTGGATGTCAAGTATCTAGAGAAAACCCTGCCTTATGTATACCAACTGTGGGGTCGCCCCAGTCACCTGCAAACGGTGATAGAGGGGCGAGAGGTGTTGTTTACACATGATGGGAAACGAACCCAACGAAAGTTTCTATAGTGCTGTCGAGCGGTTCGGAAAGGGTGATGCGAAGCGAAGTTCTTGACCCTTTCCGGGCAACCTCTTATACTTGAGAGCCAAGAAGTCAGGGACAAAGGGGTGTGCTTGAAACATGGCTATAAACAAAGAAAAGTTACATCAACTGATTGATCAAATTACAGACCCAATGGAGTTGGAGACGGTGTATCAAACGATTCGAACGGCTGTAGAACATGCGGATCAGTCTTGGTATTGGACGGAACGGTGGCAGGCTGGCGAGCGAGAAGCAAATGAAGATATTGTAGCGGGGCAAGTGTACGGGCCATTCAACAGTTCTGAAGAACTGATGCAACACCTAGATTTACTGGCTGGGGTCAAAAACGATGAAAATTGACACCTCATCTCGCTTTGATAGGCAATATGTCAAATTGGTTCGGGACAACCCGGAAATTCGCATGGCCGTTTTGGTGACTGCACAGCACTTAGAACACTTTTCGTCTGCTTCTCCGTCCTTTAGGTTTAAACATGTGCAGAGAACAAATGAAGTGTATGAATGCTCTGTGAATGCAACCATTCGGATGACGCTGGAATTTACGGATGACGATGTGATTATGTTGCGGAATATTGATGATTACAGAGTGAATCACTGATTTCGTTTGTCCCGGCACTCTTTCCAACTCCCTGACTGTAATCACTGGCTGTAAATTGGCCCAACCGTGCAGGTGTCCCATGCATACACTAGGGGTACGGACGCTTCTACGCCTGAATCTTCAGGGGGCTATGATGGATGGGATTGTGGCGGGGATTTGAAAATGTGTATTCTTTGCGCCTGAGTGAGGTTCAGCCGGTTCGCGATGTGTTTCGCATTACCACCCAAAATGGGAGTGTGCTGTGTCTCAAACCATTTGACTACAACCAACAGGAAATGCAATTTATCGCGATGGCAATGGAATATTTGAAAAAGTCTGGGTTCCCGTACATTC
This sequence comes from Alicyclobacillaceae bacterium I2511, assembly GCA_003584005.1. GTDB lineage: Bacteria > Bacillota > Bacilli > Alicyclobacillales > Alicyclobacillaceae > QXHL01. Next base: position 56,695 of record QXHL01000019.1, on the reverse strand, counting down.
CTAAGATTTTGCGGACAAAAGAGGGTTTCCTTTGGGCTCGTATCAAGCAACGCAAATATATGCTGACCGATTGGATTCGTGGACGGAGTCCTAATTTTTCTAATCTGGATGAATACGGACAAGCTGTTCAAACCCTCGCACGTTTCCACAAACACAGTGAGGGGTTTGTTTGTTCGGATGGCATAACTTGCAGAAGAAAAGTAGAAAAACTGGAGAATGGCATCCGTCAAACACGACACGTTCTCCAACAAACCGGGTCTATTCCTTCAGATACTCGGGCCCTGTTGTTAGATTTTTGTGATCTCGCACAATCGCGGTTGCAAGAGCCCACTGTCCAGGATGGAATCCGTCATGAGACCGCCCATGGTGCCCTTGCACACGGCGATTTCAACTATCCTAACTTGGTGCGCAACACAAGGGGGCATCTTTATGTGATTGATTTTGATGCGGTTGCATACCAGGTTCGAATGGTAGATTTAGCACATTTGCTGCAGAGAAACTGTGGTTGGTCAGGAGAAAAAGTTTTGCGGTGGCTGGACGTATACAATCGCGTCCGACCCTTAAGTGGGGAAGACTGTGCGCTTTTGACCATGCTCCTGTACACTCCCCACACAGTAGCCCGTCAAATCCGATTGCACCGTCATCGTCATCTGTCGGTTGTGCGTCAATGGCCAAGTGTACAAACACTTCGACTGTACAGCAGACACCTGGACCAAATCATGTCGATACCCTGACAAATTGGGGCTTGCGCATGGCCCACACCCGCCATCCGTTGGCAAGCAGGAGACCTACAAATAAGTAGGCTAGTCCCCCTTGCAGTGCGAATATCAGAATGCTAAACACCGCAGAAATCACACCAAAATAAACCTGTTGCTTATATTTGGCTGGTGAGGTTGGCGGGTCTGTGAGCATAAAGAAGGCTAAGAACACTGCGGAATTGACGAAGGGAATACGTAAGGCATCTCCAGGTGTATCTGAAGGCAAGCCGAGATGAAAGATTCCCATCATGAGTAACAGGCTGAAGTAAGTGCCTAAGAAAGCCAAAACTTGTGGGAATTTATTGACTTTCTGTGCCACAAGACCCCCCGCTGCCACAAGGAGAACAATACACCAACCTGGTAGCAGGGATAAACTCCCCCACCAGCTTTGCCCGACAGGAAACAGGAAGATGGCTGCTAGCAGTCCAAAGGCAGCCGGATTAAAGATGGGCTTCCTTTTTATCTTTAGCAGGTGTTTAGAGACAATGGCAATGGCTGTGGTGGCCGCTGCAACATACCAGGGTGCGGTGGCACTCAGAATGTCGGCCACAATCAGTCCGGTTATTAGGCCTCCCACAGAAATCAGACGGCGCGGTTTTTGCCCCAAGCCCATCAGCAAGTCCAATCCGAGAGCTGTCAAGACAGCAGCTAATACGTTCACCTCACCGTGGCTTTCGCTGGGATTAAGGGTGGCCAGTTCAGTCATTGCCAGCAAAAGGACGAGTACCAGCCCTTTTGGCGTGTGCAAAAATTGCCCAATGGAACTCGATTTGGTCCTAGTTTTAGTTTGCTCGTTCATGAATAAACTCCTTTATTTGCGTTGTGTGGTGAACCTCCAATGTAGAGGTGACGAATAGGCCCTCCAAGTTCATTTCTGCCAGTTGGTGCATGCCACGGTCTTTACCAAGCACAAAGGCAGCCGTGGATAGGGCATCTGCGAGCATTGCGTAGGGGGCCAGCACAGTGCAACTGACGAGTTCTGTTGGGGACACCCCGGTGCGGCCATCCACTAGGTGATGTGTGTTGGCCGTTGAGGGGCTTATCCGTTCATAGCTGCCTGATGTACACACCGCCATGTCTGTGATCTCCAAGGTGGCAATAGTTTGCTGTTTGTGAACTGGATGTGTAATTCCAACATTCCAATTTAAACCATATTCATTTTTGCCGTGCAGGTAGGCATCGCCGCCAGCATTAATAGCGAATCCGTCAAACTGTTGCAATTCTTTGGCCGCCAGGTCTACAGCGAGGCCTTTAGCGACAGCTCCTAAATCCAGCAGGAGCGGTTTTTGCAGCAAAACGGTTCGCTTGTCTTCATCAAGAAGGACATCCCGGTAGCTGACGGATGCTGGGGTATCCGTCAGCGGGCGGACCCTGTCCCCGGTGAGGTAGTGATGGTGAAATCCATGCTGTTCCATGACGTGGCCGACCGTCGGATCGAAGGCACCATCGGTCCAGTGAGCGACTTCCAGCGCGAAGCGGATGGCTTCGTAGAGAATGGTGGGCACTTCCACCGGGACGCCAATCCTTGTAGCCAAACGACGCAATGGACTGTTTTCAGAAAAGCGAGTGCACATGGATTCGACAAACTGAATGGCCTCGAAGGATTTTTCCAGGGCTTGGTCTATCCTCTGATTCGGCAGTGTGGAGACCACTTTGATGCTTACAACCGTGCCCATACAGAGTCTGGATTGCTTGCGCGAGTGCACAGCCATTTCCACATGCTGTTCCGGGTGGCTCATAATTTGGCCTGCTGCAACGCACTATAGACCGCTTGCGCGAAGTCGATGGTACTCGCAGTGGCCCCAGAGACGATGTCCACCCGCCAACTTTGCCGGGACAGTACCATCTGGGGCAACACTGGATCTATGACAGACTGTGGGTAATGTGTGGTGCACTGGGTAATCTGCACGGAAGCAATCCGACCTTGTTTCACCGCTAGTGCAACAGCCACGGTTCCATATACACTGCTGCCAGTTCCGTAGAAGGTCCCATCCCGATATTTTGCTTTAGCCGGTGTTTTTGCTTTGCCCTGGGATGAACTGGCCGCCGTCTGGATTGTCCTTGCAGAACTAGACTGGGCTTGGCCACTCGACTGTGCGGGGGCAACAGGGGCAGACCCTGCAGTGGATCCGGTTGTTGGTACGGGTGCACTGAGGACAGCCGCATTGGTGGGGACTGCAGTAATAAAATAACCTGCGGCGTAGATAGATCCGATGGCGACGCTGCATAAGGCCACAAGTTGTTGGCTCATTCTTCCTGACATGCGGAACCTCCCTCTTTCGATAGCGCTGGTGATTCGTCTGTGGACATCTTACTTCGTGAAAAAGGGAGAGCCGTGAGCCAATCATGAGCGATTCATTAACAATTGGTTGGAAAGTATGAAACAAGCAACGGTTGTGTCTCAGGATTAGAACAGGCTGGTGTAGAGAAGGACCAGGGACAGCCCGGTGATGCCTGATGTAATGACCCAGCCCCACAATTGGTACAAAGGACGGTTGTGGTAGCGGCCCATGATTTTTTGGTTGCCTACCAACAACAGTAAAAATATTAAGGCTGGAATCATCAGAATGGCGGATGTGAATTGTGCCACAATGGCCATCAGGGTGAGGGGAAGGGAGGGAATTAAAACCACAAGTGCGGCAATGACTACACTACCCAGGTAGATTCCATAGAAACGCGGTGCCTGGTGCCACTTGTCGTCGAGACTGCGGGCCCAGCCCAGGGTGGAGGCAAAGGTCCATGCGGTGGACATGGAAATGGTGAATGCGGCTAGGAATCCAGCATTGAATAATCCAAAGGCAAACAGGTCTGAGGCAACGGGCCCAGCGTGCTGTAGGTAAGCTGCGATGACTTGGGCGGGCCCAGACAGGGAAGCTACGATGTTGTGGCTTGGGCCGTACAGGGCAGTACCACAGAGAATGAGAATGGCAGCAATCACGACTTGAATAAAACTGCCCAAGGCTGTGTCCAAGCGGCCCAGGCGCAGGTCTTTGACGGTCATTCCCTTATCCAGAACAGCATTGCCTTGAAAAAAAATCATCCACGGTGCGAATGCATTACCAATGGTGGCAATCAGGTACAGCAAAAGGAGGGAATGCACCCCGGAAGGGATGGACCAGTTTGTGAAGGCGTGTGCGACACGACTGAGGCTTGGATGGGTCATGAAAGAAACGACTAAAAAGACCAAGTTTAGGCTACCCAAAAAGAGGGCCAATCGTTCCTTGGTCCAGTAGCTTCCAGCGAGCGCCAAAACTACAACCAGACATAGGCTGACCAGGTCACTGACTGCAAAGGGCAAACCGAGGGTTGTCAATCCGGCAGTCATGCCGATAAATTCTGTAACGAGGGACAGCAGATTATTGACCATCAACGTGCTTAGGGAGACAGTCACCCACCACTTCCCAAATTGTTCCTGAATCAACTGTGTGAAACTGCGTTGTGTAACAATGCACAGTCGCATTACCATTTCCTGAACTGTGTAGGTCAGTGGGCCTAGTAACAGTACAAAGGGAATGAAAAATCCGACGCCAAACTGTGCACCGGTGATTACGTAGCTGAGCACTCCCCCTGCATCGTTGTCACCAATCATGGCCAGAAGACCGGGCCCAATCACTAACCATAGAAGTTTCATCGGGAAAATATGGGGCTTCCGCTGTTTTTGCGTAATCTCAATTTCTGGCGATTCCATTTTGGCCACAACTCCTCCGCAGGTGTTTGCATATCCTACACAAGGCCGCGAAAAAGTGTGTTGCCTGGCATTGCTAAACGAGAAACACAGAAAATATCGAACTACACGGCAGGGTCGTTGTGCCAGCGATACTGGACATCAAATTTTTTAAAATTCGAGGTGTAATCGAATGCCGATTTCAGACAGCGGTGCAAATCTTGAACAGACTGTCAAAACCCTGTTGCGTACTCGTGGCCTGTCGATGCGTCAATTGGCGAAGGAAACGGGAATTCCCACAGCGACAATTTCTAAGATGGTGAGAGGAAAACAGCGCATTAACCCAAACTACTTGCAACGTTTGGCACAGGGATTAGGTGTGGCCCCTTGGGTGCTGTTTACGGCAGCTGGGTTTTCGTCAGTGGAACCCGCAAATTTTGCGGAGTCTGCGCGATGGACCCAATGGGTGGGGTCTGCCACTTTGGCGCAAGACATGATTGCCAAACTTATGGATCACCTCGGCATTGCAGCAAAATGTCTGACAGCAGAAGAGATTGCTAAGGCACTGTGTACGTATGAAGACTATGCGAGAACTCCTGAGGGGAAGGCCTTAATTGAGGAAAAATTTCCGGTGAAGCGCCAACAGGTGGTGGGCATCGGACCGTTTGTAGAAGACCTGGATGAGATGTATACGCATTTTTGCCAACCTGGAACATTAGAGCAGGAACGAGCCATTCTTGGTAGCGGATTATTATATTTTGTGCTGGCCACAGATTCCATTCCAGACTACCTATTTCCCTTAGGGTACTTGGATGATGCCTTGGCGGTAGTGATGACACATCAACGCCTACGGTCGTTGAATGTCGCTATTGACAACCAGCCAGACTGATTCGGTTGCAGAGGAGGCACATCTGTAAATAAATGGGGATCGCCGAGGGGGTAGATTGTTTGAAAAAACCACTGCACTGTTACGGTTTAGGTGGGGCTGTTGAATTGCGAAAGACGATATCGTTTTGTAAAAGAATTTTGCGCGGGATTTCTCGCGAACCTTCAATTCTTTCGATTAATAGCTGGGTTCCCAGTGAACCATAGCTGTATGTAGGCTGAATTGCAGCGGTGAGAGCCGAATCAATAGCAGCTAAGTAGTCGGTGTTACCAAAACCAACAATACTGATATCTTCTGGAACGCGTAGTTCCATTTCATGTAGGCGTTTCAAGGAATGTGCGTACTGAAACATATTGGCCACAAACAGGGCTGTAGGTGGATGGGGTATCGACAGCAATTCATCTATAAATGTCGGGTTTATATCTCGCATCATTGTGGATTCCTTAACGAGTTGATCTAAATAGGGAAGACCAGACGCATTTAGTGCTTGACGATATCCTTCAATTCTATCCCGGCTCGCTCCATTATCAGGGGGGCCAGTGATGATGGCAATGCGACTGTGACCCAGAGTGATGAGATGTTCAATTAAAGTTTTGGAGGCACTGATGATGTCCCCTTTGACTACATCCACTTGAATTCCATTGACCTCTCGATCTATCAGCACAAATGGGATCTCTTGTTGTAAGAGCAATTCGAGATTTTCTTTTGAACTGTCCCCTACAGGGGCAATGAGCACACCATCTGCGTGAAATTCTAGGCACATCTCAATATATTCGCTTTCTTTATGTAGGTTTTCATCTGTATTTGCTAAAAATACTCGATACCCATGTTTTTTTGCTACATCTTCCATACCACGGGCAATAAATGTGAAAAAAGAATTAGTTATATCTGGAACAATCAACATCAACGTACTTATTTCACTGCGAATCACCTTTTTACTGAGACCCTTTGGAATATAATTCAGTTCTTCCATTGCATGCAGTACTTTTTTTCGTGTGGATTCTTTTACAGACCCACTTCCGCTAATAATTCTGGATACAGTCATCACAGATACGCTGGCCTTTTTGGCCACATCGGACATAGTGGACACTGTCACACCCTCCCCCTTGCAAGGAAGGGAACTTATCCATCCTTGCCCAACCTAATGATAATCTAACATATTTTTTGTAATGAAACAACATCTCTTCAACAGAGAATATTGACTGATGAAAGAGCTTAAAGTCTGGATAATATCAACGGGGCTATACAGAGCGGAAATTAACAGTGCTATATATTTGTATGTACTTTTTAACCCTTGACTAATGAAATTAGTAACATGATAATGTTGTTGTGAGTTGTGAGTTGTGAGTTGTGAGTTGTGAGTTGTGAGTTGTGATCAGAAAAACTGTTTAGACGTTGAAAGTATTGATGAAAGTTGACCACAGGGGGAGGAAGATTTCAGTGTGTATCCTACCTTTTAAATGGATTTACAGTATATAAATAGAAAACTGGAGGTGACCTGTTAAAAGGATGAACGTCAGTGAACTCTTTACTCAAGCGAAAGTGGTTGCGGTAGTTCGTAAAATTCCGCGGGAATCGTTTTTAGACGTAATGGATGCCCTTGTGAACGGGGGCATTCGGGCGATTGAAATCACGATGGATTCTACGGATGCAGCAAGCGGCATTGCCGACCTTAATCGCCGCTATGGGGACCAGGTTGTTGTCGGTGCTGGAACGGTGTTTGCAAAGGAACAGGTGCGAGAAGCTGTGGACGCTGGCGCAAAATTTTTGGTGTGTCCACACCTTGATGTGAGTTTGATAGAACAGTCTTTGAAATTAAATTGTCCATTGGTTCCCGGTGTGTTCACACCCACGGAAATTCATACGGCTTTGGCGGCTGGCGCAGAGGTTGTGAAAGTATTCCCGGCCAGTAGCTTGGGTGCGAGCTTTGTACGGGATGTGCTGGGCCCATTTGCGGGACTGCAAATGATGGTGACGGGTGGGCTTAATGTGAACAACTTCTTAGATTTTTTGCAAGCAGGGGCCATCGCTGTTGGCATGGGGAGTTCACTGTTCCCCCGTGCAGATATTGAGATGAAAAATTGGTCGGCCATCACTAAGAAGGCCAAGCAGCTATTATCCCTTAGTACATGATTGGGAGGTGATTTGTAAATGTCCACGGAAAACGAAGTAGTAAAGCTACACGCTAACGATAATGTAGGCATAGCACTCAGAGCATTACGTGCAGGGAAAGCAGTGAGGGTAGGCGAAGCGGAATTCATTGTATTAGAGGATATTCCTGCGGGACACAAAATTAGCCTGACCGATATACAACAGGGTGGGGGAATCTTTAAGTACGGGGTTCCCATTGGCCAAGCTGTAGTGAGAATTCAACGTGGGCAGTGGGTGCATTCACATAACTTACAAACGAATTTGTCGGGCAAATTGGAATACCAATATCAGCCAGAGAAACCGTTAGTGGCTGATATGGGGGGACATAATCTACCCAAATATTTTGCTGGGTATGTACGAGAATCAGGCGAGGTGGGCATTCGAAATGAAATTTGGATTATCAATACTGTAGGTTGCATTAATAAGACTGCTGAAAAGTTGGCTGAAATGGCCAATGCTCGATTCACAGGCAATGGAATTGACGGCGTGTTTCATTTTTCGCATCCCTACGGATGCTCGCAATTAGGGGACGACCTGCACTATACGCAAAAACTTTTGGCTGGATTGGTCCGCCATCCGAATGCGGCGGGTGTGCTTGTACTTGGACTGGGTTGTGAAAACAACCGGATTAGTGACTTTGCACCTGTAATAGGAGAGGTTTTGGACCAGAGGGTAAAATTTCTGACTGTCCAAGGGGTTCAGAACGAGTTTACGGCTGGAATGGAAATTTTGGCGGAACTTGCGGCCTATGCGAAGACTTTTCAGCGCACGCCAGTTCCCATCTCCAGATTAAAAATTGGATTAAAATGTGGGGGCTCTGATGGGTTTTCGGGAATTACAGCCAACCCTCTGGTAGGAAATGTGTCGGATTTGTTGGTACAGCAAGGGGCGACCACGCTGTTGACAGAAGTACCGGAAATGTTTGGAGCTGAGACGATTCTCATGAATCGGGCCAAAGATGGGGAGACCTTTCAAAAGGTAGTGAACCTCATCAATGATTTCAAAGATTATTATTCTCGTCACGAACAGGTAATTTACGACAATCCGTCCCCCGGCAACAAGGATGGGGGCATCACCACGCTCGAAGAGAAATCATTGGGCTGCATACAAAAGGGAGGAACTAGCCCAGTTATGGATGTTTTGTCCTATGCGGAGAAGTCTGTTCAGAATGGATTAAATCTGGTTCAGGCACCAGGGAATGATATGGTTTCTGTGACTGCTTTAGCCGCCGCGGGGGCTCATCTGGTGCTGTTTACCACAGGTCGTGGGACACCGATGGGGGGGGTGGTCCCGACCGTAAAAGTCTCTACAAACACAGCACTGTGCGAGAAAAAACCTCACTGGATTGACTTGGATGCAGGCCGATTGTTGTCCGGGTTGTCTATAGAAACCATGGCCAACGAGTTGTATCAACTGACAGTCAATGTAGCTTCCGGGAAGACCACTGCACAAAACGAGAACAATGGATTTCGCGAGATAGCAATTTTTAAGGATGGAGTCACTTTGTAATGTGCGGATTAATTTTGTAAATTGGGAGGAAAACGGATGCTGTTGTGCAGAGAATGGATGGGTAGACAATCAAACCTACCCTCTGTGGAGAATTATCCAGAACGTTTCCTCCAATTCGGCGAAGGGAATTTCATGAAGGGATTCGTCGATTGGCTGATACACCAGTGGAACAAAAGCGGTCAAAATCAGGGACGGACCGTTGTTGTGACCCCTTTAGCCGCTGGAGCTCAGGCGATTCAAAAATTTAAGGACCAAGAGGGACTCTACACGGTTTGGCTGCGGGGGATTCAAAACGGGGAATTGGTGGACACCAAAGAAGTTGTGACTTCCGTGAGTCGGGCCATTGACCCCTATCAAGATTGGAATGAGTTGCTGGAATGTGCCCGTCAACCCTTACTGGATACGGTTTTCTCCAACACGACAGAGGCTGGGTTGACCTACCTTGAGGAACCGTTGACAGGTGGACAGTGTCCAACCTCATTTCCAGGCAAACTGACTGCTTATTTATACGAACGTTACCAAACGTTTGGCGGGGATTCGTCCATGGGATTGGATATCGTGCCCTGTGAGTTGGTGGATAACAATGGGGATCGATTGCGGGAACTTGTTCTACAATATATTGCGGACTGGCGGCTGCCAGAGCAATTTGCAAAGTGGGTAGAGCAATCCAATTTCTTTTACAACACCCTGGTGGATAGCATCATCACGGGTTTTGCAAGTATGGATAAAAAGGTTCTTGCAGAAGAGTTTCCCTATGTGGACAGCTTGGGTGTGGTCAGGGAACCCTTCTATTTGTGGGTTATTGAAGGGCCTGCCCGGCTGTCGGAAAAACTTAATTTTCCTGCCGCACAGCTAAATGTCCGGTATGTCCCGGATGCCACCCCTTATCGCTTAATTAAAGTAAAAGTGCTGAACGGGGCACACACGTCCCTCGCCGGACTCGCTTATTTGGCTGGTTTGCAAACGGTGAAAGAGGTGGTTACACATCCTGTGCTGGGGACTTTTGTGCAACGGCTAATGCAGTATGAAATTCTCCCTACCCTGCCCGCACATGGAATTCCCGCATTGGCAGCCCAGGAGTTTGCAAATTCAGTGATGGAGCGATTTAGTAATCCTTACTTGCGACATGAAATCACATCCCTTCAGTTGAATGGATTATCAAAAATTGGCGTGCGGGTGTTGCCCATACTCCATGATTCCTTTGTTGCGACAGGCAAAATTCCACCGCTTTTAACGATGGCACTAGCGGGGCTACTACTGTACTATCGCAATGCCACAGCCCCCAATGAACGTTGGGTGATTAAAGACAATATTGAACAGGTGCAGGCGGTGCAGGCTGCTTGGGAACTTGAACCATCAGCGGGGTTGGATGCCGCCATCCAGGCAATCTTGCGCTTGCAAAGGGTTTGGGGCCAGGACCTTTCAAAGCTCCCTGGGCTGGCCAAGACGCTCGTCAATGATGTTGTGCAGATTCGCAGTGCTGGGGTTATCCATGCCTTGTCTGAATTGATGTCCGTAAAAGCCTGACCTACAAAACTACAAAAACAGGAGTGAGGTCCATGTTACACATTCGTGCTCAAAAAACTATGGGCTACCAAGAAATAGTGGGGACCGAAAATGAACATCTGAAGCTGCTGAATTTTGGGCTGCTGAATCTACAGCCGAATGAAACTTACGTGGCCAACACGGGGGCACAAGAACAGGTGTTGATTCTCCTACAGGGCAGTTTTCAGGTTGAAGTAGCCGCACGGATTTTCTCTGGCCAGCGCAAAGGGGTCTTTGAAGAACGGGCGACAGCAGTATACTTACCCATTGAATCGACCTTTAAAGTGACCAATACAGGCAACCAGGAACTGCAAGCGGCCCTATGTGGAACACCGTCTCCGACGCAATATGAGCCGTTTATGGTGCAACCTAAGGAAGTTTGGGCACGCGCTGTCGGTCAAGACAATTGGCATCGCGAGGTGCACGACATTGTGGTCAAGAATGCGGAAGGTCGCGTGCATCGAATTATCGTCGGTGAGACATTCAATGATCCAGGAAATTGGTCGAGTTATCCGCCACACAAGCATGACCATTTTGAACAGGGTGTAGAGGCAAATATGGAAGAAGTCTATTACTATCGCCTAAATCCAGCGCAGGGATTTGGGGTGCAGTCCATTTATACCAATGACGGGTCACGCAACGAGGCTTACCGAGTCCAGGACGGAGATACGTTTCTTGTGCCTGGCGGATATCACCCTGTTTGCGCTGGGGGTGGCTATCGTCTCTACTACTTGTGGATGATGGCTGGGGAGACGGACCGTGTGATGATTCCCCATGATGATCCCAATCATCAATGGCTGAAGGGTTGATTAGTGTGGCGGAGCGATTGGACAAACTTCGTGGCTTGCTAAGTCAACTGGGACTGGATGGAGTGCTGTTAACCCAGCAAGCCAATGTCACATGGCTGCTGGGTGGCCGCTATCACATCAACGTCGCGACAGAAGACGCTTGTGCTACCCTGTGGGTCACGCAAGACCGGGTTGAGGCGCTGGTCAACAACATTGAGGCACAGCGCCTTGCGGATGAAGAAGAGTTACATGTGGACCAGGTACATGTGTATCCGTGGTATATGGACGAGGCACGCCAAAGTCAACTGGATGCGTGGATGGCCCAACCAGGGGGGGCAACAGACCATCAATTAGGTTTGGATTTACAACGGTTGCGGATGCAATTGGATTCGGATCGACTGGCGGATACGCGAGAGTTTGGATTCTTGCTGGCAGAAATATTGGAAACGACGTGTCGCAACGTGCAACAGGGACAGACGGAAAACGAAATTGCGGGTATTTTGTCTATGGGCTGTCTGCGTCAAGGGATTGAGCCCATTGTAAACCTGGTGGGCGGAGAAAAACGGGCCATCCGGTATCGGCATTTGCTTCCGACGCGTGACAAAATAACGGAGTACGGGATTGTGTCGGTGGGGGGTAGGCGCAATGGCCTCGTGTTGTCGGCCACTCGGATGTTCTGTTTTGGGCCGATTCCAAAGTCCCTCTCGGCTCGGTATCAGGCTGTCCTGCGGGTGGAAGCTGCATTTCTTGCTGGCTCTAGTCCAGAGCGTACTGTGGGGGACGCTTTTTTAAGGGGCATGACACAGTATCAGAAAGAGGGATATGAAAAGGAGTGGCAATTCCATCACCAGGGGGGAATTGCAGGGTATCAGTCGCGCGAGGTACGGGCCATTCCGGAATCAAAAGTTGTCTTCCAGGTGAATCACCTTTTAGCCTGGAATCCCACTATTTTAGGGGTGAAAGCTGAAGACACTGCTGTCGTGACAGATAGAGGTGTGGAGATTCTCACTAAAACGGGGAATTTTCCGACACAAACCGTTTCTATTGGCGACTTGACGCTGGATTTACCCGACATTTTGGTACGCTAATTGTGCCTGCCCATGTGCAAACAGGCAGGGAGACCTGATGGGCCACTGCCTGTCTGCCGTTTTTACTGAAAATACTTTGTCTACAACGGTACAATTTTAGTCAGTACAATTTTAGTCGTTGTAGAAGTTGCGAATCCAACGGTGCGATTTGAGCCCCTGCACTTGGTCAGCCGACAAACCGCGTCCGTCTGCCAATGCACTGTTGGTTTCCACATTGCGAACTGTACGCATGCCAGGAATGACGGTTGAGACGGCCGGGTGACTGAGTACATAGCGCAACGCAACCGTGGGTGCTTGCTGAATGTCCATGTGGAGAGCGTCTACCATTTTCTGCACCCGCTCAAACACCTCGCGCTTACGCTCTCCTTTGAAGTAGTGATTGCGAAAGTCATCGGCTGGAAATGTGGTGTCTGGAGTGATGCGACCTGTCAGGCCACCCTCATCCAGCGGTACCCGCACAATGACACCTATGTCATGTTTTAAACATGCCGGGAACAGTTCGTCTTCTGGACTCTGGTCGAACACATTGTAGATGACCTGCACGGTGTCGACAACTCCTGTTTCAATCAGACGAATGGCGTTTGCCGGTTGGTGGTCATTGATGGACACGCCAAAGAAACGGATTTTCCCTTGTTCTTTCAGCCGTTGCACACCTTCCAGCCAATCCCCATGACCCAGCCACTCGTCAGACCAGACGTGAAACTGTTGCACATCAATCGTGTCGAGACCCAAATTGCGTAAGGAGGTTTCCGTTGACTTGATGATGTGTTCAGCGCTAAAAGTTTCCTTCACATCGACGCCAGTGCGGGCTGGCCACTGGCGATTCGCGGGTGGCACTTTAGAGGCGACAAATACCGTCTCCGTATGTTCGCGTACAACTTGGCCCACAAGCTGTTCGCTGTGTCCATCACCATAAACAAGGGCGGTATCAATAAAATTGACACCCAGTGCAATCGCGCGGTGCAGTGCTTTCACAGATTCGTTGTCTTCTGCGCCACGCCAACCTGAATTGCCAATTCCCCAAGACCCATAACCAATTTCTGAAATCTGGAGGTTTGTTTTGCCCAGTCGTCTGAAGTTCAATACAGAGTCACTTCCAATCATTCGTGGTTGTATTTACTCTGTAAGAATAACAGAGAGAGTTATTTTTTTGAAGTAGTCACATGAAATTGCCATTATTACTTGAAGTATACTAAGTATCAAACATTGCGGACCTCCGTGATTTACACCGCAATGAACAATTGCAATGTGGGGGAGATTCTCGTGAGCGAATTACTTTAGACCCCTCGTTTAGTACAAGTGGACTATATCTTTCCTTCATTGAAACGATCTATTCTGGGTTGGGGCACTTCTGGTGTGTGTCAGCCGAAACTGAAAAGTCCCTATGTGACACTGGATTGCGCCGCGTTTCTCTAAGAGGAGTCCTGAGGATGGCCAGGATACGAATTGTTACAGGTCATTTTGGCAGTGGAAAGACGGAAATTGCACTGAACTATGCTGTAAAGCTAGGTCAACAACGAAACAGGGTTTGCCTTGTCGACATGGACATCGTAAACCCATTTTTCTGCGCCAGAGACATGGGCCCACAACTGGAAAGTCAAGGGATTCGCCTCATTTCAGCACAACCCAACCTTTCCAATGCCGAGCTGGCGGTCATTTCGCCGGAAGTGATGGCTATTTTTAATGATCCGACTTACGAAGTGGTGGTTGATGTGGGCGGAGACGATATGGGGGCAGTTGCGTTGGGACAGTTCAATCGGTACTTCCGGAAAGAACCGTATGACATGTCCTTTGTCATCAATAAAAATAGGCCCCTGACGTCGACGCAGGAAGGAGTGACTGCATCCATCCGGAGCATTGAGAACGCCTCCAGGTTGAAGGTGACACACCTCATTTCTAATACAAACATGTCCTATGAAACAACCGTGGACGACATCCTGAGGGGGGATGATTTTGTTTCCGAGTTGGCTGCAGACTTACACATCCCACACCAGTACACGGTTTGCCGGAAGGACCTGCTGGGTGGTGTGGACGGCAGAGTACGAGGTGAGATTTTCGACATTGACGTCTATATGAAGACACCTTGGATGTAAGCGTATACAACTAATTGCAATATTCTGCAATAGGAGGCGGCGGTTATGCCGAGAGTCACCTTTAGTGAGGACATATGCAAGGGATGTGGGCTTTGCATCGACGCCTGTCCCAGACATATCATCCAGTTTTCGGACGGACTTAATGTCAAGGGATATCATGCTGCGACTGTACTGGAAGAGAACATGAAAGAGTGTACAGGGTGTACCTTCTGTGCCATCATGTGTCCGGACGTCGCCATTGCGGTTAATAAATAGTGGGGAGGGGTGCACCATGGGAAACAAGGTCTTGATGAAGGGCACGGAGGCCATCGGTGAGGCGGCAATGAGGGCTAACTGTCAATGCTTTTTTGGATATCCCATCACGCCCCAGACTGAAGTTGCGGCGTACATGGCAAAAAAAATGCCGGCGTTAGGGAGGGTGTTTGTTCAGGCTGAGAGTGAAATTGCAGCGATTCATATGGTGTACGGTGCTGCGGGAACTGGTGTGAGATGCATGACTTCTTCCAGTAGCCCGGGGATTAGTTTGATGTCAGAAGGAATCTCCTACATTGCGGGCGCAGAACTCCCCTGTCTCATTGTTAACATTGTTCGGGGGGGTCCAGGGCTTGGGAGTATTCAAGCGGCACAATCCGACTATTTTCAGGCCACAAAAGGGGGCGGCCACGGCGATTACAACATGCCTGTGTTCGCACCATCGTCTGTGCAGGAAATGATAGACCTGATACAAGAGGCATTCGATGTTGCAGACGAGTACAGAACACCCTGTATGATTATGGGGGACGGAATGCTAGGTCAAATGATGGAACCTGTGGAGTTCTTGGATAGACAGCCACGCAAGCTTCCAAACAAAGATTGGGCGGCCACCGGACTATTGGGTAGGAAAACACATAACGTCATTAATTCCCTCTTTCTTGCTCCGGAAGAGCTGGAACAACACAACACACATCTGCAGGAAAAGTATAAAATCATCAAGGAAAACGAAGTGCGATATGAGTTGTTCGATTGTGACCGAGAAAATGATTTGATTCTTGTGGCCTATGGTACCACCTCAAGAATTTGTAAAAATGTCATCCGATCGGCCGAACGGGAAGGCATCCTGCTCGGACTTGTGCGTCCAATTACGCTGTGGCCCTTTCCAACCAAAGCGTTTGAAGAAACGGTCCATCATACACGGTTTGGTTATCTTACGGTTGAAATGAGTGCTGGACAGATGGTGGAGGATGTACAACTGGCCGTAAACGGTAGGGCTCCGATTGGCTTCTATGGACGAACCGGTGGGATGGTGCCACACCCGGATGACATTTTGGCCACAGTCAAACAGATGGTGCACGAGGGGGTGCAAGTATGGCACTGACATTCGCAAAGCCCAAAGCACTGACGGACACCCCTACACATTACTGTCCAGGGTGTACCCACGGCCTTATTCACAGGCTGATTGCAGAGGTCATCGATGAATTGGGGGTTTTAGACAAGACCATTGGGGTGGCACCTGTGGGGTGCTCCGTTTTGGCGTATGACTATTTTGCCGCAGACATGTTTGAAGCATCCCATGGCCGGGCACCCGCTGTGGCAACAGGCATCAAACGGGCCAAGCCAGAGAGTGTCGTTTTCACATACCAGGGGGATGGGGACTTGGCAGCTATTGGTACAGCGGAGGTGGTTCACGCAGCCACGCGTGGAGAGAAAATCACCACTGTATTTGTAAATAATGCAATTTATGGGATGACCGGTGGGCAGATGGCTCCTACAACATTGCCAGGCCAAGTCACGGAAACGACTCCTTACGGACGCGACACACAGCAGGCAGGTTTCCCAATTAGAGTTTCCGAAATGATTGCCACGCTGGACGGGGCGTGTTATGTGGAACGGGTTTCCGTGGATAGCGTAAAAAATGTTTTAAAAGCTAAAAAGGCAATCAAAAAGGCATTTGAGTACCAACTGGCTGGGAAAGGGTTCAGCTTAGTGGAGGTTCTGTCCACCTGTCCAACCAACTGGGGACTGTCCCCCACGGAGGCGCTGGGCTGGTTGCGAGATAATATGATGCCCTACTATTCTCTTGGGGTCAAAAAGGATATTGCAGCGGAGGTGAAATAGCATGGCGTCACAGGAAATTGTTTTTGCCGGTTTTGGCGGGCAGGGTATCCTTTCCATGGGTAAATTTCTCGCATATGCGGGCATGGACGCACACTTAAACGTTTCGTGGTTGCCTTCCTATGGTCCGGAAATGCGAGGGGGTACCGCAAACTGCCATGTCATTCTTACGGATGAGACCATTGGGTCCCCTGTGGTTACAAGAGCAACCTCACTACTTGTGATGAATGGTCCCTCACTCGACAAATTTGAGCACACATTGGTACCGGGAGGGTTGTTGATACTTGACAGCGACCTAGTGAATCGTACTGCCGCAAGAACGGACATAGAGGTGCTTCACATCCCTGCCCAGACCCTTGCGGAGCAGTTGGGCAGCAAAAAGGCGGCCAATATGATTTTGCTGGGAGCACTGGTCAAAAGAACAGGGATTGTTTCTCTAGAAATTCTGCTTCAATCTGTTCATGAACATGGGAAAGCGACCTTTTTCGAGGCCAACAAAAAGGCGATAGAAATGGGCGCAGGCATGATTCCCCAGCTGACACACTAGGGTTGCGTTGACGGCTGGGGTTGTAATGTTGCTTTCAGGGGACTTTCTCCCAGCTTTCGCACTGAAAAAGACCACCGTCCTGGGTTTTCTGGGGGACGGTGGTCTTTTTCTTTTCATGTGGACTTGTGCACAAAAGAGCGGATGAATTAGCTGTGGTCACGTAGTGGGCAGGTACGGATGCCAAACAATCGGTACAGCGGGCAAACCCCGATGGCTGCTGTGAGCAGCGGAACCAACCCAATCAAGCCGATGTAGCGCACGGATCCATGGGCAAAAATCAAGACAGACAACAACACCAATCCGATGAAAATGCGTAGAATGCGGTCTAACACACCCACATTTTTCATGATTCAAACCTCCCGAGAATACAAATGTCTTACAGTCACAGTATCCTAGGTTGGCTCAATTTCATCAGTGACATTGTCACAATGCATCAGAACAATGTGCTTCTAGTCCACTGCGGTGGGCCACTGTAATTTTACCTTTGGCGGTGACAAGGATGCCTTCCTGTTCAAAGTTGCGCAAAATTCGTGTCACCACTTCTCGCGCGGTGCCGAGTTCAGTTGCAATGTCTTCATGCCGAACCGTCAACTCAGGTTGTGTTGCAAGGGTGTGTTGGAGTAAGTAACAAGCGATGCGTGTGTCCATTTTGCCGAAGGTAATTTCGTGGACGAGGAGCATGACATTTGTGAGTCGACGGTGAAGCGTGTCGTAAACAAACTTTTGTACGGCAGTGCTGCGCTGCATCCAGGCACGGAATGTTTTCACGGGCACGGTCACAGCCATGACATCCGTTTCTGCAACGGCTACTGCGGGATAGCTCTTTTCTGCCAACACACTGGAGAGCATCAACACGCAAGACTCTCCGGGTTCTACACGGTACAGAGTCAGTTCACGTCCTGACTCTGATACCTG
The DNA here is from genome assembly GCA_003584005.1 of Alicyclobacillaceae bacterium I2511. GTDB lineage: Bacteria > Bacillota > Bacilli > Alicyclobacillales > Alicyclobacillaceae > QXHL01. The sequence continues at coordinate 38,660 of QXHL01000019.1, read as the reverse complement.
ATACACGCGAATGGTGCCCTGAACAACCAATACTACAGATTCACAAATATCTCCAGTAACGAGCAACAGTGTGCCTTGAGGGAAAAAGCCCTTCCACGCGGGGTCTGTCCGAGTCTCATCAGCTGCGAGAAATGGAAACCATTGTTCTGACTCAGGCTGAAACGACCTTTCCATTCCAACAGCCCTCCTCGAATGTCCCCCTCAAACTTGTTACCTGTAATCTGTCCTCTTCTAAGCGCAGCGAAAGTGGGAGCAGTGGACAAGATTTGCAGGAGACATGAGGGTAAAAGAACTTTAAAAGCCGCGGTGTGGGTCATTGATGAGCTCTACTCTGCCACAGTCGTTGCACACAAATACGTGCAACACCACGTTTTTTTCCATCGCTGTATTCAGGTATTCTTCATCTCGGCCACCCAACAAAAGGTCTGTGACAAATCCTGTGCCTCTGCTCAATCCACCAGTACGCAGGGTGTGGGCTCCATGATACTGCATAGGAATGTGGCACTGGTGACACAGGTGGTCTGGCAAGTTGGGCTGTTGTTCCCCATTATTCATTCCCATACCTTGGGCGATGTTTTCCAATTCGTGAAAAAATCCCATCTTTTTATCTCCCTCTCTCTGCAGTGTCTACAAAACTATTCCACCATAGTGTCCATTGTAGCACGGCAAACTTTGAGGAGCAGTGAATTTTCTATCTGTTTAAATTCTATCTGTTTAAAGTAATGTGTGGCGAACGGTTTCCCTGTTGAAACAAATTGGGATTCCCCAAGCTGCAGTATCATCCATTCTTTGTTGTCTCTATGGTAAAGTGATTAAGGAAATAGGGTCACTTCGAATGGGGGTGTGTGGATGACCCAGGTGCTATTAATTCTCTCCATTGTGCTGAATCTCGTTATTCTTGTCCTGTTGGTAACGAAGGGAAGTGGCCGGGCTATGCCGCCAACCCTGGCCAGTCAACTGACGCAAGTGGAGCAAGGACAAGTCAGATTAGAACAGTCTTTACGCGGGGAAATGGCACAAAACAGGGAGGAAACGGGCAAAACAGCACGTATGAACCGAGCTGAAATGAACGAATCCGTTCACCGACTTAGCCAGTCCTTACTATCCAACATGGAAGGGATGGCCGAACAACAAAAACGATTGCTCGACAGTTTTGCCACACAGTTGTCAAACTTGACTCACCTGAATGAAATAAAATTGGAGGAGCTACGTCAAACTGTCGAACAAAAATTAACCTTGTTGCAAACGGACAACAGTAAAAAGCTGGAGCAAATGCGTGCGACGGTGGATGAAAAACTGAACGATACGTTGGAAAAGCGACTCGGTGAGTCGTTCAAGATGGTGAGCGACAGGTTGGAGCAGGTACACAAAGGGTTAGGTGAGATGCAGAGTTTGGCGGCTGGTGTGGGAGACTTAAAAAAGGTTCTGACCAATGTGAAAACGCGCGGAACGCTTGGAGAAATTCAATTGGAGAACATTCTCGAACAAACCCTCACCATGGACCAGTACGACAAGAATGTGGCGACAAGTCCAGGCAGCGCGGAACGGGTGGAATTCGCCATTCGTCTGCCTGGTAAAGATAGTTTGGATTCGCCAGTGTGGTTACCTATTGATTCTAAGTTTCCAACGGAAGACTACCAACGACTGGTGGATGCACAGGAAGCAGGCGATATTCAATCCGCTGCAGAAGCTGCAAAACTGCTGGAGATGCGTATTAAACAGGAAGCCAAGACCATCCACGAAAAATATGTCAATCCGCCACATACCACAGATTTTGCACTGCTGTTTTTGCCCACGGAGGGATTATTTGCGGAGGTGCTTCGTCGTCCAGGCCTGTGGGAGTCCCTACAGCGGGATTTCCGTGTGGTGGTTGCGGGACCTACTACTGTGACGGCCCTGCTAAACAGCTTACAAATGGGATTTCGCACCTTGGCCATTCAACATCGCTCCAGTGAGGTGTGGCAACTACTGGGGGCGGTTAAAACGGAGTTTTCCAAGTTTGCGGCCATTATGGAGAAAACGCAGAAGAAGTTGCAGGAAGCCAGCAACACGATTGACGATGCCGCCAAAAGGACGCGAGCCATTGAACGGAAGTTGCGCAGTGTAGAGGAATTACCCGCAGTGGAGACGGGGCAAGTGTTGGGTGAACTCGATTTAGTGGGGCAAGACTGAGCACAGGCGAGTAATTCCAAGGGAATTTTACTATCCTTTTTAACTAGAAATCATGAACGGTTTGAAAAGAGGAAGTATATGCCGAAGATTGCTTTTGTCACAGACAGTGCTGCCGATTTGACGTTAAAAGAGATTCGTGATTTTAACATTACGGTGCTTCCCCAGCAGGTGATTTTTGCGGACAAGTCTTATCGGGACGGGATTGATTTGACCCCAGATAAGTTTTTTACCCTCCTCAAAGAGTCTCCTCAATTACCCACTACCTCACAACCTTCGGTGGGAGATTTGCATGCAGCTTTTTCACGATTGATGAAAGATTATGATACAGTTTTAGCATTATTTGTATCGCAAAAACTGAGTGGAACTTATCGGACGGCACTGTCCGCCGCACAGATGGTGGGTGGAGATATTCACGTGGTGGATTCTAAATTTGCCAGCTTTGGTCTTGGCGGCCCCCTGTTGGATGGGGTGAGGCTGGCTAAACTGGGGGTGTCTGCAATGGAAATTGTGCATTTTTGGGAACGTGTGCGTGAATCTGTGCGATCCTGGTTTGTTGTCGACACTTTGGAATACATGCATAAAGGGGGTCGAATTGGCGGAGCGGCCTCGATATTTGGCGCCTTATTACAAATCAAGCCCATCCTGACTATCAAAGACGGTGCTGTAGATTTGCTTGAAAAGGTCAGAACCCACCATCGGGCGATGGAACGGATACTCAGTGAATTTGCTACAGTGGCTGCTGCGGGGCAACCCCTGCGCTTAGCTGTGATTCATTCGCAACGGGAGTTGGAAGCCACAGAGTTGGCAGCACAATTGGCGACACAATACCCTCACGTACGGGTTAGTGTCGTCGCTTTAAGCGCAGTCATCAGCACACATGCGGGTCCGGGGCTGCTAGCACTTCTGTGTTACCCGCTACATCCTCGATTGACGTCTGTGGTCGATTAGAAAAGAGAGCCAAGACCATGCTGTAGGAGGCTAGAGGATGGAACAAGAGGGGTTTGTGCAGGTGGAAGGTGGACGCATCTGGTATCAGGTGCTGGGGGAGGGAGGGGGCGTACCACTGGTGGTGTTGCACGGTGGACCGGGAAGTTCTCATCTTGGCATGCAGCGGTTGGCAGTCCTCCAAGAGGAGCGCCCGGTGGTCCTATATGACCAACTGGGATGCGGGAAATCGGATCGACCGACCGACTCCTCCTTGTGGGTTGTGGACCGATTCACCCGAGAACTGGTTACACTCCGGGAAGTTCTGGGCCTAGAAAAGGTCCATATCCTCGGTCACTCCTGGGGGACCATGTTGCTGGCAGACTACCTGTTGACGCGCCCGACGGGTGTGGTGAGCGCCATTTTCTCCAGCCCGTGTTTGAGTGCTCCAAGATGGGTGGCAGACGCCAATGTCTATCGGGATCAATTGCCAAGGGATGTCCAGTCTGTGCTGCAGAAATGCGAGGTCCAGAGCACCACAGATTCTGAGGCGTATTGTCAGGCCACAGAGGTGTACATGCAACGTCACGTCTGTCGGGTGACCGTCCCCGCGGAGGAAAAAGCTGCGCGGGATGCTGCTTTTGGCACGCAAGTATACCACACGATGTGGGGCCCGTCAGAGTTTTACCCCACTGGCAATTTGAAGACGTTTGATTGCACAGACCGATTGCACGAAATCCAGCTTCCAAGTTTGTTTACCTGTGGCGCCTACGATGAGGCCACACCCGAATCTACCCAATACTACAGTTCCCTGGTCCCTAATTCTGAGTTTCATGTGTTCGCAGGCTGTTCCCATTCTCCTCTACGGGAACAACCGGAGGTCTACTTGAACACTGTCCGTAACTTTCTGAGTTGGGTAGAGAGAGCCTAACACCCGACAACATCCGGATTTCGCTATTTGGTCCCGTTGCTGGCTCCCTGCCTGGCAACGGGATTGTCATGTGAGTTTCAGATAACCTCTGTAATTAATTATTGCATGAATTGATTTGCTTGACCCCTTGACGCTTAAAACACGTTGGATTAAAATCAAAGTTGTTCACGATATGGAGATGGTATCCACAATGCGGACAGATGGAAACGGCGTTGCAGTCATCAGTAAAATGGTACAGATTTTGGATGCTGTTGCAAACGGTGAGTCGGTCAATGTAAGTCAGTTGAGTGAGAAAGTGCATTTACCGAGAACCACCGTGTTTAGAATTTTAACCACTCTGGTTGCGGAGGGTGTGCTGACGGACACTTACCAACCGGCGACTCGTCTGGTGATGTGGGCCCATGCAGCTTTACGGTCCACAGATTTGCGGGGTGCCAGTGTGCAAGTGTTAGACAAGCTGCTGGAACAATATAGGGAAACTGCATCCGTGTATGTTCGAGTTGGGGATGCTCGGGTATGTCTGGATCGCAGAGAAGGTCTTGCACTCTTGCGGCATACCATTGTGATTGGTGAACCCATGCCGTTACATGTGGGTTCCACGGGAGGAATCCTGCTGGCCTGGGAAAGTGATGAATTCCGCAAAGAACTTTGGCGGGCTTCGTGTGAACGCTTTCCATCCATTCCGCCAGTTCACCACCCAGATTGGGAAGTCATCCGACGACAGGCATGGGCTGTCAGTATGGGAGAACGGGATGCCGCCTTGGCATCTGTCAGTGTACCTATTTTTGGCCCGGCCACGAGGAAAGAGCAAAAGGTGATTGGCGCGTTGAGTATTTCGGGAGCAGTGGAACGATTCGCTCAGATGGATCTTGAACAGGTGACGAGCCAGTTAAAAGCGGATGCGGAATCCATTACGGAACGTTTACATGGGATTGATATTTCATCCATCGTCTGAAGAGGGTGTATTTAATGGGAATTCCAGCACTAAAAGGGATTCGCGTTTTAGAAATTGGAAACTTGGTGGCCGCGCCATCGGCAGGCCGAATTCTAGCGGATTTCGGTGCCGATGTGATTAAGGTGGAGCCTCCGGAAGGGGATCCACTGCGCAAGTGGGGGAGAGAGTCCCCAACCGGGTCTTCCTGGTGGTGGCACATGCAGGCCCGCAATAAACGGTTGGTTGCAGTGGATTTGAAATCGGAAGCGGGAAGAGGTGTGGTGCGCAATCTGGCTGGGCAGTGTGACCTGTTGATTGAAAATTTACGTCCGGGCCGCTTAAATTCGTGGGGACTGGGATATGCGGACCTAATCGTGGAAAATCCCGGACTCATCTACATCACCATCTCTGGCTACGGGCTCACAGGTCCCTATAAGGACAGGCCAGGGTTTGGACACATTGCCGAATCCATGGGGGGGATTCGGCATGTCACTGGTTATCCAGACCAGCCTCCGGTGCGCACGGGGATATCGCTCGGGGATGAAGTGGCTGCACTGCAAGCGGTGATTGGCGGATTAATGGCTCTTTACAGAAGAGAGGTGGATCCAAACCACAGGGGGGACTATGTGGATGTTGCGCTGACAGAATCGATTTTAGCTTTGACAGAAGCCATGTTACCAGAGTATCTGCAGGTGGGAATCGTTCAGGAAAGGACGGGTAATCAACTGTTGCGGGCTGCACCCTCTAATATTTATCCTACGGTGGATAAACGTTGGGTTGCAATTGGTGCTAACACTACGAAAACCTTCGCGAGTCTTGTTAACTTAATGGGGAAACCAGAACTGGCTATGGATTCAAGGTATCAGACGAATCCGGATCGAGTGGCACACGTAAGTGAACTGGATGATTTGATTGCGGCTTGGACAGCCCAAAAATCTCTGCAATGGCTGTTGACTCAATTAAATAATTCAGGTGTCCCAGCAGGTCCAGTGATGACCGCTAAGGATATGGCTGAGGATGCTCAATTTTTGGCTCGAGACATGATTCTCCATGTGCCTGATGCAAATTTGGGTGCAGTGGGGATGCCCGGAGTGGTACCCAAACTTGTCCGCCATGGAGGCGAGGTTCGCTGTCCTGGGGGGGCCCTTGGTCAAAACACAAAAGAAGTGCTGCGAGACATTCTGAAAATATCTGATGAAAAGTTGCAGGAACTTGAGGAAGCGGGCGTTATTCGGGCATAGGGGGGTTCCAGATGGTCTTTTTACAAGGAGGCCAAACGTTTGACCACTATGGACATTTAGTTCCAAACCCTGGGCGGACCCTGATGTCTGTGCAAACCCCTGAGAAATCAGAGGAGGAAACAGACACACAGGTTGTGCACTTATCTGAAACGGCAGTGATTTTTGAGGGGGGATTCATCGACTTTCATCTTCATTTGCGGGGGCAATGCGACACCATCGGGATAGAGGAATTGGGTTTGCTAAAATCTGGTGTGGTGGCGGTTGGCGACGCGGGCACCTACGGATGGAACAATTGGGCACAACGCGGGCGAACCCAGGTAGTGCAAAGTCGCGGTTGGGTCTCGCTACTCAAAGATGGGCTGACGCATCATCCAGAAGTGCCCACATTCACTGGTTTTACTGTGCTGGAAGAAGAAAAACTGGCTGAGCTATTTGCGGACAGACAACAGGCGGAGAACCATCCGGTGGGCTTAAAAATTCGACTTGGACAACACAGTGAACAAGAAGATCGGTTGTTACTCATCACGGGTGTGGCGCAAGCGAGACGCTTGCAGGTTCCCCTGATGGTTCATTTGACAGGTTCTTTTCTATCTGCAGAGGAGGTGGTGGAACGTCTTGCCGCTGGGGATGTACTGACACATGCCTACCAGGGTAGACGGGGGAACATTCTTAGTCAGGGAGGAATTTCTCCGACGGTGGCGGCAGCGGTGAAAAATGGACTTATTTTGGATGTGGGGCATGGGAAAAATCACTTTTCGTGGCGGGTTTTTCAGGCGGCTCTACAGGCGGGGTTGGTGCCCACCACGGTCAGTACCGACCACACTCAAAACACTTGGGAGTCTGCACCCGTATTCAATCTATCGTATGTGATGTCAAAATTGTGGGCAGCAGGCCTGACATGGGAAGATTTGTACTGGGGAGTGGTGCGAAACCCATCCCGTCTTTTACAACTGCATCCCCGGGAGGATGCAGCAGTGGTGTTGGATTTTCACAAAGAAACGCAAAAGTTCACTGATGCGCAGGGAGAAACATTGATTGCTCCGGGAGTATGGTTCCCTGTCTTGGTGGTAGTCAACGGGAGAGTAATTGTTCAAAAAATGGAAAAATAAAAAGGGGGGGCTAGGGAATGGAAACGGTAAAAATTATCGATGTTACCCCCCGCGATGGTCTCCAGGATGCCAGTGGATATGTGCCAGTGTCTGAAAAAATAGCTTTAATTGAAGGGCTGTTAAAGGCAGGAGTTCGGAGCGTAGAGGTGACTGCTTTTGTACGCCCTGACTGGATTCCTTTGTTGGCAGATGCGGACCCGCTGGTGGACCAATTGCGCCACCTGGATGGGGAGTGGATTGCTCTTGTTCCTAATGAACGGGGGCTAAAACGAGCAATTTCAGCGGGCATACCTGCAGTCACACTGGTGGCATCGGCCAGTGAGAGCCACAACAAATCTAACTTGAATCGTTCTCGGGTGGATACCTTGGCGGCCTTGGCAAGGGTGACAGAGCTTGCACATCAGGCAGGGATGCAAGTAAAAGGAGCCATCAGCACGTCTTTCAGCTGTCCCTTTGAAGGGGAAATTCCCACCAAAGACGTCCTAATGGTAGCCGAGGCTTACCTTCGCATGGGTGTGGATGCCATTGGCATTGCCGACACCATGGGAACGGCAAATCCAGCGGCCGTCAAGGAAAGAGTCAAAGAACTCAATACTGTTCGTGGAAAGGTACCTCTGAGTCTGCATTTACATGACCGATTTGGTTGGGGATTGGCCAATGTAGCCATGGCGTACGAGTATGGCGTAAGAGAGTATGAGGTGGCCTTGGCAGGCTTGGGCGGATGTCCTTATGCACCTGGGGCAGCAGGAAACCTGGACACGGAGAAATTGGTGGAATTTTTCATAGCACAAAAAATTTTTATACCGATAGATCTAAACTTGCTAGCAGCAACCAGGGTTCGGCTGTTATCGGTGTTGAGTCGCAAGCTAGCCGCGCCAGTGATGGATGAGAATTAGACCCTGAATAAACACAGTGAGGATAAAATTTCAAATTTGAACATCAGCAGGGGTGAAAGCGCTACCGTTTTGCGGCGAATTTGGAACACCTACTTTACAAATCTGAAGGGGGATTCAGGAATGGCAGAGCCTTTGCTTACGGGGTCTGTGATTGACCGCATGAATCGTTTACCGTCATCTCGATATTTCACGTCTTTAGTGGCTCGTGTTTCTGTGGGTGGCTTGTTTGAATTTTACGAGCTGTTTATGGCAGGGGCCATAGGTGCAGCACTTGTTCATGAAAAGGTGATTACCATCGGAGGATTGGCGTATTTTATTGGGGCCGGTTTTCTAGGAATGTTTTTTGGAACCACACTTTTTGGCAGGTTAAGTGACAAAATTGGTCGTCGGAACGGATACGTATATTCTCTGCTGATTTATTCATTTTTCACGGTACTGCTTGCGTTTGCACCCAACGCTGTCTGGATTGATTGGCTGCGCTTTGCGGCTGGGATTGGTGTGGGCGCACAGTTGGTGATTATTGATACGTATATTACGGAAATGACTCCATCTAGAAGTCGAGGCTATTACATTGCTTTCAGTCAGTTTGTTACGTACTGGGCTGTACCTGTTGTAGCTTTGCTCGCTTTTCTGTTGGTACCCACGCACTTTTTAATGGCAGGTTGGCGTTGGGTTGTCTTGATTGGGGCCCTCGGGTCTGTCGTGGTCTGGTGGATTCGCCGGGGTTTGCCGGAATCCCCTCGTTGGTATGAAAACATAGGACAAGTGGAAAATGCAGAAAAAGTGCTGCGCCAAATCGAACAAAGCATTGAAGTAGAAAAAGGTTCTCTGCCACCTGTCGAAGGCCATAGTGAAGCACACGAGGGCAAAGGAAGCTTCAGGGAGATTTGGATTCCGCCTTACAGGTCACGCACCATTATGTTGTTAGTTTTCAATTTATTTCAAACAATCGGGTTTTATGGTTTTGCTTCTTGGGTACCCACGCTTTTGGTCAGCGAGGGCGTGACTTTGCTGCATTCCCTTTTATACACCTTTGTCATCGCATTGGCCAATCCTTTTGGCCCAATTATTGGAATGTTCACATCTGACCGTATTCAACGCAAGTGGTTGATTGTCATTGTGTCCCTAGCCATTGGAGCGGCGGGTACCGTGTTTGCTCTCATGCGCATTCCCGTGCTCATCATTATTGTGGGGATTTTGATTACGTTGTTGAATAACTGGTTTAGCACCCTGTTTCACGCTTATCAAGCGGAGCTATACCCGACGCGCATTCGCGCCACTGGCGTGGGATTTACCTATAGTTGGAGTCGCCTCAGTTCAGCTTTCATTGGGTTCATCATTGTGGCTCTATTGAAATCTTTCGGTGTAATTGGTGTGTTTGTTTTTATTGCTTTTGCCATGGTCATGGTGGCTTTTGTGATTGGAGCATTTGGTCCAGCTACAAAGCAAAAAAATCTTGAGGACATCTCTTTTAAATAAATTTTTAACCTGAAGGACTGTCCAAGGGTAGAGCAGACCTAGGAAAATTGACTTCTAGTTCGGAACCTAAGGGGGCAGCAGCCACCACATTCTGGAGTAGCATCTCCTGGTTAGTGGCTGTTCCCCTGACTTTGCTCAGAACGATTGTAACCCCACAGTCATGGCGGTCTAGCTCAGTCTTGCTTCGCGCAGGGCTTCCAGGGGATCTCTTGTGTTTTGGAAATCTCCACGTAAAACTTTCAGGGCTGTACGTTCTTCCATAATTTCATCAGCGGTGCGGACTCCAACTTGACGAAGCAGAGTTAAGGGTGGGCACCAACCTTGGACCGCGTGTTGTACCAAAAACCAGCCCATGACACCTGGGACAATGCTCCAAGTGCGGTTGCGGAAAAGGCTGAGGAGGGTGCCAGTAAGTACAAAGGTTCCAGCCATGGCCACGAGTGCTCGTTCTGTATTCCATTCATGGGTTAACTGTTCGAGTCGCTCGGACGTCGCATCAAGCTGTTGCTGGGCAAAATTAAGCACGTGTTCTTCAGTCCGTTGTGCCATGGTCACAATCTTACCCGGGCTTGAATCTTTATCCACCGGGTTGCTGGTGGCTGGCGACACATGATATTTCCGCATAGGAATCCCCTCCTGTGCGATTAGCTTGTGCGCATTGTACGCCTGATATGTTAACACTTCCTACCAGGGACACCACTGTTGCGCAGATGCAAACGCGGAACTTTCAGTCTGCACTTTTCACCTGGGGATGATGACTGAATTTCACCATTTCTGCGAAGACTGGACTACGTCTCAGTTCCAGCGCCTGAAGAAATACACGGTAAAGCCGTTCATCCCAAACCTGAACCCCTTCTCCAAGTGAAATCAGGGCCCCATTGTAAAGGCTTATTCCCACTTCAATGAGCAAGGAATGTGCTAGTGAGAGTAGGGGAAATTCCTCGGATTGAAGCGCCCAGTCGATGGGATTGGCAAACTCTTGGCGATAGTGTAAGTTCCATACCTGCCAGATGGGGGGTACTGCCAGCAGATAGATAAGTGGGCGGCACTCGCAAGAAACATCGTCGGCGCGGTCGTTGAGCAACTTCCGATAGTGCCACTGGTGTTCCCTGTCTATAAAGTACATTCGCACACATCCTCCGTTCGGTTGTATTAATGGAAAGACAGTTTGAATCAGCAAAATGTTCCCGTTGGCTAACGGGGGATGTAGAAGGATTGGAGGGGGAAGTCATACCCAGGGGACACAGGGGTTTCCTGGGTATGACCTTAACGATGGATTGATGTGTGTAGTTTGGTAAACTGTAACTAGGTGTTGCGGGGCTTGCTTGGCTGTCGTCACATCTGTTTAGAAACTGTTTTCCAGTTCGTTTACCAGGGCTCCTACATAAGACACGGCTTGGCGAATTGGGGCTGGTGTGGACATGTCCACACCAGCCATGCGCATCAGCTCCAAGGGTTGCAGGGACCCCCCTGCCGACAGTGTTTGCAACCAGCGGTCCACAGCGGGTTGACCCTCGGATTCCATCTGCTGGGCTACTACGGTGGACAGGGTCAGTCCTGCCGAGTACGTGTAGGGGTACAAGCCCATATAGTAGTGAGGTTGCCGCATCCAGGTGAGGCGAGCCCCGTCATCCAATACCACGGCATCCCCCCAAAAATCGTGCAAAACGGACCCCTGTAGTTGATTGAGCAAACTGGCCGTAATGGGGGTGTCCTGCTCGGCAAGGGTAAAGACACGGCGCTGTAATTCTGCTTCCAGCAGGTGTGTGACATAATTATGATAGTAAGTACCTAAGGACTGCGCAATCACCCAGCGGCGCATGCGGGGGTCTGTGTGAGTGCGTAGCAGGTGCTGTGCCAGCAAGCGTTCGTGCATGGTTGAGGGGGCCTCAATGAAGTACATGGAGGGCCGGGAGTTCATAGCCCGCTGATGTTGTTGGGCCAGGGTGAAGTGTCCTGCATGTCCCAATTCGTGTGCCAACACGAAGGTGCTGCGCATGGTGTGTGCCCAGGTGATGAGAATGTAGGGGTGACGCCCATAGGGACTGGAGCAGAAGGCGCCAGTGGATTTGCCCACGTTGTCTGCCAGGTCCACCCATCGCTCTGTCAAGGCCTTGTGAAGCGTGTGCCCATACTCCGTCCCGAGTACAGACAAGGCGTCCAAAATAATCTGGGATGCCTCTGCAAAAGTGGTGGTGGGGTTAAAATTGGGATCGAGGGGAACCTTTAAATCACAAAATCGCATTTCGTCTAAGCCCAGCACTCGTTGACGAAGTTTAGCCAAGCGACGCATGTGTGGGGCCAATTCAGTTTGAATCACGTCCAGCAGGTTGTGATACATTTCTAAACTCACTTGTTGCGCTTCCAGCAGCATTTCCGTAGCCGAGGGGTAGTGTCGCAAACGAGCCAGCGTGACGTGTTTTCGCACTTCTGTCACATAAGTGGCGGCGAATGTATTCTGGTAGTGTTGCAGGGTGTCTGTGAAAGATCTGTAGGCAGCCCGCCGTAACGGGGTGTCCGGTAAAAACTCAAAGTGGTCTTCGAAGAGGGCAAAAGAAACCGGATGTTCTTGACCGTTAGCATCGATGACTGGAGCAAACTGCATATCGGAAGATTTGCTGTGTTGATAGATGGTATAAGGGGAGTTGTGCACTTCCCCCAGAGCAGCCAAGGTGTGTTCAGTTTCTGGGCTGAGTTGATGGGGCTTGGTTGCTAATAGATCTTTTAGAAATTTTGCAAAGTCGTTTAATTGAGGCTCCTGTTCTAAGTAATCTGCCACCGTCTTGTCCGGAAGGGCGAGAATTTCATCTTTTATAAAAGATACATCGGCACTCACTTGTGCAGACACGCCAGCGACACGGGCGCTGTTGGCCTGGTTTTTTGCATCGCTGCCCACCTCAGAGAAACGCAACTGTGCGTAAGTGGCTACCTGTGTCAGGTACACCTGCAACTTTTCTAGGGCTACCAGGCAGGACCACAGGGATTGCGGTCCGGTGTGCAACTGTCCCCGGTAGCGCGTTACCGCTGCGGAATAAGTGGGAATCAATGACAGGGCATCAGCCCAGGCTGATTCCGTAGGGAAAAGGTCTGAAAGGTTCCAGGTCAGACTGGGGGGGACATCTTTGCGTAAAGGTCGAGACATCAAAAAACCTCCTAAAAAACTTGATTACAGGATAGACCCTGATGCCGTTGATAACGTTTTCTGTATTGAATCTATTCAATTATCTTCCATACAATACAAACTTGCAATCTGTCGCGATTGCTCAATTAAATCTTGCCCAGACGGTTCAGCATGCATGAATGACTGTTCCCGTCTTGTTTCGCGCACTTAAACTTTGTTATGATGACACTCAATGAGGTGTCTGTGAATGGGCCCAGTGTGAGGGAGGTGGCGGGGTCCTGTATTCCTTGTCCACGATCAAGAAGTCGGAGTTGCGGGCGGGGGACAGAGGGACCCGGAAGATGGAATTAATACAGGTGGCCAAGCGGCTTTTATCTGAAGCCATGGGATTGACTGTGGGGGAGTCATTACTGGTGGTGAGTGACACCACTCGGGAGGAAATAGCCCAGGTTCTTTGCCAAGCAGGGGTGAGTTTGGGAGCAGAGATTATGGAGATGACGCTACTTCCCCGATCTCGCAGCGGGGAGGAACCTCCATCCGCTGTTGCGGCGGCTATGGCCGCCGCCGACGTGGTGGTGTGCCCCACACAATACTCGCTCACACATACCCAGGCCAGGAAGTTCGCTAGCGAGCGTGGATCACGGGTGGCAACCATGCCAGGGATTACCTTGGAAATGTTTGAACAGGGCCCTGTTACCGCAGATTTTGGTCAGGTGGCGGCACTGTCGTTGCGGGTTGCAGAGGTGCTCACACAGGCAAAGCAGATTCGCATTGAACAGGCTGGCGCGGTATTTCAGCTCGACGTGACGGGTAGAAATGGAATTGCCAGTACAGGTGTTTACAAGCAACGGGGTGAATCGGGCAATTTACCCTCTGGGGAGGCCTACATTGCGCCAGTGGAGGGGCGGGCATTTGGGGAACTGATTGTGGACGGTTCAATGGGTGGATTGGGTCTATTGACAAGTCCTCTGCATCTGACGGTTCGTGATGGGTTGCTGGTTCAGGCAGAGGGAGAGCGAGCGGCGGAGTGGTTGCAGATTTTGGGGGATTCGCCAGCAGCTCGCAATGTGGCTGAACTGGGAATTGGCACAAATCCTCAGGCACGGCTTACGGGCGTGATTTTGGAAGATGAAAAAGCCTATGGGACAATTCATGTGGCCTTTGGTAGTAATGCCACATTTGGGGGCACGGTAGAGGCTGGAATTCATTTGGATGGGGTCATCAGGCAACCTACCCTGTACGTGGATGACCAGAGGGTAATGGAAAATGGAGTGCTGCTACTTTAGCACTCCATTTTCCATGCACGGCTTCACGGTTTCTTTGTAGTTATACGCTGTGGCGGTCCGATTGGGCAACCGCAACCTGTTTGACGGGCACCAGCACTGCTGGCGAGCCTGAGACCTGGAAAATCTCGTTGAGGACCTGTTGGGGTGTACTGGCAAGTCCAACGTCAATGCGACGAATATACCAGGAACTTGTAGAAGGGGAATCAACACCTGCGGCGGTGGTGAAGAAGTAATGGTACCCAGCCGCCTGTGCGGCCCTGTAGGCCATCATATTGCCATATCCGTAAGGCCAGGCAATCTCTGACACAGGCTGTCCTACATGCTGTTGCAGTTGCAGTCTTGCCGTCAAAAAGTCCTGATAGTCACGTTGAAAGTACTGGGTAGGAGTCTGCCAGTGACCCTTATAAAAGGCGGTGTCAAAGGCAGGAATGAGTTTTCCGTTTACATTTACGTCGTAATGCAGGTCATAGGTGTGGCTTTCTACAGTCATGCCCTCATTGGCTAGGGCTTGCACCTCTGGCCAAGACATGAATCCAGGGTAGTGTACATCTTGGGCGTGTGTAATGATGAAAAAGGTCCCTGTCATGTGGTGGCTACGCAATATTGGCAAGGTATGGGTGTACATGCTTTGATACCCGTCGTCAAAAGTCAACAGTACCGCATTGTCAGGCACCGCGTAGCCGTGGTCCAACCAGTCTGTGAACTGTTGATTGGAAATGACATTGAAGTGGTACTGCTGCAGGGCCTGTAGGTCTTCGCCAAAGGCCACTGGCGACATGTTGTAGGGAGACTTCAAGTGCAGTGACATGTCGTGAAAAGAAACCACCATGACGCGGTCAGAATAATAGATATGCTTATTTAGATCCACATAAAAGTCCGGGCGCACTCGCTGGGGGTCTGCCGTTAATTGGTAAGTGGCCTGCGCGTGCAAGGGTAAGGTTCTGAGTGCGATAGCATGATGGGAAGGTTTCGAATGATTGGTTGCAGGCGCCACATTGGGGGCAATTCCGTTGAGCGTGGGAGATGTGGCACATCCTGTCATCAAGGCGGCCGTCATCAGGGTTCCCAGTAGTGCGGTTACGGCAGATTTTACTTTTTTCATCAAAAGTCCCCCTTTATAGGACAATCCTCTGTTAAATCTAGCAGAAAAATTCACTGAACGAGTTCACTGCTGTATGGATGCATAGGTCCAACACATAGACGTGCGTAACCCCCGCAAAGTTCACTGCGAAGATAGGACAAAAAGTGAAATAAAAAAAGCCACCGCTGGTGGGGTGTAGACCCATCCATTGGAGGCTCTTTTTCCTTGCCAATGCAGTTTTTTTTATTAGTTTTGGGCTTGAGAACTTACTTTCAGTATTTGGACTGCACTTGCAAGGCGGCTGTTTTGAGTATCTGGAGGCCTTGGTCCAACAAGTCAAGCTCAATGTTTAAGGGGCACAAAAAACGGATGACGTTGTTATTGATGCCAGACTTCATCAGGACGAGGCCGTTGGCCAAGGCTTCCTGTAATATCTGGGTCACTGCCTCTGGATACGGTTCCATGCTGGCTTTGTCTTTGACAAATTCCACGGCCATCATGGCGCCACGTCCTCGGACATCCCCCACATAGGGACTTTGGGCGGCGATTTCCTGGAGTGCAGTACGAATTCGATTCCCTACAGTTACAGCCCGTTGCACAAGATTTTCTTCGTCCATCACAGACAACACCGCCAGTCCCGCTGAGCAGGCAACCGGGTTGCCCACGTAGGTTCCACCGAGAGTATTGGGGCCAGGCGTATCCATAATCTCTGGTTTGCCCATCACGGTGGACAGGGGTAAGCCGGCAGCAATTGATTTGCCTGCCGTCATTAGGTCGGGCACAATTCCTTCGTGTTCAATGGCGAAAAACTTCCCGGTGCGGCCGTAACCGGATTGAATTTCATCGACAATCAGGACAATCCCATGGTCATTACAAAATTCCCGCAGAACTTGGAAGAATCCAGATACCGGGACAATGAAGCCACCCTCTCCCTGGATGGGTTCGACAATCATCGCCGCGATAGCCTCCGGATCAAACAGGGCAAGTGCAGCCCGGTCTAAAGCCTTTTGAAATTCTGCAAGGCTGGGGCCGTGGGTGGCGCTGGGATAGGGTAGGCGGTAAATTTCGCTGGCATAGGGGCCAAAGTCAGCTTTGTAGGGTTTTAGTTTACTTGTGACCGACATGGCCATATAGGTGCGACCGTGAAAGGCCCCATCAAAGGTGATAACGCCCGCCCGTTTGGTGTAGACGCGGGCAATCTTGATGGCGTTTTCAACCGCCTCAGCACCTGAGTTGAAAAACAGTGACTTGGCATCCGGAATGGGACATTTGGCTGTCAAGCGTTCAGCCAATTCCACCAGTGCCGGGTAGGGTGCCAGGGTGTAATCGGTATGGGTGAAGCGGGTGGCAGCGTCCACAATGGCCTGTACCACCTTGGGATGGCTGTGACCGACGTTCATGCAGCCCACACCGCCGACAAAGTCAATGTATTCCTGACCGTCTACATCCCACAACTGTGCCCCTTTTGCTCGTTCCATCATGTTGGGGAGATACACGTCAAACGCTCGGGCCACGCGACGTTGTGCCCGCTCCAGCCAGGCCTCACTCGTCACTCCAGGCAATGCAAGACGTGTTTGTTTCATGGCCCACAACTCCTTTGACAAAGATGTTTTTCTTAACAAGAAATGAATGTAGCAATAAGTGTGCCAACATCATGAAAGAACCGTTGCTTTGGAATAAACGCACGTTTCCGATTGCAACTTTACACAGACGGCGTTAAATTGACAAGGAGAGGGAATTTTGCAGGCGAATTGGGAGCAAACCATTCACCGTAGCACACACTTCTGCACGCAAAATGACCCTAATAGTGCAAAAATAGCGCGGATATTTGCGTGCAAAGGATTGCCAACCGTGCGTATGGGGCTAGGATGTTCAGGAAAGGGGGAGAAAGGGGTGACCCGGGAGGATTTGTTAGACTTATTGTTGCAAGTGTATCAAGAAGTCTGGGAAGAGATTCCCTTGGGCATTCATATCGTTGATTTCGAGGGTTATACACGTCTTTACAATCACCGCATGGCAGAGATTGACGGCTTTCGACCGGCCCAGGCTGTGCATAAACGGATATTTGACCTCTACCCACAGTTGACTGAGGAGAGCAGCACCCTCTGGCAGGTCTTGCAAACCGGCCGACCTGTGCAAACGGAGCGTCAAGAGTACTTAGGTGCAGGCGGGAAGCGCATTGTGACGCGCAACTATACCCTGCCCTTGCTTTGGCAGGGCGAGGTCCTGGGGGCGATGGAAATCGCCGATGAGTTCACCCAAACCGCGTTGCCGATACTCCGTCATCCAAGTCGCCATCAAAAGGGTGGGGTTGCTCGACACACCCTGGAAGAGATTGTCGGTCACAGCGCGGCCATCGCACAGGCCAAAGGGCGGGCCTTGCGCGCTGCGCGCACAGACGCCACCGTCATTTTATGGGGGGAGACGGGGGTGGGAAAAGAACTGTTTGCCCAAGGAATTCACTCGGCCAGTGGGCGCAAGGAAGCGGCCTTTGTGGCTGAAAATTGCGCCGCTTTACCGGCCGAACTGATGGAGGGAATTCTCTTTGGTACCCGCAGGGGCGGGTTTACCGGGGCGGTGGACCGACCTGGGCTTTTTGAACTTGCCAAAGGGGGCACCCTCTTGTTGGATGAATTGCAGGCCCTGGCACCCGATTTGCAGGCCAAGCTATTGCGGGTGCTGCAAGAACGGGAGTTTCGACCCATTGGGGGGGTGCACAATGAGGTTGTTGAGGCCCGTTTTATCGCGGCCCTCAACATTCATCCCTGGCAGGCTGTAGAGACGGGGTTGTTGCGGGAGGACTTGTTTTATCGGCTCAGCGTGATTCCTATTTACGTGCCGCCGTTACGCGAGCGGAGGGAGGACATCCCAACTTTGGCAGAGCACTTTTTGCGCCAAGCCAATGATAGGCACCATTTGTCCCTGCAGGGATTTGCCGCAGATGTTCTGGAATGGCTACAAGACTACCCGTGGCCTGGAAATGTACGCCAATTAAAGCATGTCATCGAGGGAGCTAGCGCCCTTTCCTCTGGGCGTGGGTTACTGTACTTACGGAATGTTACAGAGGTAATGCAGGTGTACCAGAATGAAACCACACAAACAGCGGTGGTCATACACCAGAACCCAGGGGTTCCCGCTCGCTCCCTGGCTGAGCTGGAAGGGGGGCGCCAAGCAGGCATTCATTCGGCAGAAATTCACCATCCGCAGGGGCAAACCTCTGCAAGTGTGGTGCACTTAGAGGAACGCTTCGTGCAGCAGGTGTTAAGGGCCAATCACGGAAACATTTCTGCCACCGCGCGACAGTTGGGGATTTCCCGTCAGCGCTTGCAGTATCACCTGCGTAAGGGACGCAACATAGCGCCTGACACAGGGGAGTCCTGAGCCCTTTATACGCCAAGTAGGTCACAGAAGAGTCGCTGTGCGGAGCCTGTTTTCCCTTAGTGTAGGCTGAGATTATGTTCGGCCTCGTTGTGCAAGTAGGCTGCAATGTGGTTTTCGTCATCCACGGTGACTACCAAGGGGGTGTGATTTTTTATTTCTAGTTCGCCAAACCATCCGAAGGCCATAATGATGACCAAATCCCCAGGCTCCGCTAGGCGGGCTGCCGCTCCATTGAGTTCAATTACACCTGAGCCTCGTTTGCCAGGAATGGCATAGGTATCAAAACGAGCCCCCGTGTTGACATTGACTACTTGGACCAACTCATTTTCTATTAGTTCAACAGCCTCCATCAGGTCTTCGTCGATGGTAATGCTGCCCACATAGTGAAGACTGGTGCCCGTTACACGGACCCGATGAAGCTTTGATTTCAACATGACGCGAAACATTTTGTGGCCCCCTTGGGATTCCTTGGTGAGAATTGTTCCCCCTATAATAACCTGTACAAGACTTTTTTCAGTATACACCTCGGATACCCGGAGCCCGAATTTCGAAAACGCTTACGATTAAATTTTTCCCCGAGCAGCCGGTTTCTTGGGACCGGATGCTCGGGGAAGTGAACGCTCAAGGTAGGTTGGAAGTCTGGGTTGCCGCAGTATCTGCGGGGACGGTGATTTGGACCGTCGCGGGCGTACCAAGGGGGGACTGGGTACCCGGGGCCAAGGCCTGAATTGTGTAACTGTAGGTGGTTCCCGGTTGGACGTTGGCATCCAAATAACTGAGCGCCGAGGTTTCCCCCAATACCAAGGAACTCGTAGATACTCCGGTCAAAATCACACTGGCACCAGGGTTCGTTGTGCCAGTGCCAGTGGTGTGCACAGGAGATGTGTGGCCAGGTTGCCTGGGATGATGTGTGGCCGTTGGATTGACGACGGAACTCCCGGGTGGGGAAGAGCCGTTTGCGGGCGTGCTCGTTTGATTGCTCCCGGATTGGACAGTGCCGGGGGCACCCGCAGATTCTGCCGGTGGTGCGGCGTTGATTGCGGTGTTGGATGCGGCCGTCGCCGGGGTTCCAGGGGTGGTGTTGGTGCCAGCTGGGGGAAGTGTTCCACCCGCCAGATTGCCTGTCTGGTTGGCTTGCGTGGTACCTGTGCTGTTGCTGGGAGTGCTGGGTGTTGTGGAAATTTGGGTGCGTGAAATTTGAAAATTTGCACCGGATAACTGGGACTGCCATGACAATTGCACACCGTGTGTGGTGGGATTCCAGGTGGCCGCAAGATTGGAAACAGCGCCCTGTTGTAAATGGTAGGCTGCCAATCGGGTGCCTTGCCAGGAGGGATAGGGACCCTGTGCAAACTGTTCTGGTTGCATGTTTTGCGTTGCCAGGGTCAAGATGGTGTGTAAAATCATCCCCGCATTCCATGCCGGGTCCACGTGGGTGGAGTTCCACCACAGGTGGTGTGCGGAACTGCTGTTGTCATATCCCACATAGGCGGCTCCCACCATATTGGGCAAATAGCCAGCAAACCAGCCGTCTCGCACCCATGTGGAATGACCCGTGGTGGAGTACTGCTGTGTGCCGGACTTCCCTGTTGTACCCCAACCCTTGACCCCAATTACGGCGTCAATTCCGTAGACCACATCATCCTGTAAAAGGCGCGTCATTGTGGTTGCCGTCTGGGGACTCATGACAGTGGTGGCCTGTGGTGAAAAGGTGTATAAAACACTTCCGTGCGTGTTTACCACACGGTCTACGAGGTGAGGTTGCATCCGTACCCCGCCGTTGTCAAATGCCTCGTAGGCGCCCGCCATTTGCCAGGGTGTAACGCCATGCTGCATACCGCCCAAGGCAATGGAAAGGTGTTGCTGATCTTGCGTGGTTAACTTAATCCCGTCCCGCAAGGCAAACTGTACTCCCGTTTGTAGACCAATCTGGTTGAGCAGCCAGGCTGAGGCCACGTTTTGCGAGTCCTCCAACCCGTACTGCAGGGTACAGACCTGTGGAGCATTACTGTTCCAGTTTTGTGGGGTGTACCCGCCGCCAAAGTTCTGTGGGGTATCGCTGAGGACGGAAGTGGGTCCCCACTTACCGGTTTGAATGGCTGGGCCATAATCCATCACGGGTTTAATTGAGGACCCTGGCAGGCTGTAGGCGTACACCCGGTCTAGCCCGAGCCGAGTATACCCCTGTTTACGAGATCCGGCTGCACCCAATACCCCGCCCGTCTTCGGATTGAGGATAACAGCTCCCCCTTCAGGGACCACACCACTGGTTGGACCGGGCCAAATGTTATCCAAGTTGGTGTTCCAAAACACCTCGTGGACAGCACTCTGGACTGCTGGCTCAATGCTGGTGTAAACCTTCAATCCTCCTTGCAACAGTTCAGCTGCAGAAATGCCTTGCCGCTGCGCCTGATCAAAGAGAAAGTTAGTGAACAGGGGGTGTGCAGTCCAAGGGTCCCCTGGCAGGGAGTGGTAACTGGCTCCAATGGGCTGCTGCTCGGCCAGTGTGGCTTTGCTTTGACTCAGCCCGCCATAGCGAACCATGTTTTGCAACACTTGATTACGCCGTTGCAGGGCCGCATGGGGGTGAATCAGGGGATTGTATCCTGTCGGAGCCTGCAGCATACCCGCCAGCATGGCTGCTTGGTCCAGGGTCAGCGCATGCGGGTCTTTGGCCACATCAACGCCAAAGTAACGCCAAGCGGCAGTGTCCATACCGACGGCGTTTTCGCCCAAAAACACCCGATTCATATACAGGGTAAGGATTTGCTGTTTGGTATAATAGCGACTCAACTGCATTCCTAGGATGACCTGCTTGACTTTTCGGGTAATGGTTTTTTTGTCGGACAGGTAGAGAATTTTTGCCAGCTGTTCTTGAATGGTGCTGCCCCCTTGCGCATAACTGTGTGTTACTAAATCAGCCACTGCGGCTCGCAGGATGCCCCTTGGATCCACGCTGCTATTCTGCCAGTAGGCGTGGTCTTCTGTGGAAAGAACAGCGTCCTGTAGAACTTGTGGAATTTGCGCGTAGGTCAGTGCGGGCATACCATTGTTGGACAACGTCAAAAATTTTTGCCCCTCCCGGTCATAGATGACCGTTGCGGGTTTGGGTTCCACAAGTTGGGCACCCTGGAAGGGAACCAGTCGAATCATCAGCAACAGGGCACCTGCAAACACGGCCACTGAGCCGACAAACAAGGCCCCAATCCAAAGCAAAGTCTTTCTTAACCCGGTGTGCTTCCACATGGGCTCAACACTCCTCCTCAGCTTCGGGATGGCAACTGCAGCTTCGGGATGGTATCTGCCGCACCCATAGAGAAGGACTTTGTTGCTAGCCCGGTTGTTCGCCAGAGGCTGTTCTAATGTAAACAGAGTCTCTCAGGGTTTGCAGTGATATACTGAACTGGATGGGCAAGGTCCACAGTGGAATAGACCCAAGTCAGGAGGAACGGTGACTGATGACTCTGCGAATTGTCTGTTTTGGAGACAGTGTGACACGTGGGGTGACCTATGTTCAAGGACGCCTGCGCATTGTAAAAGAAAACTATCCGAAAATGCTGGAACAGGCCTTGCATAAGCTCGACGTCTGGTGGACGCCCACCCCTATGCCGGGAATTTCCACCCAACCAGGTCCCGTTTTTCCAGATTCGGTCACAGATGTAGAGGTATTAAACAGAGGAGTTTTCAATGACAATTCCGACGGGCTCTTGGCTCGTTTGGAGAAGGATGTATTGGCACAGCACCCAGATGTCGTGCTGATTGCCATCGGTGGCAACGACTGCAACTTTCACTGGGACCAAGTGGCCCATTTGCCACATGAGTTGCATCAAGCCATTGTACCCCTGTCTCGTTACCTGACGAACCTACAATCCTTAGTGTGTGAAGTGCGCAACCGCGGAAGTTTGCCCATTGTACTGGACTTGCCACCGCTCGATCCCGTCCGTTACTATCGGACGGTTAACGGTCAGTTTGGGCCTGCTGTGTCCCATTGGATTGCCGTGTGTGGGGGGATTGAGCACTGGCATGGCATGTACAACCTGTCTCTGCGCAAGCTGATGCAAACCCTGCAGGTCCCCCATATTGATGTGCGCACCGCACTCAAACGGGCGGGGGACTTGGCAGACCTCATTAGTGATGACGGGATTCATCCAACGGCTGCCGGGTACCGGGTGATGGCGGAAACCATTGCTCAACAAATTGCTTGGTGGCGGCACATCGGTTCCGGATCCCAGGGAACAGTGTCCACAGCCGCGGCTGTGCAACCCAGCCACTAGTGTTTCAACGAAGCTTGCGGGGAGTGCACGAAAAAAATTGTGAATATAGCCCCTTGCCACTGATGTGGAAAGGGGCTATTCTATACCCAGACTGTTCTCTCTAAAAAAACAAATGTTCTTGCGGTGTGGACCTGGCGTCTGAAAATCCATATCGTGGAAGAAAAGGAGACTCAAGTGCCTGATGACCCTTACTACCTCATCCGCAAGTCTCATATTCCAGAGGTCATCCGCAAAACCGTGGAGGTTACGGAATTGCTACAGCGCCAGCCGTCCTTGAATGTGGCTCAGGCCGCAAAGCAAGTCGGAATTTCCCGCAGTGCATACTATAAATACAAGGATGTCGTGCGGCCCTTTTATTCTGCGGTGCAAGGGCAGATTGTCACCTTAGCGTTGACTTTACAGCACACACCGGGGGTTCTGTCAGAAGTGTTAAACACCTTGGCCGTTTTTCACGCGAACATTCTCACCATCAACCAGTCCCTGCCCCTGCAGGGTGTGGCCACGGTCATTGTATCCCTGGATACACACGAAATTGAGCATTCTTTTGACACTGTGTGGACAGCTTTGCGCAATGTCAGCGGGGTGGAACAGGTCAACCTGGTGGGCCAGGGGTGACCAGATAAGCTGGTGGGCCAGAGGGGATTAGATAAACTACTGGGCTGGGGATTTAGATAAGCTGGGTTAGATATAGAGGGGAGAGTGTCAGACCATGCAGGTTTGCATCCAAAAGTTCGGGGGCAGTTCTCTGGCCACGTCCGAGGGCCGCATGGCCGCGGTGCGGCATGTAGAACAGGCTGTTGAGGCACAGCAGCAAGTGGTGGTGGTGGTTTCCGCCATGGGGCGCCACGGTGATCCATATGCGACAGACACCCTGCTAGACTTGCTGACGTCCGCGGCGATGACGCCGATGACGGCCCCGGTGAATTCGGCGGCGTTCGCCAGGGATAGGGACTTGCTGATGTCCTGCGGAGAATTGGTGAGTGCCACAGTATTTGCCTCATTATTGCGTGAGTCTGGCCATCCAGCCCGTGTTTTCGGGGGCGGCCAGGCCGGTGTCACCACCGATGGGCACTTCGGAGATGCTCGAATTCTTCGGGTCCATCCGGAGGCCTTACAAAACGCGCTCACGCAGGGGGAGATACCTGTAGTGGCTGGTTTTCAAGGGATGACTTCAGAGGGCGAAATTACCACCTTAGGCCGAGGTGGAAGCGATACGACAGCGGTGGCCTTGGGAGTGGCCCTACAAGCACAGACTGTAGACATCTTTACAGACGTACCCGGTGTGATGACCGCAGATCCACAGATGGTTCCGCAGGCCCTGTGTTTGCCGCGAATTTCTTACGCACAGTGCCACGCCTTGGCGCAAGAAGGGGCGAAGGTTCTGCATCCCCGTGCTGTGGCCTTGGCAATGGCCCATGGACTGTCTGTGCGGGTGCGCAGCAATTTCAGTGATGAGGAGGGCACCTTGGTGGCCCGATCCGTTTCGTTGGAGGCGAGAACCCCAACAAATCCCACCTTTACTGGTGTGGCCCAACGGGATCGGCTGATACATGTGGAATTTGGCAATCCACAGGGAACTTTGTCCGAGGTATTATTTGCACTGTCACGCGAGAAAATTGGTCTTGAGGGGGTGGCCATGCACGAACAGCGAGTAACTTGCACCCTGTCTGAATCCGACTGGGCCCGAGCCTTGCAGGTGATGCAGGCAGAGGGTTGCACCCTCTATGGGGAGGTGCCCTGCGCTCGAGTGACAGTGGTGGGTGAGGGCATTCAACACCACCCACACGTGCAGGCAGGGTTATTGTCCACCCTTGGAGAGGCACAAATTCCAGTGCTGCAGTTGGGGGACATCCGTGATGGGGTGTGGTGTTTGGTGGAACAGCGTCACCTGCAGGCGGCGCTAGGAATTTTGCACCAGACCTTTGTTGTGCACACACAAAAAACCTCCAAATCGCAAGTCCCTTTTGTACGACGAGTTTTATCCACAAAAGACCCTGTCCCTGTGCCGGCTGCTCGTTGAGCCGGGCGGGGACAGGGCAGGGATGTAATTTTGCAAGGTTACGCCTGCACGGGAGAATAAGCTTCAATTGCAAGACTGATTTTTACGGCGTCACCCACCATGACGCCGCCAGCCTCCAAGAGGGAGTTCCAGTTTAAACCAAAGTCTTTACGATTGAGTGCTGTATCCGCAGAAAATGAGATTCGGTCATTGCCGTAAGGGTCTCGAATTTGGCCCTCAAAAGTAGCCTGCAGAATTATCGATTTGGTGACACCGTGCAGGGTCAATGGACCCTCAATCATATAGCTGCCGTTTTCCTTGTTGCGAATCGTCTGACTGGTGAATTGGAAATCCGGAAACTGCTGTACGTCGAAAAAGTCGCTGGAACGCAGGTGGGTATCTCGCTGTTCATCCCGAGTGTGGATGCTGTTGGCATCGATGGTGACCTGTACGGCCCCCTGCTCCCAATTCTCAGGGTCTCCAGTAATGACCCCGCTGAATTTCTCAAACCTCCCTTTTACATTTGCAATCATCATGTGTTTGACGGAAAACTCAACCTCTGAATGTACCGGGTCAATCACCCATTCTCTTGCCAAGTAACCTGCCTCCTTGCGGGGTCTGTGGTTCTTGTACGCCCCAGCTCACATATTATTTGAACTTAATATTAGTTACTTATTTAATATTAGTACAACATGCTCAAAGTGTCAATCACTCAGGGGAATCTTACCGAAATTCACATGGCCTAGTGGTTATCACTAAGGATGAAAATGTGCATCATCCATTTTACGTAAAATCCTCTAGGCCGGAAGCACAGGCCGGGAACAAGCGGGGCAGAGCCCTGATTTTCTTTGCGGGACCTCAGTTCTACCCTGTCCTCGGGAGGGAGAGCAGGGAAGCGACTTTTACGGTTCTGGAAATAAGGGTCCCCCAGTCGCTAAATCATCAAATATCGAGCGATGAAACGCATATAAGGGCGTGAAAATCGCCTATTTCACGTTACCCCATCGTGATTGCACCAAATTTGCTGAAATAAGGGCCTGGCGAACGTCTATTTATGCGAAAAGTGGCTTGAAAAAGCCTATAAGAGACCTGTGGTCCCTTATTTGAGAGCGGCGAATCAGTTCCCAAGAGAATCTTAGTTGGAGAGTATAATTTGCAGAAGAAACCCCAATATGGAATGTGTTTGTTCTACGAAACCCAATGAATCGACAGTCTCAAACTAGTGCTTATCCTCGTGATTCGGGCAATATCGGCGATTGCCGATTGCCTCTCCTGGGGAAAGGGTCTCCTTGGACAAACCCGTGAAAACTCCCAAAAGCAGCCGAAACCACTTACCTATGAAAAACGTTAATATTACAGCCCCGAATGTAATGAAACATGACAAACTCCGTTGCCATACTGCGCTGATAACGGTAGAATAGCCATAAATTCAAGGACTAAAAGCATAAGCGTGTTATATAACATAACATTATTCAATAATAACGCTAAATTGTGCAGACGTATTCTAAGAAAACCTTGTCATTTCACAATTTTCACAGTTTGCTGGGAGGAATGAAAAATGAGTAGCACAGATTGGGGATTGTGGCGGATGCGCAGGTGGGGATTTTTTGATCAAAAAGATCGGGCCCTACGGGTATCTGTTTCAGGGCCTGTGGGTTGTGGCAAGACGTCGCTGGTAGAGAAATTAGGGTGGGCATTGAAAGAGGAGTTTAGTCTGGCGGTAGTTACCAATGGATTGGTCAGCACTGTGGATGCGAAGAAGTTGAGAGAAACAGGGGTATTACCAAAGGAACGAATTACCGGTATTGAAACAGGGGTTACTCCGAGGGGTCAAACTCGGGACAGCACTGTCCTTAATCTGGGTGTTGCGGCACAGTTGGAGCGCCGCTTCCCAGATTTGGACATCATTTTGATTGAGGGTGGGGCAGATAACCGGACCGGGATGGTCAGTCCACGACTCGTAGACTTGAGCATCTACATGATTGACACGGGTCAAGGAGAGCACACTCCCCGCCAGGGTGGCCCCGGGGTTTGTACTTCTGACCTGTTGATTATCAATAAATTGGACCTTGCGCACAGGGTGGGGGCCAGTCTGGCGGGGATGGCTCGGGATGCCCGACAGATGCGGGGAGACCGTCCCTTTTTGTTCACAAACCTGTTTGGTGGCACGGGAGCGGCAGGGGCGGGGGAGGTGGCTGCATGGTTGCGGCGTCAGTATGTCACAAAACGCTGGCATAATGACTTGACCGCCGCAACCGATTCGTCACACCCGGCGACTACGGGTGCGTCGCGGGGGATTCACGATTCCCCTTTGTCGCCAGGCCAAACTGATGCAATTTGCGTACCGCCGTGGGCTGACTGACCTGCAGTTTGTGGGCAATCTCATAGGTGCTGTCACACTTGTTGGCAGCCCAGCGATACCAGTGTGCCTCCAGTTTGCGCACCTCTTCCCGCAGATTGACAGTGGCGAGTTGAGGGGGGGTCTCTGAGACCGTGGGCCCACTTCTGTCACACACCGCGGGCCCAAAAGGGGTCACATGGGATGACGGTACAGACTCCCCTAACGGACCAAACAGATTTTGGGGTAGTTGTGCAAGCGTAACCTGTGGGGGGTCAGCGGTGACCCACAGGTGCTGTAACACATTTTCAAGTTCGCGAATGTTGCCAGGCCAGGGGTATTGGCAGAGCACGGCTAGGACCTGTGGGGACAAGGTTGGCTGGGGTTCCCCTTGCCACAGGGTAGACCATAGAGTTTGCGCCAAGGCCGGGATTTCCGCTTGTCGCTGACGTAGGGGCGGAATCCAGACTGGCACCACGTGCAAGCGGTAATACAAGTCACTCCGAAACTGGCCGGAGGTCACCATCGCACCAAGGTCCCGATTGGTGGCAGCCATCACCCGGATGTTTACGCGCGTAGGTTGTACTGCACCAATGCGGGTGAAAGTGTGAGTCTGTAGCAAATCCAGCAGTTTGGCCTGAACACTCAGGGGCAACTCCCCCACTTCATTAAGAAACAAAGTGCCGCCGTGAGCTGTTTCCACCTTACCCGGTTTGCCCTCGCGGCGAGCTCCAGTGAAGGCTCCCCCTTGATATCCAAACAATTCGCTTTCCACTAAGTTCTCTGGCAATGCGGCACAGTTGACCTCCACCAGGGGCCCCCCGGCCCGTGGGCTGTGCTGGTGAATCAAGTGGGCAAGACGGTTTTTCCCCACCCCTGATTCCCCTAACAAAAGCACTGTTACATCTCGACGGGCTGCCTTCATGGCCAGGTTGACGCAAGACTGCATCTGTGGACTGGCGACAACCCAGGGAAGTTCTTCTCCTCCCTCTCCGCCCCCTGTGGAGGGAGGAGTTTTAGTACCGGTGACGGCACCTTTTTGGACGGGCTGGCTGGACAGCCACGTTATGTCTGAGACATCTTTGGAGTGTGAAACGATTTTATAAATTTGTCCCTCTGCATCACGCAGAGGGTGGCCTGTCACCAACAGGCGTCGTCCCGTGTGTGTGGTTTGCAAAATCGTTTGTGTTGATTGGTGGCGTAAGACCATGGCGGTTACGGAAGGCGAAAAGACCTTGGATTTTTCCAAATCGAACACCGATTTCCCCACCAATTCTTCTGGGTTCACACCATATAGCTGCTGGGCCGAGGGGCTGACGCTCAAGGTTGTTCCCGCGGCATCGCACACGTACCACTCGTCAAGAGTGGAGTGATAGATGGCCTCTAGCTCCTCGTTGCGATCTCGTAGTTCCTGGCAACTTTCCAGTCCATCAGGGTTGTCCTGGGGGAGACATTCCACCAATAACCACTTGTCCCTCGGTACATTCCTGTGAAATCGGTAAGCGAATTCAACGGGCAGGTTGAGGTAGGCCTGTTGCCAGGATTGGTTTACCAAATGGGCCGAAATTTTATCTTCAGCCGTGCGGTTCATCCAGGAAACTATGCCTGACGGATTAACCAAAAACACAGGAGTATCTAAATTCCACAATACTTGGGTGATGGAGGACACACTCACCTGCGTTGGCCACCTCACTTATTAATGCAATAATGAATTAAATGAGTTTTATATGAATCGTTTTCATCATAACACGGATTTTTATGAGTGTGAATTGTCTGCAAACGCTGAGCCTGTGCTGAATAGGCGCCGGGGTTGAAGTTGGCATAAAACTTGCTTTATTTTTTAGAAATGAAGGAGGGAGTTTCATGTCCGTCAATCAATCCAGTGTAATCCTGTCACCAGAAGAGAAACGCCGTCGCTATATGGCCAAGGGGATTTCAATTCAGAATCCAGTCTGCATTACCCGTTCACAGGGTGCAAAAATGTGGGATGACAGCGGCAAGGAGTACATTGATTTTGCTGGTGGAATTGGCTGTTTGAATGTGGGCAGCACCCATCCAGAAGTGGTAGAGGCCATTAGAGAACAGGCTGGGAAGTTGATTCACACCTGTGTCCATGTGACCCTTAATGAACCCTACCTGGATTTGGTGGAGGCCCTGTGCAATTTGGCACCCATTGCTGGTGAAACCAAGGCGTTGTTGGCCAACAGTGGGGTTGAGGCGGTGGAAAATGCAGTTAAAATCGCGCGAAGTTACACCGGTCGCAGTGCGGTCCTCGCCTTTGAGTCCGCCTTTCACGGTCGCACCAACCTGGGCATGTCACTAACCAGTAAAGTGCACCCCTACAAGGCCGGGTTTGGTCCGTTTGTGCCGGAGGTGTACCGGCTACCCTACGCCAATTGCTATCACTGCCCCTTTGGGGAAAGCCCCGAGACTTGTGCCAGAGATTGTGTCCAGGCCTTGGAAAGTGCGTTTGACACCTATGTGGATGCACACAATGTGGCCGCACTGATTGTGGAACCCGTGCAGGGCGAGGGTGGCTTTGTGGTGCCACCGCCTGATTACCTGCCACGGATTCGGGAAATCTGCCGCGAAAAAGGGATTGTGTTTATTGCGGATGAAATTCAAACCGGTTTTGGCCGCACTGGTGAAATGTTTGCCGTGGAACATTACAATCACCTGGACCCAGACATCATTGTGATGGCGAAGTCCTTGGGGGGTGGCCTGCCCATTTCTGCCGTGGTGGGGAAGGCTCAGATAATGGATGCTACAGAGGTGGGAGGGTTAGGGGGGACCTTTGGCGGGAACCCGGTGTCTGCAGCAGCAGCTCTGAAAGTGCTGGAAATCATGGAGCGGGACCAAATCTCTCAACGTGCAAAACAGGTGGGAGAAACCAGCATGAACTATCTCCGTGCCTTGCAAAATGAGATTCCGGCCATCGGCGATGTCCGAGGACAGGGGGCCATGGTAGCCATGGAGTTTGTCAAAGATAGAGAGTCTCGGGAACCCTACCCCGAGTTTGTCGCCTCAGTCAGCCACAAGGCCTTGGCAAAAGGACTGTTGACGGTAAAGGCGGGGGTATACAACAACGTCATTCGGCTGTTGACACCTTTGAACATCCCGGCGGAGGAACTGAAACAGGGTTTAGACCTGTTGGCAGAATCTGTAAGGGAAACACAGCAGGAATTGGGGTAGACAGAAAATCGGGGTAGACAGAAAGGAAAGATTGGGGTGAGGGGTTTGCCTCCCCCCAATGGGGATAGGAATGTTTTAGAAACTTTATACAGAAAATTCTAAGTGACGCGAATGGAGGGACTTATATGGCTATAGAACCTAGGACTGAATTGTTGCCATCGACTGGACCCCCACGTTTGAAACGTGGAGAGTTGGGGACTGCTGATATTATTTCCGCCGCTTTGGCAAACACCGCACCCGCCATGAGCTTTTTCTTTTCCTTTGGAGCCATTGCCTTAGCGGCAGGGATAGCGAGCCCGATTGCCATTGCCGTTGCGGGGATTGTGGTTCTTTTGAAGATTAACAGTTTAATGGAATTTACGAAGGCCATGCCCAGCACCGGATCGTACATTTCCTATATTGGCCGCACTTTTGGCGGGATTGCCGGAACCCTCACCGCCTTGGCGCTCAGTTTTGGCTACATTGTCGCCGTTGGTTTTGTCATGGCCGTACTCGGGGGATGGACTTCGACAATTCTGCAGACGTTTTTGTCCATCCATGTGCCCTGGCAAGTCATCACGGTGGTGCTGGTGTTTTTGGTGGGATACCTGGTCATCCATGGTGTCAGAATTTCTACAAAATGGGCGGTGGTGACCTTTGCTTTTGAGCTCATTTTGATTTTGGTCAGTGCCATCGCCATGTTGGTGGTCCACAGGGGCAGTTTGGACCTTCAAGCATTCAACCCGCTGGCGGTGAAAAACGGATTGCGTGGGATTGGCCTGGCTTTTCCACTTGCGGTATTCATGTTTATGGGTGTGGGGAATCCAGCACCGATGGTGGAAGAAACTCGTAATCCCCGGCGCTCCGTGCCGATTGCGATTTTTACCAGCACCGTTTCAGTGGCACTCATTTACCTGTTTATGGCTTGGTCCACCACAGTGGCTTATGATGGCAACCTCACGCAACTCACCGGGGCTTCGGTGCCCTTTGTGGATGCCGGCGTGAAGGTGTTAGGCAGTGCCGGCATTCTTGTGTATTTGGCGGGTTTCACCAGCACCTTTGCCTCTCTAATTGGCGCCACAAATGGCCAGGCCCGAATGATTTTTAGTGCTGCCAGAGAGGGACTGCTGCCAGGATTTTTAGCTCGTGTGGGGAGGCAAAAAACACCCTGGTCGGCCATCCTGTTTTTCTTGGGGGTCTCGCTTGTCATTACGCTCATTTGGGGGACACAGGCTACACCAATGACAGCGGCCGCTTTGATGGCCACACTGGGTACGATTCCGGTGGCACTCGTGTACCTTGTTTTAAATATTGCGCTGCCGGTGTATTACTTACGAGAGCGGCGGTCCATGTTCAGCCTGTGGCGTCACCTCGTTTTTCCCAGTCTGGGGACCCTGGCCATGTTGTTGCCGCTGTGGGGACTCATTCAACCTGGCCAACCCGCTCCATTCAATTTGTTTCCCTATATTATTTTAGGGTATTTGGTATTGGCGTCTATCTATGCGGTATTTTTAAACAGGGCGAATCCCGACTTGAGCGACAAGGTGGGCAGCATTATTGCAGAAGACTGAGCAAAACGGTGTAACAGGTTGTTTCGAGCACGCGTTCGTGTACGGATTCGAGCATGCGGTGGAAACATCTAATTTTATTGCATTCTACAGGAGGAGGATACTTACATGACTTTATGGATTGCTGGAGAGTGGCTGGAAACGGAAGAAAAAATATCGGTGTCCAATAAATACACGGGTGAGTTGTTGGGGCAGGTGTCGGTGGCCAGCCGGGAACACGTGCACCAAGCAGTGATGGCGGGTCAGCGGGCCATGGCAGAGCACCCTTTGACCGTGCAGGAGCGGTATCAAATTTTATCGTCTGTCTCAGAACAATTGGCTGCCCAAGTGGACGAATTGGGGATGGGGATTGCCCAGGAAGCAGGGAAGCCTTTCGCAGAGGCGAGAACGGAAGTGTTGCGGGCGGTACAGACTTTCCGCGTGGCAGCAGAGGAGGCAAAGCGAATTCAGGGGGAGATGGTCCCCTTGTCTTCTCCCCACGCCCAGGGCCGCCTTGCATTTACGCTGCGGGTACCCATTGGCGTGGTGTGCGCGATTTCCCCGTTTAATTTTCCACTCAACCTGGTGGCACACAAGGTGGCACCGGCGATTGCTGCGGGCAATGCATTTGTTCTCAAACCTGCCACGTATACGCCGCTGACGGCCCTCGCGTTGATGCGAATTTTTGAGGCTGCGGGACTGCCCAAGGGTTATGGGAATTTGGTCATTGGGAGTGGGGGCACTGTAGGTGAGTATTTGCTGCAGGAAGAAGGCTTTTCTTTTTACACCTTCACGGGTAGCCCAGCTGTGGGGCGGCACCTCCGAGAGTCGGTAGGGCTGCGGCAGAGCACGCTGGAGTTGGGGTCTAACAGTGCCATCGTGGTACACGGGGATGCGGACTTGGATTTGGCCGCAGACAGGTGTGCCAAAACAGCCTTTAACAATGCTGGTCAGGTATGCATATCTGTGCAACGTATTTACGTGCAAGAACAGGTGTACGAAGACTTTATGACCCGGTTCAAGGCTGCGGTGAATGCCCTCAAGGTGGGCAATCCGACAGACCCGGATACGCAGGTGGGGCCGATGATTAGCGAGGCGGAGGCACAAAGGGCAGAGGCGTGGGTGAAAGAGGCAGAGGCGGCGGGTGCCCAGCTCGTCACGGGGGGGGAACGTCGTGGAGCGGTTTTGACGCCAACCATCCTGACCGACGCAGCCCCCAGCTGTCGGGTGTGTTCAGAGGAGGCATTCGCTCCAGTGGTGGTGGTCAACCCATATACCACGCTGACCGAAGCCATTGCGAAGGTCAACGATTCCAAGTATGGCTTACAGTCCGGGGTGTTTACCGCCTCGATTGACGTGATGCTCAAGTGTGCCAAGGAGATTCGGGTAGGCGGTGTCCACATTAACGAGACGTCGGGCTTTCGGGCGGACGAGATGCCTTACGGGGGCGTCAAAGACAGTGGGATTGGCCGGGAAGGTCCAAAGTACGCTATTGAGGAGATGACTGAAAGCAAGCTGGTGGTTATTCACAATCAGGTCTAATCTCGTTCTGAGCAACCAGGGGTAAACCGTACTTGTATCTTGCTCGTACTATGGAGTCTCAGCCAGTCAACGGTTGGGACTCCATTGTGTGTGGCTCAAGCTGTTTGTCACAGGTTCCACTACCGTTTTGGTTCTGGTTCGTGTAGTCTGGAAGTGGCATTGGTAGTATTGAGTGAGACAACTGAAATGAGGGACGGGGCTTGACCCTTCGCGACATCTTGACACTGGTACTTCTGGCGGCCCTGTGGGGGGCCTCATTCATTTTTATGCGGGTGGCCGCACCAGTCCTTGGGCCTGCGGTGCTCATCGATATTCGGGTCTGGATTGCCGCTTTGGGATTGTTGGCTGTGTTGGCGTTTCGGCGTCAGCGGCCCCACATTTTACACCGCAGTTGGCGCTACTTGGTTTTGGGGGCCGTCAATGCGGCACTTCCTTTCACGCTTATTGCCACCGCAGAACTGAGTCTGTCGGCGGCCGTGGCCGCCATCTTGAATGCTACGACACCCATGTTCACCGCTTTGGTGGCCCGGGTTTGGATTTCAGACCCACTCACACGTAAAAAACTGGTGGGACTGTTGCTGGGCATTCTCGGTGTGGGCGTCTTGGTGGGTTGGCAGGGAACGGATCATAACCCGAGTACTGGGTGGGCTATTGCCGCATCTTTGGGGGCCGCTTTGGCTTACGGGATTGGCGGGGTTTTTTCCAGTCGAGCTTTTCGTGGGGAAAGACCGCTGGATTTGGCCTTAGGTCAGCAGTTGGGGGCCGCCCTGGTATTACTTCCTTTGGCCCTAGTTCATCCCCCTACACACTGGCCGTCTTGGCCGGTTGTGGGGTCTGTGTTAGGCTTGGCCATTCTTTCTACTTCAATAGGATATTTATTATATTTTCACTTGATGGCCCGTGTGGGTCCTGTCAAAACCCTTACCGTGACTTTTCTGGTACCAATATTTGGTGTGCTGTGGGGAGCCGTGTTTTTGCAAGAACCCCTTTTGCCCAGCATGGTGGTGGGGCTACTCATTATCTTGGCCAGTGTGGTACTGGTCAACAACGTGCCGTTGCCTTTTCAGTCCACACGTTTGAAACAGGGTCCCCTGTCACAAAGCGGGAAAGGGCCACACGTCTGATCGCCACATGCGCTTCAAGTTCTTCTTCGAGGCAGTCCGCGTGGAATTTTGTGTGGCTCAGGGGTATTGATATCAGAATATATTAAATGATATAATAGTATTTAAGGCGTTGGAGTATGAAAGGGGAGGAAATTTCTGGCGTGTCAAGTCATATGGGGAGGGGAAAATAGAAAAAATACTGTGTTTTTTTTGTGAAATGGGTAGCGCATCAGAATGAAGTGTAATATAATAGTTCCATAAACACATATCTGTATTAGTACAGAGGATGTAAGCCGTGTCGAGGGATGATTTAATGTTTGGGGTGGAAGACTATGGATGGCCCAAGGGGGTGGCAATTCAACCATCCATGGCCGCAACCTACATGTGGGTGAATGAATTCGAATAAGGAGGAAATACCATGGGAAAAGAGCCAGTGATGAGGGAAGAGGATAGGTTTGTGGGGGAGGAGCAGGGCAATACGCCCCATCACAGTCACACCTGTGTCCAGTGTGGAGCCGACTTTTACGGACAACGGGACGGCGCCATGTATGAGTGTGAGCGCTGTATGAACCACGGGGAGTAAGTAGGGTTCGAAATCACTGCCCATATGTGGATGTGTTCAGGTTTGTAATGTTGAAGCATTTTTGTTCATCCCTCTGGCAAACGGGTAAATCGTTCTACAGACCAGGGGGACACTCAGCGGTAGCCGTATGGCCGGAGTGTCCCCCTGGTCTTATTATGCTAAGGTGGGTTGCTCACTAATTGGTTCCACACTTCCATGCAGGGATAATGGTTGAACGTACATGCGGCTAACGGCAGACCAGTGTTCCCCCGGGGCCAGAGAAACAAGCCCTGTCACCGTGTCGGGCAGGTTCAGATTGGGCGCATTGACCACACAGGACATGGGTTCGGGACAAAAAAAGTTACTTTTAGCATCCTTGTTCCACAACATCCAGGTGGTGTACTGTGGGTCTGTCTCGTAAACGAATTCCGCCTCTGCTCGCAAATCCTTTAATACTGCGCGGTTCGGTCCGGGCCCTGTGGTTGCATTGTAGTGGGCGTCCAGGGGATGGGCGAACGGGTAAACGCCGCCAGCACGGGCTAGGTTCTCCTCCATCTCGTCCCACTTCTGTTTTCTTCCACTGGGCAGTTTGCGATCCGTAAGTTCCCATTTTTCACCGATGTTGATGGCTATTCGACAATCTTCCGGCTGACTATGGGGACTGAATGGAACCTGAAAGGCGGTGTGAAATCCCAGCATTAAGGGCATCGACGTGTGGTCTTGATTCCACACGTCCACTTGCTGCTGTAAACCCGCTGCCGACAATTCGTATTGGAGGGTCAACGTGAAAGTGTGTGGGAAGTACTTGTAGACTGAGTGATGGGTGTCCACCTGTTGACGGAGGATTGCGTAAGCATGCTCTTCGCGAATCCCTGTTTCTAGCACAGACCAGGGCTGGTTGTAAAAAAAGCCGTGAATGTGATTATGCGTTTCTGGCTCGTTGATGGGCAGTTGATAGGTGCGGTCCGCAAACTGGAACCATCCGTCCTGAAAACGATTGGGCGGAAATAGGACCGGGATACCATAGGCGAAGGGTTGCTCAAAGTAGGCAACCATCGATTCACTTTGTGCCCTATCCACAGACCCTTCAAACATCGCAATGGGTTCGTGTAAAAAGTGAAATCCCCTCGCCGTGTCACGTAAAGCAATCAGATGTCCTCCAAGCGAAGGCAGAAGAATGGCCTCGTAGTTGCCAGCGTACAACACAAGGGCAGGATAGCCTGCGTACAGACTCTTTGCAATCCACGGTTGCATCCGCGTCATGAAGTTCCCTCCTGAAAAATAAAAACAGTGTGTGATCCCATTGACTGGCTTATGCCTTCAGGGACCCTGTTAGACCCATGGGTGGGTGCACCTGTCCCAGGGGACCTGCGAAATACTCGTGCAAAACCAGCGAAGCCGCGCCAATAGCGCAGGTATCTAGGCCCAAGGCCGACATCTGAATCTTGACTTCGGAGTAAGGGGCAATAAAACAGCGGGACTGAACCGTGTGTAGCACGGGACCCAGCAGACGGTCGCCCGCACGGCCTAAACGGTTGCCAATAATCACAAGGGAGGGATTGAGGCCATTGAGAATGTTGGCAATCCCAATACCTAAATACTGGCCAATGGACTGTAGAGATTCTAATGCAAAGTTTTCGTTTTCCGCTACCAGGGAAAGAATAGCCGCACTATTCAATGAACGACCAGACAGGCGTCGATACTGATCTACCAGGGCCTTTTCAGAAGCGTACATTTCCCAGCAGCCTTGGTTACCGCAGCCACACCGCAGTCCTTGCGGCTCCACAGTCATGTGGCCGAATTCGCCAGCCATGCCTTGGGCACCGCGGATGAGTTCATGATTGACAATGATACCGACGCCAATGCCCACACCGGCGCTGATATAGACCAAGTCGGAAACATCCCGACCAGCACCCCGCATTTTTTCACCCAAGGCGCCCGCATTGGCCTCATTGTCTACATAGACCGGGAGGTTAACGTAACTTTCCAACAAGGCTTTGAGGTGTATATCGCGCCAGCCGAGGTTGGGGGCGTTGATGACAATCCCCCGCCTATAGTCCACCAGGCCGGGGACGCCCACTCCGATGCCCACCACTCCGAAAGGGGTGGGGGGCAATTGGCCCACCAGCGTCTGAATCTGTTCCACCAACTGACCAAGGACACTTTGGGGATGTTCAGGATGTGTCAAGGAACACTCCTGGGTTTGTACAATTTGGCCCGACAAATCGGTGGCCACCACCCGGACAAAATCCACTTCCAGGTCAATGCCTAGGGCAAATCCTGCGTTGGCGTTAAACAGTAACAAAATCGGCCGGCGGCCTACTTGAGAAGGGGCTCGGCCAACTTCTATTACCAGTTGCTTGGTAATCAACTCGTCTACCAAAGAAGAGATGGTGGCTTTGTTAAGCCCCGTAAGTTTGGCGATTTGGGTTCTCGACACTGTGCCTTGAAAGCGCAGTACGTTAAGCACAATGGAGAGATTCAGTTCCTTCACAAAGGCTTGGTCTCCGGTTCGGGTCATGGGATTCACTTCAACCTCGCAATTCTTCGACTGTGGTATCGATACGTATACAACACCCTCTCATCTTGCCTTATATTTGTTGATTGATCAAGCAAATAGCAGCCTAGATATTTCAATTCTCGGACAGCCTTATTATCATTATTGGACTGTATTAACAGCCAGCATTTGCTCCCTCTACAACCTATTGCAATTTTTCGGGAAATGCGATAGGTTGTATTTGTTGGGAAGACAAACTAAATGGACTCCTGCAGATCATTCTCCAGTTCATTTTACACAATGAGGAATCGGTGGGAAGGGGAAATTTCTACGCGTACCGTCGTGTTAGGCATCGACATTGGCACTTCAGGGACGAAAGCGATTGCAGTCAATCCGGATGGACGGACTTTGGCCAGCGCCACTTGTACCTATGACATGCAGGCGCCCACATCTGGCTGGGCAGAGCAGCGGCCAGAAGACTGGTGGCAGGCCACGGTACAGGCGGTACGCCGTGTTTTGACCAGCTTGGACGCTGGGGCGGCGTCGGAGTCGCAAAGCGGTGGGGAATATTCGCACACGCGGATTGCGGCCCTCAGCTTTTCCGGGCAAATGCACGGGCTCGTACCCCTGGATGGACAGGGTCAGGTGGTGCGCCCGGCCCTCATTTGGTGTGACCTACGCTCCGCACCCCAAGCCCAGTGGATGGAACAGGAGATTGGTCGGGACAACATCATTGCATGGACAGAAAATCCGCCTTTACCTAACTTTACTGCAACGAAGCTGTTATGGATGCGTCAACACGAACCCCAAGCTTTTAGTCGAATTGCTAAAATTTTATTGCCCAAGGACTATGTTCGCTATCGTATGACAGGTCAATTTGCTATGGATGCCGCCGATGCCTCAGGGACGCTACTGTACGACGTGGCCCATCGCCGTTGGTCTGTGAACATGTGCCACGCCCTGGATTTACCCATGACCTTGTTACCCGACAGTTGTGAGTCGACCGATGTGGTGGGCCACCTGACGGCGGAGGCTGCCGCATTGTTGGGAGTGGCTGAAGGGACGCCGGTGG
>QXHL01000198.1 GCA_003584005.1 Alicyclobacillaceae bacterium I2511 | reverse complement strand
CGATTAATACGCACCAGATAAGGGCGTTTCCCGGTAGTTTCATGGTTTACTCCTCCTTGCAATTTGCACGGTAAGAGGCCATACTGGTGTTGGTTAGACATACAGTGGGCCTCGTGGGTTAATGAAAATTAACTACGGGGCTTTCTGCTTTCTGCCACACAACACGGTAACAACCCACCTTCACGTCATGAGGCAAAAAGCCTCAAGCGCCGGGCACATCATAGCCCATATGTCTGCACCCTGTCAGCATCTGCACCGTTCTCCGTCACGCCCCGGATTTCCAGCCGACGCAGAGCACTGAACAGATAATCGCATTCAGCCTGTTTGTTTGCCCTGAACGGTTTCGCGACCGTAACCACCCACTGATGATTTCCGGGCCAGCCATGTACTTTCCTGACCCGCCCGTTAATCG
>QXHL01000197.1 GCA_003584005.1 Alicyclobacillaceae bacterium I2511 | reverse complement strand
TATGTCGCTTTTGTCGATGCTGACGATGAGGTCTATCCCACCATGTACGAAACGCTGATGACCATGGCGTTAGAGGATGACCTCGACGTGGCGCAGTGCAACGCTGACTGGTGTTTTCGTGAAACGGGAGAAACCTGGCAATCCATCCCCAGCGATCGCCTTCGCCCAACCGGCGTATTAACCGGCCCGGACTGGCTGCGGATGGGGCTTTCTTCGCGCCGTTGGACTCACGTTGTCTGGATGGGGGTTTATCGCCGTGATGTTATTGTTAAAAATAACATTAAATTTATTGCCGGATTACATCATCAGGATATTGTCTGGACAACAGAATTCATGTTTAACGCGCTGCGTGCGCGATATACCGAGCAATCATTATATAAATATTATCTGCATAATACGTCAGTGAGTCGGT
>QXHL01000196.1 GCA_003584005.1 Alicyclobacillaceae bacterium I2511 | reverse complement strand
AGTGCACACCTTTGAATAATGCGGTTTCCTCTGAATAGATCAATTCCTTCAGTGACGGTATTCTGTTTATTTGTTTTCGTGATTTATACACTATCGGAGGCTTTCGCTGCTGATCGGTGTACATGCGTGCTACCTGAGCAAGTAAAGTACGCGCGCATCAGTCAGCGTTGGAATCAACTCGATCTTCAGTCAGAGCTTTCATCTCCATCGCCACTCGCTCGCAATGAATTGAGCGAGTGGAACTGGGATTGCTTTGTTGTTTTTCCAATTCCAAGCAATGGATGGATTGCTGAGTGAGATGCCTCCTCAAAGCCATTCAGTCGACCCAATTCTTCGTAGATTGGCCCTTCGGCTCACTCACGGGAAGCGTCGACTCGGAATAAGGAGATCGATCTCTAAAGCCTGCGCCATCGG
>QXHL01000195.1 GCA_003584005.1 Alicyclobacillaceae bacterium I2511 | reverse complement strand
ACCTGCACCAAACTCCCCCCCGCAAAATCAATCCCTAAAGAAAACCCTTTAAAAAACAAAAGCCCTAATGCTAGAAGCACCAAGATCGCTGAAACGATCACCCCATAATTGGAATAACGCATGAAGCTTAAGATTCTAACTTGTTTGAATAATTCCATAAAACCTCCTAAGCTCTTTTATTCACGCCAAACCAAAAGTAAAGGCTTTTCGTTTGGGCTAATTTAGGTAAAAGGGCTTGATAAATCCCTTGCGTGCCTATAATAGCGGTGATGATAGAGGCTAAAATCCCAATGCCTGTGGTTAGGGCAAAGCCTTTAATCGCTCCTGTGCCATAAGCGTATAGCAACACCGAAGCGATCAAGGAAGTGATATTGGAATCAAAAATCGCTCTACTCGCATTGATATAGCCTAAATG
>QXHL01000194.1 GCA_003584005.1 Alicyclobacillaceae bacterium I2511 | reverse complement strand
TCTTTGATCTGACCCAGATCGACCATTGTTTTGCTAAATTGGTCCTCGAGCCAGCATTGGTGTGCAAATGATCACCTCCAGCTAATTTCCCGTTTTTCTAAAAGCAAAAAACCACCCTGGGCTACTGCTCCCTTTTCTTGAAATCTTCTTGCTACCAATTTTATAATAGTTTTCTTATTAAGTTAACAGTACCTACCTAGTACAGGCGGTGGAGTCGCAAAAGCTCGAACTGGATTTGCTCAGACACGATGTTCCTTCTTCGTTGCACGTACAAACTGTCACCCCCATGAATTGCAGTATGACAACAGTGCAGACAAGAAACAAAAGGCTCCAACTTGAAATTAAAGAGAACGCCTCATTTTTTTTACAAAAGTTTTAATTCCAATTCTCAAAGTATAAAGTATATTGTGATACTAGGTAGC
>QXHL01000193.1 GCA_003584005.1 Alicyclobacillaceae bacterium I2511 | reverse complement strand
TTTTTTATGGATGCAACAAGATGAAAAAACTGCAAATCGCGGTTGGGATTATCCGCAACCCGAACGACGAAATTTTTATTACCCAACGCGCCGCTGATGCGCATATGGCGAACAAGCTGGAATTTCCCGGCGGAAAAATTGAAGCCGACGAAACACCAGAGCAGGCGTTGATCCGGGAGCTACAGGAAGAGGTGGGGATTACGCCAACACAGGTGACACTATTCGACACTCTGGAATATCAATTCCCGGATAGACACATTACGCTGTGGTTTTGGCTGGTTGAACGCTGGGAGGGCGAACCGTGGGGGAAAGAAGGGCAGCCGGGACGGTGGATCGCGCAGAACGCGTTGAATACGGACGATTTTCCGCCGGCCAATGAACCGATTATTCGTAAATTACGCCAATTTGCGCCTTAGTGGGGGAT
>QXHL01000192.1 GCA_003584005.1 Alicyclobacillaceae bacterium I2511 | reverse complement strand
TAGAAAATGCGTTGTATCAGCTTAAAAATGAACAAATTGAATATAAAAATGATGTAGAGAGCTACTTTTTAACATGGGTACATCAAATGAAAACACCCATTACTGCAGCACAACTGTTACTTGAAAGAGATGAGCCTAATGTTGTTAATCGTGTTCGTCAAGAGGTTATTCAAATTGATAACTATACAAGTTTAGCACTTAGTTATTTAAAGTTATTAAATGAAACTTCTGATATTTCTGTCACTAAAATTTCGATTAATAATATCATTCGCCCAATTATTATGAAATATTCAATACAGTTTATTGATCAAAAAACAAAAATCCATTATGAACCTTGTCATCACGAAGTATTAACTGACGTTAGATGGACCTCTTTAATGATAGAACAATTAATAAATAATGCACTTAAGTATGCGAGAGGTAAAGAT
>QXHL01000191.1 GCA_003584005.1 Alicyclobacillaceae bacterium I2511 | reverse complement strand
TCGACGGAGACCCTTGACTCGCGCTGCGGGGAGGTTGGGTTTTTCAGGGAAGAGCAAGAGCGGGCCCCCACCTGCCCGCAGGATTGGGGAGGTCCTCCTTAGTGAAAGAAGCAGCGATTTATTTGACTCTGGAAATAAGGGTCCGCCAGTCGCTAAATCATCAAATATCGGGGGATGAACCGCAAATAAGGGTGTGAAAGTCGTCTATTGCCCGTTTTCCCCCTGTGTTTGTACCGATTTTGCTGAAATAAGGGCCTGGCGGACGCTTATTGATGCGAAAAGTGGCTTGAAAAGGCCTATAAGCGACCTGGGGTCGCTTATTTAAGACGGCGATTTCAGTTTCCAAATGAATCCTTGCTGGGGGGGAGGATTGGTAGAAGAAACTTCCTCAAAGAGGTGCCTATTTCCAGCGGCAACTCGCCGCTCGCC
>QXHL01000189.1 GCA_003584005.1 Alicyclobacillaceae bacterium I2511 | reverse complement strand
GTTTGTTCATCGTCCTTGCGATCATGTTCCGTTCATTGATCATGCCGCTGTTTATGATCGGTTCGCTCCTGTTGACGTACTATACGTCGGTATCGATTGCTGCACTGATCTTCGTCAACGGTCTTGGTTATGACGGCATCAGCTGGGCCGTTCCGTTCTTCGGATTCGTTATGCTCGTCGCTCTTGGTACCGATTACTCGATCTTCCTGCTCGACCGGTTCCGCGAAGAAACGATCAATGGACTCGAGACGAATGAAGCGATGTATGTTTCGATGAAGAAAATGGGATCTGTCATCATCACGGCTGCCATCATCCTTGCCGGAACGTTTGGTGCGATGATGCCGTCGGGTGTCCTGAGTCTGGTTCAGATTGCAACAATCGTTATCACGGGTCTGCTCCTGTACGGATTGATTGTCTTACCGCTCCTGATT
>QXHL01000018.1 GCA_003584005.1 Alicyclobacillaceae bacterium I2511 | reverse complement strand
ATAGACGACTTTCACACCCTTATTTGCGTTTCATCCCTTTATATTTGATGATTTAGCGACTGGGGGACCCTTATTTCCAGGCCTGTATAAATCGGTCCCCCCCATCCCCAAACTTCCCATTCATTTTCCCCAACGGCTAAGCGAGCGAGGCGCCACACGCAAGGATTTTGCACTCTGTGGGGTGTCTATTTTGTACATATATGACCACAAATTACTGAACACGATTAATTTTTCGCAAAAATTCAGGTAGAATAACAGAAAGAAGAATTTCCTTTTGGAAACGCATTCATCAATGCTAGATACACCCAGACCGAGTTTGTTAATTCTGAAGTAAAGGGGAGCGTGGCGTCATGAAGGAAGGGCTGCAGGCCGGGGCATCGGCAGTGGTGGAGGACGTGGTGACCGAGTCCATGTTTCCCGCCTTCGGCGGAAAGCTGGTACATTCGGTATATGGAACTGCGGCTATGGTTTATCACATGGAGTGGGCTGCTAGGCGGGTTATTCTGCCGTATCTTGATGGAGATGAAGATGGTGTGGGTCTGGGTGTGCAGGTTCGCCATATGCACCCGGCACACGTGGGGGATAGGTTGTTAGCCCGGGCCGTCTGTACCGAAGTGACAGACAATGGCCGGGTGGTCTGTTATGTGTCCGTGTGGAATAATCAAGTGCTGCTTGGTGAGGGACAGGTGGAACAAAGAATTTTGCAAAACCGGGTGTTGCACGAACGATTTCATGATTTATGGGCGGGGTATGAGTCCTAGTGGCCGAAGACAGACCACAAAGTATTCGGGGAGATGAAAACACAGTTGGTGAAAATGGTTGCTTTATATAGACGGCCTCCCGATGTGGACGCCTTTATGGCTCATTACGAAATGGTGCATCTACCTTTGGTGCGCAACTTTCCGGGGTTGTTAAAACTCGAAGTCAATCGTATGTTTGCATGGGATGGTACTGCCGCAGACCCGTTTTTACAGGTGGACATGTATTTTGACAAACGGGAACAGTTGTTGGCAGCTTTGAAATCTCCCTCAGGGAGGGCCAGTGGGAAGGATGCACAAGCGTTTGCCGGGGAGTATATCCAGATTTTCTTCGCAGATGTAGAAGTAGAAACATTCGGAGGTGGGGACCATGGAACCAGCAGTACTGTACGCGACGAATGAAGGTGTGGCCACCCTCACCCTGAACCGTCCGCAGGTGATGAATGCCTTTAACGCGGCCTTGAACGTCCAGCTGTATGAGGCACTTGCACAGGCTGTCGCAGACGACGAGGTACGAGCGGTGGTGATTACCGGAGCCGGGCGTGGATTTTGCGTCGGCCAGGACTTAGCAGATTTGACATCCACTGATGAAAGCGTCGCTGCCGCCTCCCTGGGGGATTTGGTGCGGGACAGATACAATGCCTTGATTGGCAAATTGCATGCCATGCCAGTCCCTGTGTTGGCTGCCATTAATGGGGCCTGTGCCGGTGCGGGCCTTGGGTTAGCCCTGGCATGTGATCTGCGTTTCGCGGCGGACAGCGCCAAGTTTACTACCGCCTTTTCTCGCATTGGGTTGGTTCCTGACTCTGGCACCAGTTATTTTTTGCCGCGAGCGATTGGCGTGGCAAAAGCTGTGGAGTGGGCTTGGAGTGGTGAGGTGATTGATGGAATTACCGCTCAGGCATGGGGATTGGTTCAGCACGTGTATCCTGCGGATCAACTTGCAACGGTTGTTCAGGCCTATGCTCGAAACTTGGCGCAAGGGCCAACCCTGGCCTACCGTTGGACAAAGCAGGCCATGTACGACAACGCCAATGCAACCTTGGCCGTGGCCTTGGAGAGAGAGGCACAGTTGCAGGAAATGGCCAGTCAAACGGAAGATTTTCGTGACGGTGTCAAGGCCTTTCTGGAAAAGCGTAAAACTCGGTTTCGCGGCCGTTAGGATGCTTTGAAAAACAGCGACGAAATAGGAGTGAAACAGCAGCGAAACAGCGGCAAAATAGAGGTGGAATGTGGAGTGAATGAAGGGACAGACAGGGCTAGCAGGACCGTTGCTGTCGTGGGGGCTGGCACCATGGGAGCCGGAATTGCACAAGTCGCACTGCAGAGTGGTTTTTCCGTCCGTTTGTATGACACACAGTCCACAGCCTTAGAACGCGCACGCCAGGGCATTGGCCAAAGGCTGGACCGATGGGTGG
This sequence comes from Alicyclobacillaceae bacterium I2511, assembly GCA_003584005.1. Classification (GTDB taxonomy): domain Bacteria; phylum Bacillota; class Bacilli; order Alicyclobacillales; family Alicyclobacillaceae; genus QXHL01. The sequence goes on along the minus strand of QXHL01000018.1, from coordinate 58,287 downwards.
AGAAGTCGCTGTTTAGCATTGAAGAAGGAGCCTCCGCGCGCCAGCGTTTGCAGACGGTGACGCGGTTGGAGGAGCTGGTAGGTGCCCAACTTGTCATTGAGGCGGTGCCCGAGCGCATGGAACTGAAAAGGGAACTTTTTACTGCGCTTGATGTCCTGTGTACACCTACCACACTGCTGGCCAGCAATACCTCATCTTTCTCAGTGACAGCCTTGGCGGCTGTGTTGCAACATCCAGAACGCGTACTTGGATTGCATTTTTTTAACCCTGCACCCATCATGCAACTCGTAGAGGTGGTGGTGGGGCAGGATACAGATGCGAGTACCCTAAAACAGGCCCTAAACTTTGCAAGGGAGTTTGGCAAACAGCCAATTGTCTGTAAAGACACACCGGGTTTTGTGGTCAACCGGGTGGCTCGCAACTTCTATGGCGAGGCCCTGCGGTTGGTGGGCGAAGGGACGGCCGGTTTGCAGCAGGTGGATACCTTAGTGAGACAGGGATTGGGCTTCCCATTGGGACCGTTTGAACTGATGGACTTAATTGGTATCGACGTTAATTTTGATGTCACACAGTCTGTTTACCGCGCTTTTTATGAAGAGCCGCGGTTTCGTCCCCATCCTATACAGGCGCAAATGGTGGCCACGGGCCGATTGGGTAAAAAAACCGGGCGGGGTTTTTATCAATATAACGAGTTTGGAGAACGCCTCCACATCACGGAAACGGTCCCTGCGGACAGCGTGGGGGCGTCCTCGTCAGAATTTACCCTAACAGACTCCACACCAGTCGATCCGGCAGACGGCCACCCCACCGGCAACTCCGCTGGATTGTCAAACGGCTTGTCTGCTGGGGATGCGCTATTGGCGACGGCGGTGGTTGTGGGAGATACTCCCTTGGCCCGTGTCCTTTGCACCCAGCTGGCACAAGTTCGGGGGGTGGCGGAAGCAGCCTGTGGTTTGGTGTATCCCCAAGGGATACCAAGGGCAGACCAGGCGGCGAAACATGTACGGATGGAAGCGCTGGAGTCTTTCGTCAGAGAACACAGGGCCCAATTGGTGGTGGCCAGTTTCGCTGGCGAAAAGGACGTTGTGGGGGCACAGTTGCAGGCCGTTGAGCGGGGGGTTAGCGAACAAACCGTTTTGCTCACTTCGCTGGCGGGTCCCTCGGCAACAGAATGGGCTTGCTGGCTGGTGCATTCCGGACGGTTGCGAGGATTTTGGGTATCCCTTCCCCTGCGCTCGCAAGCGGGGGAATCACAGGCCTGGGAATGGTCTGTGCCGTTACAGTGCTGCGGACAAGACACCCCTGAGGAAATGAAACGGGTAGATGGCGTGACCCAAGCTTTGATTCGGTCCCTGGGTGGACAGCCTTTCGCCGTTCGCGATGGAGCCGGGGGCGTACAAATGCGGATTTTAGCGATGCTTTGTAGTGAAGCCTGTGAGGTCTATCGGGAAGGTACCGCTAGCCTGGCGGACGTGGACCTAGGTATGTGTCTTGGGACGCATTGGCCGCAGGGGCCTTTCACTTGGCTACAGACTGTCAGTGTGTCTACGGTCTATTACACCCTGGCCGCTGTTTGGCAGGAACAGGGGGAAGACCGCTATCGCCCCTCACCTTTGTTGCGACAGATGGGATTGGCGGATGTGCTGGACTTGTCTGTTTTGCAAGGCCACAATTCGGTGGGCTGTGGGCAGCCAGCACGGCTGTGACGAATGGCTGAGGCTGGCGCGGACAAATAGAGAATCATCGTGTTGAAAAGGAGTGGGATGATGTCAAAAAAGGTGGATGAGGCACCGACAAAGATGGATGAGGCCTCGTCGATGACGCAGAATACGGGGGATTCGACGGTGAATAAAGAACAAATTCCTGCAAATCCAGAAACCTCTGTACCCCAGGATGTTTCTCCGGAGTTGTTGCAGTTCTTTTATAAGCAAATGGTTTTTATTCGCGAATTTGACAGGCGGTTGCTAAGGCTACAGCGGGCCGGACGGTTGGGCACCTATGCACCGGTGGAGGGCCAGGAGGCCTGTCAGGTGGGCAGTGCTCAGGCAATGCGAGAAGGGGATTTTCTCGTTCCTACTTACCGTGATTCAGGGGCGATGATGCTGCGAGGCTTTCCTGTCAGTTCTGTGTTGCTGTACTGGAACGGACGTCTGGAGGGATTGCAAATTCCTGCGGGTGTGTCGGTGTTTCCCTTGGCAATTCCGATTGCCTCCCAATTGCCTCACGCCGCAGGCATTGCCTGGGCGGCCAAACTACAGCACAAAGACCAGGTCACTTTGGCCATGTTTGGCGATGGGGCGACCTCTGAAGGGGATTTCCATGAGGCGATGAATTTCGCGGGTGTGTTTCAACTGCCGATGGTTTTTTTCTGTGAGAACAATCAGTATGCCATCAGTCTTCCTGTGTCCCGTCAAACGGCCACCGAGACGCTCGCCGAAAAGGCGGCAGCCTATGGCTTTTCCGGGCAGCGGGTGGATGGGGGAGATGTCTTGGCCGTGTACCGCGCGGTCCGCGATGCCATTGCCAAGGCGGCGATGGGGCAGGGACCTACCCTGATTGAAGCGTTGACCTACCGTTACGGGGCCCACACCACCTCTGATGACCCGACGAAATACCGTACAGAGGAGGAATTAGCGAGCTGGCGGCAGCAGGATCCGGTGGTGTCCTTTGGCAGTCGGCTACGTCAGTGGGGGCTGTGGGGGGATGCCCAGGAGCAACAGTGGCAGGCCCAGGTGCAAGAAAAATTGATTCAGGCAGTGGCTGTCATGGAGGGTTCTCCACCCGCCCGTCCCACAGACCTGTTTGAACACGTGTACGCACAATTGCCACCCCGGTTGCGCGCCCAAAAAGCCGCTTTGGAAAAAGAAGTGGCCCAGGCTAGAGGGGGTGTACAATGAGCCAGCTGACTTTAGTCCAAGCGGTTCAGGACGCCTTGCGCTGCGCCTTGGATGCAGACAATCGCGTGATATTGTTAGGGGAGGATGTGGGCCGCAATGGCGGGGTGTTTCGCGCCACGGAAGGTCTACAGGAACGGTTTGGAGCGGACCGTGTGGTCGACACTCCCCTGTCTGAATCAGGAATTCTCGGGGCCTCAGTAGGTCTGGCGGCCAATGGTATGCGGCCTGTTCCAGAGATCCAGTTTCTCGGCTTCATTTACCCTGGATTTCAGCAGGTTGTCGCACATATTGCCCGCATGCGCTGGCGCTCCCAGGGACACTATGGACTGCCGATGGTTGTCCGGGCACCCTTTGGGGGCAGAATTCGCGCTCCGGAACTGCATTCTGAATCGACCGAGGCTTACTTCATACACACACCAGGGTTGACTGTTGTGGCGCCCTCGAATCCGTATGATGCGAAAGGACTTTTACTGGCCAGTATCGAATTCCCTGATCCGGTCATTTTTCTGGAGCCCATGCGCATTTATCGTGCCTTTCGCACCGAGGTCCCGGAAGCGTACTACACCGTTCCCTTGGGGAAGGCCGAATTGGTGAAGGTGGGCGAAGATGTCACTGTTGTGACATGGGGAACTTTGGTGCGCGAAACCTTAGAGGTTGTGCATCAACTGGAACGGGATAAGGGCTGGAGCATTGAACTTTTAGACTTGCGCACGCTTTCCCCATGGGACGAGGAGGCAGTCTTCAATTCAGTGCACAAGACGGGTCGCGTTGTGGTGGTACAGGAGGCGACCTTGCAATTGGGTCTGGCGGCAGAAATCGCCGCTCGGGTTGGTGAAGAGTGCCTATTGGACTTGGAAGCCCCAGTGACACGAGTGGCCAGTTGGGATGTGCCACCCCCACTGTTTCAACTGGAGGATTGGCATGCACCTACAGCGCAACGAATTGTTAATGGAATTGAACGGGTGATGATCTATTAATTGCAATCCAGTAAAATGTTATCATCGAGTGAAACATCATCACAATCGAGTGGATTATCATCATCTAAGTGAATCAGCCAACCAAACGGTGTACTGGGATACGCACTTTGCGGCGGTGGGAGTGAAATCATCATGGCGAGTTTGAAGTTCCAGCTGCCTGATGTGGGTGAGGGCATTCATGAGGCGGAAATTGTCAATTGGCTGGTGCAAGAAGGGGAGCGGGTCCTGGAATTTGACCCAATGGTGGAAGTACAGACAGACAAAGCCTTGGTGGAATTGCCAGTTCCAGCAACCGGCCATATTCAGGAAATCGTCACCCCCCCGGGGACCCTTGCCAAAGTGGGAGACGTCTTGGTGGTGATTGAAACAGAGGGCAGTGGACGACTGTCCACAGACGGCGGTCCGGATCAAGAAAATCCGACTGTGGCCCATACACACCAGGTGACGAACCATGACAAGGGAGTCAGGGCCGCAAAGACGGTTGACTTGGGAAACAACCGTGCAAGTTCGCAAGTGCGGCAGGGGGGGATAGACCTGCAGTCGATTCCCAGTGTGGTGGTGGAACGGGAAATGACGCCGGGGGTACAACTGTTGCGTAGACCTAAGGCCACCCCAGCGGTGCGCTACTATGCCCGAGAACGGGGTGTGCCATTGCTCCAAGTTCAAGGCACAGGTCCCGGTGGGCGTATTCTCAAATCGGATATTGATCATCACCTCGCAGCACATGGATCGCCTGCCAGTCCGATTCCTGTCGGGGGACGCAGTAGCCGGGGTGGAAGCGGTGTGGAAGAACATCTGCGCCAGGCGGAGGACTCTCTGCTGTGGTCTGCGGTGCAGCAAACTGAACGGCCGGGGGCCCGATTGCTGAGAGGGACAAATTTGCGGGACGAAGAGGTGGATGCAGCCCCATGGCAACTCCTGCAGGCCTCCCGCCCTGAGGATGGACCGGACAGCAATCCAACCCGCGTGCCTTTTCGCGGTATTCGCAGGGCGACTGCGGAACATGTGAAACGCTCTTTTTTTGCAGCCCCCCATGTGACCGCATTTGACGATTGTGATGCCACGCGTCTGGTGGCCTTGCGGCAACGCTGGAACGAGGTCTTGGCCAATGAGGGGCAACGTCTTAGCTACTTGCCCTTTTTTATTAAGGCCGTGGTGTCTGCCCTCAAGGCATTTCCATACTTCAATGCCCGCTTGGACGAAGAAGCACAAGAAATTGTGCTGTTGCCGGATTACCACATTGGGATAGCGGTGGACACACCTGATGGCCTGTTTGTGCCCGTGGTGCGCCATGCGGATTTGTCCAGTCTGCGGGAATTGGGTGAGGAAATTGCCCGCCTTACGCACGGAGCCAGGGACCGCACGCTGAGTCACGATGATTTGCGTGGCAGCACATTTACCATTACCAATCTGGGGCCGATTGGGGGGCTGTTTGCGACACCCATTATCAATTACCCTGAAATTGGAATACTTGCGGTACACCAAATTCAGCGCAAGCCTGTGGCCGTGGCAGAACAGGTGGTTATTCGGGATGTGGTTACACTGTCTTTGTCTTTTGACCACCGGGTGATTGATGGGGCGTCCTCGGTACGGTTTATGAATCACATTCGCAACTTGATTGAGCACCCGGAAGTATTGATGCTGGAACTTCACTGACAGGACAGATGTTGGAACTTCACGGACTGGACAGCTGAAAGCAGGGGGTCTGCCGGGTGTGGGTGCCAAAGTTGGTTGGCTCCCTGCCTACAGGCTCGATGCAAGCGGGTGGGTGGTGTGGTACGATAAAATAAGTTGCCCATCCGGTCCATGCAAAGGGTGAATGAGAGTGACCCTAGATAAACTGCGGGATGAGGCCGTGGACCGTCTGTTTACGGCTGTTTTATCGTTGCAAAATGTGGACGAATGTTACCGCTTTTTCGATGACTTGTGCACGGTTGGGGAAATCAAGTCGCTGGCTCAACGGCTGGAGGTAGCGCGAATGTTGCGGCGGGGGGACACTTACCACCAGATTGAACTGGGTACCGGTGCCAGCACAGCTACCATCAGTCGCGTCAAGCGTTGTTTGCACTACGGTTCCGACGGTTACCAAACGGTGTTACAGCGCATGGAAGAGGGCAAGGATGGTTCTGTATAGGACTGGACTGAAATAATCGCAAATTCAGGTTTGCGGTTTTCTGCGGATCCACATGAACAATGGGGGTGCAAACAGGCTGGTAAGGACGGAAAATACCACCAGGGTATCCGCAGTTTGTGGTCTCAGCATTCCTGCTTTGGCGCCGGCGTCGGCAAGGACCACAACGAGGCTTAACCGGGCCGAGCTGAGAATGCCAGCAGCCAGTGTGGGGAACAGACCGTAGGTGCGGCGCAGCGGCCATACAGCGGCCAGTTTGACGGCGAATGCAATTAGAATCCATAACGGAATTTGCAACCAAGTGGAAAGGTGTGCAAACTGTTCCGGGTTAAGGTCCATGCCTACGGAAATAAAATAAATTGGAATTAGAAAGCTGTAACCAATGGCGTAAAAAGCCTGCTTGAGAAGCGGTTTAAAGGCAAAAGGAACAAGCGAGATGACAATGCCAACAAGAAAACTGGCCAGAATGGGTTGTCCCCCTACCCAGTCTGCCAAAGCTCCAAAGGCGGCTACGGTAGCGATGATTCCGCGGGTGCGGTGTTCCAAGTCTCCTACCCGGACGCGTATGGTTGGCAGTCTGCGCAAACCCATGAGCAGTCCGTACAGTGCAACGGCTAGAATCACAGTGAGGACAGTCCAACCGACATTTTTCCATGGGTTGGAGGTATGCAGGCTCAATAAAAGAGCCGCCAGAATAAGGACACCAAGGTCTGTCCAAAGGGAGTACAGCAGCAGGGTTTGACCTTCGTCGGTCTGCAACAAATCTGCCTCTTTGAGTACCGGTAGGACGATACCCAGGGAAGTGGAACACAAGAGCAGTGTGATGAGCCAAGGGTTGGGGTGTTCTGGTACAACCAGTGCGAGGGTAAAGCCGCCCAACAGACTCAGCCACAATGTGGGCCCGAGCATCTGTAAGGATTGGTGGAAAGGTCCGAACTTTCCCCTTTTTTGCAGTTGGCTTAAATTGATTTCCAGACCAGACATAAACATCAGGTACAACAGACCAACTTCTCCCATGTGCAAAAGCCACTGCTGTTCTCGGAGGGTAAGGGGAACCCACAGGCGTAATACGATGCCAAATAAAATGTAAGAAACCGCAGTGGGAATGGTCACCTTGGGAATGGACGAAAGCAGGCTAGAAAAGAAAAAAGAGGCGGCAATAATCCACAAAAAAACCTGTACTGTGCTGCTCATACCTCGCCCTCCAAGGATATGCTCGCGGGGCAAACCGGGGCAGACACCGGCGGGACTTGCCACAGCTATCTTCATGTGTATGAATGGGCAGACAGGCCTATGTGTCGGACAGGCTCCATGCGAGGGCAAGGAGGAGTGGAGATGGTCACTGATCCAGTAGATTTTTTTGACAGGATTGGGCAAACTCAGTGGCATCGGGACCTGCAGCGAACCTTGATTTACTGGTTGGGGATTCGCCAGGATGACGAGCTGTTAGAAGTGGGGTGTGCCACTGGGCGGTTTACCATGCAATTGGCACATCTTACCGAATCCGTCACAGGGGTGGATGTTTCTGCAAAGATGGTGGAACGGGCTCGCTTTGTGGCGAAGGGCTATCGGCTGCACAATGCGGCTTTTGCCGTGGGCAACATTGTGGAGTTACCCTTTTCAGATGGAAAGTTTGACAAGACCCTGTGTTTGAATTTGATGTTTATGTTTGCCAATCCAGTGCAACCCTTGGCAGAGGTATTGCGGGTGACGAAACAGGATGGACAAGCGGTAATTTTGGACCCTTCGTCAGAAATGAATCCCTGGTCTGCGCAGACTTACTGTCATCACCACGGGTTGATTGACTTCGACAGAGACAGTTTGTTGTCCCTCGCAACGGCGATGGCACGTTACGATGGGTTGCACTGTCAGCGAGCCGGGGATGTGGCAGAGAGTGTCGGGGGTGAGGTGTTAGAGAGGGTGCCCATGCTGGAGGGGTTGATGGAAATTACGAGAATTCGCAAACGCTAGCAGAACAGACCAGAAAATCATCAGCAAATTGGATTGACTTGCAGGAATTGCAGGAATGATGTCGAATTACTAGCAATATAGTCCATTTGAGCTAGGAATTTTGTGTAACAAAATGTTTAAAAATGCTCTGTAGTCCTCAGAATGTTATATGGTAGAGTATCCAAGGGACTCAGTGCGTATTGTGCCCAATATCAATGGTAGGAGAAATGTGACGTGAAACTATTGGACAAGGTCCAAGAACTCGGGCAACTGTTGAGAACCTCCAATGATCAAGTAGATTTCCATGATGTGGCCGATTTCCTAAGTAAAGTGATAGCCTGCAACGTGTACATCGTCGGCCGCAAGGGCAAGATTCTGGGCTATGCGGTCCAGGAACACTCTTTGACCGAGGAGTGGATGAACATTCTCACCCGGGAGGAGCGCTTCCCCGGCGATTTCAATAAACACCTTTCGCGTGTGGACCAAACGGTCATGAATCTGCAGGACAAACAACCCTTCTATGTGTTTTCACCTGAGGAAAATGAGTCGTTCCGCAGTAAGTATATCGGAATTACTCCCATTATTGGTTCTCGTGATCGGCAAGGGACGTTGGTGTTTGCACGTACGGGGGAACCTTTTGACGAGGAAGACATGATTCTTGCTGAGTACAGTGCCACCATCGTTGCACTGGAAGTGGTTCACGCTCGGCAGCAACGCAAGGATGACGAGGGGCGTCTGCGCTCGCTTGCCCACTTGGCGGTGGAATCACTCAGCTTCTCTGAGTTGCAAGCCGCGAAATACTTGATGGACGCTGTGTCAGTGTCGTCCGATGGAATTGTCGTGAGTAGTCAGATTGCCGATGAACACGGCGTGACCCGTTCCGTGATTGTCAACAGTATTCGCAAATTGGAGAGTGCTGGCACGATTGAGAGCCGCTCACTAGGCATGAAGGGAACCCACCTACGGGTACTCAACCCTTACGTGGAAGAGGAAATTACCCGCCAGTTTGAACGGTAAGTCAAAGTTGGTTTGTGCGGTGGTAAGTCAAAGCGGTAAGTCAAAGCGGTAAGCCAAAAACGTGGAAACAAGAATATTGCAAGCCGGAATTTTATAAGCTTGGAAATCGGCTCAGCAGTTTGAGCCACACAACAGAGGGACAATTCGGTGGGCTTATAGACCGAACTACTCCCTCTGTTTTGTCGTAAATTTCTTTATCAGGGTTGTCTGAAACGGTTCAGAACTCCTCTGGCACGGGGCACACGCCCGGTTTAAACGCTCCCCACTGGAGAGCATGGCGTAAAATGGAGATTTGCATGGTGAAACGATTTGCGCGACGCAGTATACTGATGAATGTGTAAGCAACTTTACCAAATGAGTCAAGCTTTTTTTGCGAATTGTGGAAAGCATCTTTATAGAGGAGTGTCTGATAGTGCATAATCGGCAACAAGTGGCCGAAAAATTGGCCTTGCAAAGTGGCCAATGGTATCAGCAGGGCCGAACCTGTCACCCGGAGCCGGGAGAAATTCGAAAGATGATTGAAGCACTGCGGTGGGTCTTACTGCCTAACTTTTTTCAACCGGTACAGCCCATTAGCGCTGTGGGATGCATCAATCAACTACACGGTCTGTTGTCAGAACAAATTCACCGTGCAATGTTCCAACGCTGCCCGGATAAATTTGGCACATTAGAGTCTGTCGCTGCGGCAGACGAATTGGCGGACCACATGCTGGAAGGGTTGCCAGCGGTCCAACAACTGCTCCACGAAGATGTGGTGGAAACCTACAATGGCGATCCAGCAGCTAGTGGCTATGACGAGGTCATCCTCACATACCCAGGGTTGCTGGCACTAATGGTCTACCGAGTGGCCCATGTGCTGTGGAACATGGAGGTGCCGCTGTTGCCGCGAATGATGACCGAACATGCGCACAGCCTGACGGGGATTGACATTCATCCTGGCGCTACTTTAGGCAACAGCATCATGATTGACCATGGCACGGGCATTGTCATTGGGGAAACCACTTTGGTAGGCAATCACGTGCGTATTTACCAGGGGGTGACCCTGGGGGCACTGTTTTTCCCCCGGGATGAGCAAGGGTTCATGGTGCGCAAAACGAAACGCCATCCCACTGTGGAGGATGGGGTGGTCCTGTACGCCAACGCAACAGTGTTAGGGGGAGATACGGTGATTGGTCATGACAGTGTGATTGGCAGCAATGCCTGGTTGACCGCCAGCGTCCCCCCTTATTCAAAGGTGTTGTACGAAACAGAAAGTGTGGTGCATCGGCGAAGCGTCTAAGTTTCTTTTTATTACGCCTGACCCGCGTGTTTTGCATCTGTTCCACAAACCTCTTAGCCTTGGCTTTTGGGGGGATGGATTGGCGCGGGCGGAGGGTTCCCGCGTCCTTGCCTTTTTGCGGGCCTCGGAGCATACTAAGACCTGTAAGACTAAAGTCTGTTTATAATTCTTGAAAACCGCATAGATGTTGTATCCTTCGGGGCAGGGTGAGGCCATGAGGCCAATTCCTGATCGGTGGTGACGCAGTTCTTATGGGAGCGGCGAAGTCCACGAGCCAAGGTTTCTCCGGTGTATGGGGCTGTTTCGTTGTTGCAGGACGAATCAGTTTCCAAGGACGGGGGAGATGGGCAGGAACTGGTGTGAATCCAGTACCGACGGTATAGTCCGGATGAAAGAGGGAGCCAACGAGAACCATCGGTAAGTCCGTCCATTTTTTGTGCGGGGTTTGCTCACTATATTTGCGCCGTGTTTAGCATGGGCAATTTGGTGGGGAACCTCCTATGGCAACGGACACTTCTGCGCAGACGCTACAGACCCTGGGTGTGCTTGGGTTTGTATCACTGGTCCTACGGGAAGTGAAAGGCTGTAGGCCACCGATGGGAAACGCTTGGCGACACAAAAAGCCCCGCAACTTTTGCGGGGCTTTTTGTGTGCATTGCCCACTTAAACGCGTCTGACAGTGCGGGTAAGGGGTTTGTTGCAGCAGAATTCCAGTGTGTCCTGGAAAGGGCGATGAAACGAACGGGGGAAAGGTTGTGGATGCACAGTACAGCGAGGATGTGCGGTGGATGAATATGGCGCTGCAACTGGCGGAAAACGCGCGGGGGCAGACTGCACCCAATCCCTTGGTGGGGGCGGTGGTGGTTAAGGACGGACGCTTGGTGGGCCAGGGAGCCCACCTATATCCCGGGGGTCCCCATGCTGAGGTTTACGCGCTACAGACTGCGGGTGAAGCCGCCCGCAACGCGACAGTGTATGTCACACTAGAGCCCTGCAACCACCACGGACGAACGCCCCCGTGCACACAGGCGTTGTTGAACGCCGGGGTGCAGCGAGTGGTGATTGCGAATCTGGACCCAAATCCCCACGTGGCGGGGGGAGGGACTTTGCGCCTGCGAGAGGCGGGGGTACAGGTGGATGTGGGAGTTTTGGCGGCTGCAGCACGACGCCAAAACGAGACCTTTTTCACTTGGGCACAAAAGTCCCGGCCCTTTGTGGTGTGGAAAACAGCGCTGACGCTGGATGGCTATATTGCGGCAATCAGTGGTGACAGCGCCTACGTGACGGGGCCTGAGGCCCGAGCTTCGGTGCAGGAACTGCGACGCCAGTTTTCCGCCATCATGGTGGGGGTGGGCACAGTGCTTGCCGACAACCCGCGTCTGACAGTGCGCCCCATCATCACGGACACGGACGTTTCGGCAGCGGAGGATACATTGACATTGGGAATGCTTCGGCAACCCCTGCGGGTGGTTCTGGATAGTCACTTGCGCACACCGCCCAGTGCACAGTTGTTGAAAGAACCCGGGGCAACGCGGATTTATACCACCGACATGGCTATTACAACCTATGCGGACAGGGTGTGGGACTTGCAACAGGCCGGTGCCCAGGTGGTGCCTGTGGCCACAGATAAAACGGAGCGGGTGGACATTGCGCAAGTCCTGACACATCTGGCGGCCACAGGGGTGGATAGCTTGCTGGTGGAGGCGGGTACTGGGTTGGCTTCCAGTTTGTTTGCCATGGGTTTACTGGACAAGGTGGTGGCGTACGTGGCCCCCAAACTGTTGGGCGGCGGTCGGCCAGCGCTTAAGGGTCGCGATGTGCAGAGAATGGATGAGGCTGTGGAATTGGGCGAGGTGTGCTGGCAGGCGGTGGGACAAGACCTGCGCCTCGAGGGGTACCCGGTGTATCCCACGCGTCCGGCGGCGGACTGTAATGAAACGGCTGGACGCCAGCTTCTGTAGGAACAGCCGCAGATGAAAAGGGGTGGCAGGCATCGTGTTTACCGGGTTGGTGGAAGAAGTGGGCAAACTGATGCGGGCAGATGTCGGAGTAGAGGGGGCTCGGCTGCACATTGGCGCAGTAAAGGTACTGGCAGACATGAAGCTGGGGGACAGCATCGCAATTAACGGGGCTTGCTTGACAGTGGTCCAGCAGGATGCCAAGGGCTTTGCTGTGGAGGCGGTACCGGAGACCATGCGGCGCACCAATTTAGGCCAGCTACGCTCCGGCAGTCCCGTTAATTTGGAACGGGCCCTGCGAGCGGGAGACCGCTTGGGGGGGCATTTTGTGGCGGGCCACGTGGATGGCACCGGGACGGTGGATGGGGTGGTCAAAGATGGGCTGGCGGTGGTGATTACTGTGCATGCTCCGGCGAGCCTGATGCGCTATATTGCGGAAAAGGGTTCTATTTGTGTGGACGGGGTGAGCCTGACGGTGATGGACATCCTTCCCACCCGCTTTCGCGTTTCCATCATTCCGCATACGGCTTCCGAAACCACACTGACCCGCGTTCGAGTGGGGGATACACTTAATTTGGAAGTGGATATGTTGGCTAAATACATGGAGCAATTACTGCAGCCTAACCGCGACGGGGAAACGGTCAATCTGGACTTTTTGCAGCGTAACGGGTATAGCCGCTAGTTTGTTTTCTATTAGTTTGTTTTCTATTCTCATGGAAAGAAGGAATGAGTCATGTTTGCAACAATCCCGGAAGCACTGAAAGATTTGCGGGCAGGCAGAGTGGTGATTGTGGTGGATGATGAGGACCGGGAAAACGAGGGCGATTTTTTGGCCTTGGGGGAGCATGCGGACGCGAGTGTGGTGAACTTCATGATTACCAAAGGGCGGGGTTTGCTGTGTGTGCCAATTACACCGGAGCGTGCGGACCGTCTTCAGTTGTCCCACATGGTGTCCCACAACACCGACAACTTTGGCACCGCCTTTACTGTTTCCATAGACCAAGCTGACACCAAAACTGGGATTTCCGCCTACGAACGCGCTCAGACGATTGCCGCCATCGTGCGGGAAGATTCTACGGGTGAGGATTTTCGCAAACCGGGTCATATTTTCCCGCTTGTGGCCAAGTCCGGCGGCGTGTTGCGGCGGGCGGGTCACACGGAGGCAGCGGTGGACTTGGCCACCCTTGCGGGTGGGTCCCCCGTCGGTGCCATCTGTGAAATTCTCAATGAGGACGGGACGATGGCCCGTTTGCCCCAATTGGAGGCAATTGCTGCAGAAAACGGGTTAAAAGTGGTGTCCATCGCGGATTTGATTGCCTATCGAAAATCCCAAGAGTTGTTGGTGAGACGAGAGGCGGAAGCAGAGTTACCCACACACTTTGGGAACTTTCGGGCTGTGGTATACACTAATTTATTGGATGACAAAGAACACATTGCGTTAATCCGTGGGGAGGTCACGGCAGATCCCATGCTGGTTCGCGTGCACTCGGAATGTCTGACAGGGGACGCCTTTGGATCCTTGCGCTGTGACTGCGGATCACAATTGCATGCAGCTTTGCGTCAGATTGACGAGGAAGGAAGCGGGGTGTTACTGTACCTGCGTCAAGAGGGACGCGGCATTGGTCTGCTCAACAAAATTCGCGCCTATGCTTTGCAAGACGAGGGGGCAGACACTGTGGAGGCCAATCACCGCCTGGGCTTTCCGGCTGATTTGCGGGACTATGGGATTGGCGCACAAATTTTGTATGACCTGGGTGTTCGCAAAATGCGACTGTTGACCAACAATCCTCGTAAGGTGAAGGGAATTGAGGGTCACGGGTTGGAGGTTGTGGAACGGGTGCCCTTGGAGATTGAAAGCAATCCGCATAACGAAAATTACCTGTGGACGAAAAAGCAGAAAATGGGGCATTTATTGCACCTGTAGCAAAACACATAATATGAGGGGGAGTTTGTCATAATGGGTGTTCAAATACTCGAAGGTAAATTGCTGGGACAAGGACTGCGCATCGGGATTGTGGTAGGCCGTTTTAACGAGTTTGTCACGAGTCATCTACTCAGCGGTGCACTGGATGCGTTGCGCCGTCATGGGGTGGAAGAGGCGGATGTGACGGTGGCATGGGTACCGGGGGCCTATGAAATTCCCTGGGCGGCCAAGCAGATGGCAGAATCCAGTCGCTACGATGCGGTGATTGCTCTGGGTGCGGTGATTCGCGGTGCTACGCCACACTTTGACTATGTGGCCGCCGAGGTGGCCAAAGGGGTGGCACAGGTTTCTCTGGCCAGTGGGACACCGGTGATTTTTGGAGTGTTGACCACAGATAGCATTGAGCAGGCGATTGAACGGTCGGGGACGAAGGGGGGTAACAAGGGCTGGGATGCGGCGACAGCGGCGATTGAAATGAGCAACCTTGCTAAGAGTCTGAAACAGTAGGAATTTGGAACAGTAAGAGTCTAAAACAGTAGGAAGTCGTGTGGCAGAACATAAATTTTAGGTATTAGCAGGATGCATTACAAACTTGAGAACAGCGGGCTATCTTACGGGTGGGTAGCGCAAAAGCGCTACCCACAAGTTCAACTTAAGTGTGTAGAGTGGATGTGAGGATTTTGTTCATGCCAGTCTTTCACGAATGCGTTTAGTTCCTCTAAACTTTGGAAACTAATTTCTGACAGAGGTTGTACCCCACGGTTGCTGCACCCCTGAATAAAGTAACCCACAGAACTATTGCTGCCGTACGCGGTTTCATGAACCAAAGGATTATCGGCGAAGAAAAATTCAATAAACTTATATCTTTGTGCAGAAGCGACGGTTGCGGCCATGACAATTCTCCCCCTCGTCAAGTCTGGGTAACATTTCTCCTCCTTTATTACACGCACAAATGAATGTCAAGTGCAAGGGTATCCGCCTGTTTGAGTGACAAAATCCGGTCCTTTGGCACAAGCACCGTCTGTGATATGATAGACAGAAAAATTGTTGGAGGTCTGACAAGTGTCAAGATTCCACAAAATTCTTGCGGCTAATCGGGGCGAGGTGGCCATTCGCATTTGCCGGGCCTGCACCGAATTGGGAATACAGACCGTGGCGGTGTATACCAAAGAGGACAACCTGTCACTGCATCGCTATAAGGCCGATGAGGCTTATTTGATTGGCTCGGGCATGGGGCCAGTACAGGCCTACTTAGATATTGAAACGATTATTGAAGTGGCGCAACGCAGCGGTTGTGACGCCATCCACCCGGGATACGGATTTTTGTCTGAATCTGAGGATTTTGCGGAGGCCTGTGCGGTGGCGGGATTGGCTTTTATTGGTCCGAAACCAGAACACTTGGCCATGTTTGGCGACAAGGTCAGTGCCCGTAGTGTAGCCATCGCGGCGGGGATTCCCGTGGTCCCCGGCACGGAAGGTCCAGTGGATCTCGCAGGGGCAAGGGAGTTTTCCAGCCGCGTGGGGTACCCGGTGATGATTAAGGCTGTGTCCGGCGGCGGGGGGCGGGGGATGCGGGAAGTGAAGTGTGAGGCGGACCTGGTGGAGGCCTTTACCCGCGCCACCTCTGAGGCACAGTCGTCCTTTGGCCAGGCCAGCGTGTATGTGGAAAAATATATCGAGTCTCCGAAACACATTGAGGTACAAATTTTAGGAGACAACCAGGGGAATTTGGTTCACCTGTATGAGCGGGATTGTTCCATCCAACGCCGTCACCAAAAGGTGGTGGAGATGGCCCCCTCCCAGTTGCCAGTGGATTTGCGTGAAGACATCTGCAACACTGCTGTACACCTCATGCAAAATGTGGGTTATGTGAACGCTGGGACGGTGGAGTTTTTGCTCACCCCGGAGGGGGAGTTTTACTTCATTGAAGTGAATCCTCGTGTACAGGTGGAACACACGGTCACTGAGATGATTACCGGGGTAGACATTGTCCAGGCCCAAATCCGCATTGCCGAGGGTGAACCACTTTCTTCGCCGGACATCGGCATCCCGACACAAGATGCGGTGCAAACGCGGGGGTACGCAATTCAGTGCCGTGTCACCACCGAAGACCCTCAAAACGGGTTTCTGCCAGACATCGGTCGCATCTTGGCCTATCGCTCTGCAGTCGGTTTTGGCATCCGTCTAGATGCCGGAAATGGGTATACGGGGGCCCGCATTTTACCTTACTATGATTCACTATTGGTGAAAATCACCGCCTCTGGACTGCGTTTCACAGCAGCCGCTGCAAAAATGTCCAGGGCTTTGGAGGAGTTTCGCATTCGCGGGGTGAAGACCAACATCCCGTTTTTAGAAAACGTTGTGCGTCATCCGCAGTTCCTGGAAGGGGACTGCGATGTAAATTTCATCGACACCCATCCGGAATTGTTTTACTTCCGTCAGCGCCGAGACCGGGCTACCAAGCTGCTGCGTTATATTGGTGAGGTGTCCATCAATGGCCTTGGCGGTAAGGGAATTCAAGTCAAGCCAAGATTTCAGCCTGCTCCGATTCCACATTTCTCCTACGGGACCAAGGTGCCGCGTGGAAGTAGAGATTTGCTAAAGGAAATGGGGACAACAGAATTTTTGCGTTTCCTTCACGATAGCCACCGTCTGTGGTTGACAGATACCACTTTCCGGGACGCCCACCAATCTTTGCTGGCTACGCGGGTGCGCACGAAAGACCTTTTGGCCATTGCCGAGGCCACTGCACACTATGGGAGCAACTTGTTTTCCATGGAAATGTGGGGCGGAGCAACGTTTGACGCCAGTATGCGTTTTTTACGCGAAGATCCCTGGGACCGATTATCAGCTTTGCGCGCGGCCATTCCCAACATTTTGTTTCAAATGTTGTTGCGGGGTGCCAATGCGGTAGGTTACAAGAACTATCCAGACAATGTCGTGCAGAGATTTGTCCGTCGAGCGGCGGACAACGGGATTGACATATTTCGCATTTTTGACAGTCTCAACTGGCTGCCTAACATGCAACTGGCCCTTGACGAGGTTCGTAGCGCCGGGAAAATTGCTGAGGCGGCCATTTGCTACACGGGGGATATTCTGAATCCCAGCCGTAGCAAATACAACCTAAACTACTATGTCAAGTTGGCCCAGGAACTGGAGCGAGCGGGTGCACAGGTATTGGCCATCAAAGACATGGCTGGCTTGCTCAAGCCCTATGCGGCCACTGAACTGGTGAAAGCCCTGCGCAATCACGTCAGTCTTCCCATCCACCTGCACACCCATGATACCAGTGGCAACGGTATGGGGACTTACTTAAAGGCTGTCGAGGCTGGAGTAAACGTGGTGGATGTGGCCATCAGCGCGATGGCTGGGGGAACCTCCCAACCCAGTTGGAACTCGCTAGGGGCTGCCTTGGAACGAACGGATCGAGAAATTCCGGATGATTTGGGGAATCTACAGAAGCTCACAGATTACTGGGAGGTTGTAAGAACTTACTATAAGGCTTTTGAAAGTGGGTTGACCACCTCGACAGCGGATGTATATCGTTTTGAGATGCCGGGAGGTCAGTACAGCAACCTGAGGGAGCAGGCACAGGCCCTGGGGATTGGAAATCAATGGGAGGCTGTCAAGGAAGCCTATCGTCAGGCCAACAATATACTGGGTGATATTGTAAAAGTCACACCTTCCTCTAAGATGGTGGGGGATTTTGCACTATTCATGGTGCAAAATCAGTTAACTCCTGAAACTTTGAGGGAACGGATAAATTCCTTGGATTTTCCTGCCTCAATGGTGGACTACTTCATGGGGTTGATGGGGCAGCCGTATGGCGGGTTTCCAGACTGGCTGCAACAAGGGGTGTTAAAAGGGCGTTCCCCCCTGTCAGACCGTCCTGGTGTCAGTTTACCATCGGTGGACTTTGTGGGGGAGCGGGTAAAGCTTGCGGAGCGCATTGGCGAACAACCGCGGGAAGAAGACCTATTGTCTTACGCGTTGTACCCGCAAGTAACTTTGGATTTGTTTGAGTCGGAGGCACAGTACAGCGATTTGTCTGTACTGGACACGCCAACCTATCTTTACGGGTTGACCCCTGGGGAGGAGACCACACTTTCACTGGAACCGGGCAAAACTTTAATTATTAAGCTGTTGTCTATTGGCGGGGTCCATGCGGATGGAACTCGCACGGTGTTTTTTGAACTCAATGGTCAGCCACGGGAAATTGAAGTATTGGACAAGACCACAGCTGGTGACCGGATTGTACAGCGCAAGGCCTCTCCCACCAATCCGAAGGAAATTGGCGCTTTGATGCCAGGGACTGTGGTGTCGGTCACAGTCAAACCAGGGGACTCGGTGTGCAAGGGCGACTTTTTAGTGGTCACTGAGGCCATGAAAATGGAGATGCAGGTCCAGTCCACCGTTGATGGTGTGGTCCAAGAGGTCTGCTGCCAGCCTGGAGACAGTGTGAAACCGGGGGATTTGCTGGTGGTGATGGCGTGAGTCGGCTGACGCGGGTTTGAGCGCAAGGGGCATTTCCAGAGGCGTTTCCAGGGGCATTACCAAGTGCATTACTTGGGGACTCCCGTTACGGATGTACCCAAGTAACGCTGGGACAGCAGGGTTCGCAGGCCCACCAACAGGGCTGCCAGTACGGCTAAAACGGCGCCTGTGATAAATACCGGCGGCATTGCTTTATCTAAGCCTTTGGCGGTGAGGTCTAATCCAGAGGCGGACTGCAGGAGCAAGACGACAAAGGCGACGCCGAAAACGCGACCAAAGTTGCGGATGGTGGCCATTAAACTGCCGGTCAACCCCGTCTTTTCCACAGGGACGGTTTCTAAAATGGAGACATTGTTGGGTGACTGAAACAAGCCGTTCCCCACTCCAAACACACCCTGCGCTAAGACTACAGACCAGGGACTTGTCCCGATGTGGAAAGTGGCCATCCAGACCAGGGAAATGGCAACTACTACCATACCCACGAAGGCTGGCGGGTCACTGCCATGGTGGTCGGCAATCCAGCCTCCGACAGGGGCCACGACAATCATGGCGAGGGCTTGGGACATCAATAGCCAACCCACGTGTGCAATCGGTTCATTCAACACGATGCGCAAAAACAGGGGGAGCATAAAACCTGGGAACATCATCAACATATACGTTAGCATTCCAGCCAAATTACCGACCGTAAACCGGGAAGATTTAAACAGACTGATTTCAATCAAGGGATGGGCCGTCCGCAATGAGTGGACAATAAATACAGACCACGTGACGACACTGACCCCGGCAATCAAGAGGGCTTGCAGGCTCAGCCAACCCCAGGTGTGGCCGTTGGACACAAATAGCAGTAGGGTCATCATGGCGAGGGCGAACCACACTGCACCACCCCAGGCAAACCCACGCAATCCACGTCCGGAAGACAAATTGCCTAAAAAGATGGAACTCAAGACCATGGCTAAAATCCCGATGGGGACGTTAACCCAAAATATGGATCGCCAACCGTAGGCGGCAATCATCACACCTCCCAAGGCTGGCCCGACAATGGTGCCTGCGGCCACTACGCTACTGATGAAACCCAAGGGTTTGCCACGTTGCCCAACGGGGAATGTACTGGCAACGATGGACATAACATTCCCCATAATAATGGCCCCCCCCAAGGCTTGAATCATGCGGTATGCAATCAGGCTGTCCATTCCCCCGGCCATGCCGCACAGGGCTGATCCGAAGCTAAACAGCCCTACTCCCACAACAAAGACCCATTTGCGATTGACTCTGTCCGAAAGTCCGCCAATTCCCGGGAGTATTGCGGTAATCACCAACAGATAACCGGAGATGACCCACTGCAACACGTCCGCACTGGCATGGTAGGCCGCTTGCAGGACCGGTAGGGCTACATTGACAATGCTGGCGTCCACATTAACCATGAAGGCCCCCATCACGACGGTGCCGAAAACCAGCCATCGGTGGGCGGGGCTCAGCACTTGGGAAGGCAGTCTCTCGGAATCGGATGGCTGGTTTTCGGATGGCCGTCCCTGTGGGCACAGGGTGGTGCCTTGGACAGTGTGCGCGTGACTCAAATGGAACCCCTCCCCTCGCTTGTTGGACCTTCTGGTGGGTGCTCATATTTATGGATGAAAAAATCCAGACTCCGTTTGCGGGCAAGAATATCCTGATACCATTCCTGCAATTCCTCTCGGCCCATGGGGGTTATCACATACACCCGCTTGGCTGGTCCTGCGCCTTGCGTGTCCCAATGCGAGTTTACTGCACCTCGCGCCTCCAGATCTCGTAGCACGCGATACACGGCTCCGGTATCCACGTTCCATACAGAAGGAACAAGTTCGGCCATGCGGGACCACAAAATTCCGCCGTGTGCTGGGCCATCGTTAAGAAACAGCAAAAGGAATGCCGGCAGGTGCCGGGTTTGTTTTGAGTTCAGTGCCACAAGCAGGACCTCCAACCAAACTGAGACTCGCAGACACCCTCAATGGGGGGGTGGCTGCGAGTCTGTTGCATAATTTGTCCACTGCGTAAAGTTGCAAGATGTTTCACTCGCTTGCCCAGTTACTTTGTCGCAAAGGCTCGCATGGCTTCTCGAATTTGCTCGAAGGCGGCCTCGGGAAGGGGCTGTTCCCCGCCGAGTTGTCGGGCCGCCAAAATCAACTCCGCCGCCTCGTCCAGGGTGGCCAGGAGTTGGGCAGTTTGGGTCGGATTGGCGGCAAACGCCAGCACACCATGATTGGCTAAAAGAACCGCAGAAATTCCGGGGTTGGCCTGCACGGCTGCAATGATTCCAGCTACAGATGCCGCAGATCCTCGGGGTGCCCATGGAACCACGGGCACAGGTGCGGTGATGCCAAAACGCATCAAGGGTTCATATACCACAGGAATGGATTGGTGTGCCACCGCAAAGGCTGTGGCGTGTGGCGCGTGGGTGTGAATAACACTGCCCACCTGCGCCCGGGCACGGTAAACCGCCGCATGCATTTCAACAATTTCGGCCTGAGCGGGGGCTATTTCACCCTCCAAAACTTTGCCGTCTAGTTGCACAAGCGCAAAGCTGCTTTCATCCAAGTGGGCGACATTGCCACCCCGTGTTAACACCATTCTATCGTCCGCCACACGTGCGGACAGATTGGCGTGCTCGCCACGGAACATCACTCCGGAATCCCGCAACATGCTTGCAACACGGATTAATTCCTGCTTTGCCTGCGATATTTCCAGCCACGCCATCGAATTTCCTCCTTGGTTAAGTTCCATGATTGGTTGAGTTCCATGATTGGTTAAGTTACATGATTGGAACGAATTAACTTACCGTCCAGGAATGATTTACTGTACTTTGTCACAAATTTTGTCCTGAGTCGGAGATGGCTAGTCCATGTGAACTACTGATGCCGGAGTCACCATACTGCATACAACAGTATACTGTGAAAAACATATATGTCAAGGCCACGGCAATAGGCACTGCAATGAGACCGTCGCTTCACTCCGTTCCTTCAGACCTAGACTCGCTCTGCGGGAGAGTTTTAGGTTTTTCAGGGAGGAGTGGGCCCCCATCTGTCCGAAGGATTGGGGAGGCCCTTATTAGTGTGGGGGGGACCGATTTTTACGGTTCTGGAATTAAGCGTCCCCCAGTCGCTAAATCATCAAATAACGAGGGAGGAAACGAAAATAAGGGTGTGAAAGTCGCCTATTGCACGTTTTTCCACCGTGTTTGCCCCGGATTTGCTGAAATAAGGGCCTGGCGAACGCCTATTTATGCGGAAAGTGGCTTGAAAACCCCTATAAGCGACCTGGGGCCCCTTATTTGAGACTGTCGATTCAATTCCCAAGAGAATCCTAAATGAGGGGTATAATTTTCAGAAGAAACTCCTATAGGGAATGTAAATGTCCTACGAAACCCTGTGAATCAACGCGCTGGACGGCGCTGCGCTTGATTTTTTCGTACGGCGCGGGTTTTGTTTTTTGTATGTGAATTCAAGGAAGACGGCATAGAATAATCTCCATGGAGATTTACTAGGGAGGAGGGGGAGCCGATGAAAGTGGATCGTTTTGACTGGGCGGTGAAGCTAACCGCACTGATGGTGGTGGCGTGGACAGCGGTATCTGTCGGGATGAACGCGCATGTGTTGTGACGTTATTTTAGAATATTGAATCATCCCACTCGGGAAAGATCTCATCGGAGGCGACGGCTGTGTTGCGCAAACACTTCATTTTGGCGAATGGCGAAGTTGTACCGAATCAGGGACAGGGGTATTTTCCGCAAGACATTCAGCGCCTCTACCATTTTCCCAGCCATTTGACAGGACGGGGGCAGCAGGTGGGAATTCTGGAGTTTTCCAACGGATATAGTCTGACCAGTGCGGAACTTTTCTGGCAGTCCCATCAAATTTCCACACCACAGGTGACCTTTGTTTCAGTAGACGGAACGCGCAATGACCGCGGTGTCCAACCACAGGATGAGGAAGCTTCCCTCGATTTACAGTGGCTGGGGGCTCTCGCGCCGCAGGCACACATCCTGATATATGAGGCGAGTGCCGGTAATACCTACGCAGAATTTGCCCAGTCGATGGCGCAGGTCTTGCAGTACATTTTAGAAGATACCACCTATCACCCAAGTGTTTTGTCTATTTCTTACGGCGATGCCGAGGCAACTTTTGGCGCGATGGCAGTACAAAAATGGGCAGATCTGATTGCCCAATTGGATGCCAAAGGGGTCACGGTATGTGTTGCCACAGGCGACCAGGGTGCCTATGGAATGCATCGATTAAATGGCGATCCGATTCGCCACACGGACGCTCCAGCTACAAGTCCTGCCGCAGTGGCTGTGGGGGGCACTTCTTTGCAACCGGATGGTTCAGAAATGGCTTGGACCTATTTGGGTCCGCAAAATGGTGGAGCCACAGGCGGAGGGGTTAGTAATGTGTTTTGCACCCCCGAATATCAGACGGCTTTAAAATTGTCGACACGCGGGATTCCCGACGTCGCTTTGAACGCGGATCCTGCCACTGGATATCAAATTGTTTTTCAGGGGCAACCAGCAGTTGTTGGCGGCACCTCGGTCAGCACCCCGGTGTTTGCGGCATTGCTGACCCTGGTCAACCAACTGCGCGCTGAAACGGGGCGCTCACCCCTTTCGGGTGTCACTCAAATTATTTACCAACAGGAGTTGTCCCTGGGGTTTCGGGATATTGTTCGTGGCAACAACACGTTTAATGGGGTGGTGGGCTATGATGCCGTGCCTGGATGGGATGCCTGTACAGGCTGGGGGTCTTTGGATGCGACGCAATGGGTGGAGACACTTTCCAAGCTCCCTTGAAACTCGTCTTTTCGACGAACGAAAATAGTGTTGGAAATCCGATGACGTTTTGGGATAATGTTACTACGTAATAAGCCTTCGTTTTCTAGTTTTTGAACCACTGACCTTGATAGCACCTGGACAGATATTGAATTTTTGTTATTGACTCTGGATACTGAACCATCAGAGGGTTGTGGTTCACAAATTCAGATCGCCTTAAACGGGGTCCGTGCAGTATTTCATCGTCCTCACCCACAAAAAGGTGGAAAAAGGAGCATGGGAATAATTACTTAATGGGTTTACTAATAATTACATTAAGTAGACTCGCGTTTAGACTCGCGTTCCGATTTGCGGACCCCGTTTTGGACAACCTCTATATGAGCCTTTTCAAGGTTCTTTCTGCAGGGCCTTCCACAACGTCCCCTTCGTTCCAAACTGTTTCACATCCCAGGTGTGTACATGTTGTGTCTACGATAAAGGCTTTTCCTTCATCATCTTTGTAAGCCCCAGCGCGTTCATCTTCATAGGTAACTACGCCCCCTTCACCCGGGCTCAAATCGTCCACGTTACGGGGGAGTATCTCAAACTTTCCTTTAATCAGTTGGGTATTGACACACTTTAATGGCCGTGGTGCCTTCGTAGATAGGCACCCCATTTTTCACCATGCGGTCCACAAGTGCGGTCAAAAATCGAAGCGGATGGAATTGCCCTTGTTCTCTCCTCACAAGGGCATTTTGTACATTCACAGCAAACGGGATACTGTCGACGAGCGCTCCAGGGATATTAAGCCTCTGATATGCGTGGTATTCTTTCTCAATCTGTTTCGCGTACTGTTCTGTTGTAGCGTATAGGTACGCATCTTCCTGTTGAAATTGACAGTCCAGGTTACGTGCTTTGGTGGTGGATTTAATAAACTGTAGGGCATTCATATTTGACTCGTAATTAGGTGGCAAAATAATAAGTTTGCACACCGGGTGTGAGACAATCAAAAACAGTTAATGCATATTCAGAAAATCCCTACATTTGTTATGTGCAGTAAACTATAATGAAACAATGATTGAAACAGCCGATGCAGCATCTTTAGCTCAATTTCAACGAAGAAGGGGATGAGTACGTCGAATAATGTGCTGTTAAGGCACCTACTGGCCACCCTTGCTTATCGTGCCACACAGGCTTTTTCAAACGCACCTTCGAACTTTCCAGAGTTGGTTATCGGAAAGGATGTACGCACTCCGATTGAAATACTAAGACACATGTCTCGTGTATTAACTTATGCGCATTCGCTGTTGGAACCCAAGGATGATGGGGATAATTATGAATTTTCCAGTGGAACGTGGGAATGGGAAGTGGATCGATTTTACGGTGTTCTAGAAAAATTGGACCAGGTATTCATAGAATCAAAAACAGGGGATATCACTTGGCAGCAACTAGTCCAAGGCCCTTTAGCGGACGCCATCACGCATGTGGGTCAGCTAACGATGTTGCGGAGAATGGCGGATTCTCCAGTAACCTATGAGAATTTCATTAAAGCCGACATTCAAATTGGGAAAATCAGATATTTACTGTAGGGATGAGGGTGGATTTAAACGAGTTGAGGGAGAGTGGACATCAGATGTTTCGAAGGGATTTATTGCAAAATAAGGTCATTGTCATCACGGGTGGTGGAACGGGATTAGGACGAGCCGTGGGTGAAAGATATCTTCAATTAGGAGCAAAGTTGGCCATTGCCAGTCGCCGTGAAGAAGTTTTACAAACGGCTGCACAAGAAATGACAAAAGACGGCGGCGAGGTATTCTACAAAACGTGTGATGTCCGGGATCCGATTCAGGTTGCGGAATTGTTTGACGCAATCTATGCACACTATGGTAAGGTTGATATTTTGGTAAATAATGCTGCTGGGAACTTTATTAGCCCCACGGAGCGTCTATCGGTACGCGCTGTCGATGCTATTTTAAACATTGTACTACATGGCACATTTTATGCGACCCTTGAACTAGGAAAGCGATGGATTGATCAAAAACAAAGCGGCACCATGCTTAATATTGTGACAAATTATGCGTCGTCTGGTGCTGGATCAGGTTTTGTGGTTCCTTCTGCGGTGGCAAAGGCGGGGGTTCTATCTCTCACGAGATCGCTCGCAGTTGAATGGGCTAAATATGGAATTCGCCAAGTCGCGATTGCCCCAGGCATGTTTCCAACGGAAGGTGCATGGTCGCGCTTGGTGCCGTCCGCACAAATAGGAGAACGTCTGATGAACCGCGTTCCCCTTCATAGAACTGGGACTATGAGCGAACTCGCCAATTTAGCGGCGTTTTTAGTGTCTGATGAAGCGGGTTATATCAATGGAGAAGTAGTTACAATCGATGGTGGAGAATGGTTACAAGGGGCCGGAGAATTTAACGAGCTTAGCACCCTCAACCCAGAGGATTGGGATCAACTGAGTGCGATGATGCGCAAAAAGTAGTTGTACCCTGCCTGCTTATGATAATCATAGAATTAATAGGAATGAATAGATAAAATCTTAGGCATTGACTGAATTAAGAAATGCCATGCACGCCGGAAATGTGTCTATGACTGGAAGCCGCCATTACCAGCGCATTGTAAATTTGTCCTGTTTGGGTGCCGACGGTGTACAGGTCACTCCCCTGAATAAAGGATACCTCTGTCACTGCGGACTGTGTGTTGTTCACAGAAGTGGTGTTTTGCACAAAAACCAGTCCATTGGTGGGGGGCAGGTAGACCTGGTTGAGGATGCGGACGATGGCTTGGGCCTCTGTCCGATTGACCTGCGGAACAGGACCCTGAACAACAAGCGTCCACTTTCCCTCATGCCACAAAATGGCTGGTGTGGGTGTGGTGTAGGTTACTCCACTGAGATTGCCCAATGATAGGGTGCCGCTGGGGAGTGTCTGGGCAAACGTCTGTTGCAAGCCGTACATCATTTGCTGCTCGGCCGCCTTCGCACTGGCAAAGGACTGGCCACCGATTTGCGCAATCTCGATGGGCGTAGGGGTGTTCAATGCACTGTCATTGATTGGGTAGGCGCGGGGGGTGGCGAAAATGTCCGCCGTGTAGGTAAAAGATTTGGCTGCCAAGTTGGCCGAATATGCGGGTTGGCTTTGCGGCGTCGAGGTGATGGATTGGGGCAGCCAAGTGGGCGTCCAAACGGGGAAGTCGGTCCCCATTTGCTGTGCACTGACGCGCACCTCGCTAAATACCGCAGGGGTGCCTTGCACCAACGGGATCGCGTTGAAATAAAACACCCCTGTACTGGCGGCCGTGCCACCACCGTAGGCTTTGAAGGCCAAGTTTGCAGGCCCATTGTCTGGTAAATATAAATTTGCGGTAAATGATCCGTTGGATGTGGTGTTCACCTTGTCAGATGCCACTACTCCACCGTTCGCCGTGACAGCTTCCACCATCACGGCCGTCGTCGTCCCATTGGATAAATGTCCCGTCACGTGCACCGTATTGAGCGCCCAAACCATCGGCGCATAGAGAATCATTTGCGCAGGCTCAGCCACCACCGTGACACTTCCTTGGGAATTCGTCGGGCTGGATGGGATGGAAGCCGTAGAACTTCCCGCTGAACTACTGCCGCTTGACGAAGTCGAGGCGCTGGTGCTTGGCGTCGAGACGGGGGTATTGCTGGTTCCCACCCCTGCACCCAACCCCGTTTCCGTGGAGTTGGTGGTGTTGGTCGATGGCGAAGTGCCGCCGCTGGCCGACGAATTCGGGGACGACGGTGGGATGGCTGAAGGGGTATTGCAGCCCGTTAGAAGGGCGGAAACTAAACCTGCACTGATTACGGTGTGATATGTCATTTTTCGCGTAAATTTCAATTTCATGGAATGTCTCTCCTTCATGTGGACCACAGCCTAGTGTGTCCCCACGCGTATTGAATCATAAATCCAATCGATTCGTAGGAATTGACGATGCAGGGTTGGAAAATGTGACAACTACGGACAAAAGGGGTCCACATTTTCAAGAACGATACTGGGGTTGTGATAAATTGTGAAATGGCTATGCTAGAAGTAAAGGATTGGAACAGGAGGAGAATCAATGCCCATTCTATCGACAGGACTTGCGATAGTCGTTGTAATTGTGGTTCTTTATTTTTTTTCATCCATCCGGATTGTAAAACAGTGGGATGAAATGTTGGTCTTCACCTTGGGACGTTTCGTGGGCATTAGAAAGCCAGGAATTCATATGGTGTATTCGTTTGTCCAGCGTGCCACCATTATTGACAAACGCATCACCACCACTGAATTCCGCACAGAAGGCACTTTGTCCAGGGATAAGGTTCCTGTGACATTGTTGGCGGTTATGTTTTGGAAAGTATCCGATGTGAAGCGTGCAGCCCTTGAAGTGAAAAATTATCGAGAAACCATTGATTTGGCCGCCCAGTCATCGCTACGGGACATTGTGAGCCGAAGTGATCTAGAAACTTTGCTTTCAGACCAACAAAAAATTGATGATAGGATTGCCGAGTTGATTCGTGAACGGGCCACCTCCTGGGGAATTGAAGTCCAAAATGTGCAAATTCGCGATTTAGAAATTCCCTCTTCACTGCAGGATGTTTTGAGCCGTAAGGCACAAGCCGAGGCAGAGAAAGGAGCCCGGCGAATTTATGGTGAGGCGGAAGTGGTTGCGGCCGAGGAATACGTGAAAGCCGCACTTTTGTATGAAAACTCCCCAGTCGCGTTTCGCTTAAGGGGACTGAATGTGTTACTCGAAGCGGTGAAATCGGACCAAAACACGCTGCTGTTTTTGCCCACAGAATTAACCGATATGTTGCGAGCCTTTGGGCCAGTGGCAGGTGTTACCCCCCCATCGGAACCCTTAGCTGCAGAAGTAGCCAAAATAGTTCCTCAAAATGAGGATTCAACATTGGATAGATAACTACTTACCACAAATACGCATTGTGGTTTGATGGTGCGAAAGAAGCGCTAATGTAAGGGGTGTGGATGAACGGCTCAAAGAAATCATTCAGCAGCTTGTAGATCATCCCCTGGCAGAAGTGATTGAGTTGGAAGTCATGCCGGATCATGTTCATTAGTCTGATAATAAACGCTCAGTTTTCACTAATTTTGGCGATGGTGACACTGGGCAATAGCGACGTTTATTTGAATGCGGGTTCTGCCCCGGCGCAAATGAAAGACATTCAATCTGTCATGACATAATACTTGACGTTGTCTCTCAAAAACCTTGGTTGGTGCAAGAGACAGTGGGCTGAGCACCTAGATGGAGGCATCATGGCCTATTGGTGAGTTTGCAAGCCAGGCTCTCTTGGCGCAACAGGAGTCCAAATGGGTCCCAAATTGAGTCCCCATTAGCCCGAACTTATCGCGGAGATCGTAATAGACTAACTGTTGCAGACGTTTAAAAGCCGTGAGGCCACTCTTTTAGAAGTGGAGACACCTGACGCAACTATGTGGAATCGCGCGCAAAGGAAGTGTGAGCGATGAAGAAGGCCATCGCGACTGGCGGTGGAAGAAGCGACAAGTTTCGTACCTTAGTTACCGTTGGACTTTTGGTCGGATATGCCATTCTTATTCGCCAGGAACTAATACAGCACAAAAAAACCAGCGTTGTGGCCAACGGCATCCTACTGCCCACCAGCTTGGTGTGGTTGTGGTTCGTCCACTGAAATGGAGTCTTTCTACATTTGTGTTCGGGTTTCACGGCTACTTCGTGTCTTATCGCAGGCTTTACAACCCCCTATTTCTAAGGATGATTCTGCTCAAAGTTAATTATAAAGATAGCTCCTCGTGGAAATCATCGGAATCCGCGTTTGAATAGAGACGTTATTTTCTTGCCCAATCTAATCATGTATAATATAATCCGGTTATAATTAGTTATGATTGACTATTGCCGGAGGATGTTATCATTTTCGGCAACAAACTCGTAATCAGTTATTTTTAGGGTTGAATTTGTTAACTTATAGATTTAGGTTGAGGTGAAACCAATCAATGTTTAAAAGATTGCGTGTTATTTTGATGATGTTGGTCACCGTCTTCATCGGCTTTGGCCTCATCATTCCCGTTTTGCCGCTGATGGTCAAACAGGTGGGAGCGGCTCCCTTTCAATTGGGAGTGATGCTGGCCGTCTATTCTGCGGTGGCTTTCGTGACTGCCCCAGCGTGGGGTATTCTGTCTGATCGTATAGGTCGAAAACGGGTCATCCTTACGGGCTTAGTTGGCTTTGCCCTGAGCTTTCTGTTGTTTGGCTTGGCGCAGCACATACTCTGGTTGATGTATGTGGCACGCATTATTGGAGGTGGATTTTCGGGGGCTGTTACAGCAACAGCCATGGCCTACATCGCTGAGGTAACCACTCCACAGGAACGAACACACGGGATGGCGCTGGCGGGTGCATCCATCGGAATGGGGTTCATCATCGGTCCCGGAGTTGGTGGGTTGCTGTCCCACTTTGGTGTCAGTGTTCCTTTCTTTGTCGCCAGTGCACTGGCGCTGGCCAATGCGGCGTGGGGAGCGGTTGCGCTGCACAATCCACCACCTCCAGTCAGGGGGGGTGAGCGCGGGGAGAGTTCTGCTTTACCCATACCAAAAACGCGCTGGGCCGCTTTTTCCGGCCCCCTCAGATACCTCTACCTGGTTGGGTTTTTCAGTCAATTGGCTGTGACTTCCTTAGAGGGGACCTTTCAGTATTTCGAAATGCTGCGGATTCACGCCACGGCAACGCAGATTGGTGGAATGTTCTTTTTCTCTGGAGTGGTAGCCGCCCTGTTTCAAGGGGGCATCCTGCCACGCTTCGTGAAGCACGGCAAAGAGCTACCGGCTTTGTATGTGGGTCTGGCACTCTCTGGCGTGGGATTGCTCAGTGTTCTGGCATCAACTAATTTTTGGAATGCCACTTTGTTCATTACTCTGTTCAGTGTGGGCAACACGTCTATTCGCCCCCCTTTGTCTTCTTTAATCACCAAAAAGGCGCAGGTTGGTCAAGGGTTGGCCAACGGCCTGCTGTCCTCGATGGACAATCTGGCGCGTGTGGTGGGGCCCTTAATGGCTACGGCACTGTACGAACTGCATCCTAATTTGCCCTATTTCATCGTGGCACTTATCAGTTTTGCCGCCATCAGTTTGTTGGTGGCCTATCATCGTTCCACAAAATGGGCGGCAATTGAATATCCCTTAAAATCGATATAAAAGGGAATCCTTGAAAGTGTGGAAATGATGTGATGAAGGGCGGAAATGATGTGATAGATGAACGTTCTCTTTTGCTATTGGGAATTTTGATGGCACAAAGTGCACACGGGTATCAGATCAATGACTTCATTGAAAAAAATTTATTGTATGTAACAGAAATAAAAAAAGCCACTGCCTATGTCCTGCTGGATCGAATGGCCCTGTCCGGTTTCGTAACGGTTCACACCGAGCAAGCGGGCAATCGTCCCCCTCGCAAAGTCTATTCCATCACTCCCGAAGGAATAGAACAATTCCAAAGTCTTTTGCGACAAAACTTGGAACATCCCGACTCACCCATTTACAAAGGCGACGTAGGACTGATGTTTTTAGATCACCTGCCAAAGGACGAGGTGGCACACCACCTGCAACAGCGGTTGCAGCGGTTGCAAGAGCAGATGAACCTGTTCCAAAAAGGTCTTTCACATTCGCACGCCGCAGGCATTCAACTTTCCTTGGAACACCGACTTTTGCATATGCAATTGGAGGTTGATTGGTTGGAGCGAATCGCCGCCCAATTGCAGAGTTCGACGGATGAGAAAACAGTTCAGTAAAGCGGGTCTCAACGGCGACGTGGATTTCCTTAGAGGCTAGCACCGGAACCTTCAGAACTTTCACCTGTGCTCTAAACTAGGTAAGGAAAATTTTGTATGAAAGGAGCAGATGTGAGGGGCAATTTCTGCGGTGCTAGAATTAAGGGTCTCCCAGTCGTCTAATCGTCGAATTTCGAGAGATGAAGGATAAATAGAGGTGTGAGAATCCCTTATTGTAGGTTTGCATGCGGTTTTTAGGCTGAATTTGCTGGAATAAGGGCTTGGCGGTACCCTATTTGTCTAAACCTCGGCTTGAAAAGGCTTATAAGCGACCTGTGGCATCTTATTTCTCCTTTAGGACGCACCCTCGCGGCAGAAAATGTGGCAGAAAACGGTGCAGCAAGTGCAATGGGGATAAGGTCTGGGTGGGTGCCGCAGTGATGACAACCTCCGGAGAAGTGCACAGTCCAACCAATTATCAAATTAAAAGCACCACAATTGCAGTATGTGGGTGCGACGGTGGGATTGCCCTCGGCAACGTCAACCGCCATTGTGCAGGTCCATACGCCTGTACAGGTTTATTTGGTGCAGTTCCATTGGCGCATGGGACTTAATGGGATTGAATGGCCAAAAGGGTCCGGTATTTTGAAAGCACCTTTTTATGAAGAGGATGCCTGTTTGGAATTCCCGTGAATGTTGTGATGGCGGATTGCACTCCATCATGCTCAATGGTTGTCTGAAGCTCCGTTGCCTGATCGTCTTGATTGTAATCAAACAGGAGGGCCGCCGCCATGACGGAGTTCAAATTGGGAGTATCCAACCCATTTTCATACGCCTGCATCGATGGACGCACGAGGCGTTCATTAGGCGATAGCTTTTGAATGGGGTTGCGACCCACCCGAACAATTTTGTCTGTCAAACTTTGGTTCGAAAATCGATGCAAAACCTTTTGAATATACCGACTGTGCTGATCTTTGTCAAAGTGATACTTTTTAATCAGCAGTTCCCCCGTCTCCTGCAGGACCCGGCATACTTTTTCGCGTATCTTGGGGTTTCGCATCACTTCTTGAATGGTTTGGTAGCCTTCAATGTAACCCAGGTAAGCTGCGCTACAATGACCTGTGTTCACCGTGAATAGCTTGCGTTCAATATATGGATCGAGCGAATCCACGTAGTGAATTGCTGCAATTTCAGGGAGGTTCCCCTTCATCTCTGGCCGTTCAAGTATCCATTCATAAAAAGGTTCCACCCTAACTTTCAGGGGGTCTTTAGAATTCTGAGTGGGAACAATCCGGTCCACAACCGAACTGGGGAACCCAATGAATTGTTCCGCAACAGCATGCAATTCTGGGGATAACTTTGGGTACACCAATTTTTTTAATTTGGAACTGGCCCGAATGGCATTTTCGCAGGCAATTACGTTCAATGGTCTCGGGTTTTGTTGCAAACGTCGCTTAATGCCCCTCGCTATCAGCTCGGCGATGTTCTTTAAAGCGCTGACTCCCACCGCTGTTGTGACTAAATCGGCCTCGGCGACAGCTTTGATTACTTCTTCGTGGTTCCGAATATTGATGGCCGTTACGTTGTTCACGGTGACGGAATCTTCACTTTCATTGGCCAACGTTACCGTGTATTGTTTTCTTTGCTGCAGGAGCGATATCTTGACAGGATTGCGCGTAATGAAACAAACATTGTAACCGGATTGTGATAACAGCAATCCGATGAATCCTCTGCCGATATTTCCCGCACCAAAATGGACAACTTTCATTAGAAAGGTCCCCTTTCGTAGGACAGCTCAGATTTAAGTTGAGAACTTTGTTGGAGCAACCCATCAAAATCGAGATCGCTTAAGGAATCTGCCCTTTGATGGACGGGACCAAATTGGAGATACTTTGTAATGGAATTAGGAACAACCACACAGTACAGTCCTGCCGCCACCGCTGCTTTGGCCCCATTAGGAGAATCTTCAATAGCAATTCCCTCGTGTGGTTTAACTCCTAAACAGTCCAACGTTTGCAGATATAATTGGGGGTCTGGTTTGACATGGCTCACATGGTCTGAGGTGCGAACACAGTCGAAATAAGAGAGCAAATCCAATTTACTCAAAAAACTATTCACCCAGGTTGATACGGAGCTCGAGGCAAGCCCCACCTTGAGCTCTTTTTGTTTCGCTAACTTCAAGAAATCAACGATGCCAGGACGTACATTCTCGGTTTCCATCAGTTTGGTATGATACTCTTTGACCGATTTTCGGAATTCATCTAGATCAATGGGAAGGTGAAGATGTGTGACCAAATAATCATACGGGTTAAAGGAATGCAAGCTTGTACCGATACATTCGGAGTATTGTTTTAGGGTTAATTCCACGTCATATTTTCGGTAGGCATCCCGAAACGCAACATACCACGCGGTTTCTGTGTCAATCACCGTACCATCAAAATCAAACACGATAGCTTTAATCATCGGTTTCTCCTCTCAAATTCTAAATTTGCTTGAATGGGGTCTCCCCACCTGATGTACGAGATGGAGTCTTCCTTCACATAGGTTGTCTTGGTTCATGGGCAAAACTAAATACATCAGAAGAGCACTCGGTTTTTAATGAAGTCCCTCCTGGACTAGAGACATCTACTCAAGGAAACGTAGATGCATGAAAAGACAATAGGAAAAAATTAATAGTTAGAATTTACCGTGCGCAATTTTCAGTTGTTTGGGTGCTTGTTTGAACGAAATCCAAGGGACAGTGTATGATGAAGCACTGCATAAGAAGGATAACGAACAAGCCATTAGTATTCGCCTACGAGGTTAGCTGTCGGATTCGGCATATCATTCATTTCAAGTCATGACTATCTAAAGTCCTGACCCTGCCTATGTGGATTTGCGGGCGCAAATCCACAATTCACCCCAAATAGTTGGATCCCCCGTTTTCGCCCCGCCGTACTTGCCAAGCAGGGTGCAAAATTAGGCCCTTCCCTAGACTGTCTTGTGGAATTTGAAGATTGGGTTTTAGAAAATTCTGTGAGCAATTCTTTAACTTACTATATCATTGTAACACTAAGACAGCCTCATTTGTCAAGGTTTCCCGCCAGATCTGGCGCCCTAGTCCTGTGTCGTGGAAGGGGCCGCGCGGTGGTGGGTGGCCTGTTCGAACGCGTAAGCCATTGCCGCTAGGGTGGGTTCGCTCCAAGCTGTACCGGTAAATGTAATTCCCACCGGAATTCCATCCGCACCCGCCCTTCCTCCGGGGACTGTGATAGAAGGATACCCCGCCTTTGCGGGAATGGCAGCACCATGATTGGAGGGAAACAGCAACGCGTCCAGGTGGTGTTGTGCCAGAACGTGATCCATCCCAATTTTCCGTGCGAAGTATCGGTCTTTTGCCAGGGACTGCAGATATTTCGACTCGGTCAGCGTACCTGTGGTGAGGTTTGCGCTGGACAACAGGGTTTGGCCGTAGCGCAGGCACTGTTGGGGGTGTTGGCGATTGAACTCCACAATCTCCTGCAGAGAATGCGCCGACACTTCGGCACTGAGCCTGGCCAAGTAGGCGTTGAGGTCTGGTTTAAATTCATACAGCAAAACGGTATGGTTTTGAATCACGGATAAGTCTGGATAGGGTAACGGGTCCACCACCTGGGCACCCAAGTCCTGCAGAACCAAAACAGCCTCGTCCATCACGCGCAGTTGCGCCTGGGATAGGTCGGTGTAGAAAGGTTCCCGGGGGACGCCAATGCGTTTTCCCTGCAGCGCATCTGTGCTAAGCTCCGCAATCCAATGCCCAGGATGGAGTGGCGCAGATGCACGGGTGACAACATCTCGTGGGTCCACACCGGCCATGCCCGCCAGCAACCATAAGGCGTCGCGCACCGTTCGCGCCAAGGGGCCTGCCGTGTCCTGGCTGTGGGCGATGGGGATGAGGCCACTGCGGCTCACCAGTCCCAGGGTGGGTTTAATGCCTACGACAGAGTTGCTGGCAGCGGGGCTGAGAATAGAACCGGAGGTCTCTGTCCCCACCGCCAACGGGACGAAGTTAGCCGCCACCGCCGCAGCCGATCCGGAGCTGGACCCGCCCACGTCCAGCTTTCCCGGACCATACGGATTTTTGACCTGGCCCCCACGGGAGCTGTACCCATTGGGCATACCCTCTGTCATGAAGTTAGCCCATTCGGTCATGTTGGCTTTACCCAGAATAATTGCGCCCGCCTGTCGCAATTTCTCCACCAAAAACGCGTCCGCCAACGCCTGCGAATTGGCCAGGGCGAGTGAACCTGCACTGGTGTGTAGTTTGTCGCCAGTGTCGATATTGTCCTTGAGGAGGACAGGAATGCCGTGCAAGGGGCCGCGAGGACCGCGAGCCTGGCGCTCCGCATCTAACGATTCCGCAATTTGCAGGGCATCCGGGTTCACCTCGAGCACCGCGTTGATTTCACTGCCGGCATGGTTGTTTGCGGCGATGCGCAACAGGTACCCCTGAACAATGTCCGCGGCGGTGGTTTCTCCTTGTTCCATCAATGTCTGCAGGTGTTCCACGGTAGCCTCCTGCAATCCCGGGCCATCCGACCATTCTGGGGACGCCTGCGTGTGCTGCTGTGCCGTCATCTTCGTCTGCTCCTCCTAGAGGGTTTCCATATCCACCTATTCAAGACTATTCATTGTTGCCATCTTATCACATACTCGCGTCCGCCAACGCCCGCACATTGTAAATTTGCCTCACAAATACCCACCCATCGGTGGGGGACAATGAGGCGACGGG
Organism: Alicyclobacillaceae bacterium I2511; assembly: GCA_003584005.1. GTDB lineage: Bacteria > Bacillota > Bacilli > Alicyclobacillales > Alicyclobacillaceae > QXHL01. The sequence continues at coordinate 22,377 of QXHL01000018.1, read as the reverse complement.
GACAAGCTGAACGGTTACTCTTGGCCATTATTGCTGTTCAGATGGCGGCAGCGGGTATTCTAGGCCTGTTTCCCCACTTAAGGTAAAAGTGATTGCACTGTGACACTGGGAACATCGGCGAGGGTATAACGATCACGGAGGTGGTCAATACGGAAGTAGTCAATATGGAAGGGGTCAACTTGTTTCCATCGGTCTACAGCAACCACGATACGGTTACGGTGAGCCTCTTTGAGGGACTGGCTATAAACCTTCAAGATATTTTCGAGTAAGAAAAAAGGCAAATCCGGCGATTCATGTCAAGAAATTTTTGCCGTGGTTTTTAATAAAGTTTAAGACATAGCGGGGCGTGCAGAAGACTCCAAGCGCAGCAACCTTTCCTTCACATCGAGACCACCACGATAACCAGTGAGCTGGCCATTTTTTCCAATCACCCGGTGGCAGGGCAAAACAATAGGAAGGGGATTGGCGCCATTGGCAGCACCCACGGCGCGCACTGCCGTCGGTCGGCCAACGCCTTGGGCAAGGTCCGAGTACGACGCGGTCTCACCATAGGGGACACTTTTCAGTTGTAGCCACACCGAGCGTTGAAACGGCGTGCCACGCAGGTCAAGGGCAAGGGTGAATTCTGTGCGGTATCCGGCGAAGTATTCGTGAAGTTGCTGGGCGTAGGGGCGCAGGGCTTCGTCATCGCGGAGGATATCTGCATTGGGGATATGGCGATGTATCCACTCCATCAGACTATCAAGCGATTCACTGGGCAGTGTGATGCAACACAAACCACTGTTTGTGGCTGCCAAGTGTAATGTCCAGTCCTGATGTTCCAAAACGCTCCAATATACCGGGGTCTCCAAGGAATGTCCCCTCACTTTCTGGGCAACTCGGGAAACATTCGTACAGAAAATTCATGTACGAATGTTTCCCGTACGGAAAGTCACACTTCAAAATGAAGCGTCGTGCGCCATTGCGGTCTCCATGATGTGTTTGACTTCGAACAAGTCCGAGGTCTGTCCCAGGGCCCACATGAGTTTGGGAACAATGGCCTCTGTATTCATGTCTTTGGAAAGGATGACTCGGTCGTTTTCGGCCACTCTTCGTCCTACTTCATATAAGCTCAAGTCTTCACCCTCCTGCAAGCACTGTGTGGTCACCACCACGGCGATGCCTGCTTTGACACAGGCTTCAATGGGGGGGAGAAGGTTTCTTTCCAAAAATGGAATGCCCCCGTTGCCAAAGCTTTCAATCACAATCCCTTTGTACAGGGGCATTAGGGCGGAGAAGAGCTCTGGTTTGGTGCCAGGGTGCAGTTTTAACAAAAACACGTCCGGACACAACGACGTGTCCAGGGAAAGTGGCCGGTGGGATTGGGGAATAGGTATATGATAGTGGATATCTCCTGAATTATCCACGGTGGCGATGTCCGGATAGTTGATGCTTTCAAAGGCGTCGAAGCTTTTTGTCCGGATTTTTACGGCCCGTGTTCCAGCAATTACATGGCCGTCGAAAACCACATAGACCCCCCCCATAGGTTCACAGGCCATGCGTGCTGCGTCGAGTAAATTTCGCTGGGCATCACTTTTCTGGTATGTGAAGGGGACTTGTGATCCGGTCACAATCACGGGTTTGTCGATGTCTGCGAGCATGTAGGACAGGGCTGCCGCAGTGTATGCCAATGTATCAGTTCCATGTGTGATGATAAATCCGTCGTAGCGGTCATATTGGGCCGCTACGGTTTCTGCAATTTTCACCCAGTACTCGGGTTGCATATTGGTGCTGTCAATATGAAACAGGTTCATACTATCTGTGCTGCATTGATGTGAAAGTTGACCCAGGTAGGTCTCTAGTTCTAAAGCGCCAATTCCTGGAGTCAGCCCGTGATGGCTCTGCACGGAGGCAATGGTTCCGCCAGTGGCAATGAGCAGTAGGCGATGCATGGTGTCACTCCTCGTAGGTGCAACTGCCCCGTGTGACAGGGGTCTGATGTCAGGATACCTGTTTTTGCAGGGGGAAGTAAATCCCCATGGACGGGTTATCTACTATGGGGCTCAGTCCCGCTCTGCCAGCCAACTTGCAGTATCGGGATACACATGTTTCGTAGCCATTCCCCCGTAAACCAAACTCACGTGCCCGACGGGATAAGAATGTTCTAAAATATCAGTGCTTTGAATGTGTTCGAGTAAAGCGTGTGTTTGCGGGGGTGGAACAATGTGGTCATGTTCAGCGGTCAACAGTAAAACGGGGCACTCAATTTGGCTAAGATCAACCGTCCGGCCCCGCATTATCAGCTGTTTTTGAATGAGCTTATTATCCTGGTAAAAATCACGAATCCATTGTCGATAAGCTTCTCCAGGAAATGGAGTGCCATCGTTAACCCATTTGTTTAGTACGCGCCATGTGTGCACAAAGCGTTCATCTTGCACTCGTTCAAACAGAGATAGCCACGAATTCACAAAGTTGCTGAGTGGTTTTAGCATCTTATTGCCAAAGTCGATGACCTCGGGGGGGATGTTTCCGAATGTATCGACCAATTTATCGACGTCAAAGTACTCTTGACGTAACCAGGCGTTATATAAAGGGGCGTGTCTGAAGTCAATAGGAGCAGCCAATAAGACAAGATTTTTAACGTGTTGTGGGAATAGAGCGGTATATAAGGCCCCCATAGTGCCCCCCATACAATACGCAAACATGTGGATCTGTGTACTTCCTGAATCCCACAGGGTTCGTTGAATCGCCTTAGCCAGGTAATCAAATAAGTATTCTGGAAAGCCGTTCTGTTTATCTTCCTGTCCTGCAACCCCCCAATCTAGCATATAGACCACAAACCCTTTTTTGAGCAAGTACTCGACATAAGAGTTTCCTGGTTCCATGTCGAGAATATACGGTTTATTAATCATAGCATACAACATGAATACAGGTGTTTTTTGGGTGGGTGTGACGTCCGGTAATTCAAATCGGTAAAGCCTGGTTTTGTTTTTCTTCCAAATAACGCGCTTCGGGGTTTGCCCTGTCACCGGTTCGGCCTTGCCCAATGTTTCAGAAACTTTTTCATAGCGGGCCCAAGGATTTGCCTGAGAAGTTTGCCAGTCCTGTGCAAGGGTCTGCCAACGGTCTTGTAGATTGATGGTAGAGTTCCACAACGGTTCCCAAAATTCTTCCATTGCCAAATTTCCATCCTCCCTGTTGTGTAAATGACACATTACCGGCAAACTCCTCGGTTTACCGGCTGTTTGTGTTATTTGTCTAGATTCTAAAGGAAAGTAAAGTGATAGAAAAGTAATAGGAAACTTACGTTACATATACAAACCGCCGTTTACATTAATGCACTGGCCTGTAATGTAATCTCCATCTACTGCCAAGAAGCGAACCACATTCGCTACTTCTTGTGGGGTGCCAAATCTGCCCATTGGAATTTTCGATTTAATTTTTTCTTGAACTTTTTCTGGGACTGCAGCCACCATATCGGTCAAGATAAAACCTGGGCAGACCGTATTCACCGTGATGTTATACTTGACGGTTTCCAGAGCAAGAGATTTTGTTAGCCCCAAAATCCCAGCCTTTGCTGCAGAGTAATTGACTTGGCCGAATCCACCTGTTTGAGCGATGATTGAAGATATATTGATGATTCGGCCGTAGTTGTGCTCAATCATGGAAGGCAACAAGTTCTGAGTGATATGAAAAATACCTGTCAAATTTGTGTGCAAAACTTCATTCCACTGTTCCAGACTCATGCTCAAAAAGCGCGAATCACGTGTGATTCCAGCGTTATTAACCACAATATCGACACGTTCATAGCGGTCCAAAATTTCTTGGGTGAGCCTGTAGACATCCTCGGATTTAGAAACATCCGCCTGAATTGCGGATGCTTCAACATGGTCCCGCGAAAGTTCTGCTGCCAATTCTTCTGCCTTATCTGCGCTACTGTTGAAATTGACCACTGTGATGGCTCCGTACCGAGAAAGTTCTCTGGCCACGTTTAATCCAATCCCCCGTGAGGCTCCAGTCACCAGGGCCACCTTTCCCAATAAGGGTTTGCTTTGCACCAGGTTTCCTTCGAGTAACGCCATGGGTCTATTCCTCCATTTTGGTTTATTTTTTTGGGAAAATGAGGTGAAAGGTGTGGCAGGACTCTTTGACACATTACAAATCGACTGTGCCCTGCTATTGTTTCGCATCATCTCGATTGACGGAGACTTTACCTGTTTCTTTTGGAGAACGGTGGCTGGTGGTTCCTGGCTCTTCCTTGGAGCTCAGTGATCTTGAGGATTCGATTGTCACAGCATTGCTGGAAAGAGCATCGAATTTTTGATCTAATTTGAACATCTTTTCTTCAATTTGATCTAGTTTGTCGTCGACGTTAACAAGTAATTCCGCTAGACGTTCAATATCCTTGACCGATGGTACGTGGTATTGTTCCAAGAGGGATTCCATGTTTTTGGCAAACAGTTGTTCTGTTTGCATAAACAGGCCCATCAACTGTGCTGAAATGAGTGAGTATGAGTCGCTGGTGAGAAATTGTTGTAAAATCTCTGAATACTTTGGTTCTGCTTGTTCATAAACCTTTTTCCATGCTGCAAACGGGTCTGTGTAATTGATAGACAAGTTCATCACTCCTCTAATTTTTTGTTTTTCTTTGCTGGACCATCCCTTCACAACCATGGCTTTGCACTGCAACTCCTATGTAAAGAGTGGTGTGGCCGTAACAATTGGGCCACCTCTCCATGGTATGCAACAGCGTAAACAACATTCTATCTTCACTTGCAATAAGCACTTTAGGATACAAAGCCTGACTTAAACTCCAACATGTCTATGTGGGGAAGATATTCATGCAAATAATTATAACAAAACATTCTGTCTAATAATGTCGAATCAAAGTGTCGAACTGTGTGTTCAGCATTCAAACGTTAAATTTTATATGCATAAGTGAACTGTTAAACTTATACAACTATTAGAATAATATCTGGCTAGCTCGATTGGACGAATCACTCGAATAATCATCGATGACTTCACTATACTATGAACCTTTAAAAGGAAGCCCTGCAGATGGAATACAGCCTTCTGATTTGCGATGAACGAGAGAATAAAGTGACAAAACTATTCAAGCAGACAAAGCCCCAGGTACAGAATGCGTACCTGGGTGGGTGTTTTTTTTTTTTTTTTTGTGTGTGACAGGCAGTGAAATACAGGGGGTTAATTTTATTCTTTTCCAGGCGTGGTGACTGTGTGCAGAGGGCCCATCCAAGTCTGTAGGAACTGTGATTGGAATTTATGTGCGGCTGTTTGGAATTGCTGCATTGTATCTGTTAAGGATTTGCGTTGATCTTGAGCCTGTTTGATTGCCTGCCGATTGGCATCTTCCCATCGTTCTTCAGTAGCCTCACTGAATTCCACAAGCGACCGCCAAGGAGTCCAGGCCAACTCCTGGTACCGTTGCAAGAACTCATCCATCGAGGAGAGCGAATCACCGGATGTCTTGTTCAAAGCTTCCGTTTGTCCGGCTTTCCCAAATTCATTAAATATTTTTTGATTTTCACTCCACAAATCTCGTGTAAATCCCTCTGCATTTTTTCGTGTCTCACCGAGAAATTTGCGGGTCTCCGAAATAGATTTGATATAATCTGATTCCCGTTGTTGAAGAAATTTTTCAGTCTCAGCCACCCGGTCATTATAGCTTTTCCAGGCAGTATTAAACAGATATTCGACAGATTCGGTGGACTTTTCAACTTTTTTTACATTTGGGTTAGGTTGGATCATCTTCATCATTCCTCCTGATGGACTTTTTTTCAGGATTTTCTGGTGAATCTGCGGGTGTTCCAAAGAACGGATTGTACAGCTGGACAAAGCTACCATACATCCGGAAAAACTGGCTGAGCATAGACTGATATCGTTCTAACTCGTCGGCGTAGATGTGAAGATACGCCTCACCTGATTCTGTCAAAGAATATTCGCGTTTTGCAGGTCCGGCTGATGCAGTACTCCAAGTGGACTGAACGTAATGATCTTGTTCAAGTTGACGTAGCATTCGATAAACATTGCCGCGATCTACTCCTGGGAATCCCAGTACTGTTAAGCGTTGAATTAACTCGTAACCATGGACGGGAACCTCACGAAGAATCAACAAAATATATGGAACGAGAAAATTCTTCGGTGCTTTTCCCAAAGCGTCATGTTCATTCACCATCATTATCACCACTGATTCTTGATAGATGTATTTTACACCTATCATCAACAAGGGTCAATATTGATTAGATTATTTTATCCTCTAAATGCACGTGTAACCGTTAAATTGTGAATCGAGTCGAGGTATTCTCTGAGGTCTTTGCTATCCATTCTTAAATTGTCAAGCCCCCGTCCACCGCTATAATGGCCCCATTAACATAACTTGCGTCTTCTGAGGCAAGAAAGCGATAGACTTTGGCCACTTCCATCGGCATTGCTAATCTTCCCAGAGGAGTTCGTTTTGCCATCTGTTCTAATACCTTGTCTGGAACCGCAGCAGTCATGCGGGTGTGCACAAATCCCGGAGCCACAGCGTTCACTCGAATTCCTCTAGGCCCTAATTCCTTGGCCCACGTTTTGGTCATTCCAATAATTCCAGCTTTCGCAGCAGAATAACTTGTTTGACCAAGGTTTCCGAATGTGGCAACGACGGAAGTTGCGTTGAGAATCACGCCGCTGTGCTTTTCTACCATGACTTTTGCCACTTGCTGTGTGCAGTACATCACCCCTGTCAGGTTCACAGCAATCACTGCTGCCCATGTTACAGGGTCCATCTTTGTCAGAAACCCATCTTTCGTGATGCCGGCGTTGTTAATGAGCACGTCAATACCGCCGAAGGCGGTTGTGGCCGTATTCACGAAGTGCAAAACTTCCGTAAGTTGACTGACATCGGCGTGCACATATTTTACGGATGACCCTGTTTGATCCAATTCGTTACGAAGTTTCATTCCCTCGTCATCGAGCACGTCCACTAGAATCAACTTGGCCCCTTCGGCCGCAAACAGTCGGGCAGTTTCTCTCCCAATGCCATTTGCCGCCCCAGTGATTACCACCACTTGGTCCTTGGTCAATCACTATCAGTCCTTTCCACCCCGTTCTTTCCGGGAGTATTTTCCCCAAACTGAGTGCTGTTGGAAGTCAGTGTCCTCCAACAGGGTTAAGCTTTTTAAAAGGACAACTTTCACTGATATATGTATTTTACATCTATAAGATAAACAATGCTACAACCCATTCTTCATTTTTTGAAGGATAGACGATTGGGAATTTCTTAAACGGTTAAGTACTAGTTTGGTGACTATTTCCGCGACTTCCCTTCTGCATTCCCCTCAAAAGTAATCGCGAGATGTTGACGGAGTGTTAAGAATATTATAGTCTGGTTGTGCTATGGCTAATTTCCTCAAGTGCTGTTTTTAGGAATTAGATTGAAAACGTATTCATGATAATTTTCATTGTAAAAGTGCGCGCACTGTTTTTAGTTTATTCAATAGATTTGATGTGTTCGATTTATGCTGAATTTGGAATTGGCAAAAGGAGCGGATACTGACAATGATGGACTTTCCTCTGCTGTTAAAAAATGTTCTCTATCGCGCTTACACAGTTTTTCCAGAGAAGGAGGTCATCAGTAGAGATTACTCTAGGGTTTTCCGCTATACGTACCAGGAGTTGCATGTGCGGGTGTGCCGCCTCGCCAACGCCTTAACAGCACTAGGGGTTGGGGAACAAGAGCACGTGGCATCCTTTGCCTGGAATAATCACAGACACCTGGAATTGTATTTTGCCGTCCCTTTGTCACACCGGGTATTGCACACGGTAAACATACGCTTGTTTCGAGAACAGTTAGTTTACACCATTCGTCACGCGGAGGACCGAGTTCTGTTTGTGGACGAGGACCTGCTTCCCGTCATTGAGTCGATTGCCAGTGAGATTCCCTCTGTGCACACCTTTGTCATCATGACAGACCAGCCCCATCTGCCAGATACGAAGCTACCACACGCGGTGCTGTATGAAGACCTGCTAGCGGCCGCAGATGGGGTTTACGACTTCCCGGATTTTGACGAAAATGATCCGGCCATTATTGGCTATACCTCGGCCACCACAGGGGACCCTAAGGGCGTTGTCTACTCACACCGAGGACTGTTTCTTCATTGTTTAGCCTGCATGACAGGGGAACTGGGAACTCGCGAGGAGGATGTGACCCTACCGATTGTACCGATGTTTCACGTGAATGCCTGGGGACGTCCCTATATTGACACCTGGGCTGGGGCCACACAGGTCTATCCAGGTGCCCGACCCACTGCGGGGGTATACTGTGATCTCATAGAGAATGAAAAAGTCACTTTAAGTGCTGGGGTACCTACTATTTGGATGGGGGTATTGCAACACATTCGCCAGCACCCTGGACAGTACGATTTCAGCCACGTTCGCTATCTGCTGTCCGGGGGCGCCGCCTTGCCCACCGCACTGTCTCAAGCATTTGAAGAGGAACTGGGCGTCCGGTTGTACCAGGGGTATGGGCAGACGGAAACCAGTCCAGTAACATTCATTAATCTGCCAAAAGCAGCTTTACAAAATTTGAGGGGTTTGGAGCGTTATAAATTACGCACCAAGACGGGGCTGTTGTTGCCAGGATTAGAGATGAAACTGGTTGGAACAGATGGCCAAGAGGTGGTTCATGATGGCCAGGCAATGGGTGAATTATGGTTACGAGGACCGTGGATTATCAATGAGTATTATAAAAATCCAGGAAAAACAGAGGGGGCTTTTACAGAGGGCTGGTTTCGCACGGGGGACATCGCTGTCATGGATAGTAACGGGTATCTGCAGGTGGTGGACCGCACCAAGGACCTTATTAAAAGTGGCGGTGAATGGATTTCCTCGGTAGATCTAGAAAATGCCCTGATGGCGCACCCGGGTGTGGCAGAGGCCGCAGTCGTGGGTGTCCCAGATGTGCGATGGCAGGAGCGGCCACGGGCTTTTGTGGTTTTGCGAAATGAGGCAAAAGGCAGTGTCACGGCGGCGGAGTTACAATCCTTTTTGGAACAGCGAGTGGCCAAATGGTGGATTCCAGAAACCTTCGTGTTTATCGAAGAGATTCCCAAAACTAGTGTGGGCAAGTTTTCCAAGCGCTCCCTGCGCGAGCAGTACGGAATCGCACAGCGAGAGGAGTAAATCACGCACATCGTGGTGTTAGACATCAAAAACAATAGGCCCCAACACGACGGTCTCCAGGTACCAACAGGACGGTCTCCAGGTATCAACAGGACGGTCTCCGAAACAGCGGCCTACGGAGAGGCCCAGATTTCAGAGTCCCTCAAAGAGGGATTTCCGAAATCTGGGCTCGACAGTGTCGGATTGAACCCGTTCATGCCTGGACGGTCAGCGTCAGCGGTTTGCCGTTGACATCCCAGTCTTTGGTTAAATCACCGCGGAGTTTGGCTACATCTACCGGATCGAAGGTGAACTGACGCACCAAAACAGTTTTAATGATGCTTTCTTGATGCCGTCGCAACACCATCAACAGGTCTCCGTCGCCCTGAACGTTGAAGGCTACTCGGTCCATGACGTGGTAATTAACTTCCTTACGCATCATCTGCATCTTGGACACCATCTCGCGGACAAATCCTTCTTCCACTAGTTCTGGAGTTAGTTCGGTGTCTAAGCCCACAAAGCCACGGTTGTCCACAGATACGAGGCCCTGGAATCGAGGCTGGTAGTGTAATTCAGCATGTTCCTTGCCAATGCGCTGGCCTTCCAAAAAAACTTCGCCGCGTTCTCGAAAGGATTGAATTTGCTCTGGCGTAGCCTGCTTAGCGGCTTTGTTAAGTCTCGGAACCTGTTTGCCATAGTCTTTACCTACAGCGGCCAGGTTCAGGTACAGTTGGGGGGCGGCCACTTCGTCCAACGCGACAAAGCGCACGGCCTTAACATTCAACTCGTCTGCAATGACATCGACAAACTTGCGCAGCACTGCCTCATTCTCAAGGCTCAGGTACAGTGTGGACAGGGGCTGGCGAGTTTTCATCTTACTTTCGTTGCGCAGGTACCGCCCCATTTCGACGGCGTGGAGTACCTCGTCCATTTCCATCAGTAGGGTATTGTCTATGAGTGCTTGGTCCACCCCTGGGAAGTCGCACAGGTGCACACTCACAGGCGCATTAGGTTGGCCTGGACGTACGGTATTTTGGTAGAGGTCCTCGGCCAAAAATGGAGTGATGGGGGCAATCATCAGGGACACCCCTTTGAGAACTTCTGACAGTGTGAGGAAAGCGGCCGCTTTGTCTTGTTCCATTCCAGAGGCCCAAAATCTATCTCGGTTGCGGCGGATGTACCATGTGGACAAATCGTCCAGCAGGGATTGGACTAAGCGGGCGGCACCTGTGCCATCGTAACGCTCATATGCGGCGTCCGCCTTAGCCAGAGTATCGTTGAGACGGGCTAGAATCCAGCGGTCCATAAGCGGACGCTCGTTCACCGGCACGTGGTGGTCCTGTGGGTTGAAGTGATCAATTTCTCCGTACAGGGCATAAAAGGCATGCACGTTTTGCAATAGGTCGACAAACTTGGACTTCGCCTCGGAAACCGCCTTGTGGTAAAAACGTTGGGAGTTCCAGGGTTGTGTGTTGGACAAAAAGTAGTAACGCAGGGCATCTGCACCGTGTTTGTCGAAAGCCTCAAATGGGTCAATGACGTTGCCCTTGGATTTGGACATTTTCTTGCCTTCCTCGTCCATCACGTGTCCGAGGACTAGCACTGTTTTATAAGGGGCCCGGCCTTGCACTAAGGTGGAGATGGCCAGCAGACTGTAAAACCATCCTCGGGTCTGATCAATGGCTTCAGTGATGTAGTCTGCCGGGTACAGTTTTTGAAATTCCTGATTGTGCTCAAACGGGTAGTGGAGTTGGGCAAAGGGCATGCTGCCGGAGTCGAACCAGACATCAATGACCTCTGGTACCCGGTGTAAGGTGCCGCCACAATTGCAAGCGAAAGTGATGTCGTCGATGTAGGGCTTGTGTAGTTCCGTAGGTAAGCGACCTGCTTTTTCCATTAACTCTGCTTTCGATCCGATGAACTGTTGTTTGCCACAGGTGTCGCAGACCCAAATTGGTAGGGGTGTTCCCCAGTAGCGGCTACGAGACAGGTTCCAATCCACCAAGTTTTCTAAAAAGTTTCCCATTCGACCTTCGCGAATGTGGTCGGGAATCCAGTGGACTTGGTTGGAGTTTTCTAACATCAAATCCTTTACAGCGGTGGTGCGGATGAACCAACTGTCAATAGCGTAATACAAGAGTGGCGTATCACATCGCCAACAGTGTGGATAGGCGTGTTCTTGACGGAATTTTTCATAGACCAGATTACTCTTAGCAAGGACCTTGACAATGTCCACATTGGTGGACTCGTCTCTGACAAAGCGTCCCGCAAAGTCTTTAACGTCCACCGTAAAATGGCCGGTTTCATCGACGAAATTGACAAACACAATCCCGTTTTCCCGGCACACTCGATAGTCATCCTCACCGTGAGCCGGAGACATATGCACGATGCCGGTGCCAGAATCAGCGGTGACGTGGCCGGAAGGCACTACGATGTGTTTGGAACCCGCCAGGGTTACGTAGGGAAACAGCGGGGCATAGGTCCAACCCAGCAGATGGGTGCCCGGCTGTGACTCTACCACCCAATCGCCTTCGTGCAAAAAATGGTCCTTCAGTCCTTCTGTTACCCAGTAGTCTTCCTGGTGTGCTGCAGAGTGAATCCGCACATACGTCAAATCTGGATTAACTGCCAACGCCACATTGCTGAGCAGGGTCCAGGGGGTGGTGGTCCAAGCGAGAATAAAGGTGGGTGTCTGTGGGGTTGGGAGGGTGACCCTAAATTTGGCGGTCACCGTCAAGTCCTTGACATCCTTGTAGCCCTGGGCCACCTCGTGGCTGGACAGGGTGGTTTCACAGTGCGGGCAGTAGGGGCTGACACGGTGCCCCTGATACAACAAACCCTTGTCGTAAATCAGCTTGAGTAGGTTCCATACGGACTCGATGTAGTCGTCTGTGAGAGTCATGTAGGGATTATCTAAGTCAACCCAATAACCCAGGCGCTCTGTCAACTCCCGCCAAGTTTTTTCATAAGTGAATACGCTCTCTCGACAGGCTTGAATAAATTTCTCTACGCCGAATTTCTGGATCTGATTTTTTCCGCTGATGCCAAATTTCTTTTCTACTTCGATTTCCACAGGGAGCCCGTGAGTGTCCCAACCAGCCTTGCGGAACACGTGATACCCTTTCATGGTGCGGTAACGCAGGTACACGTCCTTCATAATTCGGGTAAGCACGTGGCCGGGGTGTGGCTTGCCATTGGCTGTGGGGGGACCTTCATAAAAAACAAACTCAGGCCGTCCCTCTCGAATACGCTCACTTTCCATAAATACGTCGTGGTCTTTCCAAAACGTCAGCACGCGCTGTTCCCGAGTATTGGCAGATTCCTTGGCATCCACTTTTTGAACCATTTATTTTTCCTCCCGACTGCTCCAAAACCGAATCCGATGCACAATTTACGTGTAGAGCATTATACCAGCCGGGGGGGATTTGTCAAAGTCGTCCCGACTTGTCCATAAGACCGTTGTGCTGTGGTCCTGGGCCAAGCACAAAAAGAAAGCAAGATATAGAGGAGACCTGAGTTGAAATCTGTAGCCAGTGGGGTGAAGATTTGTCCAAATCCCTGGCCAAGCCACCAGAACAAAAACGATAAAATGATAGAGGCCCACAAAGCCGAGTGGGGTGCGCGACGACTTGCAATCCAACCTGCAAGGAGGAGTTGCACAATTCCCAAAATCACAGAGATGAGCACCCCGCTGGCTCCAATCCAGTTGGCCAACCAAGGTGTCAAGGTAGATCCAACTAAGTGGGGGTTAGACAAGTAAGCAGGTTGGAATTGTAAAAGCGCGTTCATCAGCCATAAAATAACCAAAGACCAATGGGCAAATAGGACTCCCTGTCGCCTCCAACGAATCTGCCCATTTTTGTCAGGCCATACCGATATGCCAATAAGTCCGTATAACAATACGGCCCCAGGGGCACCCGTTAGGGCCGAAGATTGTCCGGTGAATAGGGCACCAAATCCTTCTCCAAATCCCCATACCACCAGCATCCAAACAAAACTAGCTATTAAAGTGAGCCGTGGCAGGATGTTTAGAATTAGGGCCACCCCAAGGGCGAGTTGAATGAGGGCAAAGAGCAGATTCCACCCTTGAATATTAGGGGCAATCCAGTGGGCAACAACAGTCATTCCATGGGCAATCCAGACCGGTTGTGATTGCGACACTGACAGCAGGACCTGATTGACAAAGGCCTTGGTGAACATCTGGGGTTTCAGCTGCAACAATCCGTCCACCAGCCAAACAATCCCCAAAAGAATCTGCATCCACCGTCGAGAAATAATCGAGTCGTTTGGCAATACCGCAACCCCCTCACAGCCAAGTTCATTGTACACAGGGTTTACAAAGAATGCTAAGACACACCCGTATTGTACCACTTGGACAGTCTAGGCGAGCGTGGCAGGGCAGGGCGGGGGACTCCTGTTCTCACCGAAGGTAGCCGCGTAGCGTGAATGGAGGAAGGCAGATCTCATTCCCGCTTGGAGAGGTTTGCATCAACTTGATTGGATATTAATGCGTTCACAAGGGTAGGTTGTTCCGCTTTTTGACAATCTGCACAGAGCCCAAATATCTCAAATCGATGATATAAGATCTCAAAACCCTCGGGAAAGTCTTTTATTGTGGACATTGGGCAGCTGAGGAGGGCATATGTTCGACCACAGGCAAGACATACAAAATGGTGATGATGGGCGATGGTACAGGGAATGCGGTAATGTGCCTCTGTGCCAAACTGCAATTCAACAAGCAGACCTTCATCGCGCAGTGTATGCAAGTTGCGATAAACCGTCTCGAAGCTGAGGGTTGCGTGCTTGGACTGTAAATATTCAATGATTTCTCGGGCTGCAATGTAACGATTTGGAAATGTGAACAGATAATCAATTATCTCTTGGCGACGTTGTGTGAGACGATATCCCTTGAGTTGCAGATTTTTATAAAATTCCTCTTTCTCCATGTGAAGGTCCCCTTTTTACACCTCTACTTTATATCATACCGCGGGATTGACGAATTAGATCGTAATGATTATGATTAGTTTACAGAAAGATATCCGTAATGAATACGAATGTACCATGTGAGGTGTGAAAGATGGGACTGAATTTATGGAATCCGACAGGGCATATTCCAGTATTAGCAGCGGTGATTACAGCGTTTTTACTGGGAATGGTCCATGGTGTGACACCGGATGAGCATACATGGCCCATCACTTTTAGTTATTCTGTCGGCAGTTATTCGAGCAAGGGGGGCATGAAGGCTGGATTTTTGTTTTCTTTGGCGTTCACTTTACAGCGAGCCATTGCTTCGGAACTGGCCTTCTTTGCACTGGTAGGATTTCAATTGGCGACACGCTGGGGTTTCGAAGTATACGCCGTTGTGGGGCTGGTCATGCTATTTTCAGGTCTGTACGTATTACGCAAAGGAAATAGTTGGCACCTGCTGTCCTTTCATAGACACTCTCATCAGACGGCGTTAACTGCAGCAGCAGTTCAGCAAGAACCTACACCAATGCCTAAGTATATGCCCCTGGTACACGGGTTTATTGCAGGATGGGGTGTGGGAGCTTTTGCAATTATCATCTATACGGCGCTTTCTCCGGATATGCCGAATGCTTGGGTGGGCTGGGTTCCTGGAGCACTATTCGGACTAGGAACAATGGTCATGCAAATCATTCTTGGCAGCTTGTTTGGCGCTTGGATGGCTCGCCGTAAACTTTCCGCCAAAGCACGGGTATATGTGGCTCGGAAAATGAGTGCTCGGACGTTGGCAGGGGGCGGGGTGGGCTTCATTTTGGTGGCAGCGCTTGGAATTCTTTGGCCAGGGGTGCTCAATTCACTTGCGTTGGTCACGCCCATTCACATTCATAATTTGCATAATCTAGGGGCTGGATTTTTCTTGGCAGTCATAGTCTTGTTTGGTGTTGCAATTTGGGCTTTCCTATCCAGCCGCAAGGAGGCAGTCGTATTGTATGGTTCAGTTGCAAAGAACCCCAGTTAGAATTAAGTGGAAATTGTGACCATGGATCTGTTCCGTCGAGATAGGAGTAATAAACAGGAGTTTGGACAGGGTGAAGTGGTTTTAAGTTCTTGAAATTAAAAGCAAATTCGCGTAATCTTAATTTAAGATTCTTGATTTAAAATTCTTGATTTAACATTAAGGAAAAGGGGTGCGCAAGTATGAGTGTAACAACACAGGAAATTTTTACTCATCGTGATGAGATACTCAACATTGTAAACACATATGGCGTGCACGGGGTTAAAATAGCGGGTCCTCATCGGAGGGGCGAGAAACAGTTCAATTTTGATTTAGAATTATTAATATCCTTTGAAGGAAATGAAAGCGATTTCATAAGCTATGTTCCTTTACAATTGGAATTGGAAGAACTGTTACATTGCAGGGTGAATATTATTTCAGAACAGGTGCTGCGGGGTGAATGGAAAGAGAAGGTTTTAGAAGGGGCACAATCGCTATAAGCGTTTGCAAAAAGGTATTTAAGCACTAGTTTGAGCCTGTTGATACACTAACTTTCGTAGGACATTCACGTTCCATATAAGGGTTTCTTCTGCAATTTATACCCCCCAGTTAGGATTCTCTTGGGGACGGATTCGACGGTCTCAAATAAGGGGCCAGAGGACGCTTATGGAGTTTTTCAAGCCACTTTTCGCATCAATAGACGTCCGCCAGGCCCTTATTTCAGCAAAATCGGTGCAAACACGGTGGGAAAACGTGCAATAGACGACTTTCACACCCTTATTTGCGGTTCATCCCTCGATATTTGATGATTTAGCGACTGGCGGACCCTTATTTCCAGAGTCAAATAAATCGGTGCTTCTTTCACTAAGGAGCTGCCTCCCCAATCCTGCGGGCAGGTGGGGGCCCGCTCTTGTTCTTCCCTGAAAAACCCAACCTCCCCGCAGGGCGAGTCAAGGGTATGAAAAAGCTGACGGATTCGACGGTCTCAGTTTGGTGCTTATGGAACCTGAGCACAGGCCGAAAGAGTCAACTTGGTACGATGGAAGTGTCTATTTCTGCGCCCCCATGTACTTTCCCTCATCAATAATAGGAGCACGAGTATTTCTTCTGTCCTCCGCCTGGCGAAAAATTTGTGTGTAGCGCTGGGCGACTTGGGGCCATTGCATCCCCCGACCTATTCGTGATATCTCTTGTGATTGACGTTCCAATAAATGGGTGTGTGTGAATAACCTCGTCAACTGTTCTACCCAAACAGCCGTGTCTTTGTAGGAAATTAACCATTCCGGGTGATCTTTCAACAAGTCTTTGGCATACACGTAGGGTGTGCTCAAAACTGGACGGCCCAGGCCCACCGCATAGGCTAGGGTTCCGCTTGTAATTTGAGTCATCCCTGGGTAAGGTGTTACATACAAATCACAGGATGTAATGAGATGCACCAAGTCCTCTTCCGTAAAATACTGGTCCATCATCTGCATGTGGCGGGTTACACCTAAAGTTTGAGCTAAGGTAACCAGTTCTCGTCGGTAAGCTTCTCCTTCATAGCGCAGAACCCCAGGGTGTGTTTGCCCGGCAACCACGTAGAGCAGGTTGTGAACCTGGTTTACCACTTGTGGCAATGCCCGGAGAATCAGTTCTATGCCTTTGCCCCGATTCAGCAGTCCAAACGTTAACACGACCTGGAGATGGTTCCATCCTAATTGTTCCCTGAATTCCGCTCGCTGTTTTGCAACAGGCACAGGTGCACCGTGGGGAATGTAAACGAGTTTCGCGGCAGGAACCGCAAACGCTTTGCGGAGGTAATTCACTGCTGTTGGACTCATGACCACGAGGGCATCGCTACGTTCCACCAGTGCCTGTTGAACCCGCCAGTAGGGTTGCTCGGGAACTTCAAATACGGTGTGAAACGTGGTGACTAGCGGCTTTTTTAAAGCGTCGGTCAATTCCAGGATAAACTCCCCAGCGTCACCCCCGAAAATTCCAAACTCGTGTTGTAAGGAAACCACCGACACATCGCTTTGATTCAGCCGCTGTGCCATTTCTCGGTAGGATTCTCGCCGGTGTGTGGGCAGTAGCCAGTACAAAGGGTGTTCTGGAGTTTTGTCTTCAGGGTTGGTTAGGACCACCACAGGGTGGCCCAAGGGATGGGGCATCGATTGATTTAAGGATTGCCGCAAGTGCTCCGTGTAGGTGCCAATTCCGCACCGCCGGGGAGGATACGTGCTAATGAAGGCTACCCGGGACATGTCCAACTCCCCCTTTGCTGTACACAGGTCCGTGCATTGACATTGTGCCAGTCTATCAGACAAGTGAAAGTAAATGGTCGAACTATCGCCAGATGGGAACTTTAGACTCCGAGCTAGCCAAGCATTTTAAAACGCTACAATGTCATGGAACAAGTGCCAATTCAATCTCCGCCCATGTAGCAAAGGCAATTCCAATGACCGTATCGGCGCCACCGTAGTAGACCCATAGACCGTCCTCGGTGGGGCGTGCGCCACAAGAAAAAACCACATTGGGCACAAGACCATTTTTTTCCCAAGGAAGTTCCGGTTCTAGGATGGGGTAGGACAGTCTTGACAACACGTGGTAAGGGTTTTCTTTATCTAACAGGGCGGCCCCTAGACGATAGACGTGATTTTTGTCGACGGCGTGATAGAGTAAGAGCCAGCCGTGCTCTGTTTCCAGCGGTGGACCCGCGATTCCTACCTTGACGGCTTCCCACTGATCTCCGATGGGGGATAGAATGACTCGGTGGTCATGAAAGTGTTTCAAGTCAGCTGTGTGGCAAAGCCAAATATCGGGATCGCGTCGATGAAATAGAAAGTATTCACCATGGGGGCGGGCGGGCAGTAGGGCCCCATCTTTGTCGGTACCACGCAATAAAATTCGGTGGTTTTCCCAGTGAATGAGGTCTTTTGACTCTGTCAACGCAATGTGCCAATCGCCTGCGTGACGTCCCCCGAAGGCGGTGTAAGTCATCCAGTAATGGTCCTCTAACCAGACAACACGGGGGTCTTCCACGCCACGAATCTCATATGCGGCGTTGCCTTGAAATACGGGCTCGGGTCGCCGCGAAAAATGCAACCCGTCCGTCGATTCTGCATAACCGATGGAGGAGGTGTAGTGAGTGGTTTTTCCATGTGCATCGGTAAAGGGCAGGTCAGAAGTCCGGTAAAGTAGGACGGTTCGGTCCTCACGGACTGCTACCGCTGGGTTGAAAACGGCAGACGTCTCCCAGGTATGGCTGGGGACAGGCTGGAGCAAGGGATCAAACGCCAGCCGATGCAAAGTTAATCTGGGTTTTACGGTAGAAAAAATTTTTGTATTTGCACGAACTTCCTCCATGTCCATCACCTGTCCTCTTTGCTGTGATAATCATTCGCTCACGCCTCGGCAACGGTGAAGCCAGCCAACTCGCTGACCACCTCATTGAGGGTGGGGTGGGGATGAATGGTTTGCACCATGCTGTCCACGGTGCCCTGGTGTGTAAGGACATAGGTGGCTTCTTCCACCATTTCGCCAGCTCCTTTTCCCATCACCTGTAGTCCCTTCAATTCTCGAGAAGTGGGGTCCCACACCAATTGGGCAAATCCGCTTAAGTCCCCAACAATTCGGGCCCGCGCGTCTTGTGCATAGTTCCAACGCACCAAACGCCACTGTGGGTGTTCTGTCAAGCTACGACTGTCAGCACCGACGGCGGCAATTTCGGGTGCGGTGAAGATGACATGGGGGACCACTAAAGGTGTTGGCGATGTGACACGCCCCAGCAGGTGAAGGGCGGCCAATTGGGCTTGGCGAGTGGCCGCATGTGCCAGCATGATGCGACCATTAGCATCGCCAGGGGCATAAATGTGGGGAACCTGGGTCTGATAAAAGTCATTTACCGGCACTTCCCCGTGCGTTCCCAGACTCAAACCTGCCTTGTCAAAGGACAGTCCACTGGTGTTCGGCTTGCGTCCGACGGCCATTAACACGCGCTGGCTCTCTAGATTGTGGAAGTTCCCCTCCGAATCCTGGTAATTGAGCTCCCAGCGGTCCTCGGAAATGTGACGAATGGCTTGAATATCCACATTTAAGTCGACCGCAATGCCGGCATTTTGCTGTTGCCAGAACTGTGCCAAGGTCTGAGAAATTCCGGGGTCTTCGGTGAGTAACAGGCGGGGTGCGGCCTCCAAAATGTGAACCTTTGTGCCAAAACGGCTGAACAAGGTGGCCAGTTCACAACCGATGTAACCGCCGCCAATGATGGTTAAGGTGCTTGGAATCAGGTCCATCCGCAGGGCGTCAGCACTGGTCCAGATTTGTGGGTCCTCTGCACCGACAATGTGCAGTGTGGAGGAGGTGGAGCCTGGAGATACTAAAAGGAAATCTGCTTCTACTAGGAGATCTTCCAAACCTGTACGGTGCACTCTTAGTACATGTGGACTCGCAAAGTCGGCCGTGCCATGAATCATTGTGATGCCCAAGTGGGAACAGGACTGATTGGCCCCCTGAACACGTGCCGCCAGAATTTCTGCCTTGCGTTGGCGCAATCGAGGCAAATCAATCCCTTCACATTGTGCTCCTGTAATACCAAACTCTGCATCTTGTGTGAGGGCGTGAAGGCGACTGGCGGTTTCAAGAAAGATTTTGGAGGGAATGCAGCCTTCAAATAGACAGGTGCCGCCCAAACCTTCTCCCTGTTCAATGATGGCCACCTTTTTGCCTGCTCGCGCCAGCAGTTGAGCTCCTGGAGTGGCCCCAGGGCCACCACCCAGTGTGGCCACGTCAAAATGCAATTTTTCCATGTTCTACCCACTCCCAGCTCTAATTTATGCGTGAATGATGAACCCTCTATTTGTCTGCAACGGTTCCGATACAGGGGGTGCCCATATCCGCTTCGCCATGGTTTTCAGTGTCATTTCATAGGAAGTGTGGGCACCTTCGTTCTGAATCCTTGATTTGAATGGGGCCGCCTGGTATCAATGACCCGCTCGTTTTTAATTATTGTTGCTGTGCGCCGCGGTGTGTTCGGGCATCAAAACAGGTCTGACAATACCATTCACCGTTCAGTTGCTGCGCATACTGGGTCACAACCAATTCTTTGCAATCCTGACACTGCACCGCCTCGAAAGTTTCGCCCGCCTTAGTCACTGGATAATTTTCATACAGGATGACATCAAACATTTCCTGCCAGTCCCGTGTCAGGGTGTCCTCAATCAACGGGTCCACGACACCTGGGTCTAAATCATAGGGGGGAATTCCTTTGCGGCGTTCGTCGAAAAAGGGCATGGTCAAACACTGTTTCATGCGGTCATGTTTGGCAGAAACGCGAACGGCGCGCTGTGTTTTAGGGTCAATGAGTGTGAATGCAAACTTGCCCAGGGGCTTTTTGATAATATTGCTTTTGCCGAAGGTGCAGCCGGTGGAGTACTGCAGACCATCTGCGAGGCAACCAGAGAAGTGGTTGTCGCCAATTTCTACAATCATCATCAACTCGCCGCCAGTGCGGGCCCGTTGCACGCCGAGAATATCCATGGCCAGATGACCCGCCCGTAAACCCTGGGGCATGGCAGGGCACTTGTGGCCATGAAAGAATTGGGCTCCTTTGAGTTCTTCGTCAGTCACTTTAGTTTCGTTTTCTAATTCAATCACTATTGTTTCCTCCTTGTGTCCCTCACATGAATTTTTCATGCAAGGCTGGTGAAGTTCCTGTTTCCAGTATAGCCATTATAGATAGAATGGTCAATCTCCAAAATCAAAATTTAAATTTCACACCAGTTGGGTTTATTTTTACCTCATTTTTGGGAAATATAACAGCGTATATTCACCGGAAACCCATAGGTATATCCAATAAATCATTGATTTAGCAAATGTTCTGTCCATTAAACGGAGAATCAGCGCAAATTTGTTTTTCCCATGTGAAGAATTGTTTTAGATTTTTCTGCGAACATTGTAGAAGTTCCTTGAATGAGGAGGGGTGAAACACACGAGTGAACTCGTTTGAGTGATGTGAGAAAAGGGATGAGGAACTGTGCACACCTACGTTAAAAACGGGGCATTTTACTTGATTAGTTAATCTCTATTGTAGGGATAAAATTTTAAAAAATAACCCATAACCACTTGAAAACTTAAAAGCGACGTTGTATATTGACTATGCAATCAACAAATCAGCTATTCAATACAGGTCAATCGATACAAATTTTAGAACTTACGAGGGAGTGAATTTAGCGATGCTAATCTGGTCTGGAATTTTAATTTTTGTTGTGTCCTTCGTTTTCTCGATGCTAGGACTGGGCGGGGGCATGCTGTATGTGCCTATTTTTCACTGGTTGGGATTTGGACTTAAAGATGTGGTGATTCCTTTAGGGCTACTGCTCAACGGTTTGAATACCCTGATTGCCCTTATTCCCTATGGTAAAAAGCACTTGGTGGACTGGAAGGGTGGCTTGCCAATGGCCTTGAGTGCCTTGATTATGGCACCTATTGGTGCTTTGCTGGCCCGTTACGTACCGAACCGTTTGTTACTAATTCTGTTTGCAATCATGGTTTTGATTGCGGCCGTTCGGACCCTCTGGGTAGCAAACCGTCCAGATAAGGAAATGACTATGTCTGTCACCCAACGGGCCATCATTGGCAGTATTGTGGCTGGCTTGGCTGGGTTTCTAGGCGGGATGCTAGGCATTGGCGGCGGGTTTATCATTGGTCCTTTACTGATGTGGATTGGTTATAAAACGAAAGAGGCTGCAGCGACGACTGCTTACATTGTCACCTTTTCCAGTTTCTCAGGATTCCTTGGACATACCGCACATATGTCCATTCAAGCGGGGTTACTGACAATAACCATCTTGTCTGTCATTGTCGCTTCACTACTGGGTTCTTGGTTCATGGCCAACCGTGCCAAGCCCACTTGGGTCAAGTGGTTTTATGGTCTGTTGTTAGTTGGCGTAGCCGTTAAGATGATTATCCCCGTACTATAACATGCACAGGGTTCCTGAGTGGGTATAGGACACAGAAGGTTCAAGTACCGAATAGACGGGCGAGAGAAGATAAAAGAGGTTGTCCAAAAAGGGGCCTGACCAGACCCCTTTCCGGACACACACTAAAAGGGTGCACCTGATTTCAAAGTTGGCTTGAGTTTCACTCGCCCGTCTTCCATATCGGTAAGGATGCGGCACGTGTTTGCGGGTTACTGCTTTGCTAGGGACTACATAGGATTGTGATTGCACTGGTCATCCTCTGGCAGGCTTATAGTCGTCTGTTACACCCACAGCCGGTTGCAGGGGGCTGGATGATGG
>QXHL01000188.1 GCA_003584005.1 Alicyclobacillaceae bacterium I2511 | reverse complement strand
TGGTGGCGTTGTTCGCCGGGTTGCTGGTGCCCGGCCTGACGCGTGGCATCGACCGACGCGTGGTGCTGTTGGGTTTTTCCTTGCTGATGATTGCGTCCAACCTGTTGGTGGCGCTCTCTTCCAGCCTGGCGGTGCTGCTGTTGATGCGCATCCTGCTGGGCGTCGCCCTGGGCGGTTTCTGGAGCATGGCGGCAGCGGTGGCGATGCGCCTGGTGCCGGCGGCGCTGCTGCCCCGTGCGCTGTCGATCATCTTCAGTGGCATTGCGGTGGGCACGGTGGTCGCCGTGCCGCTGGGCAGCTTCCTTGGTGGTTTGTATGGCTGGCGCAGTGCGTTCGTCGCCGCAGCCGCCGTCGGTGTGATCACGCTGGCGTTCCAGCTGTTCACACTGCCACGCCTGGCCCCCACGGGCACCGCACGTTTGCGCACGATAC
>QXHL01000187.1 GCA_003584005.1 Alicyclobacillaceae bacterium I2511 | reverse complement strand
GTGTAGTAGATGGCGCAGAA
This sequence comes from Alicyclobacillaceae bacterium I2511, assembly GCA_003584005.1. Lineage (GTDB taxonomy): Bacteria > Bacillota > Bacilli > Alicyclobacillales > Alicyclobacillaceae > QXHL01. Next base: position 413 of record QXHL01000187.1, on the reverse strand, counting down.
AATAACGTGCCTTCCTGGGTGCAGACTCGACATATTGAAATTGCCAAAGTTTTTTCTGAAGATGAACACGCCTCAATTCCTGACTTTTTGGTTATCTCCACCAAAACATGGAATAAATTAACCCCAGAACAGCAACAAATCCTCGAAACAGCAGCGAAGAAATCCGAAGCTTATCAACAAAAATTGTGGGAAAAAATTGACGCTGACACACGTGCTCAGGCGAAAGCTATGGGGGGTGAAATTGTAAAAGTGGATAAAGCACAATTCCGTGCCGCAGTTCAGCCTCTGTTTGACGACTTCAAAAAAGATCCAAAACAAGCTGCTTTGTTAGAGAAGTTCGACAACGCTGCTCAATAATATTCCGGGCCAGTCTCTGGCCCTGATTTTCCAGGATGCTTACAATGATATTTAAC
>QXHL01000186.1 GCA_003584005.1 Alicyclobacillaceae bacterium I2511 | reverse complement strand
CCGTCCTAGTTCGGACTTGACCTTTGCCAAGGCTGAAAGCATGGCCTCACGGTGGACTGGTTGGTTAAAATCCAAGGTGGGTTCATTGTGAAATTCACAAACAGTCATTTGTTTTTTACCTCCCGGTAATTAAATTTCTCCGGTGGGGTCCCATTTATTGCCACTGGTGCACCCGAGATTCCCACACACCTTAAATAATAAGCAAAAATCACACCAATCATTTAAAAGCGATAAATCAGCTTTTATACCACTCCTTCGACATTGAAAGGTTGTTTACAGATAAATAGGGAAAAACGTATGACCTTTACGAGAATACCTTTGTAATTCTCTCCATCGCCCAATCAATTTCATCCTTGCGAATGACCAGGGGCGGCGCAAAGCGAATGGTATTTTCATGAGTTTCTTTGCACAAGATTCCTTCCGCCATCAGGCGTTCA
>QXHL01000185.1 GCA_003584005.1 Alicyclobacillaceae bacterium I2511 | reverse complement strand
CCCTGGAACGTTCCGGCTCAAATGAAGTCAAGACCTTGGTCACCGCCTACAATGAATATGCGCAACGGATGGAACATGCACGGGTCGAACAGTTGAGTCAGCAACAGGTAATCTTACATCAGGAAAAACTGGCATCGCTCGGACAACTCGCAGCAGGGATTGCCCATGAAATCCGAAATCCATTGACGCCGGTTAAGATGGCGTTGCAATTGCTGTCAGAAGAAAAACAAAATAATCCGGATATGATGCAGATTGCATTGTCTGAACTGGACCGGGCCAACCAGCTGATTCAGACAATGCTTGATTTATCCAAAAATGATAAAACAACGCTGGCGATGGCACAGATTGACATGAAAAAAATGATGGAGAAGTTAACGTTCATCCTCGAATCGAAATCACATCCTTATGAAGCAGACTGCAAGATTTACACACCGGCACAC
>QXHL01000184.1 GCA_003584005.1 Alicyclobacillaceae bacterium I2511 | reverse complement strand
CTTTAATTAAATACAAAGGATATCAGGTGGCCCCCGCTGAATTGGAATCGATATTGTTACAACACCCCAACATCTTCGACGCGGGCGTGGCAGGTCTTCCCGACGATGACGCCGGTGAACTTCCCGCCGCCGTTGTTGTTTTGGAGCACGGAAAGACGATGACGGAAAAAGAGATCGTGGATTACGTCGCCAGTCAAGTAACAACCGCGAAAAAGTTGCGCGGAGGAGTTGTGTTTGTGGACGAAGTACCGAAAGGTCTTACCGGAAAACTCGACGCAAGAAAAATCAGAGAGATCCTCATAAAGGCCAAGAAGGGCGGAAAGTCCAAATTGTAAAATGTAACTGTATTCAGCGATGACGAAATTCTTAGCTATTGTAATCCTCCGAGGCCTCGAGGTCGACGAATTCGAGCTCGGCCGACTTGGCCAATTCGCCCTATAGCT
>QXHL01000183.1 GCA_003584005.1 Alicyclobacillaceae bacterium I2511 | reverse complement strand
GATTCCAGACTCTCTCCATCCACTCCGGCGGCTCCACGATTTGCTTTGACTCGTTGGAACGCCTCTAGTACCCTATACTTGGAAATTTCATACGGCTTTGTCTTGTCCATTGGTTCCTCCCTCACGGTTGACCGCTGTTCAAAACTGGATAACACAACCTCTTCGCTCCACCTCCATTACGAGGCTTCCTCACTACTACAGGTTGTTCCGCCCCTGCACGCTACATTGGTACTTTCGTCCTCACGGGTCTTCCGCTTGAGACTTTTCCCTTTCCATCAGCCTGCAGGTTCCCACGTTCTTCACCAAAGCCTGTGCCACGTTCACGCCGCCTTCATGCCGGCCATCACCTGGACAGTAAACAGGTTTCCTCCAGATTTATCCCGGGTTAACGACTACCCCCCGGTTTTGATGACGTTCCTACGCTTTCGACACATTATCAGCGGTT
>QXHL01000182.1 GCA_003584005.1 Alicyclobacillaceae bacterium I2511 | reverse complement strand
GTGTTTCTTACCGGCGATAACTTCAGCGGCAACGTGACCTTCGTGAACACCTTTGTGTGCCAGCATCGGCTGACCGACGATATCGCCGATAGCAAAGATGTGCGGTACGTTGGTACGCAGCTGTTTGTCAACGCGGATGAAACCACGGTCGTCCACTTCCACGCCAGCTTTGCCTGCGTCGAGGTTTTTACCGTTCGGCACACGACCAATCGCTACCAGCACGGCGTCGTAACGCTGCGGTTCAGCGGGTGCTTTTTTGCCTTCCATCGTCACATAAATACCGTCTTCTTTCGCTTCAACGGCGGTAACTTTGGTTTCCAGCATCAGGTTGAATTTCTTGCTGATACGCTTGGTGAAGACTTTAACGATGTCTTTGTCAGCTGCCGGGATAACCTGGTCGAACATTTCAACCACGTCAATCTGTGAACCCAGCGCGTGGTATACGG
>QXHL01000181.1 GCA_003584005.1 Alicyclobacillaceae bacterium I2511 | reverse complement strand
ATATCATCCGGTCGCCGGTTCTCCCTCTTGTCTATGTGTGCATAGATAGGCCAAGTGCCTACCTGTTGGAGTAAGCCAAAGGGTGTGCTGCGGCCTTTCTCAGCCTTCTTTATACACAAGCAAGGCCACGCCAAAGCCATGTATGTGCCTTATGGTCCGAAGCCAAGTCACCATTCTCATCTTCGAACCTCCACCAAAGTTCGCATCTACGAGACACCCGTGTGCGCTAGAACGAAGACTCGTTGACCGCTGCTCGAAACCTCTGCGAGTGCACTCTCGAGAACGCCACACGATATCGAGAACGCCACACGATACAGGGTTCCTGGCACGTGCCATGTTTCCGTTGAGAAATGAAGTTCCTGGGGACCGACTCTGCTCGAGACAGCCTTCGCTGCCCATCAGGTATTCCGTTCTTGGAAAAAGGCTCGTTGATTACACGTCGTAGGTC
>QXHL01000180.1 GCA_003584005.1 Alicyclobacillaceae bacterium I2511 | reverse complement strand
CCATAGTTGGGTAGGTATGAGTGATTTGCATAATGACCTCGCTTCTCCTCAATCTTTCCAATCTCGTATTGTGAATTTGGGAAGTCCTCGCTCGGATCACTCTTTACCCACTGGTGCGCGCTCTGAAGGCTCTGTTTACTCAGCAAACTCTGTTGCATCTGCAGATGATTTATTTGATAGGCAGTGGTATGATGACGATGCAGGACAGGGTGGAGAAGAGTACATGCGCGACGAGGATGAAATGAGTCAATCTGGAGACTTAGAAGGATCCCTGCCTCAAGAACCTCCCGAGGTACTTCGAATTGATGGAACAGAGACATCGTTTCCTAAAGAACTATCCTCGGCAGGGAACAGTACTCATGGTATGGGTTCTGATTCAAAGTCTCTCTCGCAAAACTCGCCTACAGACGACGTTGGTCTTAACATGGCATTGGCTGGTGCTTTTTCA
>QXHL01000017.1 GCA_003584005.1 Alicyclobacillaceae bacterium I2511 | reverse complement strand
CCGAACACCCACCAAACTTGCAAACCGCAGTACTGTGGATTGCAAAGCTCGGCGGTTTTCTAGGGCGTGCACATGACGGTAATCCGGGTCTGAAAGTCCTTTGGAAAGGACTCCGTCGACTTGAGGACCTAACCATAATGTGGGAGATCCTCCATCCAACATGACTTATGGGTAATGCTAAGGGTTTTAGCCGTGGGGAGGATGTCAAGAAAAGAACCCTCCGGGATCAATACCAATATTACCTGCAGAATGAGAAAAATGCAGGCCTGCAAGTACCGGAATAACCTATTGTCAAAACGTCCGATGGGCGGCTTTGTACAGCTTCCTGTGGTACACTAGGAATGTATCCACACGGGTAATTACTTCATCGGGAAGTTGCTTTCAGGTTGATGGGAGTGAGTCAATGCAACGCGAAGAGTTTTTCGAAAACTTAAAACGCAGAGGGTATCGTCTGACCGGTCGTCGCAAAGAGATTGTAGATTTTCTGCTGGCCCGGGCGGATGGGTATATTACAGCCAAAGAACTGATTGAGTATCTGCAAAAGCGGCACCCCACCCTCAGCTTTGAAACGGTCTATCGCAATTTGTACACACTCCGGGATGAGGGGTTCATTGAAGAGTCTCATTTTGGCGATGAGACACATTACCGAATTCCCTGCTTTCCCAGCCATCACCACCACTTCGTTTGTATTTCTTGTGGCCGCACTTACGTGATGGACCACTGCCCCATGCCTGCTATTTCAGATATCCCCGTGGGATTTACTATACTTCAACACCGCTTTGAGGTCTTCGGACTCTGTGCACAGTGCCGCCAGAAACGCGACCTCCCCGACTCTGATACAATCGCGGGCCCAGTGCCGTCATCACTACATTGGAATTAATTCCAATGTAGCTGGGATAGGACCCTGTCAAACGCTGGGACATCATGACCCACCACCACGTGACCCCCCAGGACAGTTACAGGCACCGTCTGGGCATCTGTGACCTGAGCCATTTCTTCACGGTGTTTTTTATTAAATAAAATATTCCGTTCTTCCACAGTAATTCCTTTCCCCGAAAGGAACCGCTTCGCGCGGGCACAGTAGGGTCAAAGTGGAACAACGTACATCACCACATGGCGTGACGACATGGCCTAACCCCCTTTTTGTATTTCCGTATTTCCCACACATCTTAACACATGGATTGGCTTCGCCACCAACGCCTTTCAGCCAGAGCCGTGCGCCAACGACCACTCTACCACGTCGCCCACTGTCTTAAGCCCAATACTGTGACACAGGGGAACCTCTTTGGCCCAAATGGAAGATGTCATCGCCACGTCGGCATCCGCCTGATGACGCTGTGTCACTGGCACGTCTAAGGCTTCGCAAAGCCATTCCAGCGTTGGGGGGGTGCGCAACCGGAACAGTCCCTGTGCCACTAGGGCGGTATCAATCACAATTGGGCGCAAGCGCATCTTCCATAGGAGTCTCACCTGGCGTTGAATAAAGGTCACCTCGTGGCGTGCGTGATGTGCCACCCAGGCACAGTCGACAGCCATTGCTAAAGCGTCCCGCAACACGTCCTCCACAGGCCGTCCCGACTGCTGCAAGGTAACCGGAGACAGTCCCGTTAATTGCCAAATATTTGGTAGAACACCGGTAAGATCTTCATGGGCCACGAGATCATAGCGACTGGCCAGAGGTTGTGGGTCATCCCCTTGAATAAAACTAGCCGCCAAAGACAAAATCAGGTCTTTGTCTGGCGCAAAGCCGCTGGTTTCTAAATCAACCACGAAATAACCTGCCTCAAAGAGCGATACATCCCAGACCCTTGCGCCAAAATCCCCGTCTACACCTGGGCCTAATCCCCGCGGAGTTGCGGACTTGTTCCTCAAGCCTCCAAACCAATCCATGGTCACGACCTCGGTTTACGAAATTTTCTTTTGCCTTGCCGAACCAGTTCTTGGACGGTCCCCAAATGGCGCAGAACCACAGCTTGATCTAACTCGCTTAGTTCTCCCCAGCGCAGAAGTTGTTCCGGGTCTCGTCCCGCCTGCAGGCAGGTCGCTTGATGGATGAGGCGCAATCGCCATCCGTCTTGCAAAGCAACTTCAATCGAATCTAACAAGGAAGGTTGCATTATTTGATGTTCACGTAAAAATTTAATACGGTCCTGTGAAGAGATATCTGTGCACCCCTCTGTCACACTCCACAGTCGGAGTGAATCGATGAGTGGTGAAAGAATCCGTTCCTTCACATTCAAGACATCCCCCGCTTTGGGTCTGCCCACCCATGGTAAATCGGCAAGTCGAGAAGGAGCGGTAGCGGCAATGCCCAGATGTGCAGCCTCCCACTGCAAAAAAGCAGACGCTCGCACCGTGCTGGCCACTTGCTCCCACAACACAGCCCATTCTGAATCAGCCGGTTGCAATACACTGCGACCGTCCAGCATGATGAGCAGATAGCGCGTCTGTTCCCAATCCGGAAATGAGGTATAGTGTTTTATGCGCCCCCGCCACTGCTCTGAAGTTCCAAACCAGCGGTCGTTTAGTGCCATCACATAGCCGTGACAAGGAGGAAACCCAAATTCCAGCAAATTTCGACTAAATTTGCGCAAGGCTTGGGTTATGGCTGTTTGCCACACGGGGTTTTGGGCTGGACGAGTAGAACAAAACAGCACCCCGTGGTCCAGGTCGCTATACAGCAAGTCTTCTGCCCGCGCTGTGGAGCCAAACGCCACCAGGTTGATGCACGCCCCATCCTCCACTGGCAAGCCCGCCATTGCCATCTGCCAAGCGTTCTCCACGATGTGATGACGAATGGATTGGAACTTTTTCATCCAGGGGCCCACACGTCCGCCCGTTTGAAAATAGTCCTCCGTATATTTTGCAACTGAAAGCAACCATTCCCGCCCAGATCCGTCCTCCGGATGACTCATCCAGTGCTCCTTCAGTTCTGGGAACTCCACCAAATTCACCTCTACCCGCCTGTACGCCGTGCGTCCCGCATGGACCCCTTTAGAAAAGCAACTTGAGACCGACACAAGAGATTGGGACCATTGTACCATCCGCCAGAGCCAACGACTACCCAATTCCGGCGGATTTTCGTATCATAGAAGTATTCACGCATCCTTGCGCCGGCTACAAACGTCTTGCTTGTTTGGACAACTTGTCGCACACGTTTGGACAACTTCTTAAAGGAGTCTTGACCCCATGAGTCTCACACCCGAATCCCTGGAGCAGCTGCAGGCCATCGCCATTCAGTCGGACATCCGCTTTATTCGGCTTCAATTTACTGACCTCATGGGCACAGTCAAGGTGGTCGAGGTGCCCGTCCGAAAGCTGATGAAAACCTTTAGCAATCGGATTCGTTTTGATGGCTCTTCCATCGAGGGTTTTCTGCGTCTAGAAGAATCGGACATGTTTCTTCATCCAGACCTCTCCACTTGGGCCGTGTTGCCTTGGACTGTCAACGGTGGACGAGTGGCCCGCTTAATCTGTGAGGCCTACCTTCCAGATGAAACTCCATTTATGGGTGACCCGCGGAGAATTCTGAAGAATGTTTTGGATGGCGGGCAAGACCTTAAACTGGACACCCTTGGCGTGAGCACAGAGATTGAGTTTTACCTTTTAGAAGTTACACCAGACGGGACAGCAAGCAACCGTTTGAGTGACCAAGGCGGGTACTTTGACGTGGCACCCATAGACTTAGGGGAACGGTGTCGACGAGATCTAGTACTAAGGTCGATTGAATTAGGAATTCCTGCTGCTTCTTCCCATCACGAGGGGTCTCCCGGACAACATGAGGTTGTCGTAGCCCCCTTGTCCGCAGTGGCGGCAGCGGACGCTGTGGTGAGCTTTAAAATGGCGGCGCGCGTCCTCAGTAAACACCACCAACTGTATGCCACCTTCATGCCCAGGCCCTACACCAGTTGTTTAGGATCCGGTCTGCATTTGCGCTTTCACGCACCCCTAGGCACGCCATGGGCTCATTCCGAAGATCCGTTTGGATTAACTGAACAGGGGAAACATTTTGTTGCGGGCATTCTCAAACACGCCCGCGCCTTAACCGCCGTCACCAATCCAACCGTCAACAGCTACAAGCGCTTGCGACCTCGTTCTGAGGCCCCCCTGTACACGGTGTGGTCTAATCGAGCACAGGCCCCTTTGGTACGCGTGAGCGCTACCCCTGGAAACGACACCCTCATCGAAGTGAGGTCTCCCGACCCATCCTGCAATCCCTACCTGGCTCTAGCCGTCCTGCTACACGCCGGTTTAGACGGGGTACAACAGTCCCTTCCTTTGCCTGCGCCCATTCATGAAGACCCCTTCTTGATGCCAGTGGAAACACGATTACGGCGGGGCATCTTGCCCCTGCCCAGCACCCTGGAAGAAGCGGTACAGGCCCTAGAAGAAGACGAAGTGGTACAGGCTGCCCTAGGAGCCCACGCCAGCAACCGCTATATGCGCGCCAAACTATTGGAGTGGGAAATGTACAGCGACGAAATCCATCCTTGGGAGAGGGACCAGTACCTCACACGTTCTTAAGAGGAAATTTCTTCCACTTAAGAACCTCTGTCACACCCTGTAAAAACTTGCCAAAAAATTTCGCAATAACACCGACACACAACAAGATGACGGATAAACCGCCATCTTGTTGTGTGCCCCAATAACCTTCCAAATTTAACTCACGGGGCTGAGGGTCCTGTTGTGGCCACGTTTAATACAGGCAATTCGTCCCCATACACCAAAGGCAGCTCATCAGGGGACAGCGTTTCCGGATAGGCTGATTCCTTGTGCAACATCAAGTCAAGACCCATGACCTCTTCCTCTTTGGTCACCCGGAAGCCCATCACAAGATCCACCACTTTGATAATGACCCACGTACCCAGCCCAGAAAAGATCCAAGTAGATGCCACACCCACCAATTGCAGCACCACTTGGTGAGGATTGCCAGCAAATAAGCCATTGGCCCCAGCCGAATTGACCGCAGTAGATGCGAACAGTCCGGTTGCGATGGCCCCCCAGGTGCCGCCAATGCCATGTCCTCCGAAAGCGTCTAACGCGTCATCATACCCCAGTTTCCTTTTCATGAACACCGATGCCAAATAACAGAATATTCCGCCAAATACACCTACATAGATCGAGGACAACGGACTGACATAGCCTGCTGCCGGTGTAATGGCCACCAACCCAGCCACCGCCCCCGCCGAGGCTCCCACCAAGGTCACGTGCCCCGTATGCAGACGTTCTACCAACATCCACCCGATGGCCGCCGCCGCAGTAGCGGTGTTTGTCGCCAGAAAAGCTTCTCCCGAAAGGAAATTTGCTTGCACAGCACTGCCTGCGTTAAAACCAAACCAGCCAAACCATAACAGGGCTGTCCCCAACAGAACAAACGGTACATTGTGGGCACGAAGGTTTTTTGACCCGTGTTCAGCTCGTTTCCCGAGATATAGGGCCGCAACCAGCCCCGCTACACCAGAGCTGATATGGACAACGGTGCCTCCAGCAAAGTCAAGCACCCCGAGATTGCGCAACCAACCCCCATATCCCCAAACCCAGTGTGCCAAAGGGTCATAAATAAAAGTTGCCCAGAGAATAATGAACACCACAAAGGAGGAAAACTTCACGCGTTCGGCCAATCCACCCACAATCAGGGCGGGCGTGATAATTGCAAACATCATCTGAAAAATCCCAAACACCATATTGGGAATGGTGCCTGCGTAGTTAGCATCTGGGGCCGCACCCACACCATGAAAAAAGGCCCACTGTAATCCACCAATCACGTGATGAAAATCTGGGCCAAATGCCAAAGAGTAACCAAACAACACCCACTGTACAGATACAATCAAAATGACAGAGAACACTTCAAGCATGGTAGTAATTACACTTTTCTTGCGGACCAATCCGCCGTAAAAAAATGCCAGTCCAGGTGTCATAATGAGTACAAGAGCAGACGAAGCCAAGATCCAAGCGGTGTCCCCAGCACTAATTGGGTTTCCTGTAGTGTTAGCAAAACTAACAATCGGGGTAAAAAGTGTAATGAAAAATGAAGATACTAGGGTTATCCATGTCTTTTTCCGGTTCATAGGTCTCTCTCTCCCTCCAACGTTTAGGCGTTAAGTACAAAATACCCGAGGTTAACGAGGGGATCAAGGCATAATGTAAGGTAATATAACATTCAGTCTGAAAAATTCTTCTTTTCCCACTCGCTTTGGTTTTCTACAATGATTCGCTACACTTAGAACTAGACGGATGGATTAGACGTCCGTCTAGCCTAAGCATGGTTTTACTATTCTTCATTGGAAACGGTGGGAACCGAATGACAGTTAGCTTGATATTACAGCGTAATCGCAAGCGCCGCTTGGAACAAGGACATCCGTGGATTTATCAAAGTGAAGTTCAAACCGCAACCGCAGCCATTTCCCCCGGTGAGGTGGTGAATGTGGTGAATCACCAGGGGGTATTTCTTGCCCGTGCCTACGCAAATCCACAATCCCAGATTATTGGAAGAGTGTTGACCTACGCTGCAGATGAAATGATTGATGAAAGTTTTTTAATCAGACGTTTCAAACAGGCCCAAGTATACCGCCAGCGTCTGCTTGGCGACTTGCGTTCCAGCCGTCTCATCTATGGAGAAGCAGACTTTCTGCCGGGGCTCATTGTAGACCGCTACGAACAAATCCTTAGCGTGCAATTGCTCACTGCCGGCATGGAACGACTAAAGCCACAGCTTTTACAAGCATTGCGGCAAGTCTATCACCCTGTCGGTATCTATTTGCGCAACGATAGTTCGGTGCGCCGCTTAGAAGGGCTCCCTCTGGAATCCGGGGTCTGGTGGGGAGAAGTTCCAGAGGAAATAGAAATTGAAGAAAACGGACTACGATTTTTAGTAAATGTATACACCGGTCAGAAAACGGGCTACTTCTTGGACCAACGGACCAACCGCACTGCCATTGCTCCCTTGATGACTGGTTGGTCCACATCCCAAGGAGAACCCCGGGGTGCCGAGGTGCTGGACTGTTTTTGTCACACGGGTTCCTTTGCGGTCCACGCTCTGGCCTATGGAGCCACCCATGTAACGGCCGTGGACATCTCTGAAGAAGCCATTGCCCAGGCTAATCACAATCTGGAAATCAATCATTTTGTGGGTCAGGCGACCCTACGGGTGGCCAATGCGTTCGACTACTTACGGGAAGCTGCGGCCGCAGGGATGCACTTTGACGTCATTATTCTCGACCCGCCCGCCTTTGCCAAGTCAAAATCAGCCCTCCCTGGCGCCCGCCGTGGATACAAGGAAATCAACTTGCGGGCCATGCGATTGCTTCGAGAAGGAGGATTTCTGGTCACTGCCAGTTGCTCGTACGCCATGAATCCAGAAATGTTCCGGGAAGTTTTACTCGAGGCCGCAGTCGATGCCCACAAGGTCTTGCGCGAGGTGCGCTGGTCTGGAGCCGCTGCAGACCATCCGGAAATTTTAGGGGTGCCAGAAAGTCACTACTTAAAGTTTGCCATTTTGGAGATGCACACGCGTTAACTAAGCTATGTAATTTCATGTCCGGTAACTGCCCCCAGCGCAGCCCAGATGGTCAGGCATGTAATCCCAGCGCAGCCAAGATGGACACCACTCCACCCACGACGATGCAGTAATAGGCAAACGGACGTAATGCGCGCACCTCGTGGGTGCGGAAGTAGTGCATCAAAAACGCAGTACTGAGAAAAGCCACCAATCCAGATAGCAAGCCCCCCAAAAGACCCAGGTGAATCATTGTGGTGTCGTGACTGGCTAATACCTTGGGTACCTCTAATATCCCCGCCCCGGCAATAATCGGAGTGGCAAGCAAAAACGCAAACCGTGCCGCCTCGTCATACTCCAGCCCCACGCCTAGACCCGCCGTCATGGTGATTCCGGATCGTGAAAATCCAGGAATTAAGGCCAGTACCTGCACCAGACCGACAAGAAACCCTTTACCAAAGGACAGTCGATGTAATGGCACACTTCCCTGTCGGTGCTTTAAGCGGTCCGCAATCAGCAAAATAATGCCATTTACTATCAAAAATAGAGCAGCAGAAAGAGCAGAGGGAAAAAGTTCGCGAAACTTATGTTCAAATACTTTTCCGATAATCGCTGCCGGAATGGTTGCAACAATAATCAACAGCAACAAACGACGCTGCTTGTGCATCGAGCTGTCAAAAATGGAAGCAATCAGCCGAACCCAGTCCTGCCAAAAATAGAGGAGTAGGGCTACGGCTGTTCCTAGGTGAAGCATGACAATAAAGGGCAAAAATTGGGGTGAATTAGAAATATTACTCCAACCCGCCAAATAGGGAAGGAGAACAGCATGGCCCACACTGCTAACTGGAAACAATTCTGTAATTCCTTGCACGAGCGCATAAAGAACAATTTGTGCCGTGTGCATGTAACCCCATCGACTCCTCTCAAGGTAACCCGCAAATTTTCCAAGATAATTCAGTTCATCCCCCTGTAGTATATCCCAGGGGGATGAACACACCGTAAACCAAAGGTAAAAGTTCGGTAAATCACTCGAGAAGCGCTCTGCAATACACTCCCAAAATACTAAAAGTGCGTGTCCGGAAAGGGTCTGGTCAGACCCTTTCCGGACATCCTCTAAAAGAAAATGAAAATGTTACACTCTCGCGTTGCCTGACCCTACCCTAGAAAACTTCTGTGACCGCTCCGGGTGATGGAATAACAACACCACCAACACTGAGGACAGGGCGAGGATGGCCAAGAGCCAGAAAGCGTTCACAAACGACCCCGTAGAATTGACCACCCAACCAGTAATCACCGGGGCGACAAACCCAGCGATGGCAAAGAATGTATCCATCACACCCAGTGCCGTTCCGGTACGTTCCCGTGCCACGTCTACATTGATGGCGTAAAAAGTGGCATTGGAACTCATGCCAAAGCCCACCGCCAAAGAGATAAAAATCAGTGCCACTGTCAAGTTATGTGTGTAAATCACCGGCAAAATAAAAATTGCGGCCAGTAATTGAGAAATCCAAATGGGATGGGAACGAGCAATCCGTAAATTACCGGTGCGTTTCAGCAACCCGTCTGACAGGTACCCCACACCCCACAACAAGATGGCCGCCAACAGCCAGGGTAGAATACTAAATAATCCCACAGATTGGAGGTCTAGGTGAAACTGGTCATGGAGATAACTGGGCAACCACGCCATGAAAAAGAACAGATAGTAGCCAAAAACGAAGAATGCCCAGTTATTGGCCATTAATGTAGGATTGGACAACAAAAATCCCCATATTCCCTTACCGTCCCCTGTGTGAACCTTGCGCATGGTCTTGGCATCAGTCTCGGTCCAAACCTTCCCGTCCCGAATATGTTCCAATTCTTTCCGGTTGACCCGCCGACTGTGTTCTGGAAAATCCCGGAACAGCCACATCCACAATGCCACCCACAGCAATCCAAATACACCCAGAATAATAAACGTGCCCCGCCATGAGACGTGAATAATCAACTGTGTGACAATCGGTGCTCCAATGGCCAAGGCTAAGGGCACTGCCACCAAAGAATTTCCCAAGGCAATCGCGCGTTCATCCTTCGAGAGCCAGTCACCAACGGCCCTGTTGATGGCCGGAAAATTTGGTCCTTCTGCAACGCCCAGCAAAATTCGCATCGTGTAAATCATCGCAAATCCGGTCGCCAATCCGGTTAACCCAATGGACAGAGACCACAGCAAAGAGGCCAAAAACAGGACCAGACGGGCCCCAGATTTATCTACCCAAATACCTCCGAAAAAGGTCATAATCATATAACCAATGCCAAACGCGCCCAAAATCATCCCAATTTCTGCTGGATTGAGATGAAACAACTTAGAAATGTCTGGCACAGCATAGGAGATTGCTGAGCGGTCGATGTAATTGACCACCGTGATAAAAAATAGTAACGCAATGACAGTCCACCGAAAACGTGTAGCTTGCATACTCCTTCCCCCTCTTGAAAATCTGTAAAATAGGCCAAAGTGTAACAAAAAACAGATAATATAAAGGACGCAAACCCTGCCGTAAGCCTGTCCGCATAGGGGCGAAAACCCTGTGAACGCTATCAAGCGTTCCTCGTTTGAAAGCGAAATCAGACTCACAATGGGCATTTTAACACACAATTTTTTATCTTTCAGCGGAAAGCCAAGGGGAATGTGTCAAAAAGAAGGAGCTATTGTTGATCTAAATCCTTGACAACCCTGCAACAGCACCCTAGGATGAAAGATGAACTCGTATTTGTAAGTGTATTCTGGCCACAGTGGTTCAATTTAATGCTCATACTAGGGCAAATGAAGTCCACGTGAGAGGGGCTTTCTACCCACCGACGGGGCAATGTGCGGATTCACCTCAACCCGTGCAGAAACTCTCAGGTCGCAAAACGCGGATGGATGCCACTCTGGAGAAGTCGACTTGTGTCGGCTACCGACGGGGCAACTTCGTTTGTTTGTCACCACTTTCCAATCGCAGTCTTTGGTGCGGCGGGTGCTGGATGACCCAGAAACGAAGGGAACTCTCAGGTGCAGGGACAGAGATGCAGAGGGCTTATTTCTGCGTCTCTGTCTGTTTGTTTACCGCCGTGACCAATAGGCCCTATTACACAAGCCACGACACTTTAATTCAGACTTTCACTCCAATCGGAGAGGAGCATCCAATTAAATATGACCTTTAAACGCACCCCCTTGTATCCTTTATACGCTCAGAGCAGTGGCAAAATAGTTGAATTCGGCGGTTGGGACATGCCTGTACAGTTTTCCAGTATTCTCAAAGAGCATCAGGCCGTGCGCAATGCTGTAGGATTGTTTGACGCGGCCCACATGGGCGAATTTTTTGTCACCGGTGCAGATGCGAGCGCATTCTTACAAAACATGGTGACCAACGATGTTTCGCGGCTACATCCCGGTGAGGTGCTGTATTCGCCCATGACGTATGACGATGGCGGTACGGTGGACGACCTGTTGGTGTACTGTCTGGCTGCGGACCAATATCAAGTGGTGGTCAACGCATCCAACATCGACAAAGACTTTGCTTGGCTGAAAGAACATACAAAAGGCAAACAGTTGACACTAACAGACCGCTCAGAGCAGACGGCCCTGTTGGCCGTGCAAGGCCCCAGCTCCCAGACCCTGCTACAACGGCTGACAGATACCGACTTGTCCAACATCGCGTATTACCACTTCACTACTGGCACGGTGGCCGGTCTGCCCGCACTCATCTCACGCACAGGTTATACCGGTGAGGATGGGTTTGAATTGTACGTGGACGCAACAGCGGCACCCGCTTTATGGGAAACCTTATTAAATAAGGGACAAGATTTGGGCATCCTACCCTGTGGCTTAGGGGCGCGCGACACCTTACGTTTGGAGGCCAGGCTTCCCCTGTATGGCCATGAACTGAGTTCAGAAATCACTCCTTTGGAGGCCGGGTTGGGAATCTTTGTGAAATTAAACAAGGAATCCTTTGTCGGTCAACAAGCCTTGGCAGAACAAAAGGCAGCCGGATTGCAGCGCAAGGTGGTTGGCTTTGTACTCACACAACGAGGAATTCCACGTCCGGGCTACACCGTCAGCGCTGCGGGTCAAGTCATTGGCCATGTGACCTCTGGTACGCTGTCCCCCACCCTCAATCAGCCTATTGGCTTGGCCTTGGTAAACGCCAAATTCGCCGCTGTGGGCACACCCTTCACCGTAGACATTCGCGGCAAGGCGATTGGGGCACAGGTGGTAAAAACGCCCTTTTACAAACGCGATCATTGAATTTCCATGCGCAACAGTTACCCATATAGAGAATCATCTCACACGTCAGAGAAGAAGAAGGGAACTGGTTTTGAAAACCTATGCCTATCTCCCGCAGACCCAGCGGGATCGTGAAAAAATGTTGGACCTTTTAGGTATAAAAGATACTGCCGAACTGTTTGCTGACATCGCACCGGAAATCCGCTTGCAACGTCCCCTAGAGTTACCGCCCGCACTATCCGAACTGGACCTGAACCGACATATGCAAGAATTGTCGCGGAAAAATCAGGACCTTAGCACTGTGGTTAGTTTTCTCGGGGCTGGAGCTTATGAACACCACATTCCAGCTGTAGTCGATGCCATTTGTGGTCGTTCCGAGTTTTACACCGCCTACACTCCCTACCAACCAGAAGTCAGCCAAGGCACTTTGCAAAGCATTTTCGAATATCAGACCATGGTAGCGGAACTGACTGGCATGGATTTGGCCAACGCCTCCATGTACGATGGCCCCACCGCCTTGGGTGAAGCATCCCTGGTTTGCTGTAACCACACGCGCCGCAACAGGGTGCTCGTCTCTGCCGCATTGCATCCTGAGTACCGGGCGGTCATGACCACTTATGCCACTGGCCAGCAGGTGGAGTTAGTCGACGTCCCGACCGACAGCGGTCAGACAGACTTGCATCAGTTAGAATCACTCTGTGACGACACTGTAGCTGGAATTGTTATCCAATACCCCAACTTTTTTGGTGGGATTGAGGACTTACAGGCGATTGCAAACATTGCCCACGCTCGCGGTGCTCTGCTGGTGGTCAGCAGTTATCCAGTGGCCCTCGGTCTGCTGGAAGCACCCGGCAACTTGGGCGCCGACATGGTTGTCGCAGAGGGCCAGTCGCTTGGCAACTCTCTGGCCTACGGCGGTCCCTATCTCGGCATTATGGCAGCCCGCAAAGATTTGATGCGCAAATTGCCCGGCCGGATTGTCGGACAAACGACCGACCACGACGGTCGGCGTGGCTTTGTCCTGACCCTGCAGGCCCGTGAACAGCATATTCGCCGAGAAAAGGCCACCTCCAACATCTGTTCCAACCAAGCCCTCAACGCTTTGGCCGCGACAGTCTACCTGACCTATTTGGGACCCCAGGGGATAACTGAACTGGCTTTGCAGAACTATCACAAGGCCCACTACTTCCAACAACGGTTGACCACACTGCCAGGCGTCGAAGCGGCCTTTGCAACCGCTCCGTTTTTCAATGAATTTGTCTTACGCCTACCGGTGTCTGTGACGACTGTACAACAGTCCCTGTTGCAGCAAGGGATTTTGTTTGGGTTCGATTTGGGACGGTTTTCCCCAGCCTTGGCAGATTGCGTACTACTCAATGCCACAGAGGTAAGAACCCGTGCCGAAATGGACGCCGCAGTTGCGGCACTGGAGGGATTGTTGTGAGCACGACTTCCATTTTAGAGGTGGGTGTAGATGCCCCTTTGATTTTTGAGTTGAGCCAATCCGGTCGCATGTCCTACAGTTTGCCTGAATTGGACGTTCCAGAGGCCTCCTTGGCGGAATTGCAGGGACTGCGTCGCGTGACACCGCCGCACCTGCCAGAGGTTTACGAGGGGGACTTAATCCGTCACTTCACTGCATTATCCAAGCTCAATCATGGCCTGGACACCGGTTTTTATCCGCTGGGGTCCTGCACAATGAAATACAATCCAAAACGCAACGAGGCGATGGCCAAACTGCCTGGGTTTGCCTTATTGCACCCTTATCAACCGGAATCCACCGTGCAGGGTGCTTTGGCACTGCTGCATCGATTGCAATTGGACCTGGCTGAAATCACGGGCATGGACGCTGTCACACTACAGCCCGCCGCAGGTGCGCAAGGGGAGTGGACAGGGTTAACGCTGATTGGCGCATACCATCGCAGCCAAGGCAATCTGCGCACCCACGTGCTCGTGCCAGATTCCTCCCACGGCACCAATCCAGCCAGTGTCACCATGGCAGGTTTTAAGGCCATTACCATTCCGTCCCATTCCGACGGCAGCGTCGACTTGGATGCCTTACGAAAAGCGGTCGGCCCAAACACTGCCGCACTGATGCTGACAAATCCGAGTACGCTGGGACTATTTGAATCCCATATCCAGGAGATTGCAGAAATTGTCCACAACGCCGGTGGGTTACTGTATTATGACGGGGCTAACATGAACGCCATTTTAGGCCAGGCCAGGCCAGGTGACATGGGCTTTGACGTGGTACATCTAAACCTGCATAAAACATTCTCGACACCCCACGGTGGGGGTGGACCTGGTGCTGGCCCGGTAGGTGTAAAAGCCTTTTTGGCCCCCTTCCTGCCAGTGCCTGTGGTCACCCAGCATGTGGACGGTTACTATGCTTTGGATTTTAATCGGCCCCAATCGATTGGGAAGGTGAAGGGGTTCTATGGTAATTTCGGAGTTTTAGTGCGAGCCTATGCGTACATTCGGACCTTGGGCGCCGAGGGCCTAAAACAGGTTGCCGAGGGTGCTGTACTTAACGCCAACTATCTCATGCGACGTTTGCAGTCCGCCTATGACCTGCCCTATCCACAGATTTGCAAACACGAATTTGTCCTGTCCGCCAAACGACAGAAACATCAGTCTGGCGTTCGAGCCTTAGATATTGCCAAACGGTTGCTCGACTTTGGCGTCCATCCACCGACAATTTACTTCCCGCTGATTGTCGAGGAATGTCTGATGATTGAACCTACAGAAACGGAAAGTCTGGAGACGCTCGATACTTTTGCTAACCTGATGTTGCAAATTGCTCGGGAAGCAGAAGAACAGCCAGAATTGGTTCTATCGGCACCACATCACACTGTCATCAATCGTCTGGATGAAACCACCGCTGCCCGTAACCCAATCTTGCGCTATGTGTTTGAACAAGACTAAAAGTGTGTGTCTAAAAATCTCATTTGACCCAAACAACGAATCCAGACAAGGAGCGTGTAGGGCATGGCATTTGCTCGCCTACAAGAGTTGATGGCCTTGGCCAACCAACAAAAAACAACGATTGCCCAAGTCATGCTTAGTGTGGAAGAAGAACAATCCGGCCAAACCAAGTCGGATATTATGGCCCGCATGAGTGCCCAGTTTGATGTTATGGAACAGGCGGTGCGCCAAGGCGTATCCGAGCCCGTGGTGTCACGCAGTGGCCTCACCGGTGGCGACGCCCAGCGCCTGTGGACGTATATTCAACAAGGCCCCCGCCTGATGGACGCCGATTCTCTGCGCTCGGTGGCCTATGCCACCGCTGTTTCTGAAGTCAATGCGGCCATGGGACGAATTGTGGCCACACCGACCGCCGGGTCTGCAGGCATCTTGCCGGGAGTCTTAATGTACATTTTGGACACCGGCCGTTTTCCCCGAGAAGCTGTGATACAGTCCCTGCTCACGGCGGCCGCCCTCGGTTTGGTCATTGCCAACGCCGCCTCCATTTCGGGGGCGGCGGGTGGTTGTCAGGCAGAGGTGGGTTCCGCCACCGCCATGGCCGCCGGCGCCCTGGTGGAACTTGCTGGCGGCACCCCGGAACAGGTGGGACATGCTGTGGGACTGGCCTTAAAAAATTCTCTCGGTCTGGTATGTGATCCGGTGGCGGGTCTGGTGGAAATCCCTTGCATCACACGCAATGGCCTACACGCCATCACCGCTCTTGCGGCGGCAGAAATGGCTCTGGCTGGTGTGCGCAGCCTCATCCCACCCGACGAAGTCATCCATGCCATGTATGAAATTGGTCAACAGATGCCCATTTCGCTCCGAGAAACGGGGATTGGCGGTTTAGCGGGGACTCCCACAGGCAAGCGACTGCGCGAAAAGGTGTTGGGCAGACCAACCGCCAAAAGTACGACACCGGATCTTACATCCCCATCACACAGTGTGCAAGGGGGACAGCCTTGTGAAGTACATGAGCGCCTTTGAAATCATCGGCCCGGTGATGGTGGGTCCCTCTAGTTCCCACACTGCAGGGGCCGTGCGCATTGGCAACTTAGCCGGGCAACTATTAGCAGAAAAAGCAAAAACCGTCCGTTTTTTATTGCACGGCTCTTTTGCTGAAACGTACCGTGGGCATGGTACAGACTTGGCCCTGTTAGCAGGCCTCATGGGTTATACCACAGACAGTGAATCCATTCCAAAGGCTTTTCAACTCGCCTTGATGGAAGGCTTGGAGTACACCTTTGAACCTACCAATTTAGGCTTGGTTCACCCTAATACAGTTCAGGTGTTAGCCCAAGGGGAGCACCACCAGCTCGACATGATTGCCAGTTCATTAGGGGGGGGCAAAGCGGAGGTGCAAGAACTGGACGGACTGCCCTTGCGATTTTCTGGGGAGCGTCCCACTCTTATTCTTTCACATAAGGATAAGCCAGGCTTTATTGCCCACCTGTCACAAATTCTGGACCAACAAGGGTACAACATTGCCCGCCTCAGCCTGGACCGCCAAAGTCGCCACGGGGATGCGATTACCGTCTGTGAAATAGATGAAACACCCAGTAGCGCCCTGCTAAAATTGTTATCTACAAAAATTCCAGACTTACAAAACATTCGTCAGGTGTGGGTTCCCTGAGTTTTTCCAGTGCTGAAACACCAGGGTTTACGGCGTTTTCTGGGAAGGGGGCAAATCTGCTTGTGCCAAAGAAAAACGAGGGGGCTGCACAAAGGTCAGGGCAAGCAGGTCCCCCAACCGCACACCGTCGCTGGCAGACAAGGGGACTTCCACCGTTTCAAGCCAGGGAGATTGTAAGTCTACTCGAACCCGCCGCTGTCCCTCGCGCCAAAAGATTTCTACCACCACACCTTGGCCTGTAGGGCCCAACTCGGGTGTCTCGCCAAGCACAATCTGGTCGGAGTGGATTGCGTAAGCCTGGCCACCGGGCGCGGGAAGCAGCCACCCATAACCAAGCAGTTGGGCGGCCCTCCAGGAAATCGGATTTGCCATCAGATGTGTAGGCGTCCCCACCTGCAAAACGTGCCCCTTGTCCACCAGCGCAATTTGGTCGGCTAAGCGTTGCGCCTCTGTTAATTGGTGTGTCACCAATACCATGGTGATGGGCGCCCGGCGTTGCAAGCGAAGCAGTAAGTCTTGCAGAGAATGACGAGCATGCCAGTCTAAAGCCGAGAACGGCTCATCTAACAGCAGTACAGCGGGATGTGTCGCGAGGGCTCGGCCGAGGGCCACCCGCTGAATCAATCCTCCAGACAACTGACTCGGTTTGTAAGTCAAATAATCCTGCAAACCCAATTCAGCCACTAATTCTGCAAACTCTTTTGATGAAACTTGAGACGTCCCGTACAACAGATTCTCCGTCACGGTGAGATGGGGAAACAACCTTGCCGACTGCTCCAAATATACCATCCGCCGCTGCCAAATCGGGACATGCACGGGCGGGTGACTTGTGGTATCCACCAGTATACGCTCGTCAAGGGAAATGATTGCTGTCGAATAGGTACTTTCAAAACCGGCTATGGCGGCAAGAATACTGGATTTCCCCCCGGCTGAGGGACCATACAGACAGTAAATCTCGCCAGTGGGCACTTGTAAATCGGCGAAAATCACAATAGATTTACGATAAATTTCAAGATGTACCTGTAACATGATGCAGTCTCCTCCAAAGTACAGCCGCTAGCGGCAACGGCAATGAAATGACGAGCAGCAACGCAGCTAGTGGCAGAGCTACAGACAATCCCTGTTCCTGGAGCGCAATCCACACGCTCACGGGCAAAGTATGTGGGTAATAGGCCACCACAATGACCGCCCCAAAAGCCCCAATGGCGCGGGCGAAGGCCATCGTAAACCCGACAGTCAAACCCGGTAGGGACAAAGGCAAAGTCACCCTCAAAAATGTCTTCACAGGCGCCACTCCCAGGGACAGAGAAGCTCGTTCAAACCCTTGGTCCACCTGGTTGAAAGCCTCCTGTGCCACAAATACGTAGTAGGGCATGGCCTCATACACCTGGGCCACTACAACCGCCAACAGGGTATTGGTGGCGGACAGATGTCCTAATGCCAGCAACCTCCCGGCCACCCCATAGGGTCCATACAAATAAATCAAGAGCAGTCCAATCACCAAGGGAGGCATCAACAATGGAATTAACAAAAAAAACTCCAGCCAGCGCCATGTCCGCGCCTGACCGCGGGACAACAGCCAGCCGAGCGGAGTGCCAAAAACTAGAATAAAAGCCATGGCCATAAGCGTTGTTTGCACAGACACCCAAAGGGCTGCCCCACCCTGTGCCCGCCAAACCTGCCACACACCCGGCCACGACAGGTGGAATGTCAATACCAGCAAAGGTAAGAGCAGTAGTAGCGTACTACCTAGGGCTACCGCCGTGTTTAACTTAGACAGCCGCGATTTCATAAAATTCATCTCTGAAGTTCTGCCTGAATAGACGGCGGTGCCATGGACTTGTCCCCCCAAAGGATAAACTTTGTCATAGTATAGCCATTGTCATGATAAAGCTGCAATCCTTGCTTAGACAAAACAAAATTCACAAACGCCTGCCCGGCCTGTGGGCTAGGTGTCCCCTGCACAGGGGTGATGTAGACTTCAATCGGTGCACCTGTTACCGTCTTGCCATTGCTTAGTGTCAAGTGCTCACTGGCATACAGGGACTTATCTGCAGGGTTGCCCATATTGAGCGTATCAGGCAAAGCAATATAGGGAAGGTGCCGTGCAATCGCCTCCGGTAAATACGCGCTGGAGGCGTCAAGTTGTCCTGCCTGTAAACGAGCAAGAATTCCTTCCTCGGAAAATACCTGTGCTGGATTGTTCAAAGGTCCCAAAATTTTGTCTGCCGTCCCCACAGGCAGTTTCAGTTGTCGCTGGGCTAATTGCATCATCATGATGAAAGACTGGCCCTGTGGGTCCGTGTCAGGATTGGTTCGGCCCAAGTGAAACCCAGGCTGCTGCATCAGCCGGAACAGCTCTGACAGGGGTAGCTTTCCTGCAGCAATGGCCTTTAATTGGGTTGCATAGGGACTTTCGGGGGCATAGGCAATGACCAAAGGAGAACTGGCAAATCCCACCGCCCAGTGAGTGAACTTTGGCGAAAGCAGGGCCACAGGTCCTGTCCCTATGCTCTCAAAAACGTTAGGGGTAATTTCCCCGCCCAAAATCAGGTTGGCTACTCCATATGCGCCCCCCCCTTGACCCTGATACTTCTGCCCAGTGGTTTTTTCAAAGGCCGGACCTAAAAACGTGTCGTTAACCAGTTGTAAGGACCCTGCATAAGCCACGTTGGCCAAATCTGACACCGCACCGCCATTGCTCCCGCCTGTGTTGTTGTGGACAGCCACAGGATGTGCAGGTCCCTGACTCTGCTGGGTGGCACAACCTGTGACAAGTACGCCTGCAGCCAAACATAGTGTCACGCCCAGACGCAGCGGCAAATTTTTATTTTTCTTCCCACTTTCCACAGTCCGCCCACCCTTTTCTGCGACTATATTATACTTATTTCCCCTTAGCTCGCAATTGTGGTGCCAGCTGCACAATCCCATCAGGGACGGTGCTGCAAATAGGCCTGTAATCCACGGTTCCGTAGTTGACAGGCAGGACACTCACCACAACCATCCCCCATCACCCCGTTATAGCATGTCAGGGTTTCCTTGCGTACAAAGTCAAAACAGCCCAAGTCATCCGCAAGGGCCCAAGTTTGCTCTTTGTTCAACCACATGAGAGGGGTCTCTAGAACAAACTCGAAATCCATAGCCAGGTTCAAAGTTACATTCAATGACTTGATAAATACATCCCGGCAGTCAGGATAGCCGGAAAAATCCGTTTGGCAGACCCCGCTGACAATTCTTCTGGCGCCCACCTGTTTGGCATAAATGGCTGCAAAGGAAAGGAAAATATGGTTTCGTCCATCCACAAAGGTGCTGGGTAACTGCCCCTTTTCTCCTGCTTGCACCAGTATATCCTGTCGAGTCAGGGCGCTGGGGACCAGCTGATTCAGTAATCCGAGGTCCAAAATTCGATGTGGCACCTTCAGTTTTTCGGCAATTCGACGGGCACAGTTCATCTCTTCGCCGTGCCGTTGGCCATAATCAAAGGTCAGAGCCTCTACGCGGTCATACCGCTGTTTCGCCCAACACAGGCAGGTTGTACTGTCCTGACCGCCGCTAAACACCACCACGGCTGTTTCTTGGTTCATCACACACCCTCCCCTTCAACAGTGGCAATAATTCACCCATACTACTGTACCCACAAATGATGCAGGGCGCGGATACCTCATTCAACAGTTTAGCTCACAATGGCTGCACAGGGTAATTTCAACCGTTTGCATCCTCCACCAACAGGCCCAGAAGTGCTAAGATGAAACTGTTCAGGATTTTTATCATCTAGTTTTTAGGAGGGATTTGTGTCCATGAGCGTTGAATTAGAACGCATTACCGTCATTACTTCACAAATGATTGATAAGTTTGAACAAGAGTTCTTGGCCGAACCGGCCTCCCATACCCTTGCCAATGCTGTGATCAAAAATGGCATTCAGGCCGTTGCCAACCGACCCATAGCTACCGTGCCAATGCAGCATACATTTTCCCATGAAATCAAGACATTGCCTGTCACCAATCAAAAAAACAGTGGCCGTTGCTGGATGTTTGCCGGACTCAACGTACTCCGGGAGGAGGTCGCTAAAGCCCACAATTTAGAGTCCTTCGAACTCTCGCAAACCTACCCTATGTTCTGGGATAAATTTGAGAAGGCAAACTATTTCTTGGAGAGTATTTTGGAAACCCTTTCTGAACCGACCGACGGACGTCTGATTTCCTGGTTATTAAGTAGCCCTGTGCAAGATGGTGGACAGTGGGATATGTTTGTCAATCTAGTGGAGAAATACGGTGTGGTTCCCAAGTGGGTCATGCCAGAAACCTTCCACAGTAGTAAGTCGCGGGAAATGAATGACCTGTTAACAGCCAAATTGCGGGAAGATGCAGCCCGCTTGCGCCAAGCGGCTAAAACCCGGGGTGCAAGTCCGCTGGAATTGCGCGAGGAAAAAGAACACATGTTGAGTGAAGTCTACCGGATGTTGCGCCACTTCTTGGGTAACCCGCCGCGTACATTTGATTTTGAGTACCGGGACAAAGATAACCAGTTCCACCGCGAACTTGGTTTAACACCTCAAAGCTTTTATAAAACCCATGTTCAATTAAATCTGCGCGACTATGTCAGCATCATCAATGCTCCCACTGCAGATAAACCTTTTGGCAAAACCTACACAGTAAAGTTTTTAGGCAATGTGAAAGACGGGCAAGATGTACTGTACTTGAATGTACCCATGGATACCTTTAAGAAACTCGCTCTGGCACAGCTAAAAGACGCGCAGCCCGTGTGGTTTGGTTGCGATGTAGGGAAAATGGGCGACCGCGAGAGTGGCCTCTTAGACCCGGCGCTGTTTGATTACGATGCGGCCCTAGGGGTTACGTTTGCGATGACCAAAGCAGAGCGGTTGGACTATGGTGAAAGCCTGATGACCCATGCCATGGTACTCACCGGCGTAAACGTGGTGGATGAACGGGCCAATCGCTGGAAGGTGGAAAATTCCTGGGGAGAAGACCCCGGTAAAAAAGGCTACTTCGTCATGAGTGACGCTTGGTTTGACGCCTACATGTATCAAATTGTGATTCACCGCAAATATCTGTCTGAAGACCTAAAGACTGCACTGGAAACGCCGCCCCTTGCATTAGCCCCGTGGGATCCTATGGGTTCCCTGGCGTGCAGAAATTGAAGTTTAACCCGCTCATACTTGGATAAGTTTCAAGATCTGAAAGAAAAAGTCTGTGCAAATTAAAATTTGACATGTGACCCATCTACAACCTGATGTGTTAACCCACGCTACGAAAAACGGGTAGCGCGGGTTAACACTGCCCGTTTTTTGACGGATATAAGCATCCGTTTCACACGGTTGTCTGTTGCTCAATCCGGTCTGGGAGTTCTCTGCTCCTCTCTTTGGCCGTTCCTAAACGT
The DNA here is from genome assembly GCA_003584005.1 of Alicyclobacillaceae bacterium I2511. Taxonomy (GTDB): domain Bacteria; phylum Bacillota; class Bacilli; order Alicyclobacillales; family Alicyclobacillaceae; genus QXHL01. The sequence continues at coordinate 39,886 of QXHL01000017.1, read as the reverse complement.
GTTTTCCTGGCTATCCGTAGTTCTTCCCACAAAAGCTCCATGCCGACGACAAACAGTGAAAAGAAGTTTGCGTAATTGTTGCGAACTTCCCATCTCAGTTCATGTTCTCCACATATTTCATACCCGTTTGTTTGTGCCAATTCGTCTTGCAATTTTTTGAGCAGGGCGGTTTGATCCTGCAATGGACGTTCTTTAATGTCATCCACTGCTTTGATATAGGCCAGCGATTGCTGAATTTTCCCGGCAACATCTTGATAGGCAACCTCGCTCACCAAGTGATAACGGTGCTTAAATTCATTCAGGTTGTGGGCACTCTCATATGTCGCCCGAACAATGTCGTCACGACTGAGCAGGTCTGTCTCATAACTTAGGGTATGCTTCCAAGAAGGTTCCAAGAGCAGTTGCCGACAGTCTTCAAAGGACTTGCAGAACTTGTGGTACCCGTAAACTTCTGGCGACTCAAAAGCACTGCTGGCCGGGTCCAGGAAAGGGGCCAACGGTGCAACAAAATAGGACAGACGCCGGTCTTGCCCACAACGGTTGTGAATCTCCTCACAAAATTCCACGTTCCCTAAGGCACTTTCATAAGACTGATGGGGAAGTCCCACCATAAAAAACAGGTCAATTTTGCGACAACTGTGGCGCAAGGCCGATTGGAGGGTATCAATAAGTTTGTCATTAGAACTGATGAATTTGCCATTGAGCCGACGCAACCGCTCTTCATAGGTTTCTAGGGTAATTTCAAGACTGAATTTAGGGACCGCAGCTTCAACTTTGGCAAAAAACTCGTCGTCTGCGTATTGAAATACCTCAAACACCAATTCATTTTTCAACTTAATCCCTTTAAGCAATCCTAACAGTTCATCGACATAGGCCTGTCCACCCTGGCGAATGTCGTGCAGCATGAAAATTGGCGCCCGACTAAAGCGCTGAATAAACAAAATGTCTTCCACCAGTTTTTTCGGGGACCGCATGGCTAGCTGATGACGTTGACAGTTTAAGGCATAGGCGTTACGAGAACCGCCACAAATGAGACACCCCTGTGTGCAGCCACGAGCGGTCAGCAATGCAGTGTTTGGATATTTTAGCCAGCCCTTGTAGGGCAGCGGATCGAGAAAGTTTAAGTATTTAAACACAGAACGCACTGTATAGCGGTAGTCTGGCACATCCACATCATCCAAGGTGTCTGGGACATATGACAACGGGTTGACCACGACCTGACCATCTGCCCGCTTCCAGGTCAGGTTTGGCACCGTCGAAAAGTCGGTTTGACCAGCTTCAATTTGCTCCATCAGCAGCATCAGCGGCTTCTCGGTTGAATCGCCGCGTAAGACGAAATCTACACAGTCATACTGCATAAGTTCCTCGTGATAATAGGTGGCAGACAAACCCCCGAAAATTACAGGCGTATCTGGATGATATTTTTTCACAAGTTTAGCGATTTCAATACTGCCGTGGGCGTGCGGCAGCCAGTGTAAGTCAATGCCAAAGGCATTCGCATGCAGCTTGCGAACCTTGCTTTCTGCATTAAAGCGAGAACTTTGCAACATTCGATTAGCCAGGTTGACAATCCGCACCCTGTAGCCCGCCCGCTCCAAATATCCAGCCATACTCGTTAGCCCAATTGGGTACATTTCAAAAACCGATGTGGATGGAATGACATCACTCACAGGTCCGGTGAACTGCACCTTTTGGCGAAAATCATACACGCTGGGTGCATGCAAAAAAACGAGGTCGTATTTCATTTGTCCGCGCCTCCCAAGTGGGGACGCATTCAAACGAATCCGCTACAGCCGCCTGCAAATCATGCATCCCGTGAACAATGATAGTGTGTGTATTCTTAATTGTCATGACCCATTCTGCCCGGCTCAATTGACAGTTCAGACTGGCGCGTAGGGGCGCAGAAAGACTAGGATAAGTTCAATCCGTATTAGGAACCGTTTATCCCAGACGCTGATCCACAGGATTGTGCACATCCTGCGCGTGGTCCATGGCCCCAAACACCCACTGATAGATCCCCGCGTTTACCAACTGTAAACTGGCTGTCAACAGCAATGGCAAGGCTAACCAACCAGCGTCAAACATGTACCCTGTCAAGGTAGGCCCAATGGAAGACGGCAAACGCATCGACAGTGCATTGATACTTGTGGCTAACCCCCGTCGCTTATCACGGGTGAGACTCGCCCCCAGCGCAGAACGATTGCCCTGCGTTCCGCGGTTAATGGCATTACGAAAAACATAGAGCACAGCAGCCAGAGAAAAAGTAGGCATCCAAGGCAAGGCAAGCATGAAAAGAGATCCCACCACCCGCATCCAAGTCACACTGCGCACCATTCCCACACGCTTTGCCAGTACACCACTGAGCAAAGAAAAGAACCCTGTGACCAAAAAGCCCACCGCAAGGGTCACCCCAATCGCGCCTGTGCTCACCCCGTATCGAATGCTAAACCAATACGCCATCATTGGACCGGTCAGCCCCACAGCCAACCCGTTGAGGGTATTGACGAGGGCCAGCTTAAGCATAGCTCTATTTTCCCGCCGCAAAATCTCTCTTTCTTGAGCAGATTTACTGGGCAAGTCAGGATGTCTCCCCATTTGTTCCGCAAACCCAGTCCCTGTGGGTGAAGATTCTTGCCCCAACCATTCCCTGTCAACCTGCTGGTCTGTCGATGATTCCGGCTGGGATCTGACGGGGTAGGGGGACTCTGGCGTTTGTAGCAAGATAACCATGCAGAGAAAGGAAAAGCCACCCACCATTAAAAATACCGGACGGTAATCAGCAACTGGGGTCAGGCCATGTAACAGACTAGGCACACCACCAATCAGTGCGCCAAGCGCCATACCCGTAAAGGCAATCGCATTGTTGACACTGAAGACAGCCCCCCTGTCTCGTTGTGGCACGTGCCGTGCCAACCAAGCTTGTTCGGCTGGCGAAAAGGGCCCCGCACCGCCACTTTGACCGCGCCCAAATCCAGCGATGACAATGGCAAAAATCAGCACCAACGCCTTTGGAGTCAAGCTGGCCAAAATCGCACTGAGCATGGTTAAAGCCTCATAAATCAACAAAAAGGGCCGCCGGCCAAGGCGGTCACTGAGCACCCCTACCAGCAATATTAGCGCCGCTCCCACCAATCCGGCGGCAGAAGTCACACCCCCAATGGCAATGGCGCTCCAGTGCAGGTCTTTTAAATACAGGGTCAGATCTACCACCATGGCACCCTGCCCTACACTGCGCAAACCGCGCATAAGAATCAGGCGTTTCGCTACTGCATCTAATCGTCTTAACGTATCCATGTGCCCCATTCTAACTCGCTTTACGCAGGGTGTAAAATGATTTTTGGAAATAAAATTTTTACTTGTGAAGTAATTTCTTGAATCCCTCTTTGGCAGCGCAACCTATACATTGTTTGGTTCGGAGCCTTTGCAACCACACGCGTGCCAACAAGCCACCTGATGATTCATCGACCCTTGTAAGCTGGGGGTCTGCTCCACACACTGCAACGTGGCATAGGGGCATCGCTGCATAAATGGGCATCCCACTGTCGCATGTGTCTGCAGTGTAGGAACTGTGGTCACAGCTTTCAGGGCACCGTCCAATTCAGCGAAATCATGAGGGCTGTGCAACCCCGAATCCTCTTCCATTGCTTGGACAGGTTCTAAGCCCTGATTCGTGGTTTGATACTGGCTACGCCGAGGATTGGGAATCGCGTTGATTAAGATCCTCGTATAGGGATGCTCAGCATGTCGGATAACCTCTTGGGCTACGCCACGTTCAACAACATGGCCCCGGTACAAAACCACCACCTCATCTGCAACCGCTCGCGCACTCAACAGGTCATGGGTAATGTACAGTACAGACATGCCGGTTCGGCGGCGCAATTCATCAATCAGATACAGCACATCCGCTCGAATGGAAACGTCCAACATGGAAACAGGCTCATCGGCCACCATCAACTGCGGTTCCGGCGCAATCGCTCGTCCAATCACGAGTCTCTGCCGCTGGCCCCCAGACAGTTGATGGGGTTTCTTGTTAGCAAATTGTTCTATTGGAGCCAGGCGGACGGTGTTCATAATCTCAAAAGCCTGCTCCCTGGCGCTGACAAAACTGTAGTGTCGATGGTTGATGAGCGGCCGCATGAGCGTCTGCAAAACCGTGTTGTGAGGATTTAAAGATGAAAATGGGTCCTGAAACACCATCTGCACAAATCGGCGGTATTCCCGTAGCCTCCGGGTAGGAAGTGTATCCACTTGCCAATCCCCAAGCTGGACAGTTCCAGAGGTAGGTCGTTCGATGCCTGTCACAATGCGGGCAATCGTTGTCTTGCCACTGCCGCTCTCCCCCACCAAGGCGATAATCTTCCCCGGATCTACGGAAAAGGACACTCGATTAAGAGCCACAGTGGTGCGTCGTCGCTTTTGATAGACCTTTGTCACCTCACGCAGTTCCAAACGCGCAGTTTTACTCCCATGTGCCTGTAAGGCTTCAAGGCTCATCAGTGGTCCCCCCCTGTGGTGTGTACAGATGACACTGTACAAATCCATCCACTCCGAATGTCAACCCCGGTGTCTGATTAAGACAAGCAGCAAAAACCTTTGCACAGCGAGGTGCAAACGCGCAACCATGAAGTGGAAGCGACAGATCTGGCGGGGTTCCCGGAATTCCCGCAAGGTGTACCTCTTCAGCTTGGGGATCCACATAGCAGTCCAGCAGGGCTTGCGTATAAGGATGCATGGCCTTCTGAAGTAAAGTAGCAGTGGTCCGTTCCTCGACAATCTCGCCCGCGTACATGACCACCACCCGCTGTGCCACTTCGAGCACCAGTCCTAAGTCATGACTGATGAACAGGACGGAGAAACGCAGTCGCCGCTGCAAATTCTTCAACATGTCCACAATCGCATGCTGCACCACGACATCCAAGGCAGTGGTGGGTTCGTCTAGAATTACAAGTTCCGGATCTAAAACCAAAGACAACGCGATGGCCGCCCGTTGCTTCATGCCACCAGACAGTTCATGGGGGTACATCTCCATGACTTCCCTGTCCAACTGTACCTGTTTCAATAAATCGGCAATTCGTTCCGTCATTTCTGCAACCGTAAAATTGCCATGTGCACGCATGGCGTCCATGAACTGTTGTTGGATTTTGTGTACAGGATTAAAGGCATTCATGCCACCCTGAAGCACAACAGATAGCTTTTTCCAACGCAGTGCCCGTAGCTCCCGCACATCCAGCTTAAGCAGGTCCACCCCATTGAGCACAACAGACCCAGTTACTTCATTACGGCGTCCATCCAATAGACGTGCAATGGCGAACCCCAACGTGGACTTTCCACAACCGGATTCACCCACAAGACCAATAAACATATTGTCCGGAATGGTGAGCTGCACACCCCGAACAGCGGTGACAGGTCGCCCGTGACGAGATTTGTAAGTTACCCATAAATCTTTTACCTCTAGCATGATCCGTCACTCCTCCTGTAGACGCGGGTTCGCCACCGCATCAATGCCAAAGTTAACCAGAGTCAAAGAAGCTGCTAATAGTGCGATGCACAATCCCGGAGCCAATATCCACGCCCATTGGCCATTGAGCATGGCGTCACTGGACTGTGCCCAATAAATCATGGTTCCCCAGCTGGTAATGCTCGGATTTCCGAGGCCCAAAAATTCCAGCCCTGCTTCCGCCAGAACTGCCCCAATCACCGCTCCAAAAAAATTAGCAATAATGTAGGACAGCATATTGGGCATAATCTCACGAAAAATAATTCGCAGCGGCCGTTCGCCAGCAAACTTTGCGGCCACAACGTAATCCTGTTGTACCACAGTCATCATTTGAGCCCGCAGAGAACGGCCACCAAATGCCCAACCCGTAATGGACATCACCAGAATGATTTCCCAAATACCGTGTGATGGCATGTAGGCAGCAATGAGAATCATCAGTGGCAAACCCGGTAAGACAAGCATCACGTTCATAGCCAGTGAAAGGACCTCATCTACCCAACCACCGAAGTATCCCGCTAAAAACCCGACCAACAAAGCGATAAAAATAACTAAGACACCAGCGACAAAACCCACAAACATAGACACTCGTGAACCGTAAATAAGTTGTGTCAAGACATCCTGACCACTCTGCGTGGTCCCCAGCCAGTGAGCCGCGCTCGGAGGATGTGAAAGAGCAAAATTGGTGTCACTTAACGAATACGGTGCCAACCAGGGACCCACAAGGGCCACCAGCATGAAAATCGTCAAAATAATGATACCCATGCGGGCTTTCCGATTTTCCCACAGCAGGGCGAGAAACCCGGGCTGTTTTAGCATCCCCTGTTCAGAAACTGAATCCCGTGAGACGGGTTCAATCGGTGTGGAGGACAGTTTTGCTTGTCTACGCAAAAACTCCATCACCTCACACCTCCTTTGCGCACGCGGGGATCTAATAGACCGTATAAAATGTCTGCCACAAAATTTGCCAGTAACACACTCACCGTAATAAACAAGAATAGGGCCTGTAACAACGGATAGTCTTGGTTACTAACGGCGGTGGCTAATAAATACCCCATCCCCGGATAAGCAAACACCGTTTCCATTAATAGCGACCCCCCCACCACGTAGCCCAGAGACATGGCGAAATTCGTCACGATGGGGAGCAAAGCATTGCGCGCAGCATAGCGCGTGGCAATCACATACTCCGGTAATCCAGCCGCCTTCCCCAACAAAATATAGTCCTCACCTAGGGTATTAATCATGTTGTTGCGCATCCCCAGCAGGGACCCCCCGATGCCTGTAATAAAAATGGTGAGTGCTGGCAAAACGCTGTGGTAGATTGCACTCCCCGCAAAAGCACCACTCCACGCAGGTGACAAGGAGCCTGAAAATCCCCCGGAGAGAGGAAACCAGTGCAACATATAGCTAAATAAATAAATAAACGCCAGGGCAATCCAAAAATAGGGAAAGGCCGAAGTGAACGAAAACAACACGGTAGCAGTGGAATCAAATTTTTTACCCCTATTCCATGCTGCATACACTCCCAGTAGAGTTCCCACCACAAACTGTAAAATGGTGACCAACCCTATCAATGTCAGAGTCCAGGGAAGGGCTCGAGCAATCACCGCTATGACTGGCTCTGGGTAGAAAGAGTAGGAAATTCCGAAGTTACCGTGTAAAAGATTCCCCAAATACTGCCCATATTGACTCCACAAAGAACCCGTTGGTAACCCTAACATTAATGCTAAGGCATGCTCCTGTGACGGACTTATGGGGCCCTGTTGCGCATACTTAGCCATCATTGCCTGGGCGGGATTTCCCGGCATCAGTCGGGGCAAAATAAAGTTAAGAGTAACTGCTATCCAAACCGTCAAAATCAGAAAACCGGCCTTGCGCAAAAAATACTTCATGGTTCCCGAACTCCTTTTCCAGGTGGGCACTTTTCCCCGAGAAATCGTTCTTGGGAAAAGTGCCCTACCAATGCTCCAGACAAACAATCCAGGCACTAAGAGCGGGGTTGCAGATGGGTCATAATCATCAATGGGGCTTGCCCATAGGGTGCCGGTGGTGCATAAGGATTTGCCGCGCTCGGCCAGCCGACAAACTTTTTCGTGCTGAATTCACTCCAAGTCGCACCATAGAACAGATTCACCACAGGCAATTGCTGATACATGACGTTTTCAATTTTATAAGCATCCTGCAGTTGAGCCTGTGAATCTGTCGCCTGAACCCAACTGTGGAGCATTTGGTCCGTCTCGGGATTGCTCCAACGTTCCACATTAGCGTTAGCCGCTTTACCCACCGGCATCACATACTTGCTGTTAAGCAAGGTATCATAAGACGTAAACGGTGTGGCTGTGCCGCCATAGGCCATCAGTGCGGCATCATACTGGCCTGTCGCTTGACTTTGACTGTATTCCCCATACTGTGGTGTTTGAACATTCACCGTAATTCCAAGCTGTTTTAAACTACTTTGCACAATCTGCGCGGTTTGAATCCAGTCTGTCCAGCCGCTGGGAACTTCAAGGTTAAAGGAAATCGTCTTTCCACTAGAATCCAGCAACTGCCCCTGGGCATTGGTGTGATAGCCCGCCTGTGACAGAATCTGTTTGGCCTTTTGCACATTGTAGGCATACACCCCCTGATTCGGGATGGATGGATTCAGCCATTGCTTTTGTCCAGGCAAAACCAGCCCCACCTGACTAGCCACAGCTACATACCCATCTTCCGCTTGTTGCGCAATTTTTTGCTTGTCGATGGCATACGCCATGGCTTCCCGAAAATGAATGTCATTAAAGGGGGCCTTGGTCAAATTCATGCCCAATGAGATAATTCCTCCGGGTGGAAACCAGTACTGATTGTATTGCGGGTCTTTGCTCACAAAGGTCTGTTGTACATTGGGTAAAAATAACGTTGCCCAGTCCCATTGCCCAGAAGACAGTTTCAAAGCCGCAGTCTGGTTGTTGCCGAGCACCGGGAAAACAATCTTGTCCACCGCAACCTTGCTGGCCTGCCAATAGTTGGGGTTTTTCTTCAGAGTATACTGGTAGGGAGTGAAACTACCCACCACATATGGACCTGTTCCAACTGGATGTTCATTCATTCCCTGTACCGGATTCGTAATGGTGGACCAAATGTGCTTCGGCACAATGACAGTACTAGCAATCTCATAAAAAGCTGGAACGTCTGGCTTTTTAAAATTAAATGTGACTTGGTTGCCACTCACGCTGACCGACTGTAAAACCTGCCACAGTCCCTGCCAATCGAGCGATGGATTTTGTTTGAGATAGGCAAAAGTGAAAGCTACGTCCTCCGCACTAAACGGTTGACCATCATTCCACTTGACCCCGTTACGAATGGTCAAAATCAACTTTTTATTGCCCTGCCATTTGTACCCTGTGGCCAACCAAGGAACCACTTGGCCATTGATGGAATTGACAAAAAACAGAGGCTCATAGATATAACTCGTACCAATACGATTTCCCGGACCAAAGGGATTGAAGTTGTCAGTAAAAGTTGGCGACCCGTTATCCACCCCAATCACCAATGAATTCCCAGCAGATCCGTTATTTGTTGCGGTACTGTTGCCCGTTGAATGGCTGCCCTGTGGCGTCCCCCCCGTTCCGCAAGCGGTTAAGACGGACGCTGAAATTCCTGCGGTCAAAAATAATGAAAAGACCTTCATTGCACCCTTCATGACGTGCACCCCCACATGTCTAATTCGTGATGCTTTAGTTATTACCGGAAGTCTATGACACCCTCAATGGGTTCGAGGCGAAGCCTCGCAACACCTGGCATCGGTAAATCAAAAGCAAATTGAAAGGTATCCTGTCCCAGAACCCAATGAGAATGAATTGTGACTTCATCCAAGTGATCCATGGCTGAAAGCTGTTGCCACTCCAACTCGTTCGGCCAATCTTTTGCTTCATTCCAAGCTCGAATAATATTCGAATGTCCGCGGTCCACTCGGGCAAGCGTCACGCGGTACGCCCCGGGCTTCAGGTGTGACAACTGCACATTGACGGTGCGGTCCAACCACGGGTAGCCAGTTTGCTGATATTGATTCATGGTGCCATTCCATACCAGCACATCAATCATCCCGTCATCGTGACGCGTTGCCCAGGCATCCACCAGGGTTCCAGCTCCATCACCCGCCAACTCAGAAGCCACTTCAGTAGGCCCCATTTCCTCCGCCAAACGAATGGCCCAAAAGCGAGGTTTACGAAGACCTCCTACGGTCAATAGGCCGAACCCACCGTGAAACAACTTGCTACCGCGTCCAAGTTCCTCAAATTGGTCACTAACGACCCAGTAGGCTAAAAAATCCACACTGTGCTGGGCTTGTTTCAGTCCATGTAGCACAAATGGCGCACCGTAGGCTGAATCGTTGACTGGAGCAAAATGGGTTGGTGTCACCCCCCACTCCGTCCACCAGACTTCCGTCTGGGCAAGGCCTGCTTGGATAAGCATGGTTCGGAAATTCAGAGGCATATTGCCATACGTATGGGTTGCCAAAAAGTCCAGCGGCAATTCATGATCTTTGACGTACTGGAGAAACTCTGGAACCCACCCCGATGCAGCCGTAGCAGGTCCACCAACCCACAGACGGGCATCGACTTCCTTGACCGCACGGGCAGTAACCTCATACATTTGAAAGTATTCAGCCTGACTAGCCGTCCAAAACACTGCCAGGTTGGGTTCATTCCATACCTCAAATCCCCATTGGCACACCTCCTCCACACCGTAACGAGATACCAAGTGCTGTACAAAGGTTTTCACCAACTCCCCCCAGCGTATCCAGGAAGAAGGGGGGGAAATGTGTGCTTGATAGTGGAAGACTGTAGGATTGGGATTGGCCGCAAGGTCTTTAGGCATAAAAGACAACTCCACAACAGGCTTCAGACCTAATTTCAACAACCTGTCGTAAATATCATCAATGGTCTTAAAGTTCACGGCGGATTTTCCGGCATTCAAGGAATACACCTGTAATTCATCAAGAAATATCCCATGGGCCCTGACCCGTTGCACGCCCAACTGCTCTTTTGCCAGAACCAATGCATGCAGAAAGTCCTCCCCCACCAATTGTCCTCCCACCATCTCTCTGCTAAACATTTGCGACAAGTGTTCGCTTCCTATCATTCGCCAAATTGGACGAATGGGACCTTTCGTGTGTGAGACATCTACCGACAAGCGAATTTCAGCGTCGCCCTGCCAGCGAGATGCAGCAACCACTGAGCTTGAAAGTTGTCCTCGCGGTCCTTCCGGGGCAGCCACCGCAGCCACGGCATATTGGTATTTTTGCCCCAATTCACCCGTTGTGTCTGTGTAGGCGTTGCCAGGGAACGCTTTCACATCACCCCCGTGATGATCTACTTCAACGAACTCCTCTTCCGAGGCTATGCGACGTAAAAGAACATACCCGGACGCTCCTGAAACTGGGTCCCAACCTAGGGTCACATGACCGAGTCCCGCTTTTGCCCATAAACCCGTGGGTGCAGATAATACCTCACGGCCCAAGGAGTGTTTGTCCACACTAAGCCACTCGCCATCGGAAATGGACGCTGGATTGACCTTTTTGGATTCAACCGCAAAATCCTTCACAAAACTACCCCCCAACTTATGTAAACCAATTCTATTGATATATTTTATACCTAGTATATAATTAAGATGATTTAATGTACGGTAAACGTTTACAGCATAGTCCCAGCAAAAGCTAATGTCAAGCAGGTTTTTAATAAAATTTCAGCCCCTGTCCAATGAATTCTATTTATTCAACTTTAGTTGGTTGAGTTCACTGAGTCTTAATTTGGATCTGCAAAGTGTGATAGGATAAACTGTCTCATAGGAATGATTTAGTATTACTTTCCATAAATGAATGTCGATTTTTTACTGCATACAAAGCATCCCAATGAACGTCCAAATAAGTGAGGCGATTCAAGTGCCCGTAACCATTAAAGACGTGGCAAAATATGCTGGCGTATCTATTGCAACCGTATCCAGGGTCCAGAATGGAATTGGACAGGTGTCTCCAGAAACACAGAAAAGAGTTTTGGCAGCCATTCGCCAACTCAACTACATTCCTAACAGAGTGGGGCAGGCGTTGCAGGGACAACGTCACGCCGCATTGGGGATTGTTTTCCCTGATTTTTCCGGCCCTTATTACAGCGGAGTGATGCTGGGCTTTGAAAACCAAGCTGTTACCGCTGGGTACAGTGTGGTTGTGTTGGCTACCCACAGACGGCCAGAAAGCACTCAGTTGATTGTGGATTTGGCGGGAAGAGTGGATGGACTGGTTATGATGGATAGAACAGTCAGCAATGATACCGTTACGGATATCGCACGATGTGGCATTCCCATTGTCCTTCTGGCACGGTCCGCCATTACGGGCATGCCTTGCGTGCGCTGTGAAAATCGTCAAGCCGCCGAGGAATTGGTCGGTCATTTGAACGGAGAACACGGTTATCGCAAGTTTGCGTTTCTCGGCAATCCAGATTTATCTTTCGACGTCATGGAACGTTGGCAAGGAATACAATCCGCCATCCAGCAGTTCCACCTACCAGACCCTGACTTGATTCGTTGCGAGTATCGGCAAGCAGACGGTAGACAGGCTGCACATGATTTGCTGGCAAGCGGCCAGCTTCCAGAGTGCCTGTTGTGTGCCAATGATGAAGTAGCCTTTGGTGTCTATCAAGCCATGCGGGAAGCTGGCAAGCGAATTCCGCAAGATGTCGCTGTCACTGGTTGGGACGATGTCCTGACCGCCGATTTAGTGGACCCACCCTTAACGTCTGTCAGACAGCCCACACAACAGTTGGGAGACGTTGCAGCACACACTCTTTTGACCATGATTGAACAGACGGTAAAACCACTGTCAAGCACAATATTGCCCAGCCGAGTCGTGTTTCGCCACAGTTGTGGTTGTATTGGAAAGGGTTGCGAATTCCGAACAGAAGCGCTGCGTCCCTAGAATTCGAAATCATCTGGATTTGGACCCACTCGATGGTTTTCATTCAAATTGCTGATTTGAGCGATCTCTTGCGGATTTAAAGCAAAATCAAAAAGATTTGCATTTTCAGCAATGCGATTTGGGTGAACAGATTTTGGAATAGTGACGACCTGTTGCTCCAGTTCCCAACGCAACACCACCTGTGCAGAGGTCTTGCCGTATTTCCGGGAAATCTCCTCTACCACCGGATGTGTGAGCACCTGCCCACGCATCAGCGGACTCCAAGCTTCCATTTGAATATTGTGTTTGCGGCAATACAAACGAAGGTCTTCTTGTGTCAGGCGAGGATGGTACTCCACCTGATTGACCGCTGGTACCACCTTTGCTTGGCTCAGCAATTCCTCCAAATGGTGAATCTGAAAATTGCTGACCCCAATAGCACGCACCCGCCCCTCATTATACAGTTTCTCTAAGGCGTTCCATGTATCTTTAAATTTACCTTTCACTGGCCAGTGAATCAGATACAAGTCTATGAACTCAAGCCCCAAGCGCTGTCGGCTGTCTTCAAAGGCTCGCAGTGTAGATTCATATCCCTGTTCAGAATTCCATACCTTGGTTGTGACAAACACGCTGTCTCTTGACAGTTCAGAAGCCTTCAGTGCCTCACCCACACCCCTCTCATTCCCATACAGTGCGGCTGTGTCTATGCTGCGGTAGCCCTGTGCCAAAGCAGTTGACACCGCCTGTCGTACCTCTTGTCCTTCAGTGGTTTTGTACACTCCCAGTCCAAGCCAGGGCATCTTTACCCCATTGTTGAGGGTTGTTGTATCGGCAATATGCTGAATCACGCAATCCACTCCTTTACACGGTCCTACATCTAATTTTAAAAAAGTATATCATGAAATTCAGCCTGCGTCTGAGAACAAACGGGAGCGCCTCTTTCGACATTGACTGAAGTCCGCATCAAACTAAACCCTCCCGGATTTTGTGAATCGTACTACTTTGTGAATCGTGCTAGAATGAAAAGAGGGACATGGAGTGCAGTTAGGTGTGTTTTCTTCCCCGGATTTTGTCATTGCCTTTGTTATTGTATTCTTTGCATTTGTCGTGCGAGGAAGCCTTGGATTCGGTTCCGGGTTGATTTCCGTATCCCTATTGCTTTTTATTTTACCTATCACCATGGCCGTGCCGATTGTGTACGTGGTAGACACTCTGGGTAGCCTGGCACTAGGAACCTATGACTTCAAGCAGATTAAGTGGCAGGAGCTCCCATGGCTATGGCCCGCCACAATCATTGGACTTGCCGCAGGGGCATGGATTCTACGGGTGCTGCCTGCCCAACACGTGACCGCCTTACTGGGTTTATTCATTCTTGCCTATGTTGCATACGCATGGATGGTAAACCCTGCATCACTCCCTCGCGCACACCGTTCTTGGGGAGCGCCTTTGGGAGTGCTGGGGGGCGCCATGGGTAGTTTATATGGGGGGGGCGGTCCCGCCATTGTGGCTTACCTGCAAATGCGCCACCTAGATAAACGAGGCTTTCGTGCCACTTTCCAACTGATTGCGGTCACAGACGGGCTCGTGCGGGGTTTCTTTTATGCAGGGCTAGGTCTGCTAAATGGGCCCACCCTCAGCAGTGGACTCTGGTTAATTCCAGCCATGGCCAGCGGACTTTGGATTGGCAACCGTATTCACTTTCGCCTCGATGTCCGCCGTTTTCAATACGCCATTTTGGCCGTGTTGGCTTTAACCGCTCTAAAATTGTTACTGCCAGTATAAGTTAACGGTCCTCGATAGAACCGTCTTCCGGTCATTGAACGTTCCGTGTTATCTCGTGGTCTTTATGACCGAATGAATTTCAATCTCATTTCGAACTTCAGGATCTAAATTCTTCATAAGACGCTAATTCAAATGAATGATACATTTATAGGAGGGGTGAACCATGGGGTTTATGCGAACCTTGTCTTATACCGGACTGATTGTGCTGGGCGCAGCGGTGTTGCCGAAAATAGCATGGACCAATTCCCAGTCGGTAAGGATGCAACCTCTGGTACAGTCCGTCTCTGGTTCAACGAATTGGGCAGGTTATGTGGACTCCACCCAGCAAGACAACTTTCAGCAAATCACCGGGACTTGGACCGTTCCAACAGCAGCTGGAAACAACGGATCTTACACCGCCCAATGGATTGGTTTGGGCGGGGTAAACAGCAATTCGTTGTTGCAAATTGGCACTGTGGAGCACATGGGTCACGCAGGTGAGGTGGTTCAGGTATTCTGGGAGCAACTTCCTCAACCCGCCCAGTCTATCATGAACATACCTGTCGGATCATCCGTTTCCGCAAAAATTGACCACCTATATGGAAACACATGGTCCCTACAAGTTCAGGTCACCCATCAGGGACATGTCACAAGCAAAACAGTCACCACAACTCTTTCTGCCGCTTATGCACAACAGGTCCAGCAAACCGCTGAATGGATCAGTGAAGACCCATCCAATGCAAATCAGCAACTGTTGCCTTTGGCGCAAACAGGCCCCGTATCCTTTCAAAATACAACGGTCAATGGTCAACCTGTCACGCAAAGCGATGCCAGCACAAACCGGATGGTGTTAGTCAGCCAGCAGGGAGTTCCGCTGGACGTTCCAACGCAATTAGGACAGGGGGGACTGTCCTTCACAAATGTGCCCGCATCCGAAGCGGACCAAGGACCATTACCCGGTATTATCCAATCGCTTCCTGGTGGCATCGTACAGCAAATCATTGGCCTTACCCCTGGAAATCAGAGTCCATCGACAGGGGCTTCTAACTGGTCGCCACAGCAGTTGCAACAACAACTGCAACAACAACTGCAACAGCAGTGGAACCAGTGGCAAATGCTTATCCAAAACCAACTGCAGCAACAACAGCTACAGCAATTACAGCAGCAACTACAACAGATGTGGAATCAATTGTCTCCCTTGTCGAATCAAGGCATTCAAGGCTTCACACAGATGAGTACTGCGTCCCATCATTCCCATGTTTTACACCGTAGCGGCGAGGACAATGGCTGGTCCTGGAACGTCACAATAGATTATTAGAGGTTGTTCGGCAAGGGGTCAGGGTAGACCCCTTGACAACTGCAAAATTGGTGCGCAGAATAGTCCTTGGCATGATACCCCTTAGGGTATCATGAAACAGTATTATCCTGCTACTTTGCAGCACAGCCTATAAAAATCTATTTACTTGTGTGCGGGAGGAATTCACTTGTTAATCAATGAAGAAAATCAAGCTATTATCAAGGAACGCTTTGCACCCATGCAGGGTGAAGTTGTCATCCAGTACTTCGAGTCTTCCCTGGACTGTCCCACCTGTGGAGAAATCAAGCAGTTACTGGAAGAGGTCGTCCACCTTTCTGACCTCCTGTCTCTGGAAGTCACCAATTTTCACATTGAACAAGACAAGGTCAAAGAACTTGGAATTGATAGAGTGCCCGCCTTTAATATTACAGATGCATCACGAAAGAACTACGGAATTCACTTTTATGGTGCTCCCAGTGGGTACGAGTTTGCCACTCTCTTGGAAGACATCCTGATGGTGTCCCAGGGCGAATCCGGCCTCCAGGATGGTACTAAAGAGAGTCTAGCAGGTCTCACGCAGCCAGTGAATTTAAACGTGTTTGTTACCCCCACGTGCCCGTATTGTCCGCGAGCTGTGCGGTTAGCCCACCAGTTCGCTTTCGAGTCTGGCCTTGTACAAGGTGCAATGGTGGAAGCTACGGAGTTCCCTGAATGGTCCAATGAGTTTAACGTCTACGGTGTACCGAAGACGGTCATCAATGATTCGGACGCCCTGTCACTCGAAGGTGCCGTACCAGAGCCCGCACTGTTGGAGAAAGTGCTAGAAGCAGTTCGCTAACAAAATGGTACCTTCTAAGAGAAAATCACTGGGAGCAGCCCTCGACGGGAACTGTTCCCGGTGGTTCGTTTTATCCTATACCCTGTAAATGTTCAAGTAGTTTTACTACTGCAAAAGGACGAAAACTGGTCTGTGGAAGCACTAAAAAAAATGTACGTTGCATAGAGAAATTTGGAAATTCCAAGGTCTTTATCGTTTGTAATGAAAGTTCTTTTTGAAACGTGCATTCGGACAGCAAGGAAATCCCCATTCCAGCTTCAACCCCTGCTTTAATCCCTTGTGTGCTACCAAATACCACAACACCGCGAGGTACCAGTTTGAGCCGAGTGAACAGCTCGTCTGTCATATTACGAGTGCCCGATCCCGCTTCTCGAACCAGCCAAGTTTCTTTCGCCAAATCTTTGGTGCTGACATGCGAGCGAGTTGTCAAAGGATGGCTACTCGATAAAATCACCCGTAAGATATCCTCTGAAAGAGGTTGTATTTCAACATCCGTTGCATCAAAAACTGGAATTTCTACAATACCCAGTTCAATAGCCCCACGTTTCACACCTTCCAAAACTGCACGACTGTTCCCAATAAAAACTTCCAAATCCACCAATGGGTAACGTTGACGAAAAGAAGCAATACGCATCGGTAGTAAATATTCCCCATAAGTATAACTGGCCCCGACATGAATTCTTCCCTTAGCTTCTTGCATCATCTCGTGAACCCATCGCTCCATGCGTCCATATAATGACAAAATTTGCTGGGCGTGATCATACACCAGTTCTCCAGCCTGAGTTAATCGAAACACCCGATGGCCCCGTTCCACCAATTGTGCTCCCAGACGGTCTTCCAAGTGACGAATTTGTTGTGTGACCGCAGGCTGAGTTAAGTGCAGTCGTTCAGCAGCTTTGGAAAAACTTCGTTCCTCCACCACAATTACGAACACCTGCAAGGTGTGATCCATGTACTTCTCTCCCTTTATGACCAACTACCCCAATATACAGTCTGTGAAGCAGGGTCTAATTGAAAAGCCATACATTCATATTTCTTATTAATGGTATCATACTTTCCAATTTTACTTATGCCACAGCAACCCTCTATCCTTGTGTTATAAAGCCTCAGCAGAGGCACCGATCCAACCGGACCGGTCCACCATTGGGAAGGAGATGCACAACGCACATGCTACGACACTTTGGCACAAACTGGTTTACCGTTGTAATGGGTGTAGGAATTGTTACCGGACTAACCGCATCCTCACCCGTGCCCTTTCCATACCAGCATCTCCTCAGTAGTGTTCTATTCTGTGTACTTAATGGAGTATTTGGAATCGCCTTGGCACTCTGGATTACCCGTTGGGTGGTTCACCGCGATGTAGCCATGGCTGACTTTCACCATCCATCGCGGCTCTTGTTTTATGGGGCGCTTGCAATGGGAATTAATGTGGTGGGCAATGACTATCTGCTTGTCGGTACACATCTTCTTCCACCGTCGCTGGCGGTGACCCTCAGCAAAATCCTGTGGCTTGCGGGCGCTGGAGTATCCACGTTTGCTGTGGTTATTGTGCCCTTCTTGCTGTTTACATTGCACGAGGTTCGACAAGAAGAAACTCTCGCTAACTGGCTAATTCCCGTTGTTCCCCCGATTGTAGCAGCCGCATTAGGGATGAATCTGTTGCCCTACTGGCAGCCCTCTGTTGCAGGAGCAATGGCCACAGTACTGGTAGCCATGTTTGGAACAACCTTTTTCCTGTTTATTATGGTCAGTGTTTTGGTATATGCTCGATTGGTATATCATCCGCGGTTGACTGGCGAGACGTCCCCCACACTTTGGATTGAGATTGGTCCAATCGGCATGTCCATGGCCGTTTTCAGCAACTTTGGCCCGGACGCCAGTCATTTGCTACACCTACCCAGTACTTTGTTCGCGGCAACAGGTATTTTTGCGGCCATCGCCATGTGGGGCGTTGGGCTGTGGTGGATTGCAATCGCTCTCCTACACACGTTATTGCACATGACTGGCGAAAAAGAGGGCTTAAAATTCCATCTGGGCTGGTGGAGCTACGTTTTCCCCATTGGTAGCTACACTACCGGCACCTACGCCTTAGCAAGGAGCCTGCACAGCCCACTGTTCACTGGGGCTTCTTTCATAGAGTTCACAGCCGTCTGGGTCTTCTTTGCAATTGTGGCCCTGCGTACCACTGCAGGCATCATTAACGGGCAACTGCTAAGGCCCCACAAACACGTTCCAGGCTCCGCGACTGCGTGGAAATCCGAAAAAAGAGATGTGGATTTGTCAGTATAGCTTATCCGTTGGAATAAGCAACAAGGGATTGGTATGCCACCAATCCCTTGTCCCCTGTTATTTTACACATTGTGTGCCGCTTAGTGTGCCATACCACGGATGCGTGCCTTTGCGGCCGCAGTCTCCAACCCTTTACCTTTAACTGTAGCGGTCGTCATAGATTCCATAGACTGGTTTGCTGGCTCTGGTAGGACTAGGGTTAATAAGGCTCCGAGAGCAGAAAAGACAAACGTAATAATAAAAGTACCACTCAACCCCAAGTTTTTGCTCAAAATCGGAAATAAGAACACTCCAATAAAGGCACCAATTTTTGCAACCCCTGCAGAAATTCCGTGTGCTGTGGTGCGCATGCTCACAGGATAAAGCTCTGCAGACAGAATGAACGTAGTGGTGTTGGGTCCAAATTCAGCAAAAAAGTAGGTCAATCCGTATAAGGCCAGAAATGGAATGAGCAATGTCGTGAGGTCAGGGATAATCCCCATAGCTAAAAAAGATAAACCCATCATGATGAAACCTAATAATTGTACCCTCCGGTGTCCAAACTTGTCTATTTTGGCAACAGCCAATGCATAGCCTGGGACGGCGGCAACAGCAAACATAATGAGCGCCCACGCTTCACTCTCAATCAAGCTGGCATGGGGAGCAATCATTTTCATAATGAGCGGTGTAGAAATGGAGTTGCCGTAATACGCATAGTCGAACAAAAACCAGGTTCCCGCAGTTCCAATCAACGTCAAAAGTGTACGGCGGTTGCGAATAAACTCGCCAAAGGTCAGGCGTGCTTGAATATCTTGCTGGGTTTGCTCAATCACTTCAAGCTGGCCCTCGGTGTAAGCCCGTAATTGCTGTGCCGCCGCAACCTGTTTTCCTAAAACCTGGGATTGAAAACGGGGTGACTCAGGCATCTTGCGACGCGCATAGATGACACTCATCGCTGGCAAAGCACCGAGTCCCAACATAATGCGCCAAGCCAAGTCGTGATTCATGCCACTTGCCAAAAGGGTGATGGCCACCATAGGGCCCGCGATGAGACCCAGTGCCTGCATGGAAAATACCATGCCCACCAATTTGCCCCTATCTCGTACATTTGCATATTCGCTCATAATAACGGCACTGATAGGATAATCCCCGCCAATGCCTAATCCAAGTAAAAATCGGAAGGCAATTAGCCAATAAATGTTGGGAGATAATGCCGTCAAAATGGCCCCCGCAGACATGATGGTTGCTACCAGGCCATACAACTTTTTGCGACCAAGGATGTCTGCCAATCGGCCAAACACAAAAGCCCCAATAAAGTTAGCGAATAACGTTGTTGCGCCCACCAACCCCACCATCGTGCCACTCAGATGCCACTGTTCTTTCATCAAAACTAAAGCTGCGCCAATAATGAAAAGGTCATAAGCGTCTGTGAAAAATCCCAGGCCAGAGATAAGCACAGCCCGTAAGTGAAATAATCCCAAGGGTGCATCGTCAAGTGCTTTGGCAACTGTGTTGTTTTCAGACATGGAGGGATCCGCAACACCAGTAAGTTTCGGCATCGCGAATGCGCACCTTCTTTCTGAGCGTCCGAATTATGAACCCTATTCCTATCTTTCCACTCCGAGACCGCAACTATCATAACAAGAAATTGTTAAGCTGGTGTAAAGTCTGTGTAAATGTCTCACGACTGTCACACTTATGCTAGGACTTTCCTCCCAACAGAGGCGTAGCTCTAACGACCTTTCGTTTGCAAGCGCATTCTTCTCGCAGCCCCCTAAATAGGGCAATGAATCTACATAATCAGACTTGCTTCCCTTTTTTAATTGCAATAAGCTTGCATAGATGGGACAAGTTTTCATACCTTTTTACACATCTGTTTGAGGGGACCTGACACTCTAGAGCTATTTTTAAAATACCCAGTGCACACCGCTTTGCTATGTACTGAATCCCCATAAGTAAATCTTATAATTCCCGCAAATACTGCTAAGGAGGAATCGTATATTGTCCACTGACAGCCAGATGCGAGACAAAAACAACAACTCCTCAAGGGTCGACTTCCGCCACCCCATCGAAAGTCGAGCCATCAAAGTAAGCATGGTGTTGCCCCCAGATACCAACCACTATGGCACCATGTTTGGGGGACGATTGATGTCTTATATTGACGACGTAGCCACCATTTCCGCCACTCGCCACTCCCGTTGTGCGGTGGTGACCGCATCCACCGATTCGGTAGATTTTATTCGCCCGGTTCGCCTCGGTAATACTGTTTGCCTAGAGTCCTTTGTCACTTTCGCAGGGCGTACTTCTATGGAAGTATTTGTGAAGGTGACCACCGAAGATCTACTGACAGGAAAACGCGAGGTGAGCACCACTGCCTTTTTGACCTTTGTAGCGCTGGATGAAACCAACCGACCCACCGAGGTCCCTAAAATTGTCCCGCAAAGCCGTATGGAACAGCAACTATATGAGACCGCTGTGGCACGGGTAAGCCATCGACTGGAGCGTAGAAAGGAGCAGACACAGCTCATCAGTTCCCTCGGTACTGGCTTCCCCTGGGAATAAACGTGAAAATTGCTGCAAAGTCCTGGTGCTGAACTATAATGAACGAAGATGGACGTACCCGTCAAAGGAGGAGTCTTCTTTGCCAAACAAAGAACTGTTATTGATTCCAGGTCCCACCCCCGTCGTCGATGAAATTTACGAAGCCTTAGCCAGTGAAACTCTGGCCCACACGGACCCTCGTTTTGTTTCTATTTTTAAAGAAAGTCTTTTGCGTACTCAATCCTTATTTAACACCGATGGAGAGGTATATGTCTTTGCCGGATCCGGAACCTTGGCCATGGAAATGGCCATTGTAAATACCATATCACCAGGTGAGAAACTGTTGGTGATTAGTCACGGGTATTTTGGTGATCGCTTTGTGCCGCTCGCAAAAGCATACGGCATCCAGGTTGAAACCATTCAAGCCCCTTGGGGACAACATGCAGATTTGGAGCAGGTCCGACAGGCCTTGGCGCGGGAAAAATTTAAGGCCGTGACCGTCACCCATGTAGACACCTCCACTGGTGTGATGGCCGATTTAGATGCTCTGGTACCTCTGGTGAAAGAAAGCGGTGCGCTGTTTTTGCTGGACGGTGTGTGCGCATCAGCAGCTATTGAAGAAGATATGCAAAAAGCTTACGGTCAACCCGATTACAAAATCGACATCGTCCTCACAGCCTCACAGAAGGCCATCGGGGTTCCGCCTGGACTTGGTATCGTCGCCTTCGGACGACAGGCCTTGGCAGCACGAGCGGAACGTAAACAGGTACCTGCTTATTTCTTAGACATCGCTAATTGGCGGCCCATTATGGACAACCCTGGTCGCTATTTTGCAACTCCCCCGGTAAACATGGTGGATGCATACCATCAAGGACTTGAATTAGTTTTTAAAGAAGGACTTCAGTCACGCTATCAACGCCATCAAGCCCTAGGCAAAGCAGTGCGGGCAGCCTTACACACCTATGGAATGCAAGCCCTTGCCGAAGAGTCCATTGCCGCACCTACGCTCAGCTGTGTTCGTTATCCAGAAGGTGTGAAAGATGGGGACTTTCGTCAAGCACTGGCCCAGAAGGGGATTATCGTAGCAGGCGCTTTGGCAGATTTGGCGGGCAAAGCCTTTCGCATCGGCCACATGGGAAACGTGACCGATGCAGACTTTATCAAAGCAATTCGATTGATTGGTGAAACTCTTCAGGAACTGGGCCACTCAGTCAATCCACAAGCAGCTATGGATACATTTGTGGAGGTATACACCCAGTCTCTCGTTTGAGAAACAGGTTCCTGCGCACAATCACGAATTCTAATCCGTTGGTCTGCACTACAAAAAGCCCTCTGCCAGACTTGCTGGACAGAGGGCTTTTTGCCATCACAATGCATTCATTGCATCTTAGCGACCTTAACCGCAGTTTGCCGTTTGACGGTAAGCCAATAATATACCAGGCCGGTAATCACAGGCGCCATGTACGCACTGAGATCCGCTCCACCAAACAGTTCTTTGCTCAGAGGACTCACCCACAGGGCGCTGTTTACGGTCCAGAAAGTCCCTACAACACCGATAATAAAAGCCACCATAGCCCTCCAATTAATTCCATTCGTATACCAATAAGCCCCCGTAGGCCCATTGTTCATCAGTCCTGCAGCGTCATATTGGCCACCCGCCATATGGTGATAAATCAAATAAATAACAGCCCAAGGACCAATAACCAAAATGTTGAGACTCAAAAAGTTCTCGAAAAAGTTTACAAATCCGGGCGATAAAAATAAGGCGTACAGTGCAATCAAAGTGCACAGTGTGCCATCTAATACGACAGCCCAAAACCGTTTCATAGGCACACCCATGGACAAAAAACTCATTCCTGAGCTATATGCATTGAGATAATTGGCCGTAATATCTCCAATTACCACCACTAACAAAAAGGGAATAGCCGCCCATGCGGGTACCGCTTTAGCAATGGCCATCACCGGATTCGCTGAAAACGCCGTACTGCTAATGTAAGTTCCCAACAACACCCCAATCGTCATGACGATCATGGAAGCAATGCCGCCACCCAACAACGTCCAGCCGACAATTTTCCGTGCAGAGGTAGTCTCAGGCAAATAGCGAGAATAATCTGCAGCGAAGTTAATCCAACCATATACAGTCGTAATCAGGCCCACAGACAACGCCAATAGGAACGTAGGGAACACCCCGTCTGCCGCCATTTCTTTAGCAGTAGGGGAAAAGTGCCAGTTTACATGGGGGAACACCGCAATCACTAAAATAATGCCAAACACACCCAATGCAATGGCTAACCATTTTTGCATTGTGATAACCGTGGCGTGACCCATGATGGGCACAATATAAGTTAATGCAATGGTTAGTAAAAGTGCAAGCACTGTGGGTACGGTTCCTTGTGCAGTCAACCCCACGAATTGGGCCAAGCTGAGTAGGGCCCAGACGGTCAAAACCATCGTGACACTCTCCCAACCCACGGCCGACAACCAACTGAAAAAAGCGGGCACTCGATTGCCTCGAGTTCCGAAAGCCGCCCGGGAAATCGTCAAGGTGACGGTACCCCCCTTCGGCCCGGTGGCTGCCACCCAACCCAAAGCCACGAATGAAATGGAACACAATAGGGCTGCAAACAAAGACTCCCAGATATTCAGTCCCAGACTCGTAAATAATTGACCCATGATAACACCAGTAAAAGTAAGAACAGCCGCAAACCAGACAAAAAACAGCTCCCGCGGTTGGCCGTGTCGACGCTCTCGCGCAATCACGCCAGTCCCCTCTGTCTCAAGGTGAAACGCCGCATCCACTTGCGGCGTTGCCCCCGCATCCATTCCCCCCTTATTGCCAGCGGTAAACTCCCCAACCCTGGATGTTCTATGTGATACCTTGCCCATTTCCGTGTCCTCCTCAATTTGTTTTTGCCTGTAATCTGCAAAAAACACAAAACCCAGCCTCCCCGGGGACTCCTTATAAAATGAAGGAAGTCACGACTCGAGGTGCCAGGTTGTCCATTCCACAGACAAAACAGGAGGACCGCCATCCCATCTTCAATCTCGATTTGAATGCTACCGAGATGTGCTCAGTAGATGTTCGGTGCAACTGCCTCGTTATGTTCAACCGTTGCAATCAACCTCGTAGTCGGACGATTCACGGTCATCCGGTAGAAACTGCCAAGCCCATTCTCGGCATTATACGAGTACATAGTCCGCTGGTTATTCTACTCATTTCACAGCAAATCGTCAATTTTTTAGCGGACTCAAGCAAAAGTTAATCCTCTCGTGAAGCTCCCACTTCTACACGTGGGAGTAAAACACCGTACCCAAATCGGTAGGGGTAGACTCCCCAGGTGAAGCAGTCGGGAGGGTCTGACGTTAAATGGAGCCTCTACGTTTTCATCCTTGGGACGGCCGTCAAGCCATGATTGTTTTATACCAAACGTCTGTATTTTCGTTCCTGTTCCAAGTAAACTAAAAGTGCATACTGGGATCCCTACATCGTGTATGCTGGGATGGCTACATCACATTCATTCAAACCCGGAATTAAATCAAACCCGTCAGGAGCGATCCATACCATGACACACCTGTTTGACTCATTTTCCGTGAAACAACTGCACTTAAAAAACCGCATTGTCATGGCTCCCATGTGCCAATACTCTGTCACAGCCAAAGATGGCCGACCCAATGACTGGCACTTTGTGCACTATGTCAGCCGCGCCGTTGGGGGCACTGGCCTCATTATTATGGAAATGACCGATGTAGAACCGGACGGACGCATTACAGACTATGACTTAGGTTTATGGTCCGATGAGCAAATCCCCGCCTTTGCCCGCATCCTGGACGCCTGCCACCAACATGGGGCCAAGATTGGCATTCAAATTGCTCACGCTGGCCGCAAGGCTGAAGATGCCACCTTGCCTGTGGCGCCATCCCCCCTGCGCTATCCCACAGAGGGTTATAAAACCCCAAAGGAATTAACCTCAGATGAGGTTAAACGGATGGTGGAGCGGTTTGCGCAAGCTGCGCGACGCGCAGTGGTTGCCGGAGCAGACATGGTGGAATTACACGGTGCCCATGGTTACCTCATCCACCAATTTCATTCACCCTTAACCAATCAACGTACGGACGTTTATGGCCAAAACCTGGCCCAATTTGGAATGGAGGTCATTCAAGCCGTCAAACAAGAACTGCCCAGCTCCATGCCCCTGTTTATGCGACTCTCTGCGATGGAATATGTGGACGGTGGGTATGACCTCAATCACGCCCTTGAAATCTGTCGGCAATACAAAAATGCTGGAGTCGATGTGTTTCACTTGAGTTCAGGTGGAGAAGGCCCCCCCGGACAGCGACGACCTGGCAACTTTCCAGGCTTCCAAGTGCCTTTGGCACGAGCCGTCAAGCAATCCCTGGAGGTGCCGGTGGTGGCTGTGGGCATGCTCGAAGACCCAGCCGTAGCCGAATCGGTCCTTGGCAACCAAGATGCGGACTTGGTGGCCATCGCAAGAGGCTTGCTCAGAGACCCTTACTGGGCTTTGCATGCTGCGGTTTCCCTGCGGGTCAAACCAGAGGTGCCAGTCCCGTATTCCCGGGCATTCCACTAAGCAAATTCCCGAGTTCAATAAGCTTCCCAAACTGTGTAAATCAGTCCCAGTTGCGGCCGGGCACGCGGCCTTGCGTGCCCGGTTTTTCCTCCGTTGCTCCTGACCCCATCGGTATCAACTCAAAATTCGTTTTCCATCCGAACTTCTGCACCCCAGTTGCCGTCCATTTTTTTGATTGACGAACCAACTGTTAGCAGACACCGCCCCACCGCAACTCCTAAATAATACTCAGGGACACGTTTTCTCTATAGCGCTCGGAAAACGCTTTAAATTCGGACATTCCTTAGAACCCCCCTGTAGAAGATGCCTACCTGTGGTTGATGGAGCGATTGAGGAGGAATTCAATTGACACAAGCATGGCAGAACCACTCGTCACAGCGACCCGTCCTCTTAGAACCGAACGGAGCCAGTAAAAATACCCTATTACGGACGCTGTGGAGCCATTGGCTGGGGCTGGCCAGGAGGACTGACCACAGTGCGCGGGGATGAGCCCACACAGCCAGGTTGGCTGGCAACCACAAAAGCCATCGCCCACAACACTTGGCGTTTATCTTGGCGAAACCCATTGACCTGGTTGGAGTTGGGAATGCTCGCTGTGCTAACCACGTTTGCAGCAATAACCACACAGGGTTCGCCCACAGCAGAGGCTGGCGCCGTCCAGATGTTTGCCCACAGCTACACTGTGGCTCCCTTTGCCCTCGTCCTTGTGATTGGCCAAATTGGACGCGGTGGCACAGACGAGGTGGCTTGGCGGAGTCGTCCCATTGCTCAGAGTCAGTACTATGCAGGACGTTTTCTGGGGTACTTAGGTGTTGGCGCAGGCGTATTGGGACTTGTTGGGTTGCTGGGGTCCTTGTTGATGTGCGCCATTACACACCTCTCTCTAGCAGGTAGCCTAGTCTGGAGTTTTTGGTTTATCCTTGCCACTGCTCCCAGCCTCGTGACTCTAATTGGCGGGTGCCTACTGCTGTTGCAGCGATTTGGCCCTGGCCTGCGTTACTTTATACCTGCCGTTGTGTTGTCACTGATGCTCGCCTTTGTCAGTTATAAGTGGCAGTCTTTATCCCAAACCATGCCCCATTTAGCCTTTTGGAACCCATTTCCTGGTTTCCTAGCTCTCGGTTTGACTTTGCCCCCTGGTTTATTAGGATTTGCACCAATTTCGGCTTGGATTTGGTGGAACCGCACCCTTTATGGAGGGATTGGGCTGGTGTTTCTCAGCATCGCCATCGGCACAGCGGAAAAATATAAGGGCACCTACCCCTTGCAAAAAAGACGGACACACCATTTTTTACTCGCCCTGTTAATGACGAGTTTGGTTGCAATCGCCCTTTGGTTCCCACTATTTACTCGTTCTCTGTCCCCCGTTGTTCTGGATGGGCCCACCATACTCCCGATTTCAGGTATGGGGACCCGTAGGGTGGCACAAACCACTGGCGGTCAAACAGGCGTGCACGTCACAATGACGGTGAATTCAATAACTGGCGAAGTAATCGGCACGGTGACATATCCAGCCATACACCCGTCGACCAGCGAATTCGCCCTCAATACTGGGTTGCACCCGGTCCTGGCCACGGATCCGAGCGGTCCCCTCCTGGTTGTTCACGCAGTCCATCAAGACGCTGTCCTGCCCGGCACAGCTGCAACACTGTGGCAACTACAAAGTCTAGGAACTCTTTCGGGGCCCCTCACCATTCATTATCAGGGAAGACTGTTGCCACAGTTTTCCGCTCTGCCCTATCCACCCTTCAAACCCAGCCAGGTATATGAATCCATGGCCGTTGGTCAAGGTAGAACTTTTCTGTCAGGTCCGGGAACCTGGATGCCGTTATTTCTGCAGCCAGGGACTCAACCCGTTCCAGCCCTGCCACAGGGCACTTTGACCCTACGGGTGGTAAGTACCCAGGGAAATCAGGCTCCAGGACAGGCCACTCCACTTGTGAGTAATCTACAGTACAGTGTGCGTACAGGCACCTATCAAGGACCCTTGCAGACCGCAATTTTCTTAACAGCACCCTATGTTGTCACATCGATAGACGATCTGCGCATCTATAGCCGCCAACCCCTGTCGTCCACAGACTTGGCAGCATACCAACCTTACCTGCAGGCCTGGAGACTGCTAGAGAGTCTCACGGAACAAGCTGGGTCCAGTACGCACCCGTCCGCCGCTAAAAGTCCTGTCACTACCCCTGGTACATCATTCCTAACGGACTTGCACGCAGAAAAAACTTTAGACGTGGTCCCCACACCTGTGACCCTGTCTGCAACGCTGGCTAGAAACATCCTGCTCATCTCGGAAGTTCATCCCTATCAACGACCAATCAATCCCGTAACTTTATCTGCCACCCCTGCAACCCTTGAATCTGCCGTGGGAACGCTGAGTTTACTAGGGTGGCGCCAGTCTGCATCCCCCTTCATTGGCGTATTCACCCCTGCCTGTGCGACCACACAAGCGCAGGCTTGTGGTGTAATGGCAGGCTTGGACCAGTTGTACCTGGCAAACAAAGCATCTCGGGTGGCCTTGATTTCAGACATTTACAGTGGTAATCTCCCAGGAATCGGAACATTGAGCCCATCCCAGATCCGCATAATTCTCAACTGGTGGCCGCAAGTGCAGACTATGTCCAGCCCCCAATGGGCAAAGGACCGCCAACACATAGCCCAGGACCTAGCAAATCGCCAAATCACTTGGGCCAGACTAAACGCGGTTTTGTCAAAAACGCCTTGATGAAATCACACCAAAGTTGAATTGGTTATCCGCGAAACAAGTATGGTAGAATTGAGTGCCCATTGGCTATACCTATGCACCCTTAGAGAACAATTTCTATAGGCTAATTTATTTATCCAATGTTGAGGAGTGATTGTCTGTGATCCACGCCGTGTGGGAAAATCCCTTTGATGTTTCCGTATTCCACGCCATCAACCAATTTGCTGGGCACAATGCCTTGCTAGATGGAGTCATGGTTTTTTTCGCTTCTTATGCACCGGAAACGTATGCCTTGTTGTTTGTCATAGCCTGGTTCACTCTACCAAAAGGTGAAGTAAGCAAACGAGACGTGCTGGTGAGGGCGGCCCTTGCCGGTGTATTAGCCCTTGTCATTAATGTGCTGGTGGCACACCTGTGGTTTCGGCCCCGGCCCTTTGTAACCCTGCCCGCACACTCCTTTACACAACTGATAGCACACCCCGCAGATGCCTCTTTTCCGAGTGATCACGCTGCTGGCAGTTTTGGCTTTGCGGCGGGCGTTTGGAGCGGCGGCCCGCGCTGGGTCCAGTGGATTTTTACCCTGGTGGCCGTGCTCGTGATGTTTGCTCGTGTGTTTGTCGGTGTGCACTGGCCCACAGACGTACTGGGTGGACTTGTGATTGGTATATTTTCTGGTCTCCTGAGCCGCTCATTCCGCCCCATCACACGGCCCATCACTCGCATAGGCATGCGAATTTTCCGGCAAACCAAAAAGAGATCGGCCAATCTGTAGAGAATAGATTATTAACCTGTCGCTCAGACACTCATGAAGAACTGGCTTGCCCCTGTACATTGTAAGTGAGTGTCTGAGTGGGGGCAATTCCACTGGACTCCCCCTTTCCCCTTTATCTGGACACGTAAATTTCTCACTTTCTTGAGCAAATGAGATTCAAAAATAGATATCGTGTTTCAATGTCTGTTCAGAAATTTGTATCTATGATATGATCAATATGACAGAATTGCCTGTCCTTTTTCGCGAAATTTGTCGCTGAACCTGCTGTAATCATAGTTTCGATTTACTCTTGTGACAAGGAGTGCGTGTAAATGGCGTTTTCGGAGTTTCTAGATCTGAAACCTGACAACTTGCTAGAATACCGCAATACCACGGAGAAAAACTGGACCCATTTTCTTGAGAATCCAGAGCACTCACTGCGGGTACGCCCCTTTGTCCAAGCGTCTTGGAAGCGCTGTCTTACGCAGGGCCTCAGTCCCCTCAAAACCCAAACAGATACTACACTGGCATCTGAAGAGGTGAGGGCCCTGCTGCAAACCTCTCACCTCTATGATTACGCTTTTCCTGTTCTGCGCGAAATGAGTACACACGCCCAGTACACCGGCTACCTGTTGACACTTAGTGACCGCAAAGGTCGTATTTTGTACCTGGATGGAGACCCGCAAGTACTGCGCCAAGCTGCTTGGATGAACTTTTCCGTGGGTGCCGATTGGAGTGAGGAAGCCATCGGTACCAACGCAATTGGGACCTGTCTAGCACTAAAAAAACCTGTACAGATTTTCGCTGCTGAACACTTCTGTAGCGGAGTCCATGATTGGGTGTGCACAGCCTCACCCATTCGTGAACCTTTAACAAATACGGTGTTGGGAGTCATTGATATTACAGGCATGTGGGATCACGCTCAGACACACACCGCTGGGTTTGTCGGAACCGCTGCCAAATTGGTTGAAGAACGCCTGTACTACCAATCTGTGCAAACCCGCATGCAGGTAATAGACCACTACTTAGACGCCTGCCGACGTTATCCGAGGGACGGAGTGATTGCTATCGATGCAACCTGTCGCCTAGTTGAATCCAATCACTTTGCCCAGCAATTCGCTTTGGAAAAAGCAGGGTTACCGCTGTCACAGGTGTGGAATGCGGAGCAATTGCACCAACACATTTTAAACCAGCAACTAAACCAGGGTGCACCCCACATCAGCGATGTTCCCCTCCCAGCACTGGACAGGATGGCACACCTGTACCCCATCCCGTATGCAAATCGTCGTGCTGGTTTCATTCTCGTCATTTCTCAGCAACACCCACTGTCAAAATTAGAACAAAAACTGGGACCATGGGTACATGTCGTCGGCAACAGCCCATCCCTGTTATCTGCTATCAAACAGGGAGACATTGTAGCTCAATCGGAAGTTCCCATTCTCCTACAGGGGGAAAGTGGGACTGGAAAGGAACTATTCGCACATGCCATTCACGAAAGTGGGGCCCGCCACGCCAAGTCATTTGTGGCGGTAAACTGCGGAGCAATCCCAAAGGAACTCATCGCAAGCGAATTGTTCGGTTATGAACCTGGAACTTTCACTGGTGGAGCTCGTAGCGGACGCAAAGGAAAGTTTGAAGAAGCGCAGGGGGGAACCTTATTTTTAGATGAAATTGGGGAACTTTCTTTAGAAGCCCAGGTCTATTTGTTGCGGGTTTTGCAAGAAAAAGAAGTCATCCGCCTAGGCAGTTCTCGCCCAGTGACGTTGGATGTCCGAATTGTTGCCGCCACCCACCGCAGACTAGAGCAACAGGTCCAAGAAGGTAGCTTTCGTATGGACCTGTACTATCGACTCAATGTGGTAACCATTAACCTCCCCGCCCTGCGTGACAGAAGAGATGACATTCCCATGCTGATTCGCCACGCACTGCAGATGTTGACCCACAAACACGGAAAAGATACGCCGTTGCTCAGCCCAGATGTCTTGTCTTTCCTGCGGGATGAGTATCTCTGGCCAGGAAACGTGCGAGAACTGTGGAATGTCCTGGAACACGCCATATTGTTTTGCCATAACGGAATCATCACCTGGACAGATCTACCTACATCCTTTCATTCCTACAAAACAAAGGATATTTTTGACCCGTTGGCGGTTGAACAAAGGCATTCAGCGGACAATAGCGCAACCTGTGTTTCCATTGAAAATATCCATGGCGAGCGAGAACAGCTTTCCTTACTCCTAACCGACAGCAAGGGAAACTTATCTGAACTCAGCCGTCGCCTCGGAGTAGCCCGGACAACAGTGTATCGTCGTTTACGCAAGCATGGTTTACTTGATGAACCTTCCTGACACACCCTAAGCTGTGTCGACACAATTTTGCCGACATAAAGTCGAACACACAACTCCGGACACGTCAAGCCATAAAGAAAAGGCGGCAACCTGCCGCCTTTTCCATCTTTTTATCCCCCTATGCAAGCTGTCTTCCACATCTCTCTCGTCGCCGCCACAGAATGCCTGACAGCGCGGTGGTTCGCCTTCACCGACTCTTTCCACTAGGTTGGGGAACAGGACGACCCAACCATTCCTCATAAAACCCATCAATATCGGGATCAAAATCATGCAGCACTGGATACCATGGGGTTACCGACTCCACCTCTAACTGGGAGGCACAACCAGGACAATAGTATTCCCGAATAACTTGCCACTGTGGATCTGGCGCCAGTAGTTCGGGATACAGCACCTGCAATTTCTCGTCGGTTTCCCGCACATGAATCAAAGCATGGAGTTTCCAGTTGTCATGTGCCTCGCAAAACTCATGCCCGCAATCACACTTGATGATACGCTGTCCGTCTGATTTTTGTACCACATACAGGTGCAAGCTGTAAGGCATTAAAATGCGGTCTTCCCAGGGAACTCGTTCCTGTAAAATTTCCAGGTAAGTGTCAAACCGTCCCGGGTCCTTAAAAGAAGACAGCATATCCTTGAGTTGAAAGAAATCAATGGTTCCGTCTATTAACTCTTCAATCGTTGCCTTATCATATTTTGCCAAACGACTCACCTCATTTTCTCATAAGAGTTTATTACACTAATTTATTAGAATTCATTGCCCGGTGATGGGAGCCAAAAGTCGGCATATCCAAGTCCTTTTCGTACAAATTCCAGTCTTCTGGTAGGTCCCAAAAGCTGCGGAATTCCTGTAAAAACCTTCCGCTGAGTTCAAAGCTGGTTGCATACATGTGACGGACCTGTGTCGATGCTTGGTCTTTCAAAATCCGACCCCGTTCCTCCCGCATCCATTCGTGTGTCGGACGACCCCGCTGCAAACGCTCCCGCCGCATTTCCAGGCGTTTGGCCGCAGTCTGCTCGACATCAACGCGATAATGCCCGTTTTTCTCCTGTTGAAACACCACGCCATACACCTTCAGCGCAAACTCCGGTAATAAATAGTTCCCATTGAGGTCCTTTTCCACGTCCTGTGGTCGGCGTTCCAGTGGGTCGCCAAAACCCGGACCTCCCCGCAGATAGTTCAAGTAAAGGTCATAATTTTCGAAAATAGCCTCCGTGGTAATTGCCTGTTTGTCCCGCTTCACGTCCGCCTTCAAGTCTTTTTCGTAGACTTTTTCTGCCGGACGCGGGTCACCCCCGCGAGGGAACGGCAGCTGCTTGGCAAACCGTTCAGCCAAATCCGTATTGTGTGCTTCGAATCGGTACCCAGTGGCAGCAGGATATCCACCCATCATGCCGCAGTCGCTACTCACATACCCATTGCCCATGAAAAACATGGTCCAGTCTTTGGCCCCCCAAACCATGCGCAATGTCTCATATCCATTGCCACCACGATACTTGCCAAAACCACCTGTATTGGGTTTTGAGTTTCTACCCAGATACAGCAGGGGTTCTGCATATTCCCAAATCTCCATATCTCCCATGTCACCCTCTGGATTCCAGATGGCTGCTGCGTTGTCCAACCCATCCTTCACCGCACTGGCGCCAGTTCCCTCTGCTGCGGCCTCAAAACTGTTTACCGCATGCATCTCGTCGTACTGGTTATAGCCGCCCCCCTGTAGCCAATTGCTGGTATTTGCATTTCCGGAATTGACCTCTTCCAAATATCCTCGAGCAAAGTAAGCCCGGCTCAATCCCCGCCACAACGGGCTCCAACCAGTCACCAAGAAGTGCCACGCGTAACTGTGAGCCGTGCGAATGTCGTCCGGGTTCATCCAAGACCCATAGGGCAGGTTAAACTGGGTGGCATAGTAAGCGCCATCGTTAATGCGATCATTCGGTATCAGCGTTTGCGTCATCATCACCCAAATTCCGCTGGTGAAAGCCACCGGTGTCGCGTTGTAACTGTGCCAACCCCAGCGACTCGAGCCATCAAAATCCAAGGACATTTTGCCACTGCGATCAATCACAATTTCTGAAGGTGCGTGCATGATGGTATCCACCTTGGCATAGGGGGGAACCTCGACATCCTCGTGACGGTAAGGTACATCGACAAAACCAACCTGACGGTAGCGACCTGGAATCGTCATCGCCTTAATCCGATTAATCAGACCTCTACGCCCTTCTTCAATCACCTCGCGTGAAAAATGCTTGTAGGTGTCCACACCCTCTTCAGCGATGACACCAAGCACGAGGTCACGAATCATGTGACAACCTGCAATCCGAGTGCGTTCATCCAGCAACCAGTATTTGGTGGTGCGAACAGATCGCTGACTTTCAATCACCCAATCTTGAAACAGCAGATCGTCATGCCCAATTTTGCGACAGGCAATCTGATATCCGTCGTCATACCGAGTAACAGGTCCAACCGTCATACTGCCAGGACCGGTGGCGCCTGTATCGATGACGTGGGTCACACCACCCACCCAGCCAATCACCTCACCCGCCCAAAAAATAGGTACGATGGTGTGGACATCACAGGGGTGAACATTCCCAATGTGGCAATCGTTATTGCAAAAGATATCCCCCGGTTCAATCCCTGGATTGTCCTCGTAGTTGTGGTTCACCATATACTTGATGGCAGACCCCATAGTCCCCACGTGAATGATGATGCCGGTGGATGTGACAATGCTGTCCCCCTCCGGAGTGTACAGGGTAAAGCACAGCTCCCCTTCCTGTTCCACAATAGGCGAAGCCGCTACCCGCTTAGCCGTTTCTCGGGCGTGAACCAACCCACCCCGCAACTTAGAAAAAATTTTCTCGTAACGAATCGGTTCAGATTGTTTAAACTCCAATTCGCGAAGTCCCGCATAATACCCGGACTGCGCTGTGAGCCGATCCGTTTCTTCGCGCATCTCCTTAAGCGTTTTCCCATTCCATCCAATGGATTGCCTGTACTGCTGGTTCAGCAATTCCTCCTGCTTAAGATTGACATCAGACGATTGCATGGCCATAACATTTCCTCCCTCTTATTGATAAATCGTCAGGCTTGTTTGCTTCCTTTGTCCTCTTATCGTCCTTCACTGACCTGGCGCAAATGAAATATCCGATGTGTATCGAGAACCGCTTCAAAACCTGGCGGTATCACAAATGTGGTGGCTGGGGATTCAATGACCGCAAAAGCACGAACGCGATTGCCCGCTTTTAAAGCCTCCATCTCCCAAATATCCGCCATTAGAAACTCGCCATCCCAATACACCTTGCGTTGCCCCTGAAAGGCCGCCGAATTTGGAGTTTCACTTTCATACGGTTCTTCTGGAATCTTCGGTTTGGGGATCTCGACAGAACCCCGTACAATCGCACCTGTCACGGTGTACCCCAGTTCCGGAGATCGTGCGGCACGGGCGTACACTCGTGCGTAAACATCCTCGAAAGTGTCCGCAAGTTTGTCCCAATCGGTAGCCCCATTTAAAACAGTTAAGGGAGATTCAATTTCCAAGTCATTCAGTTGGCCCTGGTACTGCATGCGGAAATTCAATCTCAATTGAACAGCCGAACTTGCAAATCCATTTTTGTCAAACTCATCACGAACCTTTTCCGTGAGCTCGTTCCAGGCCCCTTGCAACGCTTCTGCCGCATCGTCCCGCACATTTTCCGTAGCCTGATATCCCACATTAATATCCAGAGTCTTGTCATACCGATACTCGAAGTCTGCAGCACCACACCCAAAGGCGGAGAACCCAGCGGCCCAGGCTGGCACCAACACGTCCTCAAATCCTAGCCCTTTGACATAACCTGCCGTGTGTAATGGACCACCACCGCCATAAGAAAAACAGGAGAATTGGGTGGGGGAATATCCTTTCCCCATGACCAGTGATTCCAAGTAATTGCGCAGTTGTGCCTCCAGTAGTTCAATCACCCCAAAAGAGGCCGCTTCGACCGACATGCCAAGAGGGGTCGCAAGTTGTTCTTTGACTGCGTCATATGCCCGTTGACGGTCCAATTTAACCTGTCCGCCGAGGAAGTTATCCGGGTTAATCAGTCCCAGCACAACGTGACAATCGGATACGGTGATGGTGTCCAGGCCCCCATCTGGATAGCACACTCCCACCCGATAACCGGCACTGTCTGGACCGAGCACAATAGATTTTGTATAGGGATCCACCCGTACAAAGCTTCCCGTTCCGGCGCCAACAGAATCCATCGCCACAAGCGGTAGGGAGAGCACCAGACGAGCCATATCGGGGCTTGTATCAATGCTGAAATCCCCTTGATTAATCAAGGCAATGTCAAAACTGGTGCCGCCGATGTCGGAACAAACAATGTTTTTTAAACCGAGGGCCTGACCCAAGTACCTTCCACCCACCACACCGCCGATGGGTCCCGAAACCAGGGTACGCGCCAATTCGTTGGCTTTAATACTAATGGTGCCGCCATGGCTCGCCATGACCCGAATATCAAAGTTTGCTCCCTTTTCCTTGACCCTTTCATTCACCAGTTCCAAAGTGCGACGAGAAGGGTCTGCCGCATAGGCCTCAATAATAGTGGTATTGGTCCGAGGCGTTTCCTTGCGCACTGGGTAATAGTCTACAGAAGCAAAAATCGGAATGTCTGATTCCAAAGTGTCCAAGGTCTCCTGGACAATATCCCGCGCTCTCCGTTCATGGATAGGGTTTTTATAAGAGTGCAAGAACGAAATAACAATGGCTTCTACACCCGCATCGACCAATTCTCGCACCGCTGGTGCCACTTCTTGTTCATACAGCGGAATAACCACGTTGCCAAACAGATCCACCCGCTCTGTCACACCCCGGGTCCACTCCCTGGGAACCAATGGCGGGTCATACCGATGGGTGTTAATGTGCAGTCTATCTGAATAAGAGTAGCCTAAGTACGATTGAATAGACCGGCCCATGCGATGAAAATCCTCCATGCCCCGATTGACAATCAAACCCACCTTTCGTCCTTTTCTGGACACCAAACGGTTCAGCATCGCTGTACCTGAATAGACCCCGGTTAGCAACTGAGGAAATGCGTCCTCCACTTTCATGTCCCATAAACTCAAGGCGTCCTCAGCCGAGTACAGCAATCCTACAGATTCATCCCCAGGAGTTGTCTGGGCTTTTCCGACAACAAACTCCCCATGGTCATCAATAATAAAGGTATCCGTCATCGTGCCGCCTGCATCAATCGCTAAAATCTGAGTTTTCCTGCTAGACACAATTTTCTCTCCTTTCAAAGTGAAATCAGTGTTAACCTTTGTTCTGATTTCCCATCGTTCTAATCAATTTCATGGAATTGCGAAATGAAATCGCTTACTATTTTATATATAGCAATTTTAGTGCCAATCAAACCTGCCCCTAATCCCGGGCAATTCCACCTATATCACCTTCATAAGCTGAAGATTCGCTACAGTTGTAGCACGCCCACACGCTACAACTGTAGCGTGTGTTACAACATCCAGCCTGTTTCGCTACAGATGTAATTCTTTGGTGTGATAGGAACGTGTGGTGATCCATAGGGGCAGACATGAGGAACTTCCTGTATAATCGACAGTAAAGTATCTGTCAGCCCTGTCCGCGATGGCCTTGCTAGCTACCGTGGCAAGAACGTGAAAGATGAAAGGACTGGCGATGTTTTCAAGAGAAAGGACAATGTAGAATGATCATTCAACCAAAAATTCGTGGCTTTATTTGCACCACTGCACACCCCCTCGGGTGTGCTTTGCAAGTACAACGACAAATTGAATACGCCCGTGAACAAAGTGCCATCCAAGGGCCCAAAAAGGTTTTGGTGATTGGCAGTTCCACCGGATATGGCCTAGCTTCAAGAATTATTTCCACTTTTGCCGCAGGTGCGGATACACTGGGGATTTTTTTTGAAAAATCTGCCACAGATAAACGTACTGCAACGGCAGGATGGTATAATACGGCCGCTTTCCAGCAGGCCGCACATGCAGTGGGGCGCACAGCCCTCAACATTAACGGGGACGCCTTCTCTGATGCCGTTAAAGAACAAGCCATTGACATGATTCGCAAACACTTCGGTAGCGTCGACCTCATCATCTACAGTCTGGCATCGCCGCGACGAACTCATCCTCGTACCGGTGAATCCCTTTTTTCAGTAATCAAACCCGTGGGTAAGTCCTTCACCAGTCAAACTATCGATGTAAACACAGGCACCCTTTCACAGGTAACCTTGGAACCCGCCAATGACGAAGAAATCCGTCAAACCGTTGGGGTAATGGGCGGAGAGGATTGGGAGCTTTGGATTAACGCACTGAATGATGCGGGTGTGTTGGCTAAAAACGCCACCACGGTGGCCTATTCTTACATAGGGCCAGCAATTACTTTCCCCATGTACCGTGAGGGGACAATTGGCAAGGCAAAAGACGACCTAGAGGCCACCGCCATTCGACTTAATGCCTCGCTACAGAAAACGGGTGGAAGAGCGTTTGTCTCCATCAATAAGGCCGTCGTCACCCAGTCAAGTTCTGCGATTCCAGTCGTACCCTTATATATTTCTATACTTTATAAAATAATGCAGGAAAAAGGCATTCATGAGGGCTGTATTGAACAAATCTATCGCCTCTTCGCAAAGCGATTGTACACCGGTGACACCGTACCCGTGGACGAAAAAGGCCGCATTCGGATTGACGATTACGAAATGCGACCCGATGTACAGACGGAAGTACTCAATGCCTGGAATCATATGAACCAAGAAAATTTAACTTTATTGGCCAATTTGGAGGAATATCAACAGGAGTTTCTTAGTCTGTTTGGCTTTAGTAACGAGAAGATTCACTATGCTGAAGAAGTCAATCCTGTGGTCGCTGTGAATCCTTCATAATCCTAAAGACATCGTGGCTATACGCCAAAGCTTATAAAACTGTAGAGTCTCCAAAGATGTAACCAAAAAAGGCGATGCAAGTAAAAAAAGTCGAGTCCGCAATGGGACTCGACTTTTTTTACTAATTCTAAGAACTTTACTCTGAACGCTCAGCCGCCCGTAACGCAGCACCCAATCCTTTGAGACCCGCCATCATTGCAGACAGTGCTCGACTGACATCGGGATCCTTGAGAACTTTCATAAGATCCCAAGCCCCATGAATTTGCGGACTCGGATTTGGGTCTGCCATGCGCTTCATGGCCTCCGCCGCACCCTGCGCTAATGTGGGGAGAGCGTTCACGTCAAAAGCTTTCGCAGCTTTTAACAGTGCCCCCCCATTTGCAAACAGCTTATCTGGATCAGGTTTTGTTAAAACCCCTATCAATCCTTCAATAATTTCATCAAAATCCTCAAGGAGATCAGCGGTCAAGTTTAAAATGCCACGTTTATCCGCAAGTTCCAATACGTGTAATGCTCTACCCAGAGTCTCTTCACGACCTACAACCACGTCAAGTAGCCGCTCCAGTGGGTCTGCAGACTCCAAGCCTCCTAGCGGGCTTGCCCCTGGTTCCAATTTCTCTACTTCCATTGCCACAACTAATCCCTCCTCACTCCATGCCCCATATAAAAGACAAGTCTCCACCTGCTTGGGTCTGACCAGACCCCTTTTCGGACACGCACTAATAGTGTCCCGCTTATCCTAATTTATATGAAATCCCATATCCACCCGTAGGGTATTTCCATTCAATGTTATCTTCCGCACACGCCACCCGACAGGTTCCACACTCCACACAGTTCTCATACGCGATGGTGAGTGTCTGCGTTTCTACATCCCAATCGTACACGTCCGCTGGACAGAAAGAAAGACATTCCTTTAATTTACAATCCGTGCATACCTGAGGATTCTGGACGGCCAAGTGGGACTGTTCATCCGCCTTATAACGAATCGTATACAGTCGCTCTTCAATGCTCACACTCATCGATTAATCGCCCTCCATCCCTTTAAGCCGAGGCGCAACAACTCCACATTGCCACCAGCCGCATCTCGCAACTGGTGAATGAGTTGTTTTTGTTTCTCTTCCTTTGTTGTCCCATTCACGGACATATAGTCGGAAAGCGACTCATTGAGTACGCCAGGCAATTTCCCAAACAGTACCCGCCGCTCCGGTCCACTTAATAATCCGTGAATACCGCTATACTTTTTCAGGTCCTTGTAAATAATGGAGGACTGTACAGACTGGGTATACTGGTCCAACACTCTAGCCCGGTAGTCCCCGCGAATGTGCGCTAAAATTGCTGTTTCTCCAGCCAACCGTCCAGACAAAATGGCCAGGTTGGTGCCCTCGCCATTCACCGCATTGACCATTTGCGCCGCGTCCCCGCAAATCATCCAGCCATTGCCTGCTAGCGCTGGCATGGAGTGAAACCCGCCTTCTGGAATCA
>QXHL01000179.1 GCA_003584005.1 Alicyclobacillaceae bacterium I2511 | reverse complement strand
GTGTAATTGCCGTCGCCCTTGAGCACGGCGAAGCTGGGGCTGGCGCGATAGCGCTTGTAGTCGAATTCTTCGTCGGAGCTGCCATAGCCCAGCAGGCTGCGGGTACCCGCCACCAGGCTCAGGCCGAGGCCCAACTGGCTGTGTTCGGTGTAGCGAAAGCCGTTGTAGGCGAAGGTGAACGGCGCGTACTTGAGCGGTGCCTTATCGCTGGCACCACCGAGGTTGAGCTCTTCTTCGAAATCCTTGAAATCCACCCCGACCGAAAAACTGTTGGCCCATGCCCCACTGGACGGCAGGCTGTAGATCGCCGACACCCCGTAGGAATGACCTTTGCCCAACACGTTGCTGCCGCCAACCGTCGCTACGTTGCTGTCGGATTGGTAACCCGAGAACTGCACACTCCAGCGTTCGCTCAGCGGCGCGGTATAGGAGCCCGACCAGACCTTGGCG
>QXHL01000178.1 GCA_003584005.1 Alicyclobacillaceae bacterium I2511 | reverse complement strand
GTGCTTTGCAGCACTTTTCAAATTTTGGAGCGGGAAACGAGACTCGAACTCGCGACCCCGACCTTGGCAAGGTCGTGCTCTACCAACTGAGCTATTCCCGCGTACTACTTAATTTTGCTTTCGTAATTTTCGCATTTCTGCGTCGTTACGGGAGGCGCATTATACGAGAAATCTTTCCCTCTGCAACCCCCCAAAAAAGTTTTTTTTGCGTTTTTATCTCAAGTGCTGAAATTATCAGCAGGACGTTCAATTTAGCGTCAAAATCACGCCGCCGCAAGTGGATTCCGGCGCTTACGTGACCAGGAAAAATTTTACAGCTTGATAAAATGCTCGCGGTAGTAAGCCAGCTCCGCCACCGATTCACGGATATCATCCATCGCCTGATGCGTCCCCTGCTTGGTAAAACCATCCAGAATTTCCGGCTTCCAGCGGCGCGCCAGCTCTTTCAGGG
>QXHL01000177.1 GCA_003584005.1 Alicyclobacillaceae bacterium I2511 | reverse complement strand
GTTCATTGGCTACTTGGAGATCGGCGATGGCTCGTGACTCCAGCTCCAGGCGCGCGGCGAGCCGCAAGGTGAAGGCGCTGGCGCTGTGCCAGACGCCTTGTTCGGTGGGATAGATGTCCACCACCTCGGATGGCGCGATGCTGCGTAGCGCGCGGTCGACGGTGGGATCGCAAAGGATCAGCTCTGGCGCCAATTGCTGAAGCAACTCCAGATTCGGCTGCCAATAGGGCAAGATCCGAGTTAGCGCGCCTTGACGCTATTTGCGTACGTCCGTCCAAACAGCACTACCGAGTCTTCAGTAAACCGCTACGCTGCCGAAAGATTAAAATGGCATATGCGAATGGCCACGGGGATAACGTCAGGTCGCTCTTGAGGACTGGCGAACGGCCGTGCGCGCTGACACTTCGAGTGAGCGTGCCGCCTCGAATGCACACACATGACATCCACACAAAGAAGGG
>QXHL01000176.1 GCA_003584005.1 Alicyclobacillaceae bacterium I2511 | reverse complement strand
CCAAGATTGCAGACCGCCGTCAAGACTTCTTGCACAAGCTCACTACCAGACTGATTCGCGAGAACCAAGTCATCAGTTTGGAGAGTTTGCAGGTCAAGAACATGATTCAAAATCATCACCTGGCAAAGTCCATTGCCGATGTGGGCTGGGGGGAACTTGTCAGGCAACTCGAATACAAAGCAACATGGTACGGGAGAACGGTTGTTAAGATCGACAAGTTCTACCCCTCCAGTAAGCGTTGCTACGATTGCGGCCACATCGTGTCAAAAATGCCACTTCACATCCGCAAATGGACGTGTCCAAACTGTGGGGAAACGCATGATCGTGACATCAACGCCGCACAGAACATCTTAGCCGCTGGATTAGCGGTGTTAGCCTGTGGAGAGGCCGTAAGACCAGGGCGCAAGCAATCCTCGCGTCTAGGCAAGCTTCAACGAAGCAGGAAAGCCAACTAGCGATAGTTGGAATCCCCC
>QXHL01000175.1 GCA_003584005.1 Alicyclobacillaceae bacterium I2511 | reverse complement strand
GGTGTAGGAGAACCCCGGCAGTTTGAGTGAGCTGGACGCCCGCACAACGAATGGAGGTTTCGAGGTCAGATGGGACATTGTCGATGGAAGATGACGATTTGGACAGTTGGTCGGGCGTTGCCAGGACATTGGATAAATGCTTCAGACTGGGAGCCATGACGCTGGGAGTTTGCAGAAAACGTGCGATGACGCAGATCCTCGTGCAGCTGAAACCATGCAGAGCGGGAGCGGCAAAATAGACGATGACGGTATCAAACTCGAAAGAAGTCTAGTGGGAGGCAATGCTAATTTGCTATAATTAATCAGATTGGAAAAGGAAGATGTGGTGGATCATGGAGGTGGAGAGAGCTCCAGGCCGTTCAGCCACCGCTATTTCCTCCCCAGCCTCTTGTTTTCCTGTCGCCAATTCTTGTGGTCTTTTTTGGTTTCAAATTCTAAAACACGATCACTTCATTGAAACTTCCTAGACCCTTTTTC
>QXHL01000174.1 GCA_003584005.1 Alicyclobacillaceae bacterium I2511 | reverse complement strand
CCCCACCCGATTGGCCACAGCCAGCAGCTCACGCAAACGCCCAGCCACGGCCTCCCCATCACTGGAGAGGTTGTCCCCGTCAGAGCAATAAAAGCCGTAAATATTCCAGGCCTCAGGACTGTAGCGCTCTTCAATCACTTGCAGTGCTTTGGCAAATACTGTGGAACAGGTTGTCCCGCCAG
This sequence comes from Alicyclobacillaceae bacterium I2511, assembly GCA_003584005.1. Lineage (GTDB taxonomy): Bacteria > Bacillota > Bacilli > Alicyclobacillales > Alicyclobacillaceae > QXHL01. The sequence continues at coordinate 349 of QXHL01000174.1, read as the reverse complement.
ACTCACCGCGGTGGAAAAAGGTGTACTCATCCACCTCTTCGGCCTGTGTGTGATGTGCCAAAAACACCACCTCTGTTTTTTCATAGCGAACCCGCAAAAACTGATAGGTCAGAAAAAACAAGGAGCGGGCCAAGTACTTTTCCTGACTGCCCATAGATGCGGACACATCCATCATGAAAAACACCACCGCATTAGACTGTGGTTTACGATGCTCTACCACATGCCGAAAGCGCAGGTCATAGTCCCGAAATGGGAATCGATTTTCAGACTCGTCCTCTGCTTTTAGCCCCTCGCCACGTGCTGTGGGTCGCGATTCAGTCGCCTTGTCAAACATTGCCGCATTGGGCAG
>QXHL01000173.1 GCA_003584005.1 Alicyclobacillaceae bacterium I2511 | reverse complement strand
TTCTTTGGTCTTCGCCGTCAAAAACAGCATCCAACGAACCAAGCGGCGCTCTATTCCTACCGATTGCTCTTGCAGCTTCCGCAGTTCTACAAAGTGGATTTCCAGCAGGTCCGTGAGCCAAAGGTCAGAGATTGTATCCTCCCGCAAGTGAAAGGTTGTATGGTACTTCTCCGTGGGAATATAATTAAAATCCAGCACATTGATGGTGACGGCTTTGTGCAGTTTGTGATAACTCTGGCCCTCTTCCAACTGCTCCTCAAACATTTTGGCCCAATAAAACAAGGTCCTTTTCTCCATGTCCTGGTGATCCTGTAGCTGAATCTCCACATCCAACAGGGTGCCCGTCTCCGTTTTGGCCTTCACATCCAGCACGCCCTGTTTGTCGGTCAGCGCGTCTTTTTCCAGAAAGGGATTGAGCAGTTCTACGCTGACGATGAGGGGCTGGCCAGAATCTTCAAACACTGCATTTAAGAAACTGATTAAAATGTCCTTATTTTCTTCTGATCCAAAAATTTGTTTGAAAATAAAGTCCACCTTAGGACTCAACAAGTCCATCTTCACAACCCCTTCACCTGAGTAATTCCATTATAGCTGACAAGTGCAATTCCAGT
>QXHL01000172.1 GCA_003584005.1 Alicyclobacillaceae bacterium I2511 | reverse complement strand
GCCAGTGAACAAACAGCTGCGGTTCACGTTTGGCAATTCGTCCTAGCCAGTACGTTGCTCGCCGTTTGTGACGAGCGAGTTTCTTGTACTTTCGCTGAACCCAGCGAATTAAGGCTCGGTTGAGATGCACGAGGACCGAGTACATTTCCGACTTATAAAAGCGTCCGTAGTAGTTTATCCAGCCTCGAATCACAGGATTTAGTCTCCTGGCGAGGTCCTCCAGCGTCAAGCCCGGCTTGAGATGGATGCGCCAATCGTGAATTCTTTGGCGCATGGCCTTCTTTGCCTTGTTGCTCACGGCTGGAGTGAAGTTGATGAAAAACTTGCCATTCCTGTTTTTAGAGCGGCGTGGGCGAAACGTATAACCCAGAAAGTCAAACGTTGTTTCTAAGGCCTTACCTCGCCTGTCGTCGTCCTTACAGTAGACAATTCGAGTCTTGGTTGGATGAAGTTCTAGTTTGCACACCTCAAACCGCTCCGTTAGGCTTCTTTGGAGCTGCTGTGCCTCCAACTTGCTGCGACAGTGGACCACTCCATCATCGGCATAGCGAGCGAATGGATTGCCAGGGTGGTTCCTTGCCATCCACACGTCAAACGTATAGTGGAGAAATAAATTGGCAAGAACTGGACTACTCACTCCGCCCTGAGGCGTTCCTTTCGTTCGTT
>QXHL01000171.1 GCA_003584005.1 Alicyclobacillaceae bacterium I2511 | reverse complement strand
GGAGTGGACGCATCACTGGTGTTCGGGTTGTCATGCCAATGGCACTGCCCGGTAGCTAAATGCGGAAGAGATAAGTGCTGAAAGCATCTAAGCACGAAACTTGCCCCGAGATGAGTTCTCCCTGAGACTTAGAGTCTCCTGAAGGAACGTTGAAGACGACGACGTTGATAGGCCGGGTGTGTAAGCGCAGCGATGCGTTGAGCTAACCGGTACTAATGAACCGTGAGGCTTAACCTTACAACGCCGAAGATGTTTTGGCGGATGAGAGAATATTTTCAGCACTGATTCAGATTACATCAGAACGTAAAAACGGTCTGATAACAGAATTTGCCTGGCGGCACTAGCGCGGTGGTCCCACCTGACCCCATGCCGAACTCAGAAGTGAAACGCCGTAGCGCCGATGGTAGTGTGGGGTCTCCCCATGCGAGAGTAGGGAACTGCCAGACATCAAATCAAGCGAAAGGCCATCCGAAAGGATGGCCTTTTTGCTTTTTGAACTAACATTCAATTAATGGATTACCTGCGATAAAAATGCCCTCGTACGCTCTGATTTAGGATGCGCAAAAAATTCATCAGGTGCAGCTTGTTCCACTATCTCCCCACGATCCATAAAAATTACCCGGTCAGCGACGGTACGTGCAAACCCCATCTCATGTGTTACACACAACATTGTCATACCCGACTGCGCCAGCCCAATCATCGTATC
>QXHL01000170.1 GCA_003584005.1 Alicyclobacillaceae bacterium I2511 | reverse complement strand
ACTAGGTACACGTCTTTTTGCTTGGCATAGGCATCAATGAGGGCATGAAGGCGCACGGCTTTTTGTTTATTCGGTTGTTGAATCAGCCGCCGCATTGTCCTCATCATTGTTTGTCGCCTCTTTCATTCGTTCGATCAGTTTCTTGTTTTTGTGGCAACGTGTACCATACAGTCTGGCTGAAAACACCGTGATGATTTCCAATACGTCTTGCGTCAATTCATCCTCGTAGCTGGCGTCTTCGGACTTGTTGACAATCACCACTTCGGTTTGAAACTCTTCACAAATTGCAAAGACGAGTTCCGCACCAAATCGCAATAGTCGATCTTTATGTGTAATGACTAATCGTTCCACATCGTTTCGCATGATCCGTTGCAAAAGCTCTCTCAAACCTTTTTTGTGATAATTGAGTCCCGATCCTAAATCACGAATCACTTCATGTGTCCAACCATTTTTCGTGCAGAACTCTGATAACAAAATCGCCTGCCTTTCCAAGTCTGCTTTTTGATCGTGGCTGGAAACTCTGGCATAAGCGATGGTCACGCGATCCGTCTTGGACATCGGGTGAGTGGCCATATGAGTCAATTCTTCCGAACGATATCGGCGATGACCCCCCGGTGTTCGTTCTGGTTTAATGCGCCCTTCTTCTTCCCAACGGCGCATCGTACTTTTTGATACACCCAATAGTTTCGCGGCTTCTTCTAGACTTAACAACATA
>QXHL01000016.1 GCA_003584005.1 Alicyclobacillaceae bacterium I2511 | reverse complement strand
CTGTATTCCTCCAGGGAACGCACAGGAATTTTCAAAATCTGGTGCCCATCACTCATGATGACCGACTCATCACTGATTAAGTCTCCCAAGTTTTCCTTAATGGCCTTGTTGACTTTTTGTTGATGCCGTTGCTGGTCTTGTTCCCCTTTGCGGTGGAGGGACCAATCTTCCTTTTCCAACGTAAACTGGTGTGTCATTCTGTCCTCCTCCTCTGTGGATACACTCCCCGCGCAGCCCTAAGTAGGCCTGCGCGGCAGAGAACTACTAACGATTGAGCAAACTGCCCGTGTAGCGCAACAACTCGTTGGCGCAAACAGGACAGTATCCATGGTCATCCATCAAACGCGCCATCACCTCATTAATTTTCTTCAGGTGCTGCTCATCTGGTGTTTTAGTGGATGTGGTTATTTTTACGACATCCTTCAAATCGTTGAACAACTTTTTTTCAATGGCCTCCCGTAACCGCTCGTGTGAATTGTAATCAAACCGCCTCCCCCGTCGAGCGTAAGTGGAGATGCGAATCAACAGTTCTTCTCGAAAAGCTTTTTTGGCATTTTCAGAAATGCCAATTTGCTCTTCAATGGAACGCATCAGTTTTTCATCCGGATCGACTTCTTCACCGGTCAGGGGGTCTTTTAGTTTTTGCCAGTTGCAAAACGCCTCCACATTGTCCAGATAGTTCTCCAACAGGGTTTTCGCAGACTCTTCGAAAGAATAGACAAACGCCTTTTGTACCTCTGTTTTGGCCCTCTCGTCGTACTCTTTGCGAGCCAGAGCAATATGGTTTAACAACCGCTCCTTATCTTCTTTAGAAATGGACGCGTGTTGGTCCAAACCATCTTTGAGCGCCCGCAGAACATCTAATGCATTGATACAGGTGGTGTCTCGACGAATCAGTGCCGTAGAGATACGATTGATGACATACCTGGGGTCTAGGCCTGACATGCCCTCATCAGGAAACTCTTGACGCAACTCCTTAATATCTGTTTCTTTCATGCCCTCCACATCATCCCCATTGTACACGGACAACTTTTTAAGCAGGCTAACCCCCTGCTTTTTCGGCTCCTTCAAACGACTCAGAATCGAAAAAATAGCCGCTGTCTTGAGTGCGTGTGGAGCAATGTGAATGTGCTGTAAGTCACTTTGCTTAATTAACTTTTCGTATATTTTGACTTCGTCGTCCACACGCAAGTTGTAGGGCACAGGCATCACAATCATCCGTGATTGCAAGGCCTCATTTTTCTTGTTGGCAATAAAAGAGCGGTACTCTGCTTCATTCGTGTGTGCAATAATCATCTCATCCGCAGAAATGAGAGCGAAGCGGCCAGCCTTGAAGTTTCCTTCCTGTGTGAGGCTCAGCAAGTTCCACAAAAACTTTTCGTCGCACTTCAACATTTCTTGAAATTCCATCAAACCCCGGTTGGCTTTATTTAATTCACCATCAAACCGATATGCCCGTGGGTCTGATTCTGATCCGTATTCCGTAATGGTGGAAAAATCGATGCTGCCGGTCAAATCAGCGATGTCTTGGGACTTAGGGTCAGACGGGCTGAAAGTACCAATCCCCACCCGATGTTCCTCAGAGAGTACAACGCGTTCTACGGGAATTTGCTCAATGTGTCCTCCGTACTCACCATCCACCACCCTGCGACAAGCTGGGCAGAGGTTCCCCTCCACTTTTATCCCAAATTCCTGTTCAAAATCATTTCGCAGTGCTTGGGGTATCAGATGTAACGGGTCTTCGTGCATCGGGCATCCCTTAATTCCATAAAGCCTGCCTGCCGATGTCCGGGAGTAATGCTCTAAGCCTCGCTTAAGCATGGTCACTAAGGTGGATTTCCCCCCGCTCACGGGCCCCATCAACAACAGGATACGTTTACGCACTTCCAGTCGCCGCGCTGAGGCGTGAAAGTATTCTTCCACTAAGCGTTCCAAAGCAGCATCTAAGCCAAAAATTTCGTTTTCGAAAAACTTGTAGTGATGCCGTCCCTCAGCATCCGAATCTACACCGGCAGCAGCAATCATGTCGTATACTCGCGCATGAGCCGTCTTGGCCACTTGCGGGTTGTCTGTGACAATCTCCAAGTAGTCCGCGAACGTCCCTTCCCAGCGCAGCCCTTCTTCTTCCGCCCGAAAAGCGCCTAGACGATTGAGAAAGTCCATTTACACAACCCCCTCCGGTCCGGGTTTCCGTCCCGTCTATGCCTGCGCCTCGAGAATCTCCAGGTCTCACTGGCCAACTTTGCCCCTTACGACGCTCACGACCCTCAAAAAGCGTGCGGATGATTGGTTTACTATCACTATATTCGTTACCCTCTTGGCCAAATTCCGTTCTACAACCGATTGTCTGAGTAAACATGCCCTTTACACTGCGGTACCACGGCATCGGTCGGGGGCCTGGCCACATCCGTCGACAGAGATGTACCACACCCCGCCAATGCTGTGGTTTTTATATGCACCGGAATAAATCCGGGAGTACTCCCAACATATGCAGCAAGTTACGGGAGTGTCTCACACCCGCAAAAAACTGCTCACACATTCATCGTCAATTGTCTATTTAACCAGCGCAAGGCCTCCGGAATGTGGCTCTGCCAAAACCCCCAAAGGTGTGTGCCTGTGGCCTCGACATAGTAAAGCGATGCGCCTCTCGTCTGAAGCAGGTGTTTCATGGTTCGATTTGCGGTCAGAATATCAAGCGGCCCCCGCTTCGTGGCCACGGCTGTTTCCTCTTGTCCCACCAACATAAAGGCCGCAAGGTCTGACAAATCAAGCTTATTTTGTGCAGTCTCCAAAGCTGAACCATTAAAAGCGCCGGAAAACAGCAACAATTTATGGAACCACTGAGGGTATTGCAGGTAAAGGTCCAGACTGGCTGCACCTCCCAGGGAAATTCCGGCCATAAAACGGGAATCAAGGCTTGTATGAAAGCCATAGCGATTTTCTATGAAAGGAATACACTCCTCAGTGACAAATCGGTTATACGACTCATGCCGAATGCCATCAGGGGCATAATCGTCTGTTCTATGTGCTTTGTTGACAGCAATTCCAACAATCACAAGGGCTGCGGTTCCTTCTTCCGCCATGAGTTGGTTGTTCAAAGTAGCAATCCGCCCGTGCGTGAAAAATTCCAACCCGTCATGGCAGTAAAGCACGGGTTGACCTGGCTTTCGCCGCACCCCATTGGGTAGGTACACCTTGAGGGTTCGCGTTTCTCGTAAATGGGCACTGTATAACTCGTGGCTTTCCATCACTCGTTGTGTATAGTGCGAAAGATCCACACTTATCCCCCCAAAATGAATCTGTAGGAACACTGTATCTTTATTTTTGTGTAGCAGTAACAGATCTGATTGAGACAGGCGGATATGTGAAACCAATTGCGCCTACCCCTTCGCAGTCATCCCCGCTGTGTGGAGGTCAAAGCTGGAATCCCCTGCACAAACTCGAGCAACTCGGTCAAGTTGCCCTGGTGGGTAAATTCTCGCACTGGTTCCCCCCGGTCCAATAGGTTATCTGTCACCAAGAATGTCTCCATCCCCGACTTTCCAGCCACACCATCTTCTTGCACGTCATTGCCAATCATCATGCACTCCTCTGGAGAAACGCCGATTTTTTCTGCAATCTCCATAAAGTATTTGGGACTGGGTTTGCAATAGTGCATATTCTCCATGGTTGTGACCAAAGTAAAGGGAACATCTTCGATGCCAGCCCAAGCCATGCGATGGCGGATAGCAATTTCGGGGAAGACAGGGTTTGTTGCCAATACCAGGACATAGCCTTTTTCGTTGGCTAGATTACAGACTTCCCGCGCCTGGGGCGTACGCTGCGATGCAGACTGCAAATGTGCAAAACGAGTTCGATAAAATTCATCTGTAGCCTGTTTCAAAGGGGCCAGGGGAGCCGCACTCACAGCACTAAAAGACTCCCAAAACACCTGTTCATTAGTCCACTGCGGTTCCTCATTGTGAATCATTTTTTCGGTACAAGCCATAATCTGTGCAATCGCCACATCCTTGTCCACAAACGGTGCAACCGCTGGGACTAAGGCACGAAAATAATTGCGCATAAACTCCTCCTGGTTCAGCGGCAACAGGGTCCCGTCTAAATCAAATAACAGTGCTCGTAACAATTCTTCACCCTCTTCACTGTATTTAACCTGCGTTTCCGTATTCACTCCAGATCTGAAATTCACCCTGTTTTCTGTATTGAAGCGACGTTTCACCTTGCAGAGCCTGCTGTAAGCTGTCAGGCCATGCCCGGGAAATTCAGTTGTCGCAAAGCCTCAAAAGTCACAAGGGCGACTGCATTGGATAGATTCAGGGACCGTGCTTGGGGCAAGATGGGAATTCGAATCACGCTTTCAACACACCGTGTTAGAATTTCGGGGCGCAATCCTGTCGTCTCCTTACCAAAAACTAAAAAATCCCCATCTTGATAGTCCACATTGGCATAGTACCGCTGACCACTGGTCTCCACATACCAAAACCGAGCCAACGGGTTGTCCTCCCACAGACTTTCAATACTGTTGTGGTGATACACCTGCAACATGTGCCAATAATCCAGGCCCGCACGTTTTAGATGCTTATCATCTACGGAAAAACCCAAGGGATGAACGAGATGCAAGGCACAGCCAGTAACTGCACAGGTGCGGGCCACATTCCCAGTATTCGCGGGAATCTCCGGTTCCACAAGGACAAGATGCAGCAAATCAGTAGTCTCCCATTCGATGATTTTTTTCGGTACCTCCAGTGTATCACACCCCCCTTTGCGTTGCCGTTTCGCACCTCCCCTGTGTGGAAAGTGGACAGTCTCCTTTATAGGGGGGGCACTACTGTGGGAATTTGCAGGAAAGCGTAGCGCGTTTGGGGACTCCAGGCGCGACTATCTAAATAGCGGTAGTGACGGTGATAACTGGCGTCCGTATGGGCGTTGACCAAAGGGTCTCCCAGGGCATCAAAATCTACCACAATGGTCGTATGGTGGTAGTGCCCTGTACCGTCCCAGTCGTAAAAAATTATGTCTCCTATTCGTAAATCTTTGGCGGAAACCACCTGTTTTGTCCCATGGATTTGCAAGAGGTAGCGCAACAGAGCATCCGAGGTAGTCCAACTGTAACTCCAGGCTTCTGCCGCCACAGGTTGGTCCCACTGGTACCACCAGCCCCTAGCCCGGGAATGATGAACTTGCATGGGCAACCCACCCGCCCACAAACACTGAGAAATAAAGTTGGTACAATCGTCCCGCAGATAAGCAAAACGGGGATGACTGTGATTCCACCACAACTCCGCATAGCGCAAACTGTACACGCGATCATAGTGAACTGTCGTTGCTGTCGTCTGTCTCATCCTGGATTTTTTTTCACTTTTCGCATACACAGACTCCACATCCGGCGTGTTTGATGCTGGATGTGGATGCAAGGGATTCAGCTCATCTGAGGTGTGTTGAAAAGACAGCTGCCAACCAGCAGCGGTCTGCTCCCACACCTGTTGATGCTCTATTATGCGAACCTCAACGCGATACTGCCCAGCCTCTTCGTACACCCAACGAATTTGCTCCATCACCCGCACACTATGACGTTTCCCACCAATCCCATCGTCCTCCTCTGGCAACACCCAGATATGAGAATGTGCGCGCAGTATTCTCACTTCTCGGCTGGTCCCCTCGTACGCCTTGCGCTGTGCAGCCTGCAACACTCCCTGATCTACAAGGCGCAGCTTTTCCGCCACTGCAGGCACCGATGGATAAAGAGAACCTTCGACCCATAAGAGGTTCCTCATTTCAAAATAAAGTTTTAAGGACTGCAACCACCCCTCCACCGCGCCTCTCTCCTTCCCCATGGTCAATCCACCGTTGAGATACCCTAGTTTCCTGACATTCAACCTATGTGAGAACTTCATTTCGTGACATTAGCCCGAAGGTTCGCTATACTACCTGTCGGGACATAGTTTTGCTCAGTGAGACAACGGAAGGACCTGAGGGAATGACAACAAATAGCGGTACGGTCCGTGCTGTAGACCGGGCATTGAACATCCTATTATGTTTTGCAAAAACCGAGGGCGACCTGAGTCTCAGTGAATTAGCACGACTTGCAGGACTACATAAAAGCACCACACATCGTTTGCTGGCATCTCTATTGGAAAAAGGATTTCTACGCAAACATCCAGACTCCGAACGCTATTCTCTGGGTTGGAGTGTTTTAGAATTAATAGGAAGTCTCTACCAGTCCGACCAGCTATCGGCCGTCACATTACCGGAGATGACCCACTTACGAGATGAAATTGGAGAAACGGTCAGTTTGTATATTCGTTCAGGCAATGAGAGAATTCGCATACAAGCAGTAGAAAGCACCCAGTCCATTCGCAATGTGGCCATTGTTGGAAAGACCTATCCACTGTATGTGGGAGCCTCCGGGAAGGTGCTGTTGGCCTTTTCTGAACCATCACTGACCGATGAGGTGATAAGTACGATAGAACCTGCTGGCACCGCCGACCAGTCTGCGCTCCGCAACGAACTGCTAAAAGTCCGCGTCCAGGGTTATGCAACCAGTATCCAAGAGCGTGACCCCGCGGCAGCCGCTTTGGCTGTGCCAGTTTTCGACCGCAATGGAGTGATTGCCGCGTTGTCCATTTCAGGCCCCGCTTCCCGCTTCTCCTGTGACAAAATGGAGACCTGCCTGCCACTGTTGTTGAGTTCTGCAAAGCACATCATGCAACACATTACCCATTGATATGTGACTATTTGAAACGTCCATGGTGGAGCGGCACCAAAGAGATAAAAATAGTCCAAAAATCCGGGAACGATGAGTTTCGGATAAATAGGTTGTCCGCCTGCACTAAGGTTGCCCCCGCGAGACTCCTGGCATAGGCTATCGTGAAGACGTATATGAAGGAGGGAAGCGGGGTGCTGCGCAGGCCAGGGAAATCTCCCGAGTGGGTACAGGAATTGCTAAGAGAATTTACGAAGCCGCCATATTTTTTGCAATTTTCTTGGAGTAATCTTCAGGGAAAACAGCAGTCCTCCACGGAAAAAAAGACAACCCAGGCAGAACCGAGTCAATCGCCTGAAAAGGGTTCTGAATCTCCCGTGTCGGCTCCAAGCCAGCCGTCCTCGGCAACCCTTTCGCCGCGCCCGGAACAGGTTAAGGCAGCCCATAAGTCCGCCCAATCCGTCTATGACACAGCCCCTCAATCCGTTTACGGATTAGGCGCTAAACCCGTCTATGGACCAAGCGTGAAACCTGCCAGACCCGGGAACAGCCACAGTGAAATTGGCGGAGTTACAGAAATGGGGACCGCCGCCACCACAAACCAGGACTCACAACTGGCCGCGAAGCAAACGGGCTTGCCCACAGCTTCTCCCCAAACTACCGCAGCGCCGGAAAACGAACGGTCCTGGCAAGCTGTGTTGCACATGCATGGAATTCCAGTTGGACTCCCCACAGCCTACGGCTGGAACGTGACCCGGGCGGTAGACCTGGGGGGAGCCGTGCGGGTGATGACACAGAAGGCCAGTTACACCCTTAAAAAAACACACATACCGATGGCCCGCGTAGCGTTTTTACAACAACTGCTGACCTATGTGGAGAGCCAGGGATTCACCCGTTTCGCACCGTTCCAACCCACGAAACGCAACAAATACAGTCTATCTCGTGGGGACCATGTATTTTACGCCACACAGTGGTTGCAAGGCCGACAGGTAACCTTCTCCTCCGCCAAGGAGGTGGGATGGACGGCCCAAACCCTTGCCCAATTTCATGAACTGTCCCGCGGGTTTGAAGCACAAGGGTACAATCCCCCGGCAGAATTTGATCTCGCAGGTATGCTGCGGCGTCGCAGTCAGGACCTGCATGCCCTGTTGATGAGGGCTGAAGTGGCTACACAACCGGATGAGTTTGACCGCTTATTGCGAGACATTGCACCCGCTTTGCGGGAAGACGCGGACCGCAGTGTTCAGTGGAGCGACGATGTAGGAGCTCAAAGTTTTCTCACTGCAGACGAGGAAAAATGCGGCGTGTGCCACCTAGATGTCATTCCTGAAAACTTCATTTTGCGCAGTGCGGAACGCGTCTATGCGTTGGATTTTGACCTGGCGACCTTCGCACCCCGCGTACTAGATGTGTCCCACCTGTTGCGCCGCAGCCTGCAACGACAAAACTGGAGCGAGTCTGTGGCCTATGAGTGTTTCTTGCAATACAACGAAGTGCGTCCGTTTACAACTCCGGAATACATTTGGGTACAGTCCCTGCTAACCTTTCCTTACCGGGCATGGCGCACAGCCCACACCCGTTATCGCATGTGGAAAGAACCCAGCCAGTTAGAAGAATTGCGGGAATTTGCGCGTGAGGCAGAGCGACGTAAAATATTTCTGCAGGCCTTAGCAAACCAAATTCAACATTGAGCAGCGTGCATGCACCGTCCTAACGTCATGGTTAGACACGTTGTGTAAAACTGCTACCCATCTGCAAGTGTAGTGCTGTGAAAATACTCCTCAATCGTCCACCCGATGTCTTCCTTGACCCATGCCACTGGCTCAACTTGCCATCGCCCACAGACCGCTTGCCTGGCCAAGTCCCCGCCAATACGTCCGAGCGCCCAAGCAGAACTAGTCCGAAATTCATCGCGATCATGCCCGAGATACGGGATTAAGTGCGCAACGGCCTGTGAATTTCTGGTATTTCCCAAAGCAATCAACGCGTTTCTCTGCCAGGTGCGCAGGCCCCGCCAAGCGGCGGCCGTATTCCCCAGTCGGCGCATAAATTCACGGTTACTCCACTGCAAGACCTCTAACAACTGTGGGTAGGCCAATTCACCGACGGGATTAAACACCAAATTGCTGGATGAAGTCACACCACGATTTTCGGGGCAGGCCCACTGACAGGTATCACAACCCCAAATGCGCCTACCCATCGCCGCACGATAGACACGAGGGATGTTGCCCTTGCACTGGGTGATGAAAGATAGGCAGGCAGTGGCGTCCATCACCCCTGGTGCCAAGAGGGCCCCCGTCGGACAGGCATCCAAACACAGGGTGCAGGCACCACACGGTGCGGGCACTGTGTGTGTGACAGGCTCCACCCTCACATCTGTCAGCAACGTGCCGAGAAAGACAAAGGAACCCTGACTTGGCGTGAACAGCATACAGTTTTTTCCTATCCAACCTATTCCAGCTCGTTCAGCCACTCGACGGTCTACCAATGGTGAAGTGTCCACAGCAATCCGGTACTGTACCGGTCTTCCCAGGCGGATTTGGATGGCCAAAGCCAACTGCTCCATGCGCTGTTGTAACACCCGGTGGTAGTCTTGCCCATAGGCATAGACACTGACTTGCCCCCAAAGTTCCCGCCTCTGCGGGTGGCTATGGACCACGGAGTGTCCCTCTGGAGTCAAATAAGCCAAAGCCACTGCAATCAACGATTGCACTGGTGCCCACCAACGCTTTGGCTGGATGCGGTCCTCAATATTCGCGCTTTCGAACCCCGTAAGCCCCCGCTTCGCGTAATCCCTAAGTAGGGGAATCAGCTCGGGAAAAGACTCTGCAGTGGTGGCACCCACCGCGTCCAGCCCGACGCTCTGGGCCAACACTTCCAAGCTAGACAGGGACAGTTCAAAAGGCTCCGGAGGTCCCTGTACACCCGATTTCATTTTGGAATGGCCTCCCGGGCCAACTGGTCACAGCGTTCGTTGTAGGCAATTCCCGCGTGGCCTTTGACCTTAGCAAACTGCACCTGGTGTCGCTGTGTTTCTTGCAACAACAACTCCCACAAATCTTTGTTTTGCACCGCTTCCCCCTTGCTATTTCGCCACCCATTTTTCTGCCAGTTAACATACCACTGCTGGCGAAAACAATTGATGACATAGGCCGAATCACTGTACAGTGTAACCACACACGGAATTTTCAAGGCATGTAGTGCCTCATATGCCGCACGAATCTCCATCCGCTGATTGGTGGTCCATTTTTCCCCACCAAATATCTCCTTTTGTTTTTCTGCATACGCTAAAATTGCCGCCCACCCACCAGGTCCCGGATTCCCCGAGCAGGCCCCATCTGTGTAAATAACCACCTGTTTCATCGTCCCCCCAGTTGTTTCGCCAGGTCCCACAATTCTTCACCCCTCCCCCACTTGCGCCTACCGCCGTGTTGGACACCATTTGTCCAATGTATCATACCTTGGTACAACTACAGAATCCACATTAAACCACAAACATCCGCCATAAGACATATCCTGTCACGCTAAAACTTAGCACTGACGTAGCACCCGCAGCCACGGAGCCGCCTTTATATCCCTGGTTATGCAGCCATCGAACAAACTGCAATGAATACAGAAAAATGTAGAGTGGGAGCAATAAAGAAAATGCAAAATTAAGCACCTTGCACCCCTCCTTTGCGCCTGCGCCGAGTTCGCCAAGCCGCAACAGACAGCACCAACAAGGGCAACACAAAAATCACTGCCCACCCCCAATCTGAACGGACGCGATCACTCACGTTTAAGACCGAAGCCAAATCTGCAGGTAAGAGGCTGATGGCCCAACTGGCCATCGCCATGGCCGGTAAAATTGGTCGCAGCAGGGGCCAACCAAATGCTTTAGCCAGCAAAAAGGAGGAGAGCCACAAGGTCATCGACATTTTTAGAACTGCCGCCATGACCCACATGAAAATAAAAATACTTTCAAACCTTTGCAGAAACCGGCCTAAGCGAATTTGACGGGCCAAGGTATACAAGGGGCTGGTCGCCTCCTGCGCCTGAGGAATAGAAAATACCATCTCGTAAGCCAATAAGAAGACACACATCAAAAACACGCTGATGAGAATGCTGGTAACACCAACGCGACGCAGAGAAGCAGGATTATAGGTATAGGTATAGATAGTTACCAAAATTAAAACGTTGAAGAAGGCTGTAGATGCCGGTAAAATTCCTCTGAGCACAGCCGTGGGGCCACGTCCCAAGAGAGGAAACAGCAAGTTGGGATGCCACCAATTAGCCGTAAGCAGGCTGAGAATCAAAATACCTGCAATCAGTACAAAAAGCCCCAAATAGGACAAGCGGGCAATCGCTTCCAATCCGTTGTATGCCACATACCACACCGTCAGCACAAATAGCACCCCCACCACCACAATCGGCGTGGTAGGTAACACGGTGGTGATAACCGTCTCCTCAAATTCCCGCATCACCATCGCAGTCACAAACAAAAAATAAGCTGAAAATATCAGGGTTACCAAAACTCCACCCACGTGTCCAAACGCGGTGATGCCAGCTTCCACAATGTCCTGACCTGGCAGGTAGCGACGTAACAGCCATTCCGCCAGTAAAAACACCAACAAGCAGAGACTGCCTGCCAGCAAAGGTTCCATCCAAGCTGCTTCATCCGCCTGCCGAGTCATCCCGTTGGCGTAGTTTAAAAAGATGTCAGTGGTGGTCATTAGCACGAGAATAGCAGTTAATTCCCTACTACCAATTTTAGACTTACTTTGTGGGTTGGCCACCGTCATTCCCCCCCTGCGCCTCTTTAGGCTTGATAGACTCATTGGTAGTTGAGCTCCAAGACCTCGTGTAGGGCCGCTGTCGCCAGGCTTTTTGCACCTGTAAAAATCCTGGCCGCTCATTCATCACATAGGCAGGGCCCCGCAACAACACGTCCTCAGAGGTGTCCATACTGGGCGCAACGGGAGCCAACAGGGGTACCCCGAATGACTTTTGCACCGACAGTTTAGCCAACATGGCCATGAACAACAGGGTCAAGCCGTAAAATCCAAAGGCAGCCGCTACGAATAAGAAGACAAAACGCATGATGCGGATCCCAAAGGCCAGGTTGTAATTTGGCATTGAAAAAGAAGCCAATGCGGTGATGGCAACAACAATGACCAACAGTGGGCTGACCACCCCCGCCTGTACTGCAGCCTGCCCAATAATCAACGCCCCCACAATGCCAATGGTCGGGCCAATTATGGAAGGAATACGAATTCCCGCCTCGCGAATGAGTTCAATCGCAAACTCCATCATCAAAATTTCCACAATGGCCGCAAAGGGCACCTGCTCACGATTGCCAGCAATGGCCAGCAACAAGTCCGTCGGAATCATCTCCGGGTGAAAATTGGTGATGGCTACATACAATCCCGGTAGCAGTAGGGCCACCATCATGGCAAACAAACGCAAGATACGCAAAAAACTTCCAAAGGGGAAACGCAAGTAGGCATCTTCCGGCGTATGCACAAGCGTCCACAAAACCACTGGAACCGTTAGAGCATAGGGACTGTTGCCGACAAAAATAGCCACATGCCCCTCTGTCAGCATGTGTGCCACCCTATCTGGGCGTTCGGTGGACAAGGTCTGCGGAATCCATACCCGTGGATTGTCCTCAAGAAACTGTTCCATGGTTCCGACGTCAGCCAGGTAATCCACATCCACCAGCTGAATGCGCCGTTTCACTTCGTCCACAAGCCGCGTATTGGTCAATCCATGGATGTACATAACGGCCACATCTGTGCCCGCCAGTTTCCCCACGGTCAGAATCTCTGTCACCAAATCCGGGGAGCGCAATTGTGCCCTGACAAGGCCTGTATTACTACGGAAACTTTCGGTGAAAGCATCGTGTGGTCCCTTGACCACGTTTTCCGTCTGTGACAGACCCACACTGCGGTGTTCCCAACCTTTACTTTCTACAATTAAGGCAACCTTGCCACCGTCGATAAAAACAGCCGTGGACCCGGACAGAATTCCGGGCAACACCTCCGGCCAGCGGTTGGTTTCCGTAACCTGATTGCCCGGCAAAAGAGCCTCCAGGACCGTTTCCATACGGCCGTGAACATCCGTATGTGTGAAGTGGGCTAACAGCATCAAGGGCTGTAAAATATGAGTGTTAATCAACATCTTGTCCACCATGCCATCCACAAACACAATCAGGCCGTTCTGAGGACCCATGCTGCCAAGGTGAAATTCCCGCAACACAATGTCCTTGTTCTGCGGTAAGTGAAACGCCTGCTCCAAGCGCTGGCGGACTGCTACTAACCCCGCAGGAATCGAATCTGCAGGCGAGGATTCGCTGCTTTCCGGGGATACGCCTTTGACCTCCGACTGCAAAACATACTCGTGGATAGGGATGGGGCGCACAGGGATCTCCTTCTCCCCGCTCTGACGACCTTCACTGGGTGTATCTCCATCCCCATTAGAAACGTTCCCTATAGTACTGTTCTCTGTAGAACCATTCCTTGTAGAACCATTCCCTGTAGAACCATTCCTTGTAGAACCATTCCCTGTAGAACCATTCCCTGTAGAACCATTGGGCATTTTGGAATCATCGTTTTTCGGAGGACTGGCAGCTTTTGTGGAGCGGACCGAATCAGTTAACAAAGAAAATTGGGAATCTAGCACAGAGTCGTCAATGGTAAACATTCTTTGTAGCCACGTTGGCAAGTTCACGCAAATCTTCCTTTCCCACTCTGCGTGTAGCCTGCGACAGATTGTCCAGAACTATGCCCGCAGTGCCAAGAAAGTTAGCCCAACATGCGCACTGGGGAACCAATTTTAAGGGGTATGGGTCTGCAACAGAGACTTTGGTACCATGGAGATACGCAAGGTCAGCAGATGGGTTGTTGGATTATAGGAGACAATGTGTATTCCATAGGGTTGCTGTGGACGATTGGTAAAATTCAGGTCAATGATGTGTGACGGCGCATTAATCCGAATCCAAGTGGGTAAAGACAGGTGTTCAAAGATAAAAAACACCACGTCCACGGGTGCGCTAATTCCATCCATATTGGCACTGACCACATTCAGGGCTAAGTTGCCAGTGGGCTGCACCTGTGGAATCAACACAAACTCTAACGGCAAAACACGGCTGGCAATGTTCAACCCCACCTGAAGCTGCCACTGGTTTGAGAACGTCAGCCGCATGTAGGACAGTACAGGGTTCAAATCTTTCTGACCGGACAAAGCGTATTCCATGAAGGTATTGAGTGCCGCATCGCCCACCGCCAACTGCACCGTAGCCGTCTGATGGCTTGCAGAGCCCTGTTGCACCTGCTGTTGCACCTGTTGTTTTTTTGGCAGAGACCCCCAAAACAGCACCGCCATCACAAACACAAGAATGTTTAAGGACAACAAGGTCACAAACGACTTTTTCCACACTCGGTGCACCCACTCCTTCCGAACTCGCACACCTGATTCCTTCCCGGGACTGCTTTCTGCTTGGTTTAGGCTGTCAAAATAGCAGAGCTCTCTGTCCTTGGTTTAGCCTGTCAGAATAGCAGAGGTCTTTGTTTGATAGAACTTGCAGAACTCAGAAACCGGGCAAATTGAACAAGCGGGTTTGCGTGCGGTACACACCTGCCTGCCGTGGAAAATCAACCAGTGGTGTGCCTGTGACCACATGGAAGAGGGGATTCTAGCACAAATTTGCTGCTCCACAACTTCTGGGTTGGGACTGTCCGCCAACCCCAAGCGATTGGCGACACGCCGCACATGGGTATCCACCGCTAAGGCTGGAATAGCAAAGGCATTACTGAGCACCACGTTGGCCGTCTTGCGACCGACGCCAGGTAACTGTATCAACGCTTCCAAAGTTTGTGGAATCTGACCCTGAAACTGTTCTAGCAGCATTCTGCTGGTTGCCACAATGTTTTCAGATTTAGACCGAAACAGCCCCAGTTGCTTGATATCCTCTTGCAACGTCTGTGGACTGAGAACAGCAAAATCCTCGGGCATCCGATACTTTTGAAACAGTGTCGCAGTCACCAGGTTCACCCGCGCATCCGTACATTGCGCGGACAGCATTGTCGCAATCAGCAACTCAAAGGGTGTGGTGTGTTGCAGTGCACAGTGGGCCTCTGGATAGGCCTCAGCCAACTTGGCGAACAACTGCATAACTCGGCTCTGGGACATCCTTTTCACCTTCACAGCGAATCCTCTCTGGTAAATTCATAGCGTGACACCGCAGCACTTGTTCGGATGGCCTGGTTTTGTAATCCATCCGCCAGTACTTCTCGTACCAAGGGTGGCTCCACTTCAATGTTTTGTCCGTTGCGAAAAGCAAGGAAAATAGGGGCAAGCCATAAATATTCACAGGTCACCACCCGGTACATACGATTCAATTCTACAGGCTGGCCCTGAATCCAAAGTTGCTGCAAGCGCCAGTGCTGCACAGCGTCAGCACTATCCTGCCCCCCTGAAACCGAAACAAAATGGGCTACAGCACCCGCCAAGGCCAGCCAACCCACCACCGATCCACGAAATCCAAAGCCAAACCCTGGGCGAAAATAAGCTTCCGGCTGTGCCCCTTGTTCGACAACACTCCATAAATCGCTCCCTGCAAGGTCCATCCGCAAAGGGCGCGTGGGTGTGGTACAGGCTGCATGCAAGTGTTCTCTCACCACATCCCCTGCCAACAGACTCGCCGTCAACGCCCCGGACATCATCAGACCTATGTCCGCTGGATAAGCGAAAAGGAGCGAGTCAACCATTAAATTAGCAAAACGAGATTCTCCGTCATAAATGACTGGCTGGGGAGAGTTCAGATGGACCAGGGGCCGGTGCATCACTACATTGGCTTCTGGTAAAGCTTTCTGATAGGCTGTGAGCATGCCCACATCCATGGGTCCCCCCAAAGGGACTCGAATTGGTTCTCCCACAACCCCGCTGACCCTGCCCTGATGCAAGTCATAATAAACCACCGTATGGCCAAAGGCTAGGGCATGCTTGCCAGGCTGAAATACTGCAGTGTGCCCCACCCATTCAGCCGACTCCATGAACTGATGGGTGTGACCCCCCAAAATAACGTCAATCCCAGGTACAGCCTGGGCCAATTTTCGATCTACCGCCAGCCCCAAATGTGACAGGGCGACAATAATCTGACACCCTTGCTGCTGCAAGGTCTGCACGACTTCCTCGGCAACGGAAAAGGGGGGGAGCAGCTTTACACCCAGGTTGGCATAGGGCTCATCGTACTTTGGTGTCAAACCAAATACGCCCACCTTCAGCTGTGCACATTTGTATATGTGCCAATCGCAAAATCCCGGCAGGCGGCCCCCGTCCTTGTTCCGCAGATTGCTCACAAACACGCGCGTTTTTGCTGTGGCCACCAAATCTGGCCAACCCTGTTTGGGGAGGGTAAGTCCCTCGTTATTGCCATATACCCATCCATCGTAGCCCAGTGTGGCTAGCAGCGCGGCATTGATGCGTCCATCAGTGGCTTCCGTCTCCGGTCGTTCCCGGTCCACCAAGTCCCCAATATCAAAGGTCAAAGCGCATTCCCCACGCTGAACCACTTGATTTCTGTAGGTTCTCAAGAGGGCCCCCAAACGCATGTAGTTTTCCAGTTGACTGTGAACATCATTGGTATGAAACAAGTGAAGATTGAGCACTGTGTGAATTCCCTCTCCCAAGGCTGTCAAATTACAGACTTCGAAACAACGCCTGGGGATATAATCCAAATTCATCCCCCTCAGGCCCGTAGTTCCCTGCGCAACACCTTTCCCACAGAACTTTTCGGAAGTTCATCTCGAAACTCAATCACCCGGGGTATTTTATAGGCCGCCAATCGTTCCCGGCACCAGACTTCTAATTGCTCTGCCGATAAGTCCTCATGGCCCGCTCTGCGCACCACAAATGCTTTGACCGTCTCACCCCGGTATTCATCGGGCACCCCGACCACCGCCGCCTCGAGAATGTCCGGGTGCTGATATAGCGTTTCTTCTACCTCGCGCGGGTACACGTTAAATCCACTGGCAATAATCATATCTTTTTTACGATCCACAATGTAAAAATATCCGTCTGCATCTAGTGTAGCAATATCTCCTGTCAACAACCACCCGTTCATCAGCACATCCGCTGTTTCCTGAGGCCGTTGCCAATATCCTTTCATCACCTGCGGCCCACGCACCGCTAACTCACCCCGCTCCCCCACAGGTAAGGTCTGATTTGGATTGTACAAACTAACCACTCGCGCTTCTGTGTTATGCGCCACCAAGCCAATGCTCCCCACCCGGCGCCGTTCGGCTCCGGGATTGACGTGGGTCACGGGTGAGCTTTCCGTAAGTCCATAGCCCTCCAAAACAACCGCTTCTGAAGCGTTTTCAAAGTTACGCAAAACCTGCTCTGGCATCGGCGCACCGCCGCTGATACACACGCGTAAGCTTTGCAAAGCGTCCGAGCCAGTGGGCAACGCTTGCGTAAGGGCCAAGTACATGGTGGGCACACCGGGGAACATCGTGGGGCGCTCAGATTCACAAATGGACAGCATAGCATGCGCTTCAAAGCGGGCCACCATACGGATGGTCATACCCGCAACAATGGGATAATTCATACATACCGTCATGGCAAATACATGAAACAGGGGCAAAGCGGCAAGCATGATATCGTCTTTCCCATCACTCGGTGGAATGAGAGCCTGTGTTTGATAGGCGTTTGCCACCAAATTGCTGTGTGTCAACATGGCTCCCTTCGGTTGACCAGTGGTACCTCCTGTATATTGTAAAACCGCCACGGTAGAATCGGGATCAAAGCTTGGAATAACTATCCTTTCTGGATTGTATCCAGCTTTCACCGTCTCGGCCAGCCACTCGTCAAACCACACATCAGGACTAGCTGTTTGTTCCTCCACAGGCTGCAATGAAACCCCGACGATTTTCTCCAATCCCACCGCAGCGCGAATTCTCTGGACCAAAGGCAGCACAGGACCATAGGCAATCACCATCCGCGCCCCCGCGTCCTGTACTAATTCCTGTAACTCTGGTGCCCGACTCATGGGGTTGATTTGTACAACCATGGCCCCTAGACCACTGATGGCATAGTAAGCAATCACATATTGGGGACAGTTGGGCAACATGATACCCACGCGGTCCCCTGCTTGAATCCCTGCACCCTGAAGGGCAGCCATGGCGACGTGCACGGACGCGTACAATTGCTCATAAGTCAATTCCGTTTCGGCGAATCGCACTGCCACGCGTTGGGGCTGCCGCTGCACACTATTTGCCAACATTTGGAGCAGAGAAATGTGTGGAATGTCCAGCGAAGGTCCTTTTAGTATCATGACAATATGGCCTCCTTCAATTATCAATTTACTCCCTGAAATAAATAGCTAGGCTAGAATAAATCCTTCACTAATTATACCAAACAGTCGGAAGGTCCTGTATAAGCTTCCCCCTTTGGTTTTGCCCTCCCAGTCACCACAGGCTGGGGGAACCCTACAATTCGCTTTATTTGTTGTCGGCCTGTTCCCCGTCGCCAGCTAACCCAAGCTGTCCAGCAATGGGTACAAGTGCCGCTACAACGGTAGCAATATGCTGTTCCAAAGGCAGGTTCATCTCCTCGGCCCCTTTGAGGACATCCTGCCGTGAGATTCCCTTTGCAAAAGCCTTGTCTTTTAGCTTTTTCTTGACACTTTTGACTTCTACATCGGCAATATTGCGAGATGGCCGAACCATGGCCACCGCCATCACAAAACCGGACAACTCATCACAGGCATATAAGGTCCTCGCCATCGGTGTATCCCTCGGCAACCCATTGTAATCCGCATGCGCTTGAATGGCTTGAATCACATCCTCCGGATATCCTTTTTGCATCAGGATTTTTGCGCCCACAAGGGTGTGCTCAGTCGGTGTTGGATAGCGCTCATAATCAAAGTCGTGCAACAACCCAGTAATCCCCCACTTTTCTTCGTCCTCGCCAAACTGTCGTGCATAGGCCCGCATGGCTGCCTCAACAGCATAGGCATGACGCAGCAAAGATTCACTTTGCGTGTATTCCTGCAGTAAGTTCAGAGCTTGCGCACGTGTATTCAAGGTTCCACCCCTTCCACTTGTAATGCCATAGTGTACAGCGGCGCCAGGGCCGCAATACAGCCTTCAATGTCTTTCAGTGTCCTAGCGGGTGGCTGCAAGAGAATGTCCTGACGGTCTATTTGCAGACCCACCAACAGCTCTCCAGAACGAGAGTTTGCCATCTTTTCAATAAATTCAACCAAATTCTCACGGGACAAGTCCCCCGTTTTCACACCTTGACGTTGCGTGTGGTCCACCCGCCAAAAAAAATCTGCTGGGACCTTTGTCTGCACCGTTGCCAGATTTGATAACCAGGCCTGGCCAATTTGAGGTCTTACTGGGCATTCCGCAATGACACAAAATTGGGCAAACAGTTGCGTAGACCAAAGTCCTACTTCAAAGTGAGGGTGCTTCTTGTACCCACGTTTGTCTGCGGCAAAAGCGACCCAACTGTCCACTGGCGGATTTACCTTACGGCGAGCGTGTTTTGCCACGTGGGGGTATATGGGGCGACCCAAAACCTTCGTGAGATATGGGGACAAATCGACACCAAGCTGCTCCAGCTTGGGGCGCACCTGGCGTTTTAAGGCATCCATTCGCGGTTCCAACCCCGGTATGGAGAATACGTCAAAGTCCGCATCCGTCCACCCTGCAAATTGCACGCGGCCACACCTCCTAATCTGTGGTTAGCACTAATCTAAGGTTAGTCGAGAGTCAATGATTACGCAAGTCTTGCACACCGTGTTGCGTTCACCTCCCTACAGATTCTACGATTTTCGTATGATTTTTGGTCACGTTTTTCCTCTTCAAACATAGCATGATACAGAGATATGAATGACTCCATCGTATGAATCTCGCACCAGCTGGAGATAAAGTATAGTACGGACCTGAGGGAGGAACTAGTTGTGCAATCGGCTGAAAAGTGGGTAAATCGTTCTGACGCTTGGACCCCGGCGGACGACGAGCGTCTAACCAGTTTAGTTTTGCAACACATTCGCCGTGGCAGCACACAATTGCGGGCCTTCGATGCAGCCGCGGCAGAACTGGGGCGCACGGCCGCAGCTTGCGGCTACCGCTGGAACGGCGTCTTACGCAAACAAAAGCAGACAGAAATTGAAAACGCAAAACAGGAACGCAAAACCTTTAGCAGGAATCGCAATCCGCTGGGTGCGGGGATTCAATCATCGACAGCTGTGGGCAGTTCTGAACCCATGCAAGACGTCATTCATTTCTTACAAGTTTATGATGAACACTTTCAACGCCTAAAAGAAGAACTAACCCAAATCCAGCTAGAACGGAATAGTCTACTTGAAAAAATTGAACAGTTGAATATGCAACAATCGCCCACACATCACCCAATTGATGCCCCCTTAACCCCTGAACAACTGGTGGCCGATTCCCATACCTTGTTCGCTATCATGGAGCGGGCCCGTCGCCTGCTCAGCGGTGATATAGCAAAGCTTGAGACTGAATGAGATCCGCGGCATCCCCACAGACAAAGTTCTCAAATTAGCGGAAAACACCTGGTGGATTCAGGGTGTTTTCCGCTTGGTTCAGAGCGCTTTTTAGTTCGGGGTATTTTCCTTGACCAACCCACCACCGCCAAAATTGTGCGGTGTTCGGTGCAAAGGGCCCCTTGTGTGCTGTTGCAAGTCGCCGCAATTCTTCTACCGCAGATTGAGCCGCTGCCACCCACTGTGGCGAATAGTTAGTTTGACGGGATGAAAACTCGTCTTCATCCAGCACCCGAATTCCTTCGGCATCGACGTACACATCCAAATCCAGGTCATGAAACCAGACCCCTGGCACAGGCGTCGACAGGCCATCGCTGAACTCTGCCCGCATGGGTAAAGGGGAGGTAGCATAAAACCAAGTGGGAGGTGAAATGACGTTACAATAATATTCGGTATGACCCTGTTTTAGCAAGATAAATACCTGATAATAGCGTTCAGGCCAAAATACCGCCACCACCGGGTAATCACTCGACCACGCTCGTCCGTTCGCCTCCACCACTGACCCGCCAGCTGGAATGATGAAACACCATGGGTCCGGCGTCTGTTCCACAACAGGCCAAATCCGGTGTGGAGAACCGTCCCCGTGCAAACTGACAATTTTCACTTCTACTTTCCTCCTGGTCCGGGCTGGTGTCTGTCCGTCCCCAAATCAGTGGACAATGACGGGCCCGCAGGCCCAGGTTCCGAATCATTCTGTACGCCTTTCGCCACATCTGATTGCGCATCTAGGGGTAAGAAGTCCACAAATAAGCGAATGCGTAGCAAAGACTTCAGTCCAATCACAAGGATGGGCCCAATGAATAGACCCAAGACACCCAAAACTTTCATACCCGCGTATAAACCAAACAGTGTGGACAACATATCCAGGCCCACATTGTCGGCAAGCATTTTGGGCTCTACCATATGGCGAATCAGCGAAGCCACCAACTGCAATATCAAGATTTTAATCCCCAAATGGGTATCGCCAAGAACAAAAGCAGCCATTGCCCACGGTAGCGTCATGATGTAGGAACCCACCACTGGAATCAACCCTGTCAACCCAAACAGGAGGCCGAGAATCACAAAATAGTCAATGTGCAAGACCCACATTCCAGCAACGCCCAACACAGCGGACAACAGCATCAGCAAAGCCTGCACACGCAGCGTCCCAAGGAAGGCCTTCATAATATCCTTAAACACCACATTAACTTTGTGGGACCACCCGGGGGGCAGTGCCCGCAAAAAATGAATATACATGCGTTCCCGGTTCACCAATACAGAGAAGGTCGTAAGCACCGAAATGACGACAACAAAAAGGGTGTCCGGTAGACGTGTGATGGCATGGATAACCGACCTTACAAAATATTGAAAGTAATGGTTGACCTGTCCGACGACATGTACGGCAGCAGATTGCATTTGAACGGCCACTTCAGGGGGAAGCTGCCCATAAAACAGTTGCCCCGCTGTAATTTGGTTGGCCACCCAAATCTGCAGCAAATGAAAATCCCGAGTTAATTCCGCCGACCAGAGCATGGCCTCTCGAGTGACCGAAACAATGACAAACCCGGCGGCCAACAAAATTGCCACCAAAGCCACCACCAAGACCACCACTGCTGCCACTAGCCTAGGTACACCCAGACTTTCCAGCCCCCGTACTAAGGGCATCAGTAAAACAGCAAAAAAGGCCCCTAAAACAAACGGCAGGGTATAGCGCAAAGTAAGTACAAAAATCACACAAAGAATAACTACCAGAACCAACAGCACGCCTGCCTCCGCCAAGCGCCATAAGTAACGGCGAATACTGTTTTTCCGGGCGACGTCCGTCATCCGGTTTACCTGCCTTTCCACTCAACAAATTCAACGCTGCAACAAATTCAACGCTGCAACAAAATTAACGCTGTGAACCCTACTTTTTCATGACGCGGCGCTTCACCATAAAGGCAACACCAATAATGACAAAAGCCAAAATAAACAGTACGACTGCAAGCCCATTGCGCCCAACTGCCATCTCCGTGCTTGCAGCTGCTAACGAAATCATGGCAACTAAGGCTGCCAAAAAATATGTAAACTTCGCTCTCTGCGACACCTTCAGCTCTCCAATCCCCCCATATTTTCATGGGCTGATACGGTGACTTCAACGACTTAAACCTGCTCATCCATCATAGCACAGAAAAAGTATATAAAACGATAGCTCCGTTCCCTAACGAAAGGACGGAGCTAATTTTAAAAAATCTACATTTCTCATGATGGGAGGGTTTCACACAGTGGCCAAAGTGAATTCCGTAGTTTCCCCAGTATTCGAGCACAGCAGATCTGCGAATTTATGCGGTCCCTCCCGCATAGACCGGACCACCCACACTCGCAAAGCTCCAAAGCGTTGGTAGATGCCGCGACGCAAAGACGACGTGGTCACGACAGTAATATTCCTGACACCCGCTTCCCGTAAAGACTGGATAATTAACGCGGTGTAGACAAAGTCTTCGCTCTCCTCAACCAAGGCATCTGTAAACCCCTCTTGGGCTACCACGTCACGCACACTATTTCGATGACCCTCCGCATGCAACAACAATGTACCATACCAAGATTCCAAGCGATTATGGTGAGACTCCGAACAATCGAGTACGCGCACCTTACAACCTTTTTGACTTGCCTGTTCCACATAATTCAAACCGCTTTCGTCAAAACTCACAACCAGTAACTTGAGCATGACCTAAGGGTCACCTCGCACATAATGATAACGCTTTCACAAGTCTTATTATACACCTCTACGACCGTTATGTGAAACTTCAAAGGAAAACTAAAGCTTATTTGTGGAAAGCTAAACTGCCGCAAAGACACTCTGTCAATTCACTTTTCACTAATCCCGTCCGCCATCTGCTCGACTTTGAGCAGACTCCCGCAACCAGACCAGCAAGCGAACCATATTATCACCATATGTAAATAGTGCTTCCCTTGCCACCCCAGAACGTCCTTTTGCGATAGCATCCACCACAGCTCGGCAAGTTTCAAGACCAAGGTAACCGTCCTGATGGGTGAGTCGCAGACAACTTCGAAATGCCTCTTCCATTACTCTCACCACATTTGTGGTGAGAGTGTTGCCAGACGCCTCCGCAACCGCCAAGTGAAAAGCCAACTCCGCGCTGACCGATTCCTCCCCTTGACCCCCAAAACACTCCATTTGAAACAAGCGCTGGTTGAGAGAAGACAGCCTGTCGGCATCGCAATTTTGTGCCAGATGTCCGGCGGCGCTGGCCAACACGGCCAAAACCAGCCCCACCACATGCTCCAATTGTTCCACTGCCAGCAACAGGGCCGCATCCAATGGCTGCATCCATGTTTCCATAGTTGCTGTACGGATGTAAGTACCGTCCCCATGATGCAACTCCACCAAGCCCTGTCCTTGCAAAATACTTAAGGCCTCGCGCACTGTGGGACGACTGCAACGAAACCTTTCCGCCAAGGCAACCAGGGTAGGGAGACGGTCTCCCGGCCCATAGACCCCTTGTTCCACCAAATTGCGAATCAGTAGTGCCACCTGCAAAGGCAGTTTGCGTCGGACTCCAGTTTCAGCTTTAGTCACGATAATTAATCCTTCACCACAAGATTGATTAAACGACCAGGGACATACACCGATTTCACGAGTGTCTTTCCATTCAACCAGGGTGCCAGCTCAGCGTGTGCTTGCGCAGCCGCCACAGCACTGTCTTCGCTGATGTCTGCCGCGACTGTCAATCGTGCACGAATTCGCCCGTTCACCTGAATCGCAATTTCCATCTCTTCATCTGCTAACCAGCGCTCTTCATAGGTGGGCCATGTGGCCGTAAAAACAGATGTTTCGTGTCCTAGTTGAGCCCACAATTCCTCCCCCATGTGTGGAGCAAAGGGGGAAATTGTAATCGCCAGGGTCGTCAGTGTGGCTTCATCGATACCAGCAGTCACGTCTTGCAATGCATTTAAGTACTCCATGAAACTACTGACCGCCGTGTTCAAGCGAAAGGACGTCAAACGCTCCGTCAGGTTGGCCACGAAGCGATGGCGTAGGCGTTCTAATTCTGGCCGAGAAGAGGCATTATCCCCCAAATGACTAATAAAAAATCGATACATGCGGGCAAGAAACCGACTCACCCCCTCCAGACCATTGGTGTTCCACTCGGCGTCGTCCTCAGGGGGGCCCACAAACAATTCATACATGCGCAGGGCATCCACCCCATGTTTGGCTATGATGTCATCAGGATTGACAACGTTTCCTTTGGACTTGCTCATTTTCACCCCCTGCAATGTCAGCATGCCTTGATTAAACAGGCGCTGGAAGGGTTCGTCGAAGTCAATCAAATCCAGGTCATGAATGACTTTGGTAAAAAAGCGCGCGTACAACAAATGTAAAACCGCATGTTCAACCCCGCCAATATACATGTCCACTGGCAACCACTTATTTGCACTCTCTTTAGAAAAGGGTTGCTGGCTATTATGTGGATCAGGATAACGCAAAAAGTACCAGCTTGAACCGGCCCACTGTGGCATTGTGTCCGTTTCTCGCTTTGCTGGGCCCCCACACTTGGGGCAGCGAGTGTTCACAAACTCTGCAATGGCTGCCAAGGGAGACTCCCCGGTACCGGTAGGTTCGTATCTCTCCACAGCTGGCAAAGATACTGGTAATTGTTCCACGGGAACGGAAACCGCTCCACAAACATCACAATAAACAATTGGAATGGGCTCACCCCAATAACGTTGGCGAGCGAATACCCAATCCCGCATCCGATACGTAACTGTCGCTTCACCCATGCCATGACGAACCAGTTCCTCAACAATGGCTTTCTGCCCTTGTTGACTGTCCAGTCCGTCGAAAGCACCGGAATTCACTAGTTTCCCCGCTTCAGTGAACAGGTTGGGTGTGGCCCCAGGTGCAGTGAGTATTTCCCCCGTAGGGGATATCACTTCAACAATTTGTAAACCGAATGTCTGGGCAAATTCATAGTCTCGCAAATCATGTGCCGGAACTGCCATAATTGCTCCTGTGCCATACTCCATTAACACATAATCTGCAATCCAGATGGGCAACAGGTGCCCTGTTAAAGGATGAATTGCATAGGCCCCCGTAAACACCCCGGTTTTCGTCTTGTCCACAACCTGCCTAGCAATGGCAGATTTTTTTAGCGTTTCACGCACATAAGTATCCACATCGGATCTTCGATTTGCCGGTGTAATGTGTTGAACCAATGGATGTTCTGGAGCTAATACCATATAAGTGGCTCCATACAAGGTGTCTGGCCGAGTCGTAAAGACCTCAATGCTCTCATCCTCGTAATTCTGGATGGAAAAACGAATCCGGGCCCCCTCACTACGGCCAATCCAAGCGGCCTGCATGCGTTTTACCTTGTCTGGCCAATCCAGTTTGTCCAGGTCATACAACAACCTGTCTGCATAGGCGGTAATTTTGAGCATCCACTGCGTCATTTCCTTTTTGGTCACCTCGGTGCCACACCGCTCACACCGACCTTCCACAACCTCTTCATTAGCTAACCCGGTTTTACAACTGGGACACCAGTTAATAGGCATCTTTTTGCGATAAGCAAGGCCCCGTTCAAACATTTTCACAAAGAAAAATTGCGTCCATTGATAAAACTCTGGGCTACTGGTATTGAGTTCCCGACTCCAGTCATATACCGAACCAATCTGTTCTAACTGACGTTTAAAGTTTGCAATGTTGCTAGCCGTTGAAACAGCTGGATGTATCCCCAGTTTAATCGCGGCATTTTCAGCTGGCAGACCAAATGCATCCCATCCCATAGGGTGCAGTACCTCGTAACCTTGCAATTTTTTATACCGACTCCACACATCAGAAATCGTATACCCACGCCAATGGCCCACATGCAATCCACTTCCTGATGGATATGGAAACATGTCCAACGCGTAGTACTTGGGCTTGCCGCTGTCCTCTTGGACCCTGTGAGTAGATTCTTCTACCCACCGCGTGCGCCACTTTTTCTCCAATGCTTGCGGGTTGTACACGACATTTTCTGTTTCCATCGTCATGCGCTCCACTCCTAGCCAATTTGAATATGAACAAAATACACAAAAATCCCCTCACCCATAAGGGCGAGAGGTGAATTCCCGCAGTACCACCTAACGCCGACTGTCTACAGAAACTCACGCCGCTACGGACCTCTTCCTCGACTGCCTCGAGTCGACACGGTTTTGCAATAGTATAGGCCGTTGCAACAAGTAGATCAAGGAATCTGACAAATACGCGTGGACTGTCCTACGAGTGCAAATCACCGGCTAGTGTACAGACGCGCTAGGATTCGCCTGTACACTGTAGCAAGACCCAACTCTGCACAACTGTCCAGGGGTACAGACACCCAGCCAGCACGCAAAGCCAAATCCGTACAAATATGGGCAGACAAGGGGCGCACAACCTGGACTCGCCAGCGCAAATGTGTAAACAAGTGCTGTACATGCAGCACCTCCACAAAACTGTTCCTAGGAGACACTGCGGCTAGACGTTCTCTTACCACAGGAACCCCGTCTTGTGGATTTTCCGGCCACAAAATATGCCCGAAGGCGGTTTGTAAGCGGACCGCTGCTGTGACAGGTTTAGAATTCCGCGACTCTATTGGCTGACTGTGGCGAATTGTGGATATTCCCCCATCGTACCCGTCTGGTTTTTCCGACACTGCCGCGATTTCCAGTGCTGGAAATTGCCACTGCCCAGCCAACAGTCCGGTATCTGGTCTCTTTTGCAACCAAATCCGGTTTTCCTCCACTAGCCACAGCGCAAATACATCTATCGGCTGTGGTTGCGGTCTTTTTTTTAACGCTGGGATCTCGGTCACCGCTTGTTCTTTGCGAGCCACGCAAATGAAATCCAAAGGACAGCAGGAACACTCAGGTCCACGTGGAACACAAACCGTAGCCCCCAACTCCATCAGAGCCTGCGTCACCGTTCCTGCTTCTGCTTGGCTTTGCCACTGCATCATAGTTTGGGCAATGCGACGGCCAACGCCTGTTTGGTTAAGAGACTCCCGAATGCCCAGGATGCGGGCCATTACCCTAGCCACATTCCCGTCTACTGCCGCCTCCACCTGCCCGAAGGCGATGCTTCGTATAGCCCCACAGGTATAGGCCCCAATTCCAGGCAGGGAGCGCAGTGCCACCGCCTGATCCGGAATTTTACCGGCATATTGTGCCACTACCTGTATGGCCGCCCGCTGAAGATTGCGAGCCCGCGAATAATAGCCCAACCCCTGCCACGCGCGTAGCACCTCCTCCACAGTCGCAGTGGCCAAATCAAACACCGTTGGAAACCGCTTCAAAAAGGCATTGTAATAAGGAATAACCGTTTCTACTCGGGTCTGTTGTAACATAGTCTCGCTAATCCAGATGGCATATGGGTCCCCAGTTTGCCGCCAGGGTAACTGCCTGGCGTTGGCGACGTACCATCCCACCAAAGCCTCAACCACAGATTGGGAACTAGGCACAGATACCGCCCCATCTACTGCTTGTGCTGCTTGTGCGGACTTCAAGATGATTGTTCTTCCTCCCGGTGACAAGTTTCCTCGTGGATCAAAGCATACAAGTTGTGTAAAAACTCCTCCGACAACATCCCCTGGCCACGTTCCGCGTAGCGCCGTCGTACCTCTTCAGCACGGACGTGCTGGCGGACAGACAAACCAAGACCTTGCTTAATGTGGGCAATCTCTAGGGCTATTTGCATCCGTTCACGCAAGATTGCTAACAGGTGTTCGTCCAACTCGTCAATTTGCTGGCGCAAGTGGTCCAATTGTTGTTGCCAGTCAGAATCCACCATAATCCCTCCTAAAAGAAAATGGAACTGCATCCCTTTTTTCGTTTAAGCCAAATTTCAAGAATTGACCACGGCAGATTCTTCTCTCGCCAACATTGAATACGCCAACCTCTGCATCAACCTTGCAAAGACCTCTGGGGTCAAGGACTGAGATCCGTCCGAGAGGGCACTGGCAGGGTCTGAATGAACTTCAATGATTAATCCATCTGCACCTGCCGCTATGGCGGCCATACTCATTGCAGGAACGTACTTGGCGATACCCACGCCATGGCTGGGATCCACTAAGACAGGCAGATGACTGAGGTCCTTGACCACAGGCACTGCATTTAAATCCAACGTGTTGCGCGTGTAAGTTTCAAAAGTGCGGATTCCGCGTTCGCATAAAATAACATTTGGGTTCCCTGCACTTAAAATATATTCAGCAGCCATCAGCCACTCCTCAATGGTGGCAGACAAACCCCGTTTCAGCAACACAGGTTTGTTGGTTTTACCCACTTGTTTTAACAAATGATAGTTTTGCATATTACGGGCTCCAATTTGCAGCACATCCACGTACTCCGCCACCATGGGTAACGTGATTGGGTCCATTACCTCGGATACTACTGGCAAACCTGTTGCCTCACGCGCTTCGACCAAAAGTTTTAATCCTACTTCAGCCAGCCCTTGAAAGCTATAAGGAGAACTCCGCGGCTTGAATGCGCCACCCCGAAGCATATGGGCCCCACTCGCCTTCACTTTACGGGCAACCTCGAGAATTTGTGCACGACTTTCCACTGAACAAGGACCGGCAATCACCACCGGATTGCCGTCGCCGACACGCACATTACCCACTTGTACCACGGTCGAATCCGCACAGAACTCCCGACTTGCCAGTTTAAAAGCATGATGCAAAGAAACCACCGCCTCTACGCCCTCGAACGCCTTGATTTGCTCAATATTAACGGCGTGGCGTGGACCTGCAAGGCCAATAATCAGGTGCCTACCCTCTTTACGGATGTAGCCGGACCCGCCTCCCTGTTCCACCCCTTTGACAATCGTTTGGGCCAACCCACGTGCGGCTGTTTCTTTGAGAATCACTTTCATGATGCCTCTCCCCCTCCAAAAATTGTTTTAAGTCTGTGTCCGGAAAGGGGTCTGACCAGACCCCTTTCCGGACAACCTCTTTAAGTCTGTCAGGTGTTTGTCTCGCAATACGCGTCTGTGCTGTGCTTTTATGCGCATGAATCGCTAAAGCTAACCAGGAGCCCCGCCAAGAGAGTACAAAAAAACCGCCCCACTTAGGGGCGGAGTTGACTCCGCGGTACCACCCTTAATTCGTAGGCCAATCCTTCTCATCAAAGGACACCCTATATTGACACGAGAAAACAAAAAACCCATCCCATAGGGACGAGTTGACTCGCGGTGCCACCCTAATCGAAGGCAGATTTGCCTCGACTTCGTTGAGATAACGGCGACGTTGCAGCGTCACCGGCGCAAGCTACAAGTCTGAACAGGTTGCACAGACCTTCACCCGGCCGCTCTAGAGTGAACTTCGGCTGCTTGTGCGCTCCGACTCCCACCTACCGTCGGATCTCTGGGCCGTACCTGCAGCTTACTCTCTCCTTCATGGCGTTGAATATAGAATTGTCGATATATTACCACACATTTTTAGAGACGTCTAGTGCTACACACAGATTTTTTTATGTAAACTTATGTGATTTCACCATTTAGCCTATAATCAACCAATAGTGAACGGCTTCCACGAGTGTGGTTTCGTGACGCACGTGTGGGGTTTCATGGCGAGCAATCTCCAACATTTTCTTATCCGCAAAGGGTTTGCAAAGGCACACACTGGTTACAATACTGTCACGGGAGGTGCTGGCCATGTGGGAAATCATGAATGGCATGGCGAACAATGTTCGCGGTCGCGTGATGCCTAGACGCCGTAACGGTGTCAATACCATGACCGCCGTGCTCGTTGGGGCAAGTGTGGGCATTGCCGCTTGGGAAGCCATACGGCGTAGCCGATTTAATCTGGCAACCACTATTGCTAAACCAGAGCAAGGAATCAATGAGATGTTAGAACAGCTCGATGACTGAGAGAAAAAATCAGCACACATTTTCAAACAGTGAGATTCCCACCGCTTGGAAATGTAAGTCAGACATTAGGCTGGGCAAACCATGCCTTGCACCACCGTTTAAACGACAGGGGCTTTTGCCCCTGTCGTTTTGGGATCTGGTTTTTTTGATCTGGTGAATCTACTGCAGACGGTGCTGAATTCCATACTTTTGTTTCCACACAACATAGGACAAACGACTACGTTTCATTGCGTCCACAAAGTGTTGCGTGTTTTCCAAAACCCGTTTTGCCTCTGCAGTACTCACTTCCCGTTGTGCCAATGCCTCACCAAACTCTTCTAAATCAATCACATGATAATACGCCCGTTCATAAAGCAGTACATCCACATACATATCTTCGACATAGATAAAATCATGATCTTCCCATACCTTTACCAGGTCCACATAGTGGTCAAACCGCAATCGAGGATGTTTAACCGGCTTGCCACTGTCGATGCAAGTGCTGACCCCAATCCCCCACTGAGGATAGATTTCCCGCATATGATCCGTATATCCCGGCTCAAAAGCTGGTCTCAATAAAGTAACCAGACCGGGCCTGCGTGTCAGCTTTTCAATCCGAAAAGGCTCACTGCTACGGTCTACACCCCTGTTTTCCCGTTTGTGAATTTGTTGAACTCGGCCAGGTCGAAGCGCCATGCGGGCTCTGTCGTCTCCCCTCAGTAGCGGGTTTCCTTTAAGAGGATAACCGAAGGGGGAATCTTTAAAGCCCCCCTTTCAGACACGCATTGTTAGCGTGTGTGTCTGAAATAAGGTTACCACATACAAAAAAAGAAACCAAAACTACGGCGCCAGAAACTCATTCCCGAAATCGGTTGGAAGCTTCTTTATGTCCTGGCTGGGGGTTCCTTACTGCCCGAAATCGACGCCTTCTTCCCGGCCACCCCAGCGACTGTGTCGATGCTTGCGGGCTCTCTTCTGACACCCCAGCACTGGGTGGAAAGTCCTTTCGAAACTGAACTTTATGGAGTGTAGACTTGTTTCCTACGACTTGAAACCCCCCACTGTGTCTGCGCCGAGATCGCGTCACCCATAAAAATCCCCCCATCCCTACACCGCACAGTCCCAGCAACAGCCAGCCGGGCGGAATGTCCGCAATTGGGCGGGCATAGGTCAGAGAACCGGGAGTGTGGCCTTCTAAAATGACAAAGTGTCCATTGGCGTCAAACAACTTCGCCGTAGGCGGTAACAGGACCACCTGAAACCCGCTGTAAAAGCGCAAATAACCCTGTTCATTCAAGCCCCCGTAATTCCAGGGACCAATCACACTTTGGCCCACGGTCACCTGATTCCATAGTGGGTTCCACGACGCATAGGGCACCCACCAGCGGTAGACTTCAAAGAGAACAACCCCTCCTATCAGCAAGCTGATTGCCACCCATCGAAGCCTGTCGAATCGACGCTTGCTAGACAGAAACACAAACCGCTTCGGCATGGGACATCCCCCTCCTTAGCGAGGTTATCCACCAGATGGAACAAGCTAGGAGGCGTCCCTGAGGATGCTTCCTAGCTTGTGACGGTGGACGATGTTTCCAACCTATGCGGAAAACCCAGCCCACAGAACTCCCACTGAAACTAGTGGTGTTTTCCAAAGAACGGGCTCAGGCTTCTTTGCTAATCATCTCGATGAGTGTTTCCACCGCCTGTTGGGCATCTGAACCCTCAGCCCGGACCTTGACTTCCTGCCCATGGGCAATGGCCAGTGACATAATTCCCATAATGCTTTTGGCATTCACCGTTTTTCCGTCTTTCTCAACAAAAATCTCGCAAGAAAAGCGGTTTGCTTCTTGCACGAACAACGCTGCTGGCCGCGCCAGCAATCCTGAACGCAAATTGACAACCACTGTGTTTTCTAACATGACCGTGCCTCCTCGTCCTCCGTGAAACCGCCTGCATCACAGAGCAGATGACACCCAAGCGGTAACCGGCAACTCCATCTTTTTAAGTATAGCATGCACTGGTCACTGGGTCAGCCATTTTCCGGCCCCATTGAAGTGGACGGTCCCTGCAATTTTTTAGCAATCTCCTCCAACTTGTGAAACCGATGATTGAGCCCAGATTTGCTGACTGTATTCCCCATGTGCTCGCATAATTCCTGCAAGTTTGCCTCTGGGTGTCGCAAACGAATTTCTGCTGCCTCCCGCAAACGGTCCGACAACTGCTGCAGACCCATGCGGTTCTCAATCACGCGAATCACCTCGAGCTGACGAACCGCTGCACCGATGGTTTTATTCATATTGGCTGTTTCACAGTTGACAAGTCGATTCACTTGATTGCGCATTCCCTTGAGAATACGTACGTCCTCGAATTTTAAAAGTGCTTGATGGGCCCCAATCAAGCTGAGAAATTCCACAATTCTCTCACCTTCTTTGAGGTACACCACGTAGTTTCGCTTGCGGGCAATCAGACGCGCGTGTAGGCCATACTGATTCATACGCCTGCGCACGGCCTGTGCTTGTTCCTCATCCACTGTGCTCAGTTCCAAGTGGTACGAATTACTACCCGGATCATTAATCGAGCCTGCAGCCAAAAAAATTCCCCGCAAAAATGAACGTCGGCAGCATTCTTTAGTAAATTTTGATATCCCAGGCATCCACAACAGCGTCTGCGGGTCTTGATGCCATCCCAAACGCTCCAGCCACACATCAGGTGGAGAAAAGATTCGCACAGCGTAAACGCGGTTCTTCTTCAAACGCATTTTTTTACGCACAACAACCTCTGGGCGAATGGCAAACTCCTCTCTGAACTGAGTATAAATTCGCCGGGCGATTGCCACATTCTCTGTCTCAATATCCAGTATCCGGTGGGTTTCGCTATTCCACAACCGGGCATTGAGACTGATGATTCCAGATAATTCAGCCAATCGGCAGCATGCTGGAGTCGGCACCATCGTAAGTTCTTTTTTGGTTTCAGCAGCGAAAGACACAGCTCATTCCCCCAGGAGGTCTCCACCGCGGCGGTGCGTCCGTCCTGCCGGGTTTTGCCGTTCATAGCCGATGAGACTGACAATTTGCTCAGCAATTCGACGACTATCATGACGGGCATAGGTTGCATAGTGGACAAAATCCCGAGCAATCACGCGCAACCCCAAATTGTTCAAAGCCTCCATATCGATGCGCACCGGAAAAGCCCCCTGCGCCCTGTACTGAGACACAGCTTCCACAGGCAAGCTGGCGGCATTCACCAAAATGTAATCAAACAAATGGCGGTCCACATGGCGATAAATAGCCTGCACATGCTGGGATGCGGTTAGAGAGTCGGTTTCCCCAGGCTGTGTCATCACATTACTAACATAAATTTTTTTGGCGGGACTGTCCGCCACGGCTGCAGCAATTTCTGGGACCAACAAATTTGGTAAAACACTCGTATACAGGCTCCCAGGCCCAACCACGATGGCATCTGCTTCGGCGATGGCGCGCAAAACCTCAGGCAAAGGATGGAGGTCTTTCGGAACTAGTTCCACCCGATCTACGGGTTGCCCCGCCAAAGGAATATTAGATTCTCCTTCAACAACCCGGCCATCTGTCAGTACAGCCCGCAATATTACATCTTCCCTTACCGCCGGCAAAACCCTGCCACGTACTGCCAAAACACGACTAGTTTCCCGAATGGCCGACTCAAAATCACCCATGATATAAGTCATCGCCGCCAAAAAAAGGTTTCCAAAACTATGTCCTGCCAATCCCTCACCCGCTGGGAAACGAAACTGCAGCAATCGCTCCAGTAGCGGCTCCGTATCTGCCATGGCCACCAGACAATTGCGAATGTCCCCCGGTGGAGGCATTGCAAAATCTGCCCGCAAACGGCCTGAACTGCCGCCATCGTCCGCAACGGTGACGATGGCCGTCAGGTCGACGTTAAACTCTTTTAGCCCCCGCAACACCACGGATAGCCCAGTTCCGCCCCCCATTGCCACAATGCGCGGGCGACGTTCCACTTGCCTAGTCCGTTGCCTGGCCAAGTGAAATTCTCGCCACCAACCGAATCCAAGCATAAATATGGCCGCTAGAACAACCCCAAAGCCCGCCGTCAAACTCGAAATTTGCCAACGTTGTGCCCCCAACGCACCACCCAAGATGCCTGCACCAAAACATGCAATGGTCCACGCCCACAACCACCATCGGCGCACCGTCATCCCCCCCGCTCGCTGTCGCGGTGAATCAGGTGCGCATCTGCCTTTTCTCGAATGTGATCGAGAAAGTGACGACTGACCGCCACAGAACGGTGTCGGCCACCCGTGCAACCTACCGCGATGACCAGGTGACTCTTGCCTTCTTCTATAAACTGCGGAATTAAGAAATCAATCAGTCCTTCCGCTCGCTGCAAGAACTCCCGTGTAGCTGGCCACTGTAGCACGTAATCGTAAACCGGTTCGTCTTCACCAGACAAGGGGCGAAGCTGTTCAATGTAGTGAGGATTGGGTAAAAAGCGCACATCAAAAACCATATCTGCATCAATGGGTATACCGTACTTGAATCCAAAAGATACAATATGAACAGGCAACAACCGCTGTTGTGGAGCAAAACGCTGAGCCAGTTCCTGCTTCAGGCGGGATGGACGCCACTGACTGGTATCCATGATGACATCCGACTCTTCCCGTACTTTTTGCAGGGCTTGCCGTTCCGCCTGAATACTGTCTAACAGACGGGCGCCATCCTCAAAAGGATGTCTACGGCGTGTTTCCTTATAGCGACGCACCAGGGCTTCGTCGTCCGCGTCCAAAAAAGCCACCTGCAACTGTAGTCCGGAATGGCTGCGCAGCTGGTGAACCGTATCCACCAAGGGTTGAAATAAATCCCCCCCTCGCAGGTCACACGCCAAAGCGAGGCGATGCAGTTGCCCACTGGACTGACTCACCAGTTCAACGAACTTAGGAATCAATGCGGGCGGCAGGTTATCAACGCAATAATAGCCAAGGTCCTCTAAGGACTGCATGGCTACGGACTTTCCTGCACCTGACATGCCTGTCACAATCAGCACCTCGATGCGACCGGACACGCCTGCTGCCCCCTTTTTCAAAAGTAAAATTTTATTATTCCAGACGTTGCGCTGCTAATGCAGCGGCACCTACCACGCCCGCATCATTTCCTAGGGCCGCGGCTCGGATTTCCACCGCCTCAGCCACCCGCCCTAAGGCAGTTTCCAAAAAGGCAGTTCGTACCGGACCTAAAAATATCTCACCCGCTGTCGAGACACCCCCACCAATGACAATCACATCCGGATTCAGAGTATTTGCAGCCAATGATAAGCCATAGCCCAGCCAGTGAGCAACCTCTCGAACCACCCCTTGGGCAGCCAGATTGCCTTGTTGTGCCAATTCCACAACAACCTTAGCCCCATCAATCACAATGTCCAAGGGAATTTCTCCTCGTTGCTGCACAGCCCGAGCCAAGCGCACCATGGCCGTGGCAGAGGCAAGCGTCTCCAGGCAACCGTGCATGCCGCAGTTGCACAAAAATCCGTTTTCCCGTTGCACCACAAGATGCCCGATTTCTCCAGCCATCCCGTTGACACCCCGATACAATTGACCGTCCATAACGATGCCACCGCCAATCCCCGTGCCCACGGTGACACATAATGCAGTCCGCGCCCCACTGCCGGCGCCAATCCAAGCTTCCCCAAGGGCGGCCACATTCGCATCATTGTCAATGGTCACTGGCATTGCCAGCGCAGCTTGCGCCAAAGCAATAAAAGGAACGTCATTCCATCCCACGTTGATGGCTTCCACCACAGTTCCCCGGTTGAGGTCCAAAAAGCCAGCGATTCCAATCCCCGCACCGCGAATATCACGCCTCTGCAAGCCGACAGCATTCATTCCATCCAACAGCGCCTGGACCATACCCTGATTGAAGTCTTCCAGCGGGATGTGTCGCCACGTTTTGAAACTTTGTTTATCCAATATTGTCCCTTTATCGTCAATTAAAGCAGTCTTCGTACTCGTCCCGCCAACGTCCACCGCGAAAAATACCGTCACCGTTGCGGATACTCCTCTCTTTGCTCAAGTCCAAATATTGCCTGCCTAAACTCTGTGGGTTGGACTTGCCATTCCCGCAACACCTGACCTGTCGCGTATGTAAACTTGCCATAACACACAGGAGCATCCGGCATATCCAGACTCCATAAAGTACACTTCAAAATGCGGCGATCTCCTTCGTCCATCGGCAACCGGTTCAGGTCTTGTTCCGACACCCGCACAAGCCGACCCTCTTTGCTCGTCCTTAACAATACGCCCTCCACAGCCTGCGCGGAAAACTGGGCCAAAATCTGGCGCACACAGCTGCCGTCCGAGTGTATCTGCTCCAATAAATGTACCCCGTGCAAGCGCAAACCGCTGACCGTCAGCCCAGTCTCTTCATAAACCTCACGTCGGGCAGCATCAGGCCACAACTCCCCAGGCTCCACCTTACCCCCGGGAAGCACGAACCATCCATAGCGCGGTTTTTGCAACATTACAATCTCCGACTCCAAACGGGTCAGACAATTCACGATGATTTGCATTGGAGTCACCCCTGCACAACGGTAGCATATCACGGTGCCAAGCACAAAAAAAGTTGGCGCCATATTGGCGCCGTCAAAGTTTTATATGAAAAAGGGGGTCAAATGTGATACAAATAGAGCATAAACTATCCATATTGCATTTGTGTTACATTTGCTTTAAGAATCTGTAACACCACATAATAGTTTGGCAGTGTAAGAGCTTCGCATGGACAATCAAATGTGAAATGGCCTTCGTGCTGTCATTCTAAACTGCTGTACTTTAATGCGAGGCACCCTGTTACAGTTTCGGAGGGGCCATCCACCGACGTACATCCCCCTGCCGTCTCGTCGCACCCAGAGCATCTAGAGTCTCCAGCAAGGCCACCGTCCACTTTCGTCCTGCCTGCAGTTTATCTCTAGCCTGTGCCACCGTAAAAGGTCCCAGTTCACTGAATAGATTGCGAAGTTGCGCAGCCATTTCATCAAACACTTGGCGATGGACATAGCCCACACCATGTACCTCTACCAAGCTACCCTGTGCCTTGCCCCACTGCAGCAACCCCGCCACCAGCTTTTCTTGACGGGGGTACAACCCGGCCAGATCCGTGAAAGACATTCCTTGGGTCCCCGCTACCTGCAAGCGATTCAGCAATTGCTCATACAGGGGCTGCTCCGTTTGACTCAGTCCCCCTTGCCACTGGGTGCTGCGTACACCAGAGCCATTCACTTCCCACCGTCCTAGACGTTGTCCTTCCTGCACCAACCAGTCCAAATCGCGAGCAGAAAACTGACCAGCAGCAGATTGCGTCAAGGCGTTGTGGGGCAATGTCAATGAAAATCGCTGCCTCACATGCTCCGCCATCAACGTGGTGGCCATGGCATCGAGGACAATCCGGAGAGCGTCTACAGGATACCAGGCGCTCGGCAATTCCTGTAAAATTCCTCGTTTGACGCCTATATCAAGCGCATTCCGTGCCTCTGCCTCAGTGCTGCCCAATTGGGCCATGGCCTGTTGCAGGGAAGCCCCACCCGTTTGCACAACCCATGCTAAGAAACGGTCCTGGGGTGTACCCTCAGCCTGACGGGACAGGCGTTCAATAACCTCAACCCGTTTACGGCGTAACAATCTAGTTGGCGTCGGATTAATGACCTGTCCCCCCCCCAACGTCACAAGCGGCGAATAGGTGCGGAGTACGAACCGATCAAACGGTTCACAGACAATAGCCTTCTCCAACAAAACTTGAGCCAACCCCGTCTTTCCAGGTGCAAGCACATCCGCTTCCAGGAGCAGTACCCGACCAATTCCCGCAGCCGTTCCCAGGTAGACATGAACCCGCTCGCGATGGCGCAAGGGTTTCACATAGGTGCCTGAGACCTGTATCCTGGCATCCAAAAGTTTGGTCTCAAAGAGAGTCCCCGGTGCGGCACAAACGAACCCGCGGTGCACCTCCTGATGGTCTATGCCGCTGAGATTAAGCGCCGCCCGACGGCCTGCCTGGACCCTGTGGATAGCCTGTCCGTGACCCTGCAGACCCCGCACACGTGCCCGTTTACGACCAGGCAGACACTCAAGCACGTCCCCAGCCTGTACCTGCCCACGCCAAACGGTCCCACTGACCACTGTCCCAAATCCTGGAATGGTGAATACCTTGTCCACAGGTAAGCGAAAAGCACCCGCCACATCACGAGCAGGTACGGCCAATGCCAGATCATGAAGTGCAGTTTTCAGTTCTGCCAAGCCCATTCCTGTTTTTGCACTGGTTGCAATCACTGGCGAGCTGGCAAAGGGGGTGCTTGCAAGTGCCTCCTGTACGATGGCCGCGCACATCTCCAGCCACTCCGCATCCACAGTGTCACACTTGGTTAAAGCAACCACGCCTCGTTGTACCCCCAACAGGCGAAGAATTTCTATGTGTTCCACTGTTTGCGGCATCATTCCTTCATTTACATCAATTGCAAGCAATGCCCCGTCAATTCCCGCTGCCCCAGCCACCATATTATGGATAAAGCGCTCGTGGCCTGGGACGTCCACCATACCAATGAGGGACCCATCGGCAAAGCTTAGCGGGGCAAAGTTGATATCGATGGAAATACCGCGCTCCTGTTCCTCCTTTAAACGATCCGTATTGCGCCCTGTAAGAGCCTTCACCAACGCGGTTTTTCCGTGATCGATGTGCCCGGCCGTGCCCACCACTACATACTTAGCCAAGGTTTGCTGTGTCACATCCTTGTCTCCCTTGCTAAGGCATCCGCACAAAAAATCCATTCAGCCGACTGGCTGCTTTGCTGACCGAAGAAGAAGACACGTTGAACCACTCAGCCGCATCCTTTTGTCGAATCAGGTCATTGTGTTGTTTCATCACCGCGTACAGCAGAGCCGCTGCCCAAATTTCCGGTTTGCCAATTCCCCTTTCGCTCTTCTGAAAGGTATGTTTTAGAAAGGAAGTCCAGGCACGTCTCGCACCACTGATATAATTATCCTTCTGGTGTTGTCTTAGCCAGTTCTCCACTTCATCAAATACCCAGCGCCAACTGGAGTCTACGTCCAAAATAATGTCCTGTGGCACGTCACTCATACTCAGTGTCACCACGCTGCCATCCTTGAACAAGTCCACACTTCCCCGTGCACCCATCCGCTGCAAAGCATACAAAGTGGCCGCCTGCAAAGGTTGGCTGACATCGGCTC
The DNA here is from genome assembly GCA_003584005.1 of Alicyclobacillaceae bacterium I2511. Classification (GTDB taxonomy): domain Bacteria; phylum Bacillota; class Bacilli; order Alicyclobacillales; family Alicyclobacillaceae; genus QXHL01. Next base: position 22,519 of record QXHL01000016.1, on the reverse strand, counting down.
GGCGCAAAAAGGCACGCAAAGTTTTTTCCGCATCTCCATCGGCAATCAGCGACAGGATACGGACGACCGCTCGCTGAGTTTCCTCACTGCCATTGCGAAGCCCCCAATACATTGCAGCCCGCAACAGGGGATCACTGCGCCAAGCACTAGGGTCATTCTGGCGCATGCGACGGCGCATGTGATCAAATCGGATTTGCAGGGGCAACTCGCACTGGTAACTGGTGGGCAACCGTCGATATTTGAGTTGCTCAGCCTTTTGCAACGCTTGCAGGTAATACTGACCCACTTCGACACACTCGTCACCCTGACTGAGAACCTTCCACCACCGCTTGGCTACAGCGTACATGCCGCAGTTTGCCGCTGCCGCCGCCAACGAGTGGATGAGCACAGGCTCCGGTGGGGTAACCAAGCGAATCAGGGACTGGAACACCTCCAGTGCTCCTTTGTGTTGCCCCACCAGCCCCAAAGTGGTCCCCACTTTCATGGCATGGTCATAATTCATAGGAAATACTTTTTGCAGCTTGGCCGCGTAAATCTCAAACTCCTCACGCGGCCCTAATTGATACTTGTAAACGGCCAGGTTACACAAAGCATGCAGGTTATCCGGGTGTTCCTGGAGGACCTGGTGGGCCAACTTTAATGCCTCTTCATGGCGACCTGTATAGTAATAGGCAAGCGATAAGTTGTTCCAGGCCGGAATGTTGTCCGGTTGTTCCTGCAAAATCTTTTCCAACGACTCTACGGCTGCCTCAAACTGGCCATCCTCCAACATCTTACGACCGTTTTTGGTGGACTCCTCCACTTCCTGGCGGCGTCGTTCTTCCTCCCAGCGATCGTAGGCATCCCCACCGCCAAACTCATCAATCAAGACCGTCAGCATTTCCTCAGCATCACCCACATACTCACCATCGGGATCGGCATCCAAATACTCTAGAACAAACTTTTCTGCGGTCTCAAAGTCCCCCATATTAGCGTAGTTATTGGCTAAATAAAAACGGCACTCCGCCATATCCGGGTCCACCTCGGACAGCACGTGCAGCAGGAGTTCGTTGGAAGCTTCAAAGTCACCCAATTCTGACAAAACCCCAGCCAAATTGCAGTAATTCGCCGGGTTTGCAGGTTCATACTCGACTGTTTTGCGAAAAGCCTGCATGGCCTTGCGCAGCTGATTTCTTTGCAAGTATTTCATGGCACGCTCAAGAAAGAAGGCGGCATCCAGGGTGATGGGAATCACGTTTGCCTGTACTCCCCCCCCGTACGCTGACTCAGTCACTTTCTTTTGATCCACCTTGCACACCCCCGGGTTTTAAAACAACTCCCTATTGGAGCGGTCTTTCGTTTAACGTAATAAATTTTTCAAAAGCCCTTGTCACACCAGCCCACATCAGAGACCGTTATGTGAACTACACATTAGTGCCAGTATAACACAGGAACATGGGAGACTGAAGCCTTTCGGTCATTAAATCTCACTTTTTGGCAGTCAAACCGTTTGTGTCGAATCTCGCCTTGAACCAAAGTAAGACAACCTCTATTATGGAAAGATAAGTCGGAGGTGCGTTCGATGAAGTCACAAAAGATGCAAGTAGCCCGTCTGGTAGCCCCGGTAGTTGGGCACACCGAAGCCGAGGTGGCAGGATTGCTGGAATATCCTCCAGACCCCAAGCTGGGAGATTTGGCCCTGCCGTGTTTTCGCTTTGCCAAGACACTGCGCAAGAGTCCACAGACAATTGCCGCAGAATTGGCAACTATGCTAGGGGCGAGCCAAAAGTTTGACCAGGCCGTGGCCACTGGCGGTTATGTCAACATACATTTACTCCGCCAAGTGTATGCACAGGCGGTAATGGCGGGACTTGACAAGGGGGTGGACGCTTGGCTGTCCCAGCGACGGGGTCAAGGACAGCGAGTGGCCGTCGACTTTTCCTCCCCCAATATCGCTAAACCTTTTGGTGTTGGGCATTTGCGTTCAACGCTGATTGGCCAATCTATAGGCCGCCTGTTGACAGCGGATGGTTGGCAGGTTTTAGGTGTTAACCACCTGGGTGACTGGGGAACACAGTTTGGTAAAAACATCGCCGCTTACTTGCGCTGGGGCGATGAGGAGACGGTGCGTCAAAACCCAGTGCGTGAGTTGTTTCAACTATATGTTCGGTTTCATAAAGAGGCTGAAAGCCAGCCGGAGTTAGAAGATGTGGCCCGCGCCTGGTTCAAAAAATTGGAAAATGGTGATCCGCAAGCTACCCATCTCTGGCGGTGGTTCATAGACGAAAGTCTAGCAGTCTTTCAACGCACCTATGACCGCCTGGGTGTCCACTTTGAGTACGTTTTAGGAGAGAGTTTTTACAACGATAAAATGCAACCTGTCATTGATGAATTGCAGCAGCGAGGATTGTTGTCCACTAGCGATGGGGCGGATGTCGTAGACCTGTCAGAATGGAATATGCCCCCCTGCATCATTCGCAAATCAGATGGAGCCACCATCTATGCGACCCGTGACCTTGCAGCCGCACTCTATCGCCATGACCAGTTGCATGCAAACCGGTTGCTTTACGTGGTGGGCTCTGAACAGGCACTGCACTTTGCTCAAGTATTTAAGGTTCTGGAACTGATGGAAAGGGAATGGGCTCAAAACTGCCAGCACATTTCCTTCGGCATGATGAAATATCAGGGCGAGCGGCTGTCCACCCGCCGTGGCAAAGTGGTTTACTTGGAAGATGTGTTAGATAAAGCGGTGGAAGAGGCCTATCGCATCATTGAAAACAAAAATCCACAGCTGGCCGATAAACAGTCTGTGGCCGAGGCGGTAGGAATTGGAGCGGTGGCCTTCAACGACCTCAAAACTTACCGTACACACGACGTGGATTTTCGCTACGAGGAAGTCCTCAATTTTGATGGAGAAACGGGACCCTATGTTCAGTACACCCACGCTCGAGCATCCAGTGTGCTACGCAAAGCGGCTGCAGCAGGTTTCAAGTCGGGCATCACAGTCCCCCCGGACCCCAGCGAGGAAGAGTGGCAACTCACAGTGACACTCGGCCGCGGGCCAGAGTGGTTAGAGCGGGCCGTCGATGAACTGGACCCATCCTTGTTAGCACGCTATTTGCTGGATTTGTGTCACAGCTTTAACCGTTTTTATCACAGCATGCCCATCCTCAATGCCAGTGTAGAAAGCCAGCCATGGCGTTTGGCGCTCACTCAGTCCACCCGGGGAGTGCTCGCATTCGGTCTTTACCTATTGGGAATAAAAGCTCCGGATGCCATGTAGTCGACTTGGCCATTCAAAAACAGGCTTCAAGAACAGGCTTCAAGTGCTTAACCGAAGCGTGGCAATATAAACAGAACAGGGCGAGCTTAATCGTCCTGTTCGTTAATGGCCTGCGATAATTGGTCTGCAAAAACTTGGGCAGCATTGTAACCAATTTGCTTCAATCGGTGGTTCATTGCAGCCACCTCAATAATAACCGCCAAATTTCGGCCCGGCCGAACGGGGATGGTGAGAGACGGAATTTCTGTGTCTAGAATACGCACTGTCTGTTCGTCAATGCCGAGCCTATCATACGGCATGTCGTCCCGCCAGGCCTCCAGATGTATCACCACAACTACTTTTTTATAGGTACGCACGGCACCCGCTCCAAACAAAGTCATTGCGTTGAGTACACCTACCCCGCGAATTTCAAGTAAGTATTGTAACAAGGGCGGTGGACTGCCCACCAAAGTGTTGTCCGAGATTTGCCGAATCACTACCGCGTCATCGGCAACCAGTCGATGTCCCCGTTTCACCAGTTCAAGCGCCGTCTCACTTTTGCCAATCCCGCTGGACCCGGTGATAAGAATCCCAATTCCGTATACGTCCACCAACACTCCGTGCACCAAAGTCTCTGGCGCCAGACGTTCCTCAAGAAAGGTGGAGAGAATGGCTGCCGCCCGTGTTGTTACCATGTGGGTTCCAAGCATCGCTAATCCACGGGCCGAAGCCTCTCGGACCAAGGCATCTGGTGGGGTCAGTCCACGGGCAAGAATTACACAAGGGGTTTGCTCATAGGAGCAAAACGCAAAGACGCGCAAGGCTTGCTCGCGCGCTTCCATTCCCTGTAAAAAAGATAACTCCGTGCGGCCCAGTAACTGCACCCGCTCCGCTGCGTGATAGCGCAGATACCCTGCCAAAGCCAGCCCTGGACGGTTGATGTCCACTGTTGTGATGCGCCGTTGCATGTCAGCATCAGGGGTGAACACGGTCATATTCAGGGCGTCAATTAGTTCCTGAACCAGCACGGCTCGCAACTTACTCATCGACTTGCAATCGCCTCCGCAATGTGATGGGGGATGGCCGCCTCGGTCTCTCCATCAAAGATGTGTACCTTGTTCATATCCAAAGCCAGTTTAGCACGGCTGCCCGGGCGCAAATCATAGCGGGCCGGAACTCTTGCCACCATATTTTGTCCACCCACTGAACTGTGAACGTAGATCTCAGGACCCATGTTCTCCACAACCTCCACGGACAATTCAATCTCCGCCTCCGGATATGTGGAAAGAAACAACTCGTCATTGTGCAGGTCCTCTGGCCTCACCCCAAGCACAACAGCCTTGCCCACCACACCCGCTTGCCGCAGGGCAGGATACCGCCCCTCGGGTATGCGGATGTCGACATCCGCTGCTCGAAAGCGGAGTACGGCGGCTTCTTCCACCAATTCCCCACGCAGGAAATTCATCGCTGGCGAACCGATGAATCCTGCCACAAATAGATTGGTCGGGTTAGTGTAGACTTCCTGAGGTGTGGCCACCTGTTGAATGAGTCCATCTTTCATCACCACTATGCGGTCGCCCATCGTCATGGCCTCTGTCTGATCGTGTGTCACGTAAATCACCGTAGTCTGAATGCGTTGATGCAACTTGCGAATCTCAGCCCGCATCTGCACCCGCAATTTTGCATCCAAGTTAGATAGGGGTTCGTCCATCAAGAACACTTTGGGCTCGCGCACAATGGCCCGACCCAACGCGACACGTTGACGTTGGCCCCCAGACAAGGCCTTTGGTTTGCGGTCCAACAGATGCACAATATCGAGGATTTGTGCCGCATCGCGCACGCGTTTGTCGATATCTGTTTTAGGCATCTTGCGCAGTTTGAGGCCAAAAGCCATGTTTTGGTACACCGTCATATGTGGATAGAGGGCATAGTTCTGAAACACCATCGCAATATCTCTGTCTTTCGGTGCTACATCATTGACCCTGCGGTCCCCAATAAACAAATCCCCATCTGTGATATCTTCCAAACCTGCAATCATGCGCAGGGTTGTTGTCTTGCCGCAACCAGAAGGTCCGACAAATACCACAAACTCCTTATCCGCGACGTCTAGGTTAAAGTCGTTTACTGCAAGTACATCTCCGCTGTAACGCTTTGCGATATTCACCAACTGCACTCTTGCCATTATGCGCCCTCCCTTATCCTGCGAGACTTGTTTCACCTGTCCTGCTGTGTCCAGTATAACGCTCTGCGGTCTTCCGATTGACAGGCAGGTTGCCCGGTTTTGCCCACAGAAATTGGGCAAGTCGCACGACGAGACACTCCACAAATCTGTGCGGGGTGTCTCAGGGTTTGGCCCGCTCCCTGTCCACACCCAACTGTCTTGTAATGGCACTAACCAACCAGAGCATGGCGGCATCCTCAAAGTGGCGGATATCATAGCCCGTGCGCTCGCGAATCCGCTCAATCCGATTCATCAGCGTGTTCCGGTGCAAGTACAGCAAGCGGGCCGCTTCGCTGACGTTAAGATTGGCCGCCAGGAGACCTGTTAGGGTGGTACGCCACTCTTCCGGCCAATCGCCGCAGCCTGTCGTTTGACTGTCCTCTAACGCACCCTCCAAAAAAGACTCAAGCACCGACTTCGGTAGCGCCTGCAAAAGCTGCAGCCCAGGGCGTTGGCCAAAGCCCCAAACCCGGGGTGGTGTGTCCAGCCAAACGCGCTGTTGCCAGGCCAGGACCGTTGTCAGCAACGCCTGTGCCCACTCGGCCCCCTGGACGACAGCCTTTCCGAAAGTCGCCTGCGCAAATACCATGGCATCTGCCTCCAAAACGCCCAACAGTTCGTCCAGTTGTTGCGGCAATTCCGCTAAATCAGCCACCAGCGGCCACCACAATAAAGCGGATTGATACCCGCTGGGCGCTACAACCGGACCCAGCCAGGTATTGGGTTGATACGCTTCCACCACCGTGCGCAAGGCCCCATCGGGAACTGCCAGGGCCACACCTTCCCCTTCGCGACGGGCCCAATGTAACCAGACAAAGTGGCCCTGCGGGCGCGCTGGTGTGAATAAACTAGCGATTGGCCCTTGCTTTGGCCCTTCCCCTTGCCCTTGCCAGGCGGCCCTCAGTTCGTCCGCGTTGGACAACAACGGCACCAAGTCAGCAGTCGGCTGCTGTCCCCACTGCCCACAGCGTTCGCAGACCCAATAGGCCCACAAATCACTCCCCTTTTCCGTAGCCTTTCCCGCTGCCTGCCCGGCGGCCAGGTGTAAGGTATAGGACAAGGCGTCACGCAGCAATTGACCGTCCTCTGCAAAGCCACTAAGACAGGCGATATAATGGGCATCCAATGTAATACACCAGTGGTCCCCCTGTTGCCACCACCCCCCTACGGTAGTAAAAAGAGGGTCAATAGCAGCTGAAACATGCTGAATGCGGTAGTGAAAGCCTAAAGCCTGGCTCCAGTAATGCAGGGGTTGATGCCACCACTCGCGGCTCACGACAGGCCATCCTCAGTCCCCGTGGCGGCCAGCAATTGCTCTTGCCCAGCCGCTTCGATTCGTGCTTTTTCGGTACGAGCCTTGTCCCGTTCCAAGATGGGGCGCAAAAACTGGCCTGTATAAGACACGTCTAACGCCGCCACCTGTTCCGGTGTGCCAGTAACCATCAGACGGCCGCCACCGTCGCCCCCCTCTGGCCCCAAATCCACCAGATAATCGGCTGTCTTAATCACATCCAGGTTATGTTCAATAACCAGGACCGTGTCTCCCCCGTCCACCAGTCTCTGCAACACGGCTAATAAGTGTTCAATGTCTGCGACATGCAACCCTGTGGTAGGTTCATCTAAAATGTACAGGGTACGACCGTTGGTACGACGGTGTAATTCCGCAGCCAGTTTGACCCGTTGTGCTTCACCCCCGGACAGGGTGGTGGCCGGTTGACCTAATTTCATGTAACCGAGGCCGACGTCCACAAGCGTCTGCAACTTGCGAAAAATGCGCGGGACACTAGCGAAAAACTCCGTTGCGTCGGCAATCGTTAAATCCAGAACCTGGGCAATGTTTTTCCCCTTGTAGCGCACCTCCAAAGTCTCCCGGTTGTACCGTTGTCCCTTGCACACCTCACATTGGACATACACATCAGGCAAAAAATGCATTTCAATCTTGATAATTCCGTCCCCCCGACAGGCCTCGCAACGTCCGCCGCGAATGTTAAAGCTGAAACGACCCTTGCGGTAACCCCTCACCTTGGCCTCCGTGGTGGTGGCAAACAGGTCCCTAATATCATCAAACACCCCTGTGTATGTGGCTGGATTTGACCGCGGCGTACGGCCAATTGGAGACTGGTCCACATCCACCACCTTGTCCAAAAACTCTAGACCGCGAATGGTTTCATATTGACCTGGACGAACGTGAGCCCGGTTCAAATCCCTCGCCAAGGCCTTGTGAATCACCTCGTTGACCAAAGTGGATTTGCCGGAACCAGACACCCCTGTGACACAGGTAAACAAACCCACGGGGATATTCACGGAAACATTTTTCAAATTGTTCTCCTTGGCACCTACTACCGAAAGGTAACGGCCGTCCGACTTGCGACGCACCGTTGGCACGGGAATAAACTTGCGCCCTGACAAATAATCGCCTGTCAACGACGCTGGATTATCCATGACTTCTTGTGGCGCACCCACGGCCACCACCTGACCCCCGTTCTCACCAGCTCCTGGCCCCATATCTATTAGATAGTCTGCCGCCAGCATGGTTTCCTCGTCATGTTCCACGACAATCAGCGTGTTTCCCAAATCTCGCATGTGTTGGAGTGTGTGAATGAGACGTTCGTTGTCTCGCTGGTGCAAGCCGATGCTCGGCTCATCCAAGATATACAGTACACCCATAAGGCTGGATCCTAGTTGCGTCGCGAGGCGAATCCGCTGCGCCTCTCCCCCTGAAAGGGTACCCGCCGAGCGTGACAGGGTCAGGTAATCCAAGCCCACGTCGCGCAAGAAACCCAGACGAGCCGATAACTCCTTTAGGATGAGGCGAGCAATATTTTGTTCTTTGGATGTTAATTCTAGTTTCTCAAAGTAGACGATAGATTCTTTAACAGACAGGTTGGTCAAATCAGCAATATTTAAATCCCCAACCTGCACAGCTAGACTTTCTGGCTTAAGTCGCTTGCCCTGACAGGTTGGACATGGTTTCTTGCTCATATACCCTTCAATCATTTCCCGGATGGATTCTGAAGCCGTCTCGCGAAATCTCCGCTGCAGGTTGGGGATTACCCCTTCATATGGGATATCTGTAGTCTTAACCTGACCAAACTCATTTTCAAAGCGAAAGTGAATTCGCTCCCCTGTCCCATATAATACCTGGTGCAGTTTTGCGGCTGGAATACGGGAAACCGGCACCTCTGTGGACACTTCAAAGTGGCGACAGGCCGCCCGTAACAGTTCCGGATAGTAAGTGGAAGTGGAACCTATCCAAGGCACAATCGCGCCCTCATCAATGCTCAGGGCTGGATTGGGAAGGACCATTTCTTCGTCTACCTCCATATTTACACCCAACCCAAAACAATCCGGACATGCTCCGAAAGGGCTGTTAAATGAGAACATCCGTGGCGCCAATTCGCCAACACTGAAGCCACACTTGGGACAAGCCAGGTTCTGACTGAACAAAAGTTCTTCCTGGCCCATCACGTCAATCTCCACTAGACCCGCGCCCAAACCAAGCGCAGTCTCCAAAGAATCAGCCAACCGGGAACCTAGGTTGTTTCGAATGATGAGTCGGTCCACCACCACTTCAATGGAATGTTTCTTGTTTTTTTCCAGTGCAATGGGTTCCGCGACCTCTTGAATGTTCCCATCCACTCGAACTCGCACGTAACCAGCTTTCTTGATATCCTCAAACAGTTTCTGATGTTCCCCTTTGCGTCCGCGCACAAGCGGGGCCAACACCTGTAAACGGGTTCCTTCTGGGTACTCCATCAGTCGATCTACCATCTGCTCTACCGTCTGCGAAGCAATCGGAATGTGGCACTTGGGGCAGTAGGGGTGTCCCACCCGGGCATATAATAAACGCAAATAATCGTAGACTTCTGTCACCGTTCCCACCGTGGATCGCGGATTACGACTGGTGGTCTTTTGGTCTATAGAAATAGCCGGGGACAAGCCATCAATAGACTCCACATCCGGCTTTTCCATTTGTCCGAGAAACTGTCTGGCATACGCAGATAAAGATTCCACATAGCGCCGTTGCCCTTCCGCATAAATTGTGTCAAACGCCAGAGAAGACTTGCCAGACCCACTGAGACCGGTAATCACGACAAACTTATCCCTGGGAATGACCACATCCACACCCTTTAAATTGTGTGCCCGGGCACCTTTTACAACAATTCGGTCGTGCGCCATACCTTTTCAACTAGCTCCTTCCCCGCTGTGAACATTTCCATTCCTCGGCAGCCCCTATTTGCTAGATCCCTTTGCGTATAGACGCTAAAAGCTATCAATACGGTTTTACGACGCCGACAACTCAACAATCATGTCTCTCAGTTCGGCCGCTCGCTCAAATTGCAGATCTTTGGCCGCTTCTTTCATCTCTTGTTGCAACTTGGCAATCAACCCACGCCGGTCTTTAGCGGACATTTGCTGTGCACTGCGGGCCACTTGCACGTAATCTGCCTTTTGTTCTGCAGCCTTAGTGGCCTCAATCACATCGCGCACCGCTTTTTGAATAGTAGTGGGCGTAATTCCATGCATCTCGTTAAAAGCACGTTGCTTATTTCGGCGTCGCTGTGTTTCGTCGATGGCCAAGCGCATAGAGTCTGTCATTACATCGGCGTACAAGATAACCTGCCCATTTGCATTGCGAGCTGCCCGACCAATAGTTTGAATCAGCGACCGTGCGGATCGCAAAAAGCCTTCTTTGTCCGCGTCCAGAATAGCCACCAGTGACACCTCAGGAAGGTCCAAACCTTCGCGCAGTAAGTTGATTCCCACCAACACGTCAAAAGCTCCCAACCGCAGGTCACGCAAAATTACCATCCGGTCAATCGTCTTGATGTCCGAGTGTAAGTAGCGAACCTTGATGCCGTATTGCTTGAGATAATCTGTCAAATCCTCCGCCATTTTTTTTGTCAGTGTGGTCACTAAAACCCGTTCCTCGCGGCGAATACGCTGCTGAATTTCGCCCACCAAATCGTCAATCTGGCCATGAATAGGACGAACGAAAATTTCCGGATCGAGCAATCCAGTGGGACGTAGTACTTGTTCTACCTGCTGCATCTGGTGCTCCAACTCGTACGGTCCAGGGGTAGCGGAAACGAAAATAACCTGGTATGTGTGCCGTTCAAACTCCGCAAAGGTTAAGGGGCGATTGTCTGCTGCAGAAGGTAGCCGAAACCCGTGCTCAATCAACGTGGCCTTGCGGGAGTGGTCGCCCCCATACATGCCTCTAACTTGAGGAACGGTGACGTGTGATTCGTCAATGAACGTGAGAAAGCCTTCCGGGAAATAATCCAAAAGGCAGTTGGGGGTTTCCCCGGCAGCCCTTCCCTCTAAATGACGGGAATAGTTCTCAATTCCAGAACAAAAGCCCATTTCTTGCATCATTTCAATATCATACAGTGTGCGTTGCTCGAGACGTTGCACCTCCAGCAACTTATTTTCATTTTTCAGTTCAGTGAGACGTTCTGCCAACTCCGCTTGAATACGCTCCACCGCCGCCAGCAAACGTTCCTTGGAGGTGACATAGTGGGAAGCTGGGTAGATGCCCACGTGCTCGCGCACCCCTAGAACCTCACCCGTAAGCACATCAATCTCCGTAATTCGTTCAATTTCGTCTCCAAATAATTCTACACGGATTGCCTGTTCGCCTCTGGAAGCTGGAAAAATCTCAATGACATCCCCACGCACGCGAAAAGTGCCGCGCGTAAAGTTGATGTCGTTGCGTTCATACTGCATGTTAACCAAACGGTGCAAAATTTCGTCCCTGCCACGCTCCATCCCGGCACGCAAAGACAGCACGTGTCCCCGGTACTCTTCCGGACTCCCCAATCCAAAAATGGCCGACACTGAAGCCACTACCAGCACATCATTGCGCTCCAATAAAGAGGCCGTGGCAGAATGACGAAGCTTGTCAATCTCATCGTTAATCTGGGCATCTTTTTCAATAAAAGTATCTGTCGACGGGATGTAAGCCTCTGGCTGGTAATAATCATAATAACTCACGAAATACTCAACCGCATTATTAGGAAAAAACTCTTTAAACTCAGCCGTCAACTGTGCCGCCAGAGTTTTATTATGTGCAATAACCAGGGTGGGTCTGTTCACTTGTGCAATCACATTGGCCATCGTAAAAGTTTTTCCAGAGCCTGTCACGCCAAGGAGTGTTTGAAAGCGCAAGTCTGACTGTACACCCCGCACCAATTGCTCAATCGCTTCTGGCTGATCGCCCTGCGGCTGGTAATCTGAGACAAGTTGAAATGCTCCAGATTTGCTGTCCGCCAAACGCCATCACCCCTTCTCCATTATGTTACCACATAACGCAAAAAGGGAGCATATGTTCGTCGCCCCCAAATCGACTTTTTAATTCATCCACGGTGTCCCACTGTCAGGGTGTCCCACTGTGTCAAAATCCGTCCCAATTTTCGCGTCTTTCCCCTTACTGTGTGATCCCTATTTGCACACTATTTGCCTGTGTAGTACCCACTTGCGGACTATTTGCTGGCGTGGTAGCCACTTGGGAACTATTTGCCGGGCCAGAAGTCAAGGGTAGGTCCGTAGAATCGCGGAGAATCACAATGTTCACGCGTCGATTCAGTTGTCGATTGGCTGGCGTCGTGTTGGGCACCACTGGATGATACTGACCATAACCAACACCAGCCAATCGCTCTGGGGCAAGCCCCGCATTGGCAAAAAAGTGAACCACATCAATCGCCCGTGCTGCCGACAGTTCCCAATTTGAAGGAAACTGGGGAGTATCAATGGGAACATTGTCGGTGTAACCCTCTACTAAGATAGGGTTGGACAGGCTCTGCAAAAATGGCACCAGCCCGTTTAGCAACATCCGAGCATCCGGGCGCACCACAGCTTGACCCGTGTCAAACAAGGCCACATCGCGGAGCGTGATTTGCACCCCACGCGGTTGGTTCTCAATACTGATGTTGTTCTGCAAGTGGTGTGTTTCGATATAGGTGCGCACCTCGTTGTAGAGTTGATCTAGGGCTGGATCCGTAGGGGTAGCCATCCCTGTTTTTGTTTTGTCTCCTTGGTTTGTGGGGTTGGCTGGAACGACTAACCCGGTGGTCCCAAGGTTATGCATCTGCACCTGATTCGAACTGTGCAAGGCTGCGGCAAGCGACTCTGTCAGAGTTTCAAACTTTGCTACATCCACTTTGGACATGGCATACATGATTACAAAAAAGATTAATAACAAGGTAATTAAATCAGAGTATGTAATCAGCCAGCGGTCCATATTCTCGGACTGTTTGCCGGCCACCCTCCTGCGTCGCTCAGTCCCCCGCGGTCTGCGCACTGACCTCACCCGCCTCAGACTCGGACTTGCGGTGGCGGTCCCCTGGCGCCAGGAAGGTGCGTAGCTTTTCACCCAGAATGTTGGGATTCTCCCCAGCCTGGATGGATAGAACTCCCTCCATTATGACCTCCCGCAAAAGCATTTCTTGCTCGTTCACACTTTTCAGCTTATTGGCTAAGGGCAACCACACCACGTTTGCCGAAGCCACCCCATACAGTGTGGCAGTGAAGGCCGTGGCAATTTCAGGACCCAAGCGATTGATGTCACTGAGGTTACCCAATACATGGACAAGCCCCATCACCGTGCCAATGATCCCCATGGTGGGCGCAAAACCACCCGCCGTTTCAAACACGTGCGCCACCTTGTGATGACGTTCTTCGATGTAGGACAGGTCCGTTTCCATCATGCCCCGCACCAGTTCCGGGTCCACACCATCCACCACCCATTGGACACCCCTGCGCAAAAAGTCGTCATCCATTCCTTCCAATCGCTCTTCTAAGGCCAACAGCCCTTCTCTGCGGGCCACAGCGGCCAAAGCCACTAAGTTCTCTACGACAGCCAATGGTTCTGGGGAACGGTGCACTAAAGCGACGCGGAGAGCCTTAAATGCCTTGATAAACTGAAAGAAAGAAACGGAAGTCAGTGTTGCCCCCAGGGTTCCCCCAATGACCAGAATAAAGGCCGCCAAGTTCGCCAAAGCTGCCATACTGCCCCCATCCAAGGTAAATCCCAGTAACAAAGCGACAACGGCCAAAACAACCCCGCCCATGGTTGCTAGGTCCATTCCCACACCCCCCGCCCTCTTACAGCTAACTACCAACAAAAACTAACGACGGCAACTATTGATCATCCGTTTCAAAGTTTTCTTATTCACGCTATACCCTGAACGATTATTACTTGCACATTGTAATATTTGCGCCCAGTATTATTTGCACCCAGCTTTTGCAGAAAACTCTTTTACAACGGTGTAGTTTCGTGACTCTGTTGGCGGCGATGTCTTCCCCTAGGAGGCCGCACCGGAAGATCAGGTGTTAAATCGTCCACCACCGTTCTGTGGGACGTCCCGTCTTCCCGCTTGTCAAGGCCCTGGCCATCCCTCACACGAACCAAAACAACGGGCATTTGCAGAGTGGCAAACAGGCCGCCCATTCGTCCCACATAACTAGGTATTCCATCCTGGTCTGGTAATATCACCAAGCCTAATTGATTGCGTTCCCCTGTAAAGATGGACCCTCCAACTAAAAGGGGTTCCCCATCTATTCGATTTACCTGCAGTTTTGCATAAGCTGAATTTTGTTCCAAGGCAAAGTGCAAATCGTACAAACTGTGCACTGGTAACTGATTGACATGGGTAATGACAGCGCCCACCTGCAACCCCAGTTGCTCTGCCAAGGAACCCGGGTGAACTGCCAGTACTCGCACCCCTTGGGGATGCCCTCCCAGTAGGGGGTCCGATTGCAAGTCCTGGTGCCACTGCCCAATTAAAACTGCAGTACGCATCAGGATGGCCAATAGCAGTCCCAATCCACCATACCAGCCATGAAAGTAGGCCTGCGCAATCCCTCCCGCCAGGACCAGTCCTCCAGCAACCCCATTTGTGAGAGCCATCCGCCTCACCAAACGTATCCCAGGTTGAGAAAGTGTCAAGCCACTGAATCCTAACAAAAGTGGAACACCCAGCCATGCCAACCCACCAGGGCTACCACTGGCCCCCACGCTGGTCCCCAGCCAGGGCCACAAAGGAGTCAAGCCAGATAACCAGTGCCCCGCACCTGGTTGCAACACGAGCACCGGTGTAATGAAGCTCAGCTGCACGACGACAGCCCCCACTGCTTTGCCCCGTCGACTGCGCACCAGGGCAGGCGCTTCCTGGTGCCGATAGTACCAAAGCAGCAGCGCCTCCGCCAGCCAGTTCACTCCCACTAAAGTGCTCCAGGCAGCAGCATTCACCAACCGCAATTGATTAAAACTGACGGCGAGCAAGGTGTGCCCCACCGCGGCTGGAAAAGCCGCGGCTACCCCAGCGAAAAGAACAAGCAATGCTATCGAATAAGCAGGGGATAGCCAACGCCAACCCCCAATTGCAGCGAGCAGTGACAGTGCCGTGAAAACAGCAATTTGCCACCAAGGAAGTACCACACCGAGAACAAACAAAACAACGGTAAGGCTACCCCCCAGCACCACAGCCACCGCCTCACGCTTAGCCAAGGTGGGCCAGACACGGGTTAGACGGATTCCAAAAAAGCGTTTCTCCAATCGACTCTGTCGCCGCAACTCCCAGGCAGCTAAGAAAATCCCCAGATACAATAAAGGGTTGCCCAGCAGCCACACCAATCCAACCCCTGTGCCGCGTAGAACTTGTCCCCATGCGACAACTGTCACTGAGTTCCCCGTCCTTTCGACATCGAGAGGTGGTCTCCCATCAAACTTTCAAAAACTTGCGAATCGACATAATCCCGCCCCAGATACCAACAAACAATCCAATCAATAACATAACCCCAAACAGTTTGGTTGCCACTGCAGAAACAGGTAGCAATGGAAAGGTGAGAATTGGAAATACGCCCCCTAAACGCACAAATACAGAACGATAACCCAAGGTCAAGAGAGTAAATGGAATGGCTGCACCCACAAACCCAATCAACATGGCTTCGGTCAAAAAGGGCCAGCGAATAAACCAATCAGTGGCACCCACCAGTTTCATAATCTCTATTTCTCGTCTCCGAGAAAAGATGGTTATTTTGATAGTGTTAGATATCAAAAACATTGCTGTGACCAACAGGCCAAGCACAAAAGCCAATCCTATATTGCGCAGGACTGCTAAAAATGCCAACAACCGGCTGACCACCTGTTGCCCGGAATCCACTTTGTCCACTCCGGGAACAACTTGAATTTCCTTAGCCACCATCACTGTGTCTTGTGGATTAGCAGCCTTGACAATAAGCTTGTCCGGTAGCGTATTTGCTTGCGACAATCCCCCTAACACCTGTTGATATTGATTGCCAATCATCTGCTCCAGTTGCTTAAATCCCTGCTCCTTGGAAACATACTGGACTGAACGAATGCCTGGCATGTTTTGTACTTCGCCAACAATTTGTTGCACTTCAGGGGTTGTAATCTGTTGTTTGAGATACACATTGACCTGCAACTGTCCTGCAACATATTGCGACATCTGCTGTGCATTGAAGGCAATCAACAGAGTGGCGCCGAGAATCAGCAGAGTAATGGCCACAGCGCCCACTGAAGCCACGGACATCCAGCTATTGCGGATGAGGTTTTTAACCCCTTCCCGTAGGTGTCTTTCCACCATGTTAATCCTCATCGTAAGTCCCCTTCGTCACATCGCGTACAATCCGGCCGTTTTCGATGGCAATGACGCGTTTGCGCAGGCTGTTGACAATTTCCTTGTTGTGTGTCGCCATCACCACTGTCGTTCCCCGGTCATTGATGCGCGAAAACAGCTTCATGATGCCCCACGAGGTGTCCGGATCTAAGTTGCCCGTAGGTTCATCCGCAATGATGACTGTGGGATTATTCACCAAAGCCCGTGCTACGGCAATTCGCTGCTGCTCGCCGCCGGATAATTGCTCAGGCAGTGCGTCTGCTCTATCCGCCAATCCAACCCAATTGAGCGCCTCTATGGTACGACGTTTGATCTGCCGATGTGCTCCAATGACTTCCAATGCAAAGGCCACATTTTCATAGGCAGTGAGTCGCGGCAGCAACTTAAAATCTTGAAAAACTACCCCAATGCTGCGCCGCAACAATGGGATTTTACGAGATTTCAACCGGCCGATGTTGAACCCATTGACAAAAATTTCACCCTTTGTCGGATTTTCTTCGCGATACATCAACTTTATAAACGTGGACTTGCCCGCACCGCTAGGTCCGACGACATAAACAAATTCAGCCTTCCCAATGTGCACGGAAATCCCCTGTAGTGCACTGGTACCATTGGGGTAGTCCTTCCACACATTTTGCATTTCAATCATATCGGCACTCCTAACCAATCGCAAAGTGCGAGTCCTAAAGATCTGATCCAATATAAAAATTTCGACAGGAAGGAGCAAAATCCTGTCTGCAAATTCCCGGATACACTAGTCGGAAATTTTGAGTCATCGCAGTTCCGCCTGCCCACTACGCAAAGCCCACAGGACCGCCTGTGTTCGATCTGTAATACCGACCTTTTGGAATAAGGCAGACCAGCGATTGCGCACTGTTTTCTCACTCACGTTGAAGACTTGGGCGACTTCCTGCGTACTTAACCCGTCAGCTGCTAACTGCAGCAGCATTCGTTCTCTGTCATCCAATTTGACCCGGGTGTGGTCTACCGGAGCATGTGGGACATGTCGCAACTGCGCCAAAATCACTGGCGTAACATCTGTTTGCAAAAAGGCGCTCCCATGTTTAAGCACCGTCAAAGCTTCAAATAGGACGTCCGCTGAAGCAGTACGCAACAGGTAGGCATCTGCCCCTAACTGCAGCGCACGTATCAAGGTTTCTTGGTTACAAAAGGTAGGCAAAAAGATACCCAACCGAACTCCCGCCCGTGTGCAGGCATGGAGCAGGGACTCAGCGTGCTGTAGCCAAGCCCCATAGGAATCCACCAAAACCACACGCAGGGAGGGGTCTGTCAATAAACACTCTGCATCTGCGAGCGAAGCGACAATGTCGTCCACGCATTGGTAGGATTGAAAGTTCAGTTGTTCTCCCCAACTGCTCAAATACTCGGTGAGAGTTTTGGTGAGGGCCACCTCGGAAATCAACAAATAAATCTGCACTGCGCAACTCAAGCCCCTTATGCCAATGTGCTACCCAATTCACTCGCGCCGGAAGACGGCATCTTTGCTATATCTTTTAAGGCCCCCAACGCGGAGAGGACGCCAACAGCTTCCGTCGGCACAAACAGAGTCGTTGCTTGGCCATTGGCAATTCCCTGAAGCGCCTCAAAAGATTGATAAGTAAGTACGTTGACATCTAACTTTGCTGCACGCAACAACTCAATCCGTGTCCGTTCTGCCTCTGCCACCAACCGAATGGCTTGTGCTCGCCCATCCGCCTCCAATTGCTGGGCTTGACGCATGCCCTCAGCTTCACGAATTTTTGCCTCTTTCAGCCCCTCGGCTTGCAAAATGGCACTTTGTTTTTCACCCTCAGCCTTTAGAATAGCAGACTGGCGCATGCCCTCAGCTTGCAAAATGTTGGCTCGTTTTTCACGTTCCGCTTTCATCTGCTTTTCCATGGCATCCTGAATTTCTTTTGGAGGTTTGATATCGACGATTTCCACTCGGTCAATTCGAACACCCCAAGACTCTGTTACCTCGTCCAAGGCTGTACGCAAAGCCAGACTAATTTTGTCGCGTCCTGCCAAAGTCTCGTCAAGTTCCATGTGGCCCGCCACTTGCCGGATGTTTGCAGCGGTGATGTTTTGAATCCCCTGTACCACGTTAGCAATGTTGTAAGTGGCCATTTTCGGTTCCGCGATGGTGTAAAAAAATACGGTGTCAATCTGGATTTGCACATTATCTCTAGTAATGACCATCTGGGGCGGCACTACCACCTGCTGTGTCCGCAGGTCTAATAAGCGTGCAACGCGATCGACAAAGGGAATAATCAAGTTTACCCCGGCACTTAACGTGGCCTGGTACTTACCCATGCGTTCCACAATGGCCACCCGTTGTTGTGGAATAATGCGAATTCCACGGAGAATAGTGAAAACCACCAGCACCACTAAAACTACAACGACGAGGGTAGCTGTCATTGCACATCACACTCCCTTGCGAGGTAACTCCACCCGCGCTCATGTTAAAATTCGGTGCCTATCTGTTAACGTTCTTAGCTCCATTCAGGTGGTGGGGCCTGTGGTCCCGGTTCCTCCACCGATGCCACTGTGAGAACCGTTGCCGTAGCAGACACCACGCGTACAGTCTGCCCACTGTGCAAGGGTTCATTTGCAACGGCGCTCCAGAGTTCTCCATGAATGCGCACGGTGCCCAGGTCACTTGCCTGTCCAGACCTCACCACCACTCCCGTCTGCCCCAGTAGAGCATCGTGACGGTCAGGAAAAGTTTTCTGACCCCGCCAGCGGCGGGCCAGTGGACGGGTGACCACTAACAGCCCTGCACTGAAGAAGGTAAACATCACCAACTGCAACCAGATGTCTCGGAAAAATACGGCAAACACAGCTGTCAACAAGGCCCCTATCGCAATCCACAACAAAACAAAGGTGACCGACATCACCTCCAAAGTTCCAATCAACAGGGCAATGAAAAACCACACCCACCAGATCACGCGACCCGCCTCCTCACGAGGACTTTCTACGTCAATATTCTCCTGCAGCAACGACACCACCGACTCGAATTTCTCCTGTCTTGCCAGCGCTTTCTGCAGAACGAATACTTTGTCCCAAGCTAGGTTAGACCTGTATCTAACCCAAGTAGCTAGGCGTGATTCAGCCAGCTTGTTTATCATTCCAAGTGTCTCTACGGTAGATTCGCCTTCAGAGGTTAAATTCCTTGCGACAATGGTGATGAATAGCGAGAAATATCTGCCACTGTGGTGTTTCTCTGCAAACTGATGTCCCTAATTAACTTAAAACTGAGTCCCTAATTAACTTAAACCTAGGAAAAATATCTCCCACATGTTCTTCACGGGTATTGAATACCGGCGGTTGCCAAAAATTTTTGAGTTCTGCCAATTCCTCGTCCTGTAACAGATGTAACTGGCGAAGTGTCTCCATGACCACAGGGGGGACGGCCCGGCCAGCCCCATCCCTAACCTTAATGGCCAGGCCCAGCCGTTGTTCCGTATCTGCCACTAATGCGAAACCCTCGGCACCACTTTTAATAAGCACGCGCCCATCCGTAATTCGCATTAACTGGGTGTCAAATCGCCCTGTTCCCGCCACAAGTTCTGGATAATGTCGCATGGCCGCAGAAATTTGATTCATCGCCAGTGTGTGGGTACCCACACCGGAATTTGTAAATTTTGCAATCACCAGTGCCCAGTTATGCAAAGGCAAGGCGAAGGTAGGGACTCCGCAGCCATCTGTGGCTAGCTGAATGTCCTCTTCCTGTATTTCCGAGAGTTCGGCAAGAATGGACAGAATGCGACGTTGCAACGGGTGTTCTGGATTGTGGTAGGTGTGCACGTCCGCAGCAGTGTGCTTGCAATAGGTCAACATACCTGTGTGCTTGCCCGAACAGTTACTGTATAGGGAAGTTGGATGAGAACCCGCCACCACCAAACGGTCATAAGTTTCCATACTGTGTGGAATGTGCCCTCCGCACTGTAGATAGGACTCATCTAAACCAATCATCTCAAGAATTCTTGTCACACGGTCTGTGTGCTGTAGCTCACTGCTGTGAGAGGCGCAAAACAGAGCCAGATCTGCCTCCTCAAGAGCAAAGGCCGTCAATGCCCCCGACTCGACCACGGGAATGGCTTGCACCGGTTTTGCAGAACTACGCGCAAACGTCACTAAGTCAGTGTTCCCTACATGTGCTATCTGTTGCCCCGTAGTTGAAACCACCGCAACGCTGCCATGGTGGACACTTTCAACCACGTTTCCCCGCGTCACTTCAACAAGGCTAGTCAAGTGAAACCCTCTTCCCTATAGCGCTCTATGCTATCTGTAAATCTATTGGATACCGCATGGTTGTTGTTCTGCGACAGGTGCTCCCGAAATAGGCTGGTTTGCTACCCCCTCTCAATTGTATCATTTTGCAGCGGGACTACGAGGTCATTTCCATCGAAACTAGATAGCCTGGTTGCCACCACCAAAGCTTTCCTGGCATTGCATGACCGAAACGGATACCAATGCATCTAACTGAAAGTAACCAGTTCATCAAAATATTAATTGTATTAATTTCCTTGTTAGGTTCTATAGTTGGTGTGTGAGTTGTTCGTTCGAAGTAATTGCGCGAAAGCGAGTTTAAGGAATATTATGGGATTGTAAGTTCCCTTTGGGCCTTGCTGAATTAGTTTTCACGGAAATAAGGGCACACCAGGGCCCTTTCCAATAGAATTTGAATAAAAAAGTGAAAATCGGTAACAAGAGCCCCCATGCCACTGTTTTTTTCTTTTTTTCGATAGAGAATTGAGAATCCCAAAATCTGAAAACTGATTTCATTTAGGAGGACTCGTATTCGGTCCTACCAACTGGTTTCCCATCGTCAGTTGCCCGACCCGCAAGGTTAAACATCAGTCTGAAGCTTATTACTGCTAAAAGGTGGAATACGTACCATAATACCGTCCAAACCGTGACTGTCGATTCAGTTCCTAAGAAAATCCCATATATGGGTATAATTCGCAGGAAAAATTCCTAAATAAAATGTTAATATTATACAAAGGTTAGTGTATCGACAGTCTCAAAGTAGGCCTTATGGGACCTGAAAGCGGGTCGAAAAGGCAGAAAAGGTGCGATTGTAGTACTTATTTCCGCGACTTCCTGTACCCCCTCCCACGGTAACCCAGGCAAAAGTGAAATCCCGCTAATGCATATTACCATGAAAGTTTTGTCGAAATCTGCAGCCAATTAGTTCCGGACTCTAATCCATTTGTTTATGGCATAGAAGGTCTGACGTATAAATGGAGGTTACTTATTTTCGTCTTTGGTGGGGCCGTTAGGCCATGAAATTTCGAACACTTACTACAAGATATCAGTCTACATGACTCATGACTCATGTGGTGGGGGAGATTTCACATTTCTATAAACAACCAGCCGAATAATCACAAAGCTCATGAGAGAAGACAAGAGCATGGCGGCACCCTTCCCTGCATTGCTACTGATGAAATAAGGTACCGACTTAGCGAAACGGAGATACGTTGAAACCCACACCACAATCAAATCGTTGAGCGCTAAATTTAGACCTGCCTGAATAAGATACAACCACCGTTCTCTCGAGGACCCCGTAGACAAATCCCGAAAGGTCCAACGGCGGTTCCACACATAGCCATTGAGAATAGCAATCACCACGGCTATTGTATTATAGATGGTCAAAGCCCACGCGGTTCGCGTCGGCAACAGCCATAAAAACAAGTTGAATATCCCTACGTCAAGTACGACGTTGATGCCACCTACCACGAGAAATTTCACATAACGTCTTGTGCCACGAAAAAATAGGCCCCACAATGAAAGAGGAATCTCCGTTAGACTTGGTTTATCCATCGCTTTGTCCATACCAACCGTCCATTTCTGGGAGGTCTGATAAAGCCCCCGTCTAAGTCCTGTTTATAAATAACAGTATCTAACAATCCACATAGAGAGTCCTAAATTCCTTTATCTCCATAAAACATTCACTCTAACCCTGACCCTAACCCACAAGACCCCCCAAATATTTTACTTTCATTAGTTCTTCAAACAACGAAACCTCATAACAGCCTCTGAGCCATAAGGTAGCATGAATCCCTCATGACTTGCTACTATATTATTAGCAATCACAAAAACAATTTTGTTCTATGCATTCAATCGTTAAAAATTCAACACATTAGTGCAAAATAAATCAACGATCGTTCCTTGTATAAATCTCTATTCACATCCTCAGTCAATTTTAATCCCTTATACTTGAAATTAGGTTGAAGGCTTGAATAGATCCACTCCTCGGCTACGCTAAGGGCTTGGACGGGTCCACTCCTCGGCTGCGCTAAAGCGAGGCCTCCTCGCGGGACCGTCCAAGCCGGGCGGGGTGACGGGATGCGGGCAGGCAGGTGGCGAACCACCGGGGCTGCAGCCTGGGCAGTGGGACAGGCGGGGTGG
>QXHL01000169.1 GCA_003584005.1 Alicyclobacillaceae bacterium I2511 | reverse complement strand
GAGGTAGCAAAAAGTTTTTTGGGGAAACAACGTGCCCTACGTACCCTACGTACCTAAACCCTTGTGGCACAAGGGATTTTTGAGGGCACGTACAAAAGTCGTACGTGCCCTACGTACCCTCATTCAGGCAGCCGGCTGGACGGGGGACTGGGGTACGGCAGCCATTAGTCCCCTGCAGGGCCCAGGGCAGGTGTGCCCTAAAACTTAGGATGAGAAGAGGTAGCAAAAAGTTTTTTGGGGAAACAACGTGCCCTACGTACCCTACGTACCTAAACCCTTGTGGCACAAGGGATTTTTGAGGGCACGTACAAAAGTCGTACGTGCCCTACGTACCCTCATTCAGGCAGCCGGCTGGACGGGGGACTGGGGTACGGCAGCCATTAGTCCCCTGCAGGGCCCAGGGCAGGTGTGCCCTAAAACTTAGGATGAGAAGAGGTAGCAAAAAGTTTTTTGGGGAAACAACGTGCCCTACGTACCCTACGTACCTAAACCCTTGTGGCACAAGGGATTTTTGAGGGCACGTACAAAAGTCGTACGTGCCCTACGTACCCTCATTCAGGCAGCCGGCTGGACGGGGGACTGGGGTACGGCAGCCATTAGTCCCCTGCAGGGCCCAGGGCAGGTGTGCCCTAAAACTTAGGATGAGAAGAGGTAGCAAAAAGTTTTTTGGGGAAACAACGTGCCCTACGTACCCTACGTACCTAAACCCTTGTGGCACAAGGGATTTTTGAGGGCACGTACAAAAGTCGTACGTGCCCTACGTAC
>QXHL01000168.1 GCA_003584005.1 Alicyclobacillaceae bacterium I2511 | reverse complement strand
CACCACCATGGCTTTTGTCCATAGCAGCTTACGGTGGTTTGAAACCTCCACCTGTATGGCGGTTTCGAGGGGCCCTCCCTCATCTTCGGCAAAGCATAGCTCAAGTCACCTTCTCAGCCGACCTGAACCTTTCGTGGCGCACAGTCATCCGCAAAACGAACTAGGTACGCCTCACCTTGAAACCACTTCCTGCAGCGGTTCTCGAACCAGAGGTCGAGCACGTAGTACAGGTAGATATTCGCAAGAATCGGACTAACGGGTCCACCCTATGCGAAGAAAGTAACTATACAAAGTAAACTTAGCTCAAATCCTTGAAACCGGCGTTGGCGACCATTTACTTTGCATAGTCTTCCACTTCGCATAGGGCAGGTCGATTAGTGTCCTGCTGAGCAACTTGTACCTTCACTACGTGTTAGACCTCTGGTTCGAAAAGGCAATAAAACCTCGACTCCGAGGCGAAGCCTACCTAATCCGATACATTGATGATTTCATCGTGTGTTTCCAGTACCGGAGCGATGCGTTACGATTTCAGGAGGTACTCCGGAAACGGCTCAACAAATTCAAACTTGAGTTGGAACCAAGCAAGACCAGACTCATTGAATTCGGCCGGTTTGCGAGTAAATACGCGGTAGCTAGAGGAAAAGGGAAGCCGGATACACTATACTTTCTCGGCTTCACACACTATTGCACACGAAACCGTAAGGGAAACTTCATGGTGGGCAGGAAGACAGAGAAGCAACGACTCAAGCGGAGTATCGGAAAAGTGCAGGAA
>QXHL01000167.1 GCA_003584005.1 Alicyclobacillaceae bacterium I2511 | reverse complement strand
TTGAAAGAAAAGTTGGAGTCGTTAGGATACAGCGTGGAAGACTTGGGGAACATTCAGGTACCGACACCAGAAATGCATCCAGTTACGAATCATAAATTGAAGTACTTCGACGAGGTCAAGCGGGTTTCCCAGGATTTATTTGAAACGGTGCGCGATGCGATGACAGATGGGCATATTCCAATTATTTTAGGCGGAGACCACAGTATTTCCATCGGCAGTGTCGCGGCAGTGGCCGCGGTGAAACCGGAGTTTGGGCTGATTTGGTTTGATGCACACGGGGACATGAATACGGAAGAAAGCACTCCCTCCGGGAATATCCACGGCATGCCCCTGGCTGTCTGCTTGGGGTATGGCCATCCGGAACTGGTTTCCATGGCGGGGTTCGCCCCGAAGGTGCAACCACAGCGGGTGGTTTTGGTAGGGGCGCGGTCTGTAGATGCTTTGGAGGCAGAGATTATCCGCAAGTCCGGAATCAAGGTGTTTACAATGGCGGAAATAGACAGACTGGGAATGGCGACGGTGATGGAGGAGGCCATTCGCATTGCGGGATCTGGAAACGGAGGCATTCACCTGAGCTTAGACCTGGATGCACTGGACCCCATGTTTGTGCCTGGGGTGGGGACCCCTGTCAACGGTGGGGTGACTTACCGAGAAGGACACTTGGCGATGGAAATGCTAGCAGCATCAGGCCAGTTGTGTTCTGTGGATGTGGTGGAGGTTAACCCGATTCTGGACATTCAAAATCGCACGGGTAAGATGGCGGTAGAACTTACAGAGTCCTTATTCGGCAAAACCGTTCT
>QXHL01000166.1 GCA_003584005.1 Alicyclobacillaceae bacterium I2511 | reverse complement strand
TTTGTCCAATACACGCGCATCCACATGGGCAAGGATACGCCCAAAGTCAGTGCCATAACGTCGATTGTGTTGATCGGTGTAGACTTCCGTGGTGCCCGCATCCAACGCGATATCGTTCATGCGATACGCTGTTTTCTTTACCTTTACTTTCGCCATGGTGTGAATCTCAAAATGATCATCAGCATACACCAATCGAATATTCCCATGGATACTCACATGGCCGAGGAGCGGTAGAATCACGCGCTTGCCTTTGATAAGGCTGGCGATGCTGATATATTGCTTGCCCTTTTCGACAAATACGCGATAACTGGTGTCATCCAACACGGCACTACGGTGTTGATGCACTCGTGGCGCATGTCGTAGCGAGTTTCGCAACAAGTGAAACAACCACGGATCATACATGTCACCCGATAAAACTTTTGCCAATTTGTTATACTTTTTCAACGCTTGAAAATACGCCTTTTGTTCTTCTTTCGCGCTGGTATGTTTGAATACCAACGCTTTCCAATGGTCACGTGCTTTGGCGCTCTCTACCCATGTGATCATGGTGGTAACGGCATCAAACATACACTGATCTTCAATGTGAACGGGCAGCGTGTGGTGACTGTATTGCCTCGCAAACGCACGTTTTTTCTTGCGAGTGGCTTGCCATACGTGCCAATTTTTCGTTTTAGAAAGTTCCACTAGGTACACGTCTTTTTGCTTGGCATAGGCATCAATGAGGGCATGAAGGCGCACGGCTTTTTGTTTATTCGGTTGTTGAATCAGCCGCCGCATTGTCCTCATCATTGTTTGTCGCCTCTTTCATT
>QXHL01000165.1 GCA_003584005.1 Alicyclobacillaceae bacterium I2511 | reverse complement strand
AGGCCAATCGTTTCGTTGCCAATAGTATGTTCCGGTTTGTGATAGGGCGTTCCCTCACACACCAGCTGGGCGTAGTACCGAGAATGGCTACGGATTTCTCGTTTCATCAGGCGAACATACTTGATGAGAGAAGAAAGACCGTGCTGAATCACGGGATCATCATCCGTCCCATTGACCATTAGCAGTTCAAGCCCTTTCCACAAAACACGATCTTTCTTCCAGCGAATACAAGCGGTACTTTTCTTCCCTTCTAGACTATGAAGACCCCGTTTGCCTTTGAACCGTACTTTTCTAGCTTGGCCGAACGCAACCTTTTGTACCGCCTCAAACGCTCGTTTCGCCAGTTTTTGCGCTACATGAGAGTCCAGGTGTTCTCCGGGCCAAGTGGTGCGCCGCATTTCATCCGCAAACGCTTCAAGGGAGTAGGCAGAAAATCCGTGCGCTTGTCTTGCTGCCGCAAAGTGAGCCTGCCGTTCTTTCTTGTTCGCGCTTATCTTGGCCATCGTGTACCCGATAGATTGCCTGACAAGTGCCAGCCTTTTTTTAGCCTCGCCAAGAAGGGCATTGTAGAGTTGGCGTCCTGCTTCAAACCGTGCTTCTAAGATTTGCTCTTGGCGACGAGTGACGCGAAGAGGGATTTCACAAATAAAAGAAGGAGTGCGCTCCCGCTTGTTAGACGTTTTTTTGGCTTTCGATGTATTGCTTGATGACAGCAAGCGGAGCACCTCCCACAATTGTGATTAGATTTGTATTCCATAAGAATAGTATATCGTAGCAATCAATCTGCTACCGATTTAAAAAGAACAAAACATTCGCCTAACGGCGAGCGCCTTAGTTCCCCAGCACTGAAGTGC
>QXHL01000164.1 GCA_003584005.1 Alicyclobacillaceae bacterium I2511 | reverse complement strand
ATGGTGGACGGCCCGATATCCAGGCCAATCGTTTCATTGCCAATGGGATGAATGCGCTCGCCCTTTTCGTTTACTTTGACATACGGAACGCCTTCGCAGACCAGTTGCGCATAGTAGTGAGTTCTCCCGCGCACATCCCGTCGAACTAAGCGCACATATTTAACGCGGGACGAAAGCCCATGCTGAATCACGGGATCGTTATCCGTCCCATTGACCATTAGCAGTTCAAGCCCTTTCCACAAAACACGATCTTTCTTCCAGCGAATACAAGCGGTACTTTTCTTCCCTTCGAGACTATGAAGACCCCGTTTGCCTTTGAACCGTACCGTTTTCGCCTCGCCAACTGCGACCTTTTGCACTGCCTCAAACGCGCGTTTCGCCAGTTTTTGCTCCACATGGGAGTCCAGGTGTTCTCCGAGCCATGTGGTACGCCGCATTTCATCCGCAAACGCTTCAAGGGAGTAGGCAGAAAATCCGTGCGCTTGTCTTGCTACCGCAAAGTGAGCCTGCCGTTCTTTCTTGTTCGTGCTTTTCTTGGCCTTCGTGTACCCGATAGATTGTCTGACAAGCGCCAGTCTTTTTTTAGCCTCTCCAAGAAGGGCATTGTAGAGTTGGCGTCCTGCTTCAAACCGTGCTTCTAAGATTTGCTCTTGGCGACGAATGACGCGAAGAGGGATTTCACAGATAAAAGAAGGAGTGCGCTCCCGCTTGTTAGACGTTTTTTTGGCTTTCGATGTATTGCTTGATGACATCAAGCGGAGCACCTCCCACAATTGTGATTGGATTTGTATTCCATAAGAATAGTATATCGTAGCAATCAATCTGCTACCGATTTAAAAAGAACAAAACATTCGCCT
>QXHL01000163.1 GCA_003584005.1 Alicyclobacillaceae bacterium I2511 | reverse complement strand
GTATCGCATGAACGATATCGCGTTGGATGCGGGCACCACGGAAGTCTACACCGATCAACACAATCGACGTTATGGCACTGACTTTGGGCGTATCCTTGCCCATGTGGATGCGCGTGTATTGGACAAAGGCAAAAAGCGCAATCAGATTCGCTATGCAGCGCTGAACGAGCATTTTGAAGACAAGAAAGAAAAAGCTGCATGGCAAGCCAAAGTTGCTAAACACAATCTTGGCAAGAAAAAGCAGACTGCTTTTCGCAAGCGATCTCGTTCTGCCTTTGCCAATGAGATCAACCATGCTTTCAACGAGGTACTGGATCAATCGCCTCGTCAAGTGATTATAGAGGACATCTCTCATATGAGAGGACGCACAAAAAGCAAGAAGGTGTCGCGCATCGTATCGTTGTGGATGCGCGGTGTTCTCCAAGAACGTGCATCTTTTAAGATAACGGCGAGAGGTTCTCGCCTACAAGCGGTTGCGTCTGCGTATACGAGTCAGGAATGTTCAAACTGTGGATTCACGGCGAAAGAGAATCGCACGGGAGACTGTTTCAGGTGCCTTCATTGTGGCACGGTCGATACGGCAGATGGCAATGCAGCGAAGGTGATTTTGAAACGTGCCTACGATCCGGAATTCAAGCCTTGGATGACGAAATTTCACATCAAGAAGATTCTGGATCGTAGAAACGCACAAATCACAGGGTCAACCCTTGGTGCCGGTTGTGAAGCGGATGAGCTTGTACAGTCATTTGCCACCGTTAACGGCCAGACTCCAGCCTAGGATGCCGTGATGCCGAAAGCGGAGAGCGAACAATAAGTAGAAAATGAGCCTAGGTAAGTTTAGGTAAGTTTTCTGTAACGGTT
>QXHL01000162.1 GCA_003584005.1 Alicyclobacillaceae bacterium I2511 | reverse complement strand
ATTTGTGTTCCATGTATTGGTAAAACAGCGCCAATCTCTGTTCCTGCAACGGACTACCCGTTAGAAAATTGGCACATCTAGCATTCTGGCAACTACTCGCAAACTGTCAAGGTACGTAATCGTGAGAGCGAGAGAGTAAATAGGAGAAAACATTAATTCTTAGTGGGAGGGTAAGCACAGTGAGTATAGCTGAAATGAAAAATTTGCTGGAGTTAGAGATGAACAGGACGGGCGGCATCTTTCGCCTGAAGCCCACTCGGGTCCTCCGAGCTAATGCACCTTGCCAGGGAGACGGGTGCGTCTGCATCCTAAGGATTTGTATCCAAACGGTGTGATTTGCGGAGCCATCACTGAGCGCTGGTTGGTCTCCACTGTCAGGGCGGAGAATGGACCTGCGACTATGTTTGACGAGGGATTGAGCTACATCGTCGTGGGTGATCCGTTGAGTATCAAAGGAAGCGTACTTTTGAAGAATGCTGTTGCTATGCTGGGGGAAAAGCTGATTGATGTATCATTGGTAAAACAGCTTCAGGGTTGGCCGGTGCTGGAGAAATTATTTGATAATTATGGGATGATTCCTTTCCACCTACATGCTCGAGATGCTCACGGAATGCATGTGGATAAAATTTCCGTTACTATTCTCCTCAATATAATTTGCAACAGAACCTTTTTCCGCTTACCTTCTTTGGACTGAACCCAGATACCACCCGGCAGGACATCAAGCGTTGCCTTGAGCGATGGAGTGAGGGAGACAACGTGAGCGTCAAACAGAACCCACATAACAATCACATTTGATTCGTGAGAAGATACTCCCAGGATGATTCCGGGAGGCGAATTTTCGTGAAGAAAGCGGAGTTGGAGAAACATAGAGAGTCTTGGCGCA
>QXHL01000161.1 GCA_003584005.1 Alicyclobacillaceae bacterium I2511 | reverse complement strand
CGAACGATATCGGCGATGACCCCCCGGTGTTCGTTCTGGTTTAATGCGCCCTTCTTCTTCCCAACGGCGCATCGTACTTTTTGATACACCCAATAGTTTCGCGGCTTCTTCTAGACTTAACAACATATCTATATCGTATCATAAAAATACGTTTTAGTAAATAAAAATCAATTTTTTAGTTTCTGTTTAAAACCCCGGTGAGGTAGCTGACATTGCGGTAAATTTCATGCTCATGGAAATGGCTTTCCTTCATGAGGACCCCCGTCTTGTGTGTCCTTGTGGGTGTAAGATGATAAAATCATCGATTCGTAGGAATTGACGACACAGGGTTGGAAAATGTGACCCCTATGGATAGAGGGTTTTTACATTTCGTATTGTCAAGAACTGCCCTAATCCTTGCAAGGTGGGCCATCTTCAACTATTCTGGTAGATAAGCTAAGTATATTAGTTTAACTTTTATGTATATTAGCTTAAAGTTTACGTATATTAGTTTAAAAAACTCGAAAGCAGGGGGTTCCTCATGCGACTGACGCCATTCGGTCATTGTGTGCAAGTGACGTTTTTTCCTGATGTATTTCCGGTGAATTGCTACCTTGTACAGGAAAGCGATGGTCTCACCCTGGTAGACACGGGGATGTCAACGAGCGCGAGGCCACTTCAAAGAGCCGCCGAGTCTTTGGGGTTGCCGATTCAGCGAATTGTGCTCACACACGCCCATGGGGATCATACAGGGTCTGTGGATATCTTGCACCAAGCCTGGCCTGCCGCAGAAGTCATGATTTCCGCTCGAGACGCCCGCTTGCTCCGCGGGGACACCCGTCTGGATTCCGCAGAGCCCCAAACGAAGATAAAGGGGAACATTCACACTGTCCGCGCCACACCGACGGGTTTTCTGC
>QXHL01000160.1 GCA_003584005.1 Alicyclobacillaceae bacterium I2511 | reverse complement strand
TTCTGTGCGGCGTTGACGTCACGATCATGCGTTTCCCCACATTCGGGACACGTCCACTCACGGACGTTTAGTGGCATTTTTGGCATGATGTGACCGCAATCAAAACACCTTTTGCTGGATGGATAGAACTTGTCGATTTTGACGAGCGTTTTCCCATACCACTGTGCTTTATATTCGAGTTGCCGGATGAACTCTCCCCACCCAACGTCTGCGATTGCTTTTGATAGGTGGTGATTACGGATCATGTTCTTTACCTGTAAACTCTCCACGGCGACCACTTGGTTTTCGTTGATCAACCGCGTGCTGAGTTTGTGCAGGAAATCTAAACGACGATCCACAACCTTGGCGTGAATACGTGCAACTTTGAGACGCGCCTTCTGTCGGTTTTTGGAGCCCTTTTGTTTCTTGGCCAGTCTTCGTTGTGCTATAGACAGCCGTTTTTCGTCCTTGCGGAAGAAATGTGGATTATCGAATTTTTGGCCTGTTGAAAGAATTACAGCATCCGTCAAACCAAGGTCTAAGCCCACACGGCTTTCAACAGGTTTTTTCGATTCAATCTCTTCTTCAACAAGAATGGAAACAAAATATCGATCTGCCGCGTCTTTTGAAACTGTAACCGTGGACGGTACGCCAACAAAATGCCGTGACCATCGAATATTGAGCGGTTCTGACATCTTGGCGAGGATTAAATCTTCTCCACTCCACTTGAACGCAGAAGCAACATATGTGGCAGACTGTTTCCAGTGTTTCTTATGAAACTGTGGATATCCTCTACGGCCTTCGAAAAAGTTGATGAAGGCACGATCCAAATGACGCAATTCTTGTTGAAGTGTGACGCTGGATACTTCATTGAGCCATACCGTTTCTGGTTGCCGTTTCAATACCGTCAATTGAGCAGACAAATCCTTGTAGTACAGACGTTGACCATTCTGGTAGTATGCATCTGTTTTGAGACGCAGACCCCAATTATAGACATAGCGAACAGAGCCAAACGTCTT
>QXHL01000015.1 GCA_003584005.1 Alicyclobacillaceae bacterium I2511 | reverse complement strand
CATCTTAGCCGCTGGATTAGCGGTGTTAGCCTGTGGAGAGGCCGTAAGACCAGGGCGCAAGCAATCCTCGCGTCTAGGCAAGCTTCAACGAAGCAGGAAAGCCAACTAGCGATAGTTGGAATCCCCCAGGTTTATCCGTGGGGAGGATATCAAATGAAAAATTATGTATTTGGCACCTGCCCACCATTGAGCCCAAGGCCATTCCCAGTGAGCCGACCAGAAGGGGCTCGATTGAATGGAAGAAAACAACAGTGGATGATGAAAGTTAACCCCGAGATAGCCGATATAAAATAGCAAACCAAGACCGGAACCTATTCCCCACAGAAAAGCTCCTCGCCACTGCCGCCAGTCCCCACGAGTTGCAGCAACTACAAACGCTGCCAAGGGGAAAGTTCCAGTCAGTCCACCCATGCCTTGTGTCAGAGCACTGCACGCCCCCAGAAAAGACGCAGACAGCCAACGCCGCTGAAGAGCCACTGTGATGGCCAAGAGAGAAAAGAAGACCGTCCACGGTTCGGCATACAATGTCGAATAATAGACGGCAGCAGGATTCAACGCAAAGAACAGTAAAGCCCAGTGACCATCCGCTACGCTCCACTGCCAGTTCTGTAACAAATGTTTTAACAGCCAAAGATCAACCGCAAAAATAGCCTGTGTGAGTAGCCATACTCCCCAAGGTGTTAAAATATAAATAATAAAGGGAATTAAAGGTAAAAATGCCGTTGTAGAGAGTGGGGGGACCCCCTTCACACCAATGTAACCATGACGGGCGATTTCCATGAACCAAAGACTGTCCCACTGAAACCAGAGATAGGCATGCTGATAGAAAAACTCGTTCCCACGCAGCACAGAAAGGGATGGGATGGGGAAAGGAATCCAGGGCGAAACGAGGATGAGGAGTTCGTGCAAGGAGAAAATCACCAACCACATTTGGGTTGAGAAAAATTCTTTGCTGTTTGCTGGAACGGGGATGTGCAATTTTGACCTCTCGGGCAAAATAATTCCTCCCCTCAGCACACTTTTAGTAAGCTTTTAAGAGGTTTTGACTCATATATTATCTGTTTGTATAATTCATTGTAATCGATCGGCATGATCAAGTTGCCTGCAATTATGACCTCACGTCGATTTCGGTGCAAGTATTAACATGTTCTTTACATTGCGTATTTTCAGATGATTGAACGCGTAAATCGACCACAAGGGATGAGTGAGGCTAATTAGTGACTATATTTATCCATATTTTAATTTCCGAAGTGAGAGTCAAATCGCACAGCCGCCTCTCAGTATGAAAAGTTCTGTAGCCCAGCCATTTTAAACCTATGACTGCATACTTGATATCCTCATACATAACCCAATTATAGCGTTCACTTAACATTGCTATGAATATTTCAGGATAAAAGATGCTTTCTTTCATAATAGATGTGTCTAATAAAGAACGCAGAATTTTTCTAGTGTGCTATCTTGGATGGCTTCGTGTTGAACCTGAATCTCCGTTACAGAAATCTTACCTAAAACTTACTCAGACTCGTTTTCCACTGATTGTTCGCTCTCCGCTTTTGGAACCACGGTATTCTAAGCTGGAGTCTGGCCGTTAACGGTGGCAAATGATTGGACTCGCTCACTCGCTTCACAACCAGCACCAGGGGTTGCCCCCACACTCCCGCCAGTACCGTTTTGGTTTCTCGTTGATGGCGGCTTTTTTTCGTCGGGTGTTTGCCTTTTATGGTGCAACCTCGTTCATCGTAGCATTCGGGGTTATTGGCGCGGCGTTGACGATCTTGTTCTCGTTGCAACCGACGAATACGCCTGTAATCCCTGACAATTGATTGTTCCTCTTCGTAACCTCAGCCGCGGGGACCAACTTGACTAGCTGTGCGCCGATTGAGTAGCCTTCGAAACCGCTGGGGTGATATGCGTAGGTCGAGGGCGTCCACAATAGGTACACTTCTATGGCCGTCTGGATGGATAAAAAATCCGGATATCACTTCAAATCCAGCCTCATAGGCCATATTGCTGCATTCTACAAAATGTTTGGCGGCTAGTATTCCTTCATCTTTGTTATCATAGTATTCCAATACACAGGATTGTTCTGATGCTATGTACAGCCACAATGCTACCTTATCGTCGTCTCCCGTCGGGGCTATAATCACGCCTTCTTCAAATGCCATCGCATATCATCCTCTCACCCTTGTTCTATTGACTGCATATTGACCCTATTGAGCATAGTACTCCTCGTCATGATGATCGATAACGTAGGGACAAAAACCTCTCCTCTAAGTAAACAATGCCTCCAAAATCGACTTCAAGGTGGTATATGATGCAGGTACTTGGGGGGCGTTGTGTGGTATCGTAACTTCCCTGTTTGTCGTAGGGGTATGGGGGTAGGCGAAAGGATTATCAAACATTATATTCCTATGGCCGAAAAGCGGGTTTCGAATCTATCAAAACAGGATTAGCCTATCTTTAAAGTACAAAGGACAGGATGATTTTATTGGTGAGAAAATCCATCACGTTTACAATCCTTAGCCTCGGGGCAGCATTGTTAATCCACTTTCGTATCTTTCGGTGAACACGCAGGGTTCCTCCAGTCAAGGAAGTCCTCTCTCCAGTGGGTAAATTATTAAACAGCACTAAATTCCTTTATCCAATGGTAGCGGTAAAATATATCAAGTTGGCTTGATAAACACTATATATAGTGTTACGATCACTTTATTATGACTTTGTAAGTCTGGTGTTCACATGCGGATGCATGTGAATGAAAAGGGAATCCGGTGTCAATCCGGAACGGCCCCGCCGCGGTGTGGAACGATGTGAAGGCATTCAGGCGATTGTTTGACAGACCGCCAGCCACTCAAAACAGATTTGGGGAAGGCTTACCTTCACAGATGACGTCCAAGTCCGAAGACCTGCCAGACTGTGTGCCTTGTTGATTCCCACGGGGGTTGGGGACGGGGCTCGATACAGTCGTGTGCCTGAGAGGGTCACAACCTATGTATTGAGGTCGTCCTGCAGCGCCCCATTCCTTGTAAGAAGGAGTGGGGCGTTCCTATGTAATACTTTGTTGGGGGGGACCATGGATGAAAAATTTGTTGATAAAATAACAGCTAATCTACAGAGTTTGCCCTGTGCAGGGGAACCTGTCTGGGGAACAACCAACCCTCCTGTCCTCCGTCCGGAGAGCATGCGGTGATTGTTGGCCTCGTTTCTTTGTCGTTGGTCGATGTGCCTAGTCGATAATTAATAGAAAAAATTAAGGGAGATGTACTGAATGTCTAAAATACCTAACAGCTTTACTAAGCCCAAGTGGGCTAAAATAACATCGATATATGCTATTTTACTTTTATTCAATATAGTGGTATGGATTACTTTTGGCTTTATTTCTAAACAAGTCCCCGCCCTCGTGCCCTGGGGATTGCTAGCCTTCGTTTTTGGGCTAAGACATGCCGCAGATGCAGACCATATTGCGGCTATTGACAATACCACCAGAAAGTTGATTAACGATGGGGGTCGGCCAGCAGGTGTGGGCTTATTCTTTTCAATTGGGCATTCGACAGTGGTTATTCTAATGGCCATGGGGCTTGCGATAACCGCTAAATTTCTTACCAGTAATATGCACTTTTTTGATAAATTGAATACGTTTAGCACGGGAATATCAGCTTTCTTCTTATATCTTATAGCGTTCGTCAATTTAATTATATTGATTGGCATCTATGGTGCATTCAAGGCAATAAAAAATGGGGAAATCAAAAATGATAACGATATCGAGGAACTTTTACTAAAAAGGGGTATGATGAGTCGAATATTCGGTAAACTTTTTAATCTTATAACACATAGCTGGCAAATGCTTTTTGTTGGTTTTTTATTCGGATTAGGTTTTGATACGCTCAGTGAAGTTACTATGTTGGGAATAGCGGCTGGCCTAGCTGCCAAGGGGATGCCGCTGATTCACATACTTATCCTGCCGCTGCTTTTTGCTGCGGGAATGACGCTTATTGATACCTCTGATGGTGTTCTCATGCTCTATGCCTACGATTGGGCGTTTATGAAACCAATTCGGAAAATATATTACAATCTGTCCATTACTAGTATTTCCGTTTTTGTCGCTTTTATCATAGGTACAGTAGAAACAATGCAAGTTGTAGCCACAGAGATGGACATCCAGGGGACGTTCTGGAGTCACCTCCAGAATATGAGTTTTTCACATCTGGGGTATATCATTATTAGTATTATGTTAACGAGTTGGATGGTGGCAATTCTGATATACAAGCTGAAAGGATATGATACGAAATTTGATGGTATTAGTTAACAATATTTTTAATGATTTTTCAGATAATATCAGGGAATGTTGTGCAGTGTCTTGCTGGAATTAAATTCTTGACTGTAAACAGAAAGGAGGTTTTATTTTAGTTTGACTGATTAGAAAATCTACAAAAACGATGCTAGCACCTTAAAATTACTTGACTCAAAGGAGTATAATAGAGTCAAAAGGAGGAGTTGAAAATGAGAAAATTACTAATTACATCAACAGCTGTAGCACTATTTTCAGTTTGCACAGCAATACCCGCGTATGCGGCCGTAAACTACGGGCACGGGCTACAAAATCCATCAAATCAACTAACCACTCAATCATCAACGGCTCTGATTACGAATCCTGCCGTCACTGCAACCGTGAGTGGGAATACCGCACCAAATATCACATCAGTGACCATCGTCGACCAAACTACAGGGAATACCCTAGATACAAACGTTCCAGTGAACAACGGAACGTTTAGTGCAAATGTTCCAGGAGTAGTAACTGGAGATGTCTTAGTAATTACACCTTATGTAGGTATGACGGCAGAGCCAACGACAACGATTGATGTTACATTTTAATGGCTGAATTTGCGAAGGAGGTTGGGGTATGGATAGTACTTGAATGCAAAACCGAAATAAGTAATTCAGGCGAAATGAAAACTATCTATTGTTTTACAACACTTGAATCACCCGTTTCGATTTTGCGTTTTACAGGTCGTCCATACCCTATGTTTTCAAATTTTTTGCTATTTCTCTGACCTCGCACTCCATCTCCTGGTATTTCTTACCCTTTTCGCCAAGCCGTTTCATCATAGTCGGGAAAACTTGCTTTTGTTTCTCTTTGCCCATGTTCAGATAAGCAATTCACAGAATATGCGGACACTGTTGTACAATTGAACAATGAAACAGCATATACAATCCCAATTTAGTGAATAATAATAGATGAGATACATCCAGT
Organism: Alicyclobacillaceae bacterium I2511; assembly: GCA_003584005.1. GTDB lineage: Bacteria > Bacillota > Bacilli > Alicyclobacillales > Alicyclobacillaceae > QXHL01. Next base: position 57,893 of record QXHL01000015.1, on the reverse strand, counting down.
AGCATTGATAACGTTTGGAGGCAATTTGGTGCATATTCAGGTTTTGATTCACCACTATGGATATTTCGGTGTGTTCCTTATCCTCTTGCTCGAAATGATTGGCATTCCGTTTCCTGCTGAAACGACGTTGACACTATCTGGGATTGAGTGGACACAAGGGACTTTTAGTATCATTCCACTGCTCATCGCGGCAACTGTGGGGAACGCGATTGGGTCGGGTATTGCGTATTGGATAGGCCGGCTGCTTGGAAGGCCAGTGATTGTCAGATGGGGAAAATATGTTGGAATCACGAATGAGCGGCTTGATAAAGCGAATGTAACGTTTCAAAAATATCAGACGACAGTGGTACTATTCTCGAAGTTCATCGCGGGAATTCGCGTTCTTGTACCATACCTTGCGGGAATAAATAAAATGTCGTTTGGGCTGTTCACACTCTACACGACTGTGAGTGCATTGGTGTGGTCCGCAGTTTTCATTATTCTTGGAAAGTATCTGGGCATCGAGTGGTCGCGGTATCATCAGGTGCTACATCAATACCTTGTGCCGGGAATCATTGTTCTAGCAATTCTCGTTGCAGTTTGGTACACGCGAAAAGTTAGAGCCAAGAAAAGAAGTAAGACAGAATAGGTATGGCATGGCACAGGACACTCATCCGTCTATCTACCCATCCACACCTGTCCACGCGCAAAATACGCTCCACCACCAAATCGCTCAAATTTTTTATACTCCGTAAATTCGCTGTGTCCTGTCTTAAAAGGGGGGCAGTATTGTATACTGCTAAGTGCAGAACTCATTTATATACAAAAGGGTAAGGAATTTTCAGACGGTAAAGGCTGATGACGTTATTTAGAGAGAGGCGAGAAAATGGAGAGAGCCTGGGGTCCTTCAAAATACAATGTTTTAACACCTTTAGAGACGGGGGAATTGCTGGTTTATAATACATATACACAAGGAATGGCTGTTTTTTCATCCTTGGAAAAGCCGTTTGTCCTCTCTGCACTAAGTCGTACAAAGGAAGAGAAAGAATCAACTCTTGAAGAATCTCTTAAAAAACTAGGTTTTCTGGTATCCAATGAAGTGGATGAAATACAAAGGGTACGTTTTTTGGAAGCTCAAAGATTTCGTACGGATATCCTTCATTTGGTGCTTCTGCCAACAGAGCAATGCAACTTCCGCTGTACCTATTGCTATCAAAATTTTGAACGAGGGAAAATGACCCTAGAAACTATTTCAGGCCTCAAACATTTTGTGGGGGAACAGGCTCGCTTTTTAAGGGAAATGTCCGTTAGCTGGTTTGGAGGCGAACCCTTATTAGCACCGGAAGTGATTTTAGAGTTGTCCCAGGAATTCTTACTTCAATCGCGAAAATATGGGGTGGATTATTCAGCGGATATTTCTACAAATGGTTATTTCCTGGATACTGAACTATTCCAAAAGTTATTACAAGTGGGTATTCAACGCTGGATGATTACCCTGGATGGCCCTGAAAGAGTTCATGATGAGAGAAGAAAGTTAATGGGGGGAGGAGGGACATTTCAACGCATTTTAGAAAACTTGAAACAAATTAAAAATCTCCCTGGGGATTTTGAGATTCATTTGCGAATAAATTTTGATCATCATAATCTCGAGTTTATTCCTGAATTTATACAGGAGTTGGGCCTGGAGTTTTCTGCGGACTCGCGTTTTCAGGTGATGTTTCAGCCAGTTGGGCGTTGGGGAGGGGCCCAGGATGACAGGCTACCAATTTGTGAAGATCGCTTAGCAAACATGAAATTATGGGACTTCGCGAACACGGCCATATCAGAAAAATTACATCTAGCCTCTGTGGTGAAACAAAGTTTAGGTCCTGGGGGCTCTGTTTGCTATGCAGCCAAGCCCTATTCCCTCGTTGTGGGTGCCAATGGGGCGCTTCATAAATGTACTTGTGCATTGGATGAAGAGATTAATCAGGTCGGGCAATTATTTTCAGATGGAACAATGGAAGTGGATTATGATAAAATGGCCCAGTGGGTCAATCCACACGCTGAAGAAGATAAAGAATGTCAACGGTGCTACTTTCGTCCCTCATGCCAGGGGGATCATTGCCCGCTTTATCGCATGTGGGTGAAAGAACGCCCATGCCCATTTGAAAAAAAGCGGATCCATCAAGCCCTTCAGGGGATTGTAAGAAGTGGAGAATTGTAATTAGATTCCATGTCCATGAAGTGACATGAATTTCTAATTAACAAGGAGGATGACCCAATGAAAATCATTCAAAATCCAATTTCCCCCGTAAAATTGAATGGAAAAACCCAACTTGTCAAAGCTGTACCTGGTTCATTAAAACGATAGAAATTTAGAATTGTTATCCTCTATCTAGTCCCCATAGATCAAAGGTGACCCCCCCTATTGCACGCTCATCAGCAGCGGGGGGCCACCTAAGGGATTTGCAGAAATCCAAGGGACGACAAAATTTCTGAACATCCCACTTAGTAGAGGCATTTCCCCTAACTTCCAAATGACGACAGAAATTTTACCCTGTCGCCCATTGGCGGGATATTGTTGTCCACCAGTGCAATTTCCAACAGGGCTGGGCCCTCTTCCTGCAGCAAATTTTGAAGGGAAATAAGCGTCAAATCCTGTATATTCTCAACTCGAAGTGTTGGAATGCCCATGGCCAAACCCATTTGGGCAAGGTTTACCGCTGTTTGTTCAAAGCTTTGATGGGAGCGACCGTATTGTAACATATGGCCATGGTACACCATGCCAAGCCGCGCATTATTAAATACGACAAAAAGAATAGGCAGGTGATGTTCTTTAGCCGTAAGAATTTCTAGCCCATGCATGAAAAAGCACCCGTCTCCTGTAATGCAGACAACCGGGGAATTTGAATCTGCCAATTTTAAACCAAGGGCAGAACCAATCGCAACACCCATTGGGCCAAAGTGTACATTGATTTCAAAAGACTTGCGATTGAAAACCTGCATGTAATGAATAACATAGGACATAAATTCTCCAATGTCCACAGTATAGCGAGTGTTATTGGGTAAATACGTCTGCAATTGCTGCAAGATGTTGCGGGTGTTAAATTCATCTGGGCGAGTGCTAAATTCCTCTGAATTAAGGAGTTCTGGATTGGATGCAATGAGTGATTCAGACTTGACGGAAACGCCCAACTTTCGCCATTCACGAATCATCATTTGGAGGGTAACAGTAGCGTCCCCACAAATGGATAAGTCAATTTCATACAATCGGCCGAAAACGGAGGGGTCAATGTCAATCTGGACGGAGAATCGATTCTGGGTAATCGACCGGTTATAGTTGCTCGTTGCAGTTTCTCCTAGGCTCGACCCTATAATCAAGATGGCCTGTACGTCCGTTTGGGAAACAACGTTTCCCGCCAACACATGCCCGGCAAATCCGAAGACCCCACTGGCTAGAGGTGTAGAAGTAGGGATGAAGCCCTTCGCCTGCGGCGTGGTTACAATGGGCCACCCTAATAGTTTGGATGCCTCGAGGACCTCATCGATGGCCCCCCTAGCCCCTTGTCCGACAAAGAGGACGCCATGCTGGATGTGTGCAAGTTGCTGGGCTGCCTGCTTGACGCTGGCTACGTCAGGAAATACGGGAACTTTTGTAGGGAACGGCGGTAATTCTGGAACGCCAATATCAGTTAATTGTACATCGATGGGCACGGCGACATGGACAGGCCCGGGAATGTCTGAAAGGGCTACCTCCACTGCATGGGATATTTCGGATAACACGCGATTTGGGTCTTTGACGGTTACACTGTACTTTGTCACAGGGCGAAACAGGGGTTCTGCATCTAGTTCCTGTGACGCATTGAGGCCAATGGTTTGAACTGGGACATTCCCTGTAATGAAGAGTACGGGAAGGTGTTCTCGCATCGCATTGGCTGCGCCCGTAATAAAGTTGGTTGCCCCCGGACCACTTGCCCCAATGCACACGGCAATCCTGCCAGTTTCTTTAGCATAGGCGCTGGCCATGTAGCTGGCGGCAGTTTCGTGCTTTGCTACAATCGACTGAATCTCTGGAAAATCATTTAACTCATCAAAAAAGGCATTGACGGAACCGGCTGGAATACCAAACAGGTATTGGACGCCACCACTAGACAGATATGTTAGCACAGCTTGTACTGTTCTCAATGTTACACCCCATATCTTTTAGTCTGTTTTCATTCTTTGCAGCAACTCTTCTGCTGCTTTGGCGGGCAATGGTTTGCTGTAAAAGTACCCTTGTACCTCATCACAGCCCTGATCTTGAAGAATCGTTACTTGCTCCTGAGTTTCCACTCCTTCCGCGATGGACTTCAAGCCAAGATTGCGCGCAAGCGTTATGATGGCTGAAACAATGGCAATATTCTTAGGGTCAGTATCAATCTTTTCAAGAAACATCTTGTCAATTTTAAGGGTGTGAATTGGAAAGTGGCGTAAATAGGCCAATGAGGAATAGCCTGTTCCAAAATCATCAATTGAAATTCTAACACCAATATCTTTTAAGCGCTGCAAAGTGTTGGTCACGTGATCTGTATTTTGTAAGATAATGCTTTCTGTCAGCTCTAATTCCAGGAGGTTAGGCATAAGGTCAGTTTCTTTGAGAATTTGATGAACCCTGTCCACAAAATGTATGTTGTCGAACTGACTTGCAGATAAATTTACAGAAATGCGCAGCGGGGGATGGGTGGCATTCCACAGTTTCGCCTGTGTACATGCGGTGCGAATGACCCATTCTTCCAAGGGCATCATCATTTGTGTCTTTTCAATTTGAGGGATGAAATCAGCAGGGAGTAGTAGGCCTTTTTGAGGATTTAACCAGCGAATGAGTGCTTCAAATCCCACAATCCGACCTGATTGGATATTAATTTGTGGTTGATAAAAAAGTGTAAATTCGTTGTTTTCAAGTGCTTTCTCATATTCTCGCTCTAAGGATACTCGGCTGACCATTGGGTTGGTCATGGAAGACTGATAAAACTCAAAGGTTTTACCGTTCAGTTTCGTACGGTACATTGCCATGTCTGCATGTTTTATAAGGGTTTCCGCATCTTGACCATCTTGCGGACACAAACTGACGCCTATGCTGGGTTTCACGTAAAATTCATTTTCGTCGAATACAAAGGGGTTACCTAATTCAGCACGAATTTTTTTGATGATCCCTTTAACCTCTTGTTCCCCTGTAACAGGATGAAGCAAAATTGTAAACTCATCCCCGCCGAGACGGGAAACAATATCGGAGCTTCGTATGGAATTGCTAAGGCGGTGGGCCACTTGTTTGAGGACTAAGTCTCCCTGATCATGGCCAAGTGTATCGTTGATAATTTTAAATTGGTCTAAATCCACAAACATGACAGCGGTCTGCTGGTCAAGCTTTGCTGCCTGAAATAAAGTGTTAGTTAATTCTTGATTAAATAAATATCGATTTGGTAAACCGGTCAAGGTATCATAAAAAGCTTGATACTCAATTTGCATCTCCAACCTTTTTTTTTCGGTAATATCCTTAAGAGTCACCACTGAGCCCACAACTACACCGTTTTCCACAATAGGCGTCTTAGATAAATCCACCAGAAATTTACTTCCGTTTTTTCGCAACAGGGCTTCATTTGTCACAGTGCTGTTTTGCGTGGATGGGAGCTGTGATAGCTTAAAAAAGTCTCTCAGCCATACAGTTTCTTGACAAAACACTTCGCTCCCAGGCTTACCCACAATATCCTCAACCTGAAGGCCTACCATTTCTGCTGCAGATGAATTGCAAAACGTAATCACTTCGTTCGTATCTAGCCCATAGATGCCCTCAGCAACGGTATTTAAAATTAAGTTTTTTTCGTGACTAAGTTGTTCTAGGCGTTGTACTACCCGTTGGAGTTCTACATTTTTTTCGCGAATTTCTTCTGTGCGTTGTCGAACAATTTGCTCTAAGCGTTCCATGCGGGACAAGTTGGAAAGGGCAGATGCTGTGGCATTTGCGAGCGATTCGGCAAGCAGAAGTTCCGATTGAGTATAAGACTCATTCGTTCCAAGATTCACAATGGCGACAGTCCCTAATACCTCTCCCAGAGCTACCAAAGGCATAATAAACAAACCTTTGATTCCAAACTGTCTGCAGGCCTGTTTGTTGGGGCGCGGGTCTTCTTCAACATTGGGAATAAAAATGGGTCGTTTTGTATGAACAACTTCTTGAAATACGGGGTCTTCGGCAAAGTCAACTTTCACTTTGCTGTGAACATGTTTCCAATCATTTTCGGTCCAGGAACTATTTTCGCTTAGTTTCGTGGGCACAAAACTGCCATGACCGTCGCTGATGTGGACACCGATATTTGAGTTAAATACTGCCTTTTCCATATAGTTAAAACAGGTGTTAATTACGGCTTGCGTCGTTTTACAGATGGAAAAATCGCGTGTCGCGTCTAGTAATAATTGTTTTTGGCTAGTCAAATACAAGTTTCGAATGGCGAGTGCAGCCATTTGAACATAGGCTTCAATAGAACGTATCTCCGTCTGACTTAGTTTGAGAACAAAACCTGAATTAAACAAAAAAAGCAGTCCAAATAAGTCGCCTTCAAAGCTTATGGGCAAACCCAGCAAGGACTTAATTGAAAACATCTCAACCGGTCCTGGATCTGGGCGGTTGTCTGCGGATGTATCTGGAATATATATGATTGAATTGTTTTCAATAATCTCCCGCGCAAGGAGATCCGTATCCGGATTCACCACCATTTGATCCAGGGTAATCCCATTAATAATGGCAGGTTTGCCCACAAAACCACGAAAGGTGCCATCTGTTTGCGGTAGGTAGATTCCAATTGAGTTACACCGAACAATATGATCTGATATTGCATTAACTACTTGTTCAAAAGTTTGGCGCAAACCTGGGCTTGAGATGATGAGTTGAGTAATGTGCCTGAATTTTGAGGACTGGCTAGAGCCAATTAACATTCAACAAACCGCCTTCCAGAGTCGGTAGACCCGGTATGTAACGGCCTATACTTTAAACTCAAATTAATACAGAGAACAAGTAAGGTAGGCTCGTCAAAGTTCAAAGCCCCAAAGACTATTTTCGACAAAGTATATCAAAACCCTGCAGGTGTGCAAAGGGTTCTGTTCTTTTAGGGGGACCACATCCTCGAAGCGATGCAAAGTAAAACACGTCCTACGTCTTACTACATTGGAGTACTATAAGTCATTAGACAGAGGATTGCAGAATCCGCGTGGCAACACAGGCGGGGGTAGGTTGTGCGGATTGCAAGCGTCTGGAGAGGAATCAATTGCATCTCCGCTTAGAAATAACGCTCGCCCCCGAATCCCCCCAATTCCCCGGTTGCCCATTGGCGATCGTTTTACCTGCAAGAAGGGTATGCACCAGTTTCGTGCTTATTGCCGCTAAAACTGGAAATCTGCGCGGGAGGTTGTAGCAATGGCGCAAGCCAACGCGAGAGTCTGCGAGAGTGCAAAGGTATAGGTTTTTAGAATATCTCGGATTTATCCATCGGAGTGTACAGAGGAAAGGGGTTAACTGAACACTAGCCCAACAAAGTACCCCTGAGTAACTTTGTTGGGCTAGTAGGACTTTCATTATTCTGTTTTTTTCGCATCAGTTTTCGTTTTCTTGTATCAGCTAGAAACTCTGCCGGGTTCGCTTTTCCAAGCTTGTTTATTAACTTTCTCTGTGCCCTAGGGACCCTATTCTATACGAATGTTTTTTGTCTGTTGAACCATCTGACTGCTACACACTGGACACTTAGGTTCATCGCTTTGAATAAACTCCAGTCTCGACCAACAGTTACAGGCTGAACATTGCCAAACCGTCATATCCGCATAGACATGTTGACTAGCCGGTTTCTTGTTATAACTATAGGCCATAAAAATTTCCCCTTTCGGGTTGAATGGGTATTTGATTGGCATAAATGACCGAACGCGGCATTGGAAGTAACGGATGCGGAGGGGTGCATCCGCAGAACACTTTAATTCGACGGATACTGGTTTAAAAAAGCCCACGTATACTCTACGTGGGCTTTTTTGAGGGTCACTTAATTACGCCACATTAGCAGCTTGGGGACCTTTCGGACCTTGCACAATTTCAAAGGTAACACGCTGACCCTCTTCAAGAGTCTTGTAACCATCACCTTGAATGGCGCTGAAGTGAACAAATACGTCCTCTCCATCTTCGCGAGAAATAAAGCCAAAGCCTTTTTCCGCGTTAAACCATTTCACAGTGCCTTCATACATAGTAGTTCCTCCTAGTGCTTCCATAAGCACGATATTTGTTCATTTGCACATGATTGGTTTATGCCGCTATATAAAACCGACCTTTTCCCGGCCCCTATGAGGCGTAAAAAGAACGGCTCATACATGCATAGGTGAATGCGGGTGGCTCCTGAACTTCTTCACTATACTCCCCTGTGGGTGAAAAGTAAAGGGCCTGTGTTGCGATTCAATCGCTCCATCGCCATGATTTGGCAATTCCTTAACGGTTTTGAAACCGTTGTGTGTCAAGGTGGAGAATGTGAAAAAAATTCTGTGTTGGATTCTCTCACTCGGGTGCGGAAGCGGACAGTCATCACCGTGCCTTGGCCTGTCACACTGGCGGCGCTAATGGTCCCACCATAAAGATTTACTAATTCATGGACGATGGCTAGGCCAAGACCATTTCCTCCTTTGCTACGCATTCTGGCCTTATCAACACGGTAAAAGCGTTCAAAAATATGTGGCAGGTCTTCCGGAGGGATACCGGGCCCAGTGTCTGTTACGCGCATTTGCACTTCGTTTCCGGACCTCGCAGTCTCGACGCGGACGGTGCCCTGTTCTGGGGTATATTTGATGGCGTTGTCAATTAGGTTATACACCACTTGCTTTAGATGAGTGCCAGAAAACTGCACTGCTTCTGGGGCATTCAGGTGGGTCTGCAGATGTAAAGCGGGGTGCAAGGGTGCTAAGGTGTCCAGTACGCTTGAGATGACGGGATCTAACAAGGTGGCTTGGGACGTCGCTTCACTGGCAATCTCTAGACCGGCCAGAATGAGTAGGTCTTCAGTCAATTCCTGTAGGCGGTGGGATTCTCGTTGGATGACTTCAATAGCTTTTTGGACAATGGTAGGGTCGGCTTTGCCCCAACGATTAAGCAGTGCTGCATAACCCAGAATGATGGTGAGAGGTGTCCGGATTTCATGGGAGGCATCTGCCACAAAACGACTTTGCTGTGCAAAGGATTGCTGGATTCGTGCCAGCATGCGGTTAAAGGTGACAGCCAATCGTACTACTTCGTCGTGACCGTGGGGCACGCGCACGCGTTCATTGAGGCTGTTTGCCTGGATTTGGCTGACCTTGCGAATCATTTGATTGATGGGGCGGACTGCCAGTGCTGAGACTAGATATCCAGCTGCCATGGCTAGTAAGATGGCTCCGATGGATCCGGTAATTAGCACGGCCAATAGGGTGTGCATATATTCTCGTACGCCCGCAGTACTGGATAATATCACCACATAGCCGAGTACCTTGTTTTGCTCATCGCTGAATACGGGGGTAATGTCACTCACGTAAGCAAGGTTTCGGGCTGGGGTTAGGTAGGAGCGCAAGGGAAAGGCCCCCTGTTGGGCAGGATGAAATTGCGCCGCCACAGTTTGCAAAGGCAATGTTGCTGTACCCATCTGCACCAATACGGTCCCTTTTGGGGACAATAGGGCCACACGCTGACCTTCGCGATCGAAACGATGAAGCCATTCATAGGCCCCTGCAAAGCCGGGGGATTGCCCCTCATTTATGTGGGATTGGTAGGACTGGGCGATGGTTTCAGCACGGCTGCTTAAGGCGGTCAATTCATTGCTAATCAAGTGATTATTCAGTGTAAAGTATATGAAGGTGTTGAAAGCCAACAAAATCAGCGACAGAATGAGTCCGGTGAACACGGCTACTTTCAGTTTCATCGCACAAATTACGCCTCCAAACGGATGGTATTGAAAAAGGTGAATGCTTCTCCGCTAAACTTAACATGCCCTGGTAGATCATAAAGGGGATTCAGCTACATTTTGTAAATTTTTATCAATTCCTTAGCAAATCTTCATCTCTATGCCATGTGGCACTTATTTCAACTGCAGGGGATGTATTGGCCCGGTGAATCAGGAGTTCTGGTGAGGTGTGAAGAAGCTCCCACGACCTGTCAAATCTTTTTCACATGGAATGTCAACGCTTACTCTGGTTGAAGTAGCAAATGATGTATTGTAATGGGGGTATGAATCTGACAAGGGTGGCGGTAAACATGAAAAGCGATATTGAAATTGCCCAAGAAGCCAAACGACTGCCCATTCGGGAAATTGCGAACCACTTAGGGTTGACGGAAGCGGACTGGCAACCCTATGGATGGGACAAGGCAAAAATTAACGTGCAGGTGCTGAAACAGCGCGAGGATGAACCAGATGCCAAACTGGTACTCGTCACGGCCATGAGTCCGACACCAGCGGGGGAGGGGAAGTCCACGGTGACGGTGGGGCTGGCCCAAGCGTTAAACAAACTGGGACGAAGAACCCTTGCGACCATCCGGGAGCCCTCATTGGGACCCAATTTTGGCCTCAAAGGTGGGGCTGCCGGTGGTGGATACGCCCAAGTAATCCCCATGGAGGATATCAACCTTCATTTTACGGGGGACTTTCACGCCATTACGACCGCCCACAATCTATTGTCGGCGATGATTGACAATCATCTTTATCAAGGAAACGAACTGAGACTAGACCCGGAACGAATCACCTGGCGTCGGGTTTTGGACATCAATGATAGAGCATTGCGCGACGTGGTCATTGGCTTGGGTGGAAAGGGCAACGGGGTGACCCGAGAAACAGGGTTTGATATTACTGTCGCCTCTGAGATTATGGCTATCCTATGTTTAGTAGAAGATATGGCTGGACTGAAAGCGGCTCTATCAAATATTTTAATCGGCTATACTTTCGAAAACACGCCAGTATATGTACGGGACCTGGGTGCACAGGGGGCCCTGTCGGTGCTGCTTAAGGATGCCATTCACCCTAATCTTGTGCAAACCCTAGAAAATACACCGGCTCTCGTGCACGGGGGGCCCTTCGGCAATATTGCCCACGGGTGTAACAGCCTCATTGCGACAAAAACGGCCTTGAAGCTGGGAGAGTATGTGGTGACCGAGGCGGGATTTGGGTCGGATTTGGGGGCTGAAAAGTTTTTTGATATCAAGTGCCGCAAAGGAAACCTCAAACCAGATGCGGTTGTTCTGGTGGCCACGGTGAGAGCACTGAAGTATCACGGGGGCGTCTCGAAAAAACAACTGGGTCAGGAAAATTTAGGGGCCCTAGAACGGGGATTTGAAAATCTGAAACACCATGCTCGAATTCTTGCTAAGTACCAGGTGCCCTTTGTAGTTTCACTCAATCGTTTCACAAATGACACGGATGCGGAACTGTCTCGCGTAGTGGAACTGTGCCAAGAAAACGACTTGTCAGTGGCTTTGACGGAGGTGTGGGCCAAAGGTGGGGAAGGTGGTCTGGACCTGGCGAGGGCGGTTATACAGAGGGTCGAAAGTGGTATGAGCCACTTTGCACCCCTGTACGATCTGAACGGATCGGTGCAAGAAAAGGTGGAAACCATCTGTAAAGAAGTCTATGAGGCCGGGGATGTACAGTTTACAGACTTAGCGAAACGTCAACTAGCGGAATGTGAACGCAATGGTTGGGGTCATTTGCCCATTTGCATGGCGAAAACTCAATACTCTTTCTCGGATAATGCCCAACGGTTGGGGGATGTGCAAGGCTTTACTGTCACTGTACGGGAAATTCGTCCTTCTTTAGGGGCAGGTTTTCTTGTTTGCTTGGCAGGAGACATTATGACGATGCCAGGGTTGCCTAAGCACCCCAACGCCTTGCGCGTGGACATGGATGAACAAGGCAAGGTGACAGGTCTGTTTTAATTCTTGTTTGCAGCCACACAGCCTCAACGGTGGGGGGCGGTGGCGGTCAGAGCCGGATGGGAAAACAATCCAGGGCCTCTAGGGTACGCCTACAGGCCCAATCTCCCAAAATTTTTTCCACAGTTTTTCCTCTCTTACACCTTTCTTACACCCCTTTCAGTAAACGAAACCGTTCACTGAGAAACACAAATTGTCGCTGCGCCGTCAGATGGCCGGGGCTACTGATCTGGGCTACTGATCTGGGCTGCTGGTCGAGGCTGCTGGCCAGGGATTACAGACAGTTCGACTCGATTATTGGAAATTTTTGTGGCCGTTGCCCAATTTGTTAGGGCGAACACCTACACACGTGGATGCACGTGGACGTAAGGTGTAGCAGGTCAGAAAAAGAAGGGGGTGCCGCAAATGTACGGAACGTTTGGGGGATACACCCGCTGGGCTGTCGTGTTTCTGATTATCTTTGTGCTGTTCTTCCTGCTTGTTCCCGGTTATGGAGCTGCAGGTGCTGGCTATTAAATTCACACGTGCGTCCGATGGGGAATAGAAAGGAGGCGAGCTACACATGTATGATGGAGGTGCCTTTGGGGGATACACGCGTTGGGCCGTTGTGTTTTTGATTATCTTTGTTTTGTTTATTCTGTTAGTGCCTTATGCCACAAGTACTACCACTTGTACCACCACCCCTGTTTACTAATGAACCTTTGCGGCGGTCAGCACCCGTGCTTAAATGGGCATCCCACCATGCAGGTGGGCAGGGTGCGGCCGCCCCTTTGCCACTCCGTGTCTTTGTTCAGCCATTTTTACCGCTTGCTTGGTGAAATGCCAATTCCGACAGACTTCGCCACCTAACTCCGACTACAATGGCCATACAAACTAAAGACGAATATTCCAAAGAACTTGTAAAAGGGTCAGGGCATGGCTGAGGAGAATTGACTGGGCCATCCTGCCTTGTGTTTTTATTTACGGAAAGAAGGTGAGTTTTATGAGGTGGATCACGATGGTGCTCGGGATTTTATTTGCGACTTATGTGGGCATTGAATCATATCTGATTGCTGCTGTTGGTGTTGTCAATCAGATTCCACAACTGGTGGGTGATGGCGGGGGCGGTATTCTTGTGGCGTTGCTGTGCGCGACGGCAGTGGTACTAGTCTGGCTGTCACCACTTGCCAGCGGGCTAATATTTCTGTTAGCTACCGTTGTCAGCGGATTAGCAGGAGTTATTTATCAAGATAATGTCACCCTGTTTTGGATGCTTGGGCCGATTGTATTAGCCATTGTAAACTTTACCGTATATTGGAGTCAACGAAGGCAGCGACAGTCAGGTCAATGGACTGAATCCCAAGGTTAGCTTTCGTCCAAACTGGGCTGTGGCAGGCTGTCTTTGTCACAAATTAATGAATTGTGGCCAAAGTGGCGTTTTTACTGTGGGAGTGGGGTACCTGCAGGTGTATAATACCTGCAGAACGTAACAGGCAAGGTAGTTTTAAGTTCAAGGGAAAGCGCTGTCAAGTTGCGCAACCTCTTCACTGTTTCCTTATGGGACTTCGTATAGGATGGGCGCACAGGATAAGCGCTGAGCTTCGAAAGGGAGCGATTTTAATATGACAACTGCAACGGATGGGTTTAAAGCGGGACTGGAAGATGTAGTAGCGAATACTTCGGGAATTTGTTTTGTGGATGGCCATGAAGGACGTTTGGTGTACCGGGGGTACAACATTAATGACTTGGTAAACGGCGGTGCGGCTTTTGAAGAAGTCGTGTACCTTCTGTGGTATGGAGATCTCCCTACCTTGGCACAGCTGAATACATTTAAGGAAAATTTGTCAAAGGAACGTTCCTTGCACCCAGAAGTTCTCAATTTTCTCCGTTCTGCTCCTAAAAATGTGGATCCCATGGAGATTTTGCGGACAGCGGTTTCCTATGCCGGATTATATGATCCGGACAATGGGGATGAGTCTCGGGAGGCTAATTTCCGCAAGGCAGTGCGCTTAGTGGCCCAAATCCCCACTATGGCGGCGACGTTTGAGCGGTTGAGCAAGGGGTTGGAGCCGGTAACCCCCGACACTTCACTGAGTATGGCAGCTAACTTTTTTTACTTATTAAATGGAGAAAAACCCAGTGAGTTTGCAGAGCGTGGGTTCAATACTGCACTCATTTTACATGCAGATCATGAGTTGAACGCTTCTACCTTCTCGGCCCGGGTTACTGCAGGCACACTGTCTGACATGTACTCCGCCATCACCTCGGCGGTAGGCACTCTGCGTGGACCTTTGCATGGGGGTGCTAATGAACAAGTGATGAAAATGCTGCTTGAAATTGGTAGTATGGACCATGTGGAGTCCTGGATTGAGAATGCTTTGGTAGAGAAGAAAAAGATTATGGGTTTTGGTCACCGTGTGTACAAGACAGAGGACCCTCGTGCTACACACCTTCGCAAGTTGAGCCGCCAAGCGGGTGAGTTGGCGGGAACCACTCAGTGGTATGATATGTCCGAAGTCGTTGAAAAGAAAATTTTAGAAAAGAAAGGTTTGCACTGTAATGTGGACTTTTACTCTGGGTCCTTCTACTATGCCTTAGGTGTTCCCATTCACCTGTATACCCCCATTTTCGCGGTTAGCCGAATTTCAGGCTGGACGGCACATGTGCTGGAGCAGTACGAAAACAATCGTCTCATTCGGCCGCGTGCGGAGTACACAGGACCCACTCATTTGGAGTATAAACCGCTGGCGATTCGTTAAGTAAGGGTATGGAGTGCAGGGTGTGTGACTGAAAAAGGGATTGTGATAGAAGCGTAGGGCATGCAGTGGAGAAATGCATGCCCTACGCTTTTTTTTTCGAGAATTGAACAGTAGCCTGTCAACCAGTTCAAGAAACTGATTGGCAGGGCAGGACCACGGTGAACTGAGATCCTTTGCCTTCTTGGCTACTGGCGTAGATTTGGCCAGCGTGAGCCTGTGCAATCCACTGTGCAATCGACAAACCTAGTCCGGTACCTCTGCTGCTGCGGCTTTTGTCCCCCTGGTAAAAACGGTCAAAAACATGGGGCAAGTCTGCAGCGGATATGCCACGTCCGGTGTCAGTCACCGAAACTTCCACCCGACGCGCGGTGACGGGGTTCATTGCCATGGTGATGGTGCTCCCTGGGAGACTAAATTTCAAGGCGTTATCAAGGAGAATCAGCAGCATCTGGCGATAACGTTCTTCGTCCACCCAGGCCTGGAAACTGTGTTGAATGGTCGTTTGCAGTTGGATGTCTCTGGCTTCACACAACGGCAAAAACTGGTTCGTAACCGTGCGTGTCAGGTCGCTTAAGTTATGTAAGCGTCTGTCGAGTAGTGATTCGTTGGAGCCCGAACGGGCTAGGGTGAGCAGTTGAGTAACCAACCGATTCATTCTTCGTGCTTCTGACAGAATGCCAGACACGGTAGTCGCTTGTTGGGATACAGTGGCATCAGGCTGGCGCAACAATAATTCCGCTTGTGCGGAAATGGTGGCCAGGGGAGTGCGCAACTCGTGGGAGGCGTCTGCCACAAACTGCACCTGCTTATCCCAAGCGCGGCGGACGGGGATGAGTGACCTGCCAGCCAACAGGTACCCGGCCAATACGGACAGAGCTGCCCCGAACAGGCTGCCAACGAGTAGCATCATTCGTGTCTGTGTCAGGGTGTCGCGAATGTCGTCACTATTGCGCAAAATTTCCAAATCCAGGGCCTGGTGTGTGGAAGGGGTAGCTGGTAAAGCCAAGTTCAAAACTCGCATTTGATGGCCTTGTAAGTTCAGCGTTCCTGTCAGGCGCTGGCGAGCCAGTTCGCTCAACTGCGCTTGCGCGGTGGTGTCCAACCCGGTCAGCGGACCGGACAGAATCTGACCCGTGTCTGAATTCCACAAAATGAGGCCCAAGGGGGCCCTTGCAAATAGACCTTGTGTAGAAAATCCTGGTGATGTCCCGAGGCTGTTGAAACGATTCGGCAGATTGGTGGCGTTACTGACAGGATTGCCTTGTCCATAAAGAAGTGGTGGCGGCAAATGTCCTGCTTCGACAGCCTGTGTCATCGGGTGCACTTGGTTGAGGGTTTGGCGGTCAAGGCTGTTGTACAGCCGCACCTTCAGATTAAAATACAAAGACAGGGAAAACAGAATCAAAATGACGAAGAATACCAATGCACTCCAAAGCGTGAGGCGTACCCGGATGTTGTGGAACATAGATGATTTCCCCTTTTTGCAACCGCCGTGAACGACGAATAGAACTGCAGTTTGGTCAAAGTATCGGTATGGAGCCGATGGTGCTGTAATCCCTAATCCAGGATAAAGCCCACCCCTCGCTGTGTGCGAATGGCTTCGTCACATCCTGCAGCCGTCAGCTTGCGCCGCAGGTAGTGGACGTAGACGTCCACTACTGTGTCCCCTGCCTCTGAATCAAACCCCCAAACCCGTTCAAAAATCTGCTCCCTGGTTAAAATTCGCTTTGGATTGGAGAGAAAAAACTCCAATAAGTCGTATTCTTTGCTTGTCAAGGTTAGAATCTGGTTGTGAAACTGTGCGGTTCGGGTTTTGGGATTGAGACTGAGTCCTTTGTATTCCAACCCTGCAGTGTAGGCTCCGGGCTGACGACGACGCAACAGGGCACGGACGCGGGCGAGCAATTCCGTGAGGGCAAACGGTTTCACCAGATAATCGTCCGCACCCACGTCGAGACCGGCAACGCGGTCAAGTATGGCATCGCGGGCGGTAACCAGGAGGATTGGCGTATCTAAGCCTTGTTCCCGCACGTGTTGAGTGAGGCTAAGGCCATCTTGGCCTGGGAGCATGATGTCTAACAGAATCAGGTCATAAATGTCCTGTCGAGCAAACCACTCTCCGTCGTTACCGTTGTTTGCCAGGGTCACCTCATATCCCTCTTGGGTCAGGGCTTCGGCAATGGCGTTGCACATGGAAAGGTCGTCTTCTACTACGAGCACTTTCAAAAAGAGCCCCCCTTGTCAGGTTGCAACCTAGTAAGACTATCATCTCATGAAACTGTATGAATCACGAGGTCACACCTAGCAAAGGGGACTCCACGACTGACGGTGGCTTGAGTTAAGCTGAGCCCGCGCTGAAACTTCGCACGGACGACCCATCAATCCTAGGATGCAGTAGGTAAGTTAATCCAAGTGCAAAGCGAGGCATGCCTGCTTGTGCCTTTTCAAAGCGTCATTTTCATATAAAACTGGTAGGGTGTCAGATGCCGTTGTTGATTGTAGGCGCCAATGAATTTATCCGGGGTCCCTGATGAGTTGCCTGGTTGTGGATGGCTTGCTGAATGCGAGACTGCATGGTTTTCTCTGCTGCTGCGGCTTCATCTGAGGTGATGCGGCCGGATTGAAGTGCCTGTTGAATGCGCTGGGTGTTCTGCTCTGTCAACGCAGTGACCAAGGCTTGCTCCGATACCCCGTGAACCTTGGCAATGTCTGCTAGAGATTTGCCGGACTGACGTTCCTGAATCAACGTCTTGGCATCCACATGGAGCAGATTGAGTACGCCCTGCATGGAAGACACTCCGCCACTGGGTCCAAGACCCAGTCTCTGGCCCTGTCCCTGCATGAGTTCCTGTCCTAGTCCGTGCCTGTGTCCCATCATGGCTGGACCCATGGGACCATTTCCGGGTTGAAATGCTCCCTGTGTTGCCTGCGGTGCTGTGGGAACTGTTGGCGTGCCGGTACTATTTACACTGGCCCACGCAACGCTGCCTCCGACGGTTAGGATGCCTAATGCGGCTAAGCCGGGTAAAACTTTTGCCATCCGAGTTTTCATGATTTGTCTCTCCTTTAAGGGGAATTTGTGCTTGCAAGGATTAGAATGCACCTCGATTTTTAAAACAGTTTTAGAAGCACGCAAATCCTGCGTGGGTTTGTTTGCAATCGCATTTTGAAAGCACTATCATGTTACACGTTGTCCAGGCTGTGTTGGGAGTACTTTTATAGTAACGACATCAAAATTTGTCCAAAACAGCAAGCATGATTGCCTTTTTATAGGAAATGCAGTTTGGCTTTGTGTGCAGAGGGATACGGGTGTGGGCCCGTAGAGGGGGAGTTTCAGGTGCAAATGGTTCCACTGGAACAGGCGATGGCCGCTGTTCAGTCGGGCATGAGGGTGTACGTTCAGGGAATGGCTTCGACGCCACATTTGTTATTGACGGGACTGGCCCAAAGATGCGAGACGCTACTCAATTTGCAGTTGTACCACCTGCATCTAGAGGGTGAAACTCCTTGGATTCAGCCCAAATTGAAGGGTCGCTTGCAGGATATTTCGCTGTTTGTCGGTCCAAATTTGCGCGCCGCGGTTTTGCGAGGGGAATCCTCATATGTGCCGATTTTCCTGTCCGAGGTGCCTTGGTTTTTGCACCAGCCCCAGTTTCGCCCCCATGTGGCGCTGATTCACGTCAGTCCGCCAGATGGTCATGGTTTTGTCAGCTTGGGGCCCACCATCGAGGCGACTTTGGCTGCTGTAGAAGGAGCGGACATTGTGATTGCCCAAGTGAACCCGCGGGTGCCCCGTGTCCTGGGACAGGCTCAATTGCCGAGTTCGGCGATTACCTATGGCGTCGCGTGGGATGAGCCCTTGGACACCATGGAGCCGCGCATTGTGGACAGGGTGACAGACGCCATTGGCCGGTATGTCTCTGATTTAATTCCGGATCGCGCCACCTTGCAAATTGGGATTGGCAAAATTCCTGATGCGGTCTTGTTAAACTTGCAGAACCATCGGGATTTGGGTGTGCACAGTGAGATGATTTCTGATGGGGTGCGGATTTTGGCGGAAGCGGGGGTTATTACTGGGCGATTCAAAGGGACAGACCCAGGACAGATTGTGGCATCTTTTGCCTTGGGTAGTCAGTCTCTGTACGATTTTTTTGACGACAATCCACTGATTTCTCTGCGCAGCGTGGATTACACTAACAACACAGCAGTCATCCGAGGGAATCCCCGTATGATGTCTGTGAACTCTGCTATTGAGGTGGACCTGACAGGACAAGTGGTAGCGGAATCTATTGGCTCTCGCGTGGTTTCCGGAGTTGGGGGACAGATGGATTTCGTCCGCGGTGCGAGTCTGGCTCCCGAGGGAAAGTCTATCATTGCCCTACCCTCCCAAACTGGCAAGGGACAAGCCCGCATTGTGGCCACACTGCATCCGGGAGCTGGAGTGACCACCACGCGCAACCACGTGCAGTATGTGGTCACAGAATATGGAGTGGCAAGACTTCATGGGCAAACCCTGGAAGAACGAGCGCACCGTTTGATTGCAATTGCCCATCCCGAAGATAGAGACAGTTTGACACAGGCAGCACGGGCTATGCTACCGGGTTTTTAGGGGACAGAAGAGGGTCTGTTTGGAGGGAGTTGGGTCGTCCCGCAAAGAAAATTCGGTCTCTGCTCCGTTTGTTTCGGACATGTACGGAAACTATATTTTTTTAAGCAGAGGGGGGATTTTGTCCAACTGTGGCGAATAATTTACTTGGGCGTGTCAGGAAGAGCAAACGCTACCCAGGGAGGGTAAAAATGAACTGGAAAACAAAGTCTGGCGTCACTGCTGCACTGCTAATGATGAGTAGTTGTTTTTTGGCTACTCCTGCTTTTGCCGATGTACATATACAGGTTCACCGGGGGGATACAATGTGGAGTATCGCCCAACACTTTGGAGTTTCCGTGAAGGCTTTGAGATTGGCTAATTCGGGGGTTAACCCGAGTGACATGCAAATTGGCACGGTGCTACATATCCCCACAAATGGAGGCGGCACAAAGTCACACCCTTCTGCGCAAAGGAACCCAGATTTAGCCACCCACGTCACCTATCGAAAAGCCAGCCTACCAGACGCCTCTGCCGCGGGAAAATTGGCTGCGGTGTTAGCAACAGCCCACACTCTCATGGGGGTTCACTACACATGGGGTGGGGACACACCAGCAACTGGATTTGACTGTTCTGGGTTTACACAATATGTATTTTCTAAAAACGGCATATCGTTGCCCCGCACAGCCACGCAACAAGCAGGTGTTGGGGTGCTGGTCCCTCGGGATGACTTGCAGCCGGGCGACTTGCTGTTTTTCACAGATACCTATACCAATCACTACGCGAACCAGGTGACACATGTCGGTATTTACGCCGGTGATGGCAACATGATTGAATCCTCGTCCGTCCACAACCAGGGTGTGATGGTGATTAAAAATGTATTTGCTAACCCTTATTACCAGACCCGTTATTACGGGGCAAAAAACGTGACAGGCTGATGTTGTGAGGACTATTGTGTGAACTGGGTCAGGTTAAAAAGCTAGGATTGACCCAGTTCACACAGCGGCATAGGGGACTCAAGATGTCCTTTCAAGATGTCCTTTCAAGGCATTTGCTGTGCAGACAGCATTGCTGCAACTTGGGCCACGTCTTTGTCTCCCCGACCACTGAGATTGACAAGAATTACTTGGTCTTTTGCCAATGTGGGCGCCAATTTCATGGCATAGGCCACGGCGTGACTAGATTCCAGGGCGGGGATGATGCCCTCAGTCTTGGATAGAAATAAAAAGGCCTGTAATGCTTCGTCATCATTCACCGTCAGATATTTTGCACGGCCAATGGACTTGTAATAGGAGTGCTCAGGACCTACGCCTGGGTAGTCTAGGCCAGCGGCAATGGAGTGGCAATTTTCCGGGTCATCCATGACGTAACACTTAAATCCGTGGATGATGTCCGGGTGGCCTGTTGTTAAGGGTGCGGCGTGATGACCCGAAGAAAGGCCCTTGCCCCCGGGCTCGACGCCCACCATTTTCACCGACAGGTCCTCCACAAAAGGATAAAATAGACCAATCGCATTCGATCCTCCGCCGACACAGGCAATCACATAATCCGGCAGGCGGCCTTCCTTTTCCAACACCTGTTGCTTTGCCTCTTGGCCAATGATGGACTGGAAGTGGCGCACCATCAGTGGGTAGGGATGTGGACCGACGGCTGAACCCAACAGGTAGTAGGTATCTTCTGCGTGCTGGGCAAAGTCCTGTAAGGCTTCGTCCACCGCCTCCTTAAGGGTTCGATTGCCAGATTTAGCCGCAACCACTGTGGCACCCAGCAGTTCCATGCGGAACACGTTTAGCTCTTGCCGGTGCATGTCTACTTCTCCCATGTATATGGTACAAGGCAAGTTCATTAGGGCGGCCACTGTTGCTGTGGCAACGCCGTGTTGGCCAGCTCCAGTTTCGGCAATGATGCGACGGGCCCCCATGCGTTTGGCCAAGAGAATCTGGCCGATGGTATTGTTAATTTTGTGGGCACCTGTGTGGTTTAGGTCTTCTCGCTTGAGGTAAACTTTCGCTCCACCCAAGTGTTCAGTGAGATTGCGGGCGAAATACAGGGGATTGGGTCGGCCCACATATTCGCGCATGTAGTACTGGTATTCAGCAATGAATGCGGGGTCATTTTTGTAGTGATGGAAGGCCTGGGATACCTTGTCCAAGGCCGACTGTAGCAGCTCCGGAACAAAGCTGCCTCCAAACGTTTGTTCCCCAATTCCAAATACGCCCTCTTCTGTAACCTGGACTACGCTCATGCAATCTTCTCCTTTGCTCTACTCTACTCAACTCGCGGCAGTAATTTAGCCCCTTAGCGCCTGCGTTAGGCTTATTGTAGCAACCTAAGACCCATCTGCCAATCACAAACTACACAGAAAACAGTGGAAGTGGCCGCTTGGGGTGTAAGAAAAATCTCAAATACGTGTAAGGTATTCTGACATAATTTATTGACGCAGTCCAGTTCTTCTTTATATAGTGTCACTAGTGCCTGTTAGCGGCTAGAGAACCTGTTGGGGAGTGGAGAACATGACAGCACAAGAATTACTGGAGTTTCTCAAAGCTAAAGAAATCGAAATGGTGGATTTTCGTATTGTGGACATCCCTGGACGTCAGCACCATATTACCGTACCAGCGGTTGAAATGGATGAAGACAAGTTAATCAACGGCATTGCCTTTGATGGGTCTAGCATTCAAGGATTCCGCAATATTGAAGAGAGTGACATGGTCATGAGGCCTGTTTTGGAGAGTGCCTATGTGGACCCCTTCATGGCACATCCTACCTTGTCTTTGGTGTGTGACGTATATGAACCAGACGGGACACGTTATGATCGCGATCCGCGAGCTGTTGCCGAACGAGCTGAAAAATTGCTTAGCCAAAGCGGCGTCGCAACAGATGCATTTTTCGGTCCTGAGTTGGAGTTTTTTATTCTCGATCACGTTAGTTACGATACGGGGCATAAGGGGGCTTTCTACTCGGTGGACTCTGAGGAGGCCATGTGGAATACAGGCCGCAACGGAACGCCAAACTTGGGCTACAAAGTGAGAAACAAAAGCGGTTACTTCCCGGTGCCCCCGACAGACTCGCAGCAAGACATTCGCACTGAGATTGTGAAGGAATTGATGAACGCGGGCATTCGGGTGGAACGTCACCACCACGAGGTGGCCACTGCAGGTCAGGCAGAAATCAACTTCCGTTTTGATACGCTGACAAAAACGGCGGATACTGTGATGCTGTACAAGTACATTGTGCGCAATGTAGCGCGCAAGTTTGAAAAAGTAGCCACATTTATGCCAAAACCAATTTTTGGCGACAATGGATCTGGAATGCATGTTCATCAGAGTTTATTCAAGGACGGTGTCCCGCTTTTTTTTGACGAGGGTAAGTATGGCAACATGAGCGACACTGCTTTACACTACATTGGTGGAATTCTGGCCCATGCGCCGGCGTTACTCGCTTTCTCTAACCCTAGCACGAATTCCTACAAGCGCTTGGTGCCGGGTTTTGAGGCGCCGGTTAATTTGGTGTTTTCGAAGGGAAACCGCAGTGCGGCTGTACGGGTGCCGGTGGCGGCAGTGACTCCAAAGACGGCCCGCATTGAGTTTCGTACCCCAGATGCTACTGCCAATCCGTACTTGGCTTTTGCCGCCATGCTACTGGCTGGGTTGGACGGTATCCGGCGCAAAATTGACCCGACCGAGTTGGGATATGGACCAGTGGACAAGAACATCTATGAACTGAGTGCCGATGAGAAGGCGAAAATCCGCAGTGTTCCGGAGTCTTTTACAGAGAGTCTGCAAGCACTGGCAGAGGACCACGAGTTTCTGCTGGAAGGCGGTGTCTTCAGTAAGGACTTTATTCACAACTGGATGGATTTGAAACACAAGTCGGAAATTCAGGCCATGAACATTCGGCCCCATCCCTACGAGTTTGAATTATATTTTGATCTGTAAAGAAAATATCTATATCGACCTACAATTGAAGAGGGGAATAAAATTTGGGGTCCGCTACAAACGGACCCCAAATTTTTACGCCTTGCGGGCGCAGTGGGTAAACTCCAATTCGCAATCTTCCACGTCTGTATGGGTGAATGCTATTACTGCATGGAAGTGGGTGGGGTTTGGGTGGAATTCTGCGCTTGGGAAATCACCTGCTGTGCCTGTTGCACCTGTTGCACCGCTTGTTGAAGTTGCTGCTGTTGTTGTGCGGTTGCTTGCGTTCCCAACTGGGTTTGGGCGGTCTGCAATTGCTGTTGGGCATTTTGCAATTGTTGCCGAGCCTGAATCAACTGCTGTGGGTTATTTGTACTTGCCTGTGCCTGTTGTACCGCCTGTTGCGCCTGTTGTGCTGCCTGAAGGGCCTGTTGCAGCTGTTGCTGAGCACTTTGTTGAGAATTCTGCTGGTTCATGGTTTGCATAACCTCCGGTGGGGGATGGGCATTCGGATGCTTCCCCATAATATGGACAGGAACACCTAAGTCTGGGTGCTCCGTGTGCCTGGATTACCCTGCCACAAGGGAAGTTATTTTATGCATTGGGTCCGGTGGGACCAGCGTTTGCCACAACTGTTAGGCGACTGGCGATGCGGTCCTCATGGCGATGCCGGTGAGAAATGCCAGGACCAAGTGGCCAGCGACGCGGACCGTCAGGTCGCGGAAATCCAGGCTGGGGTCTGCGCACACCAAGTCCATGGCCACAACCCTGGGGTTTCTTCCAAGCGTTTCTAAGGCCTCGAAGGCCTGCCAGAAGCTCAGTCCACCGGGGCTGGGTGCAGGAACGCCGGGAACCACCGATTGGTCCAGCACGTCCATGTCAAAACTGACATACACTCCGTCTGTGCCTTGGCTAGCTAAATCCACTGCCTGTGGCAACACAAAATCAAGTCCAGTGTGGTAAACCTCGCGGGCGGTGATAACTGTCGCCCCCTGATTGCGGACAAAATCGTGATAGGGTTGTGCGTTAACGAAGTCCCGCAGACCGATTTGTACCAGGTTGGCCCCCTGAATGCGCCCGGACTCCAACAGGGTGCGAAAGGGTGTGCCATTGTGGCGACCCCCATCCACCAGGTTGCGCACATCGTGGTGTGCGTCAAAGTGGACAATGCCCAAGGATTTTTTTGCGCCATCCAGCCAGCCAGCAACGGCCGCTGCGGTGACGGAGTGGTCGCCACCCAACAGGACAAGGGGTGCGTCATACTGGCTGGCATAGGCCTGAACGGCCCCGCTGATGTTGTCCTGACAACGGGTAAGGTCTGTCAGGTGCATGGCCACATTGCCCAGGTCTACCCCCCTTAGGACATCCTGCAGGTTGAGGCGGTGATGTACACTGTAAGGGGTGAGGGCACTGAAAACGGCGCGAATGGCATCCGGTAGGCGAAAGGCCGCCGAGTGACTGATGGATGTCTTGCTCAGGGGTGCGCCCATGAGGGCGCAGTCAAAGGACCCGGGTGTTGGATTGGCTTGAAATGAGCCTAACCAGTCCACCACCTTCGGGTCCAGGTGGTCCCGAAAGCCAGTGCCTGATGGGGTGAGCCAAGTGTCAAGGGACATTTTAGACGCTCCTTTGCGACGAATCTAAGTGGGAGGGTAAAACGGATTCTGGGTTGTGCAGACCGGATATCAGGTGTCCGTCTGCCACTACCAAGACGCCTCGTTTATACACGCGATGGATGTGATTGACACCAAAGTGGTAAGGCAGAAAAGCCAGCTCCGGGGTTTCCCAAACGCACAAGTCTGCTTGCCAGCCTGCTTCCAATCGGCCAATTTTTTCGCCCCGTCCGACGGCGTAGGCGGCGTTGCGGGTGACGGCGGTGAGAATTTCCTCTGGCGTCATGTGTAGGCCGTTGGCCGCAAAGGCCATGATGAGCTGCAGGGACTCACTGGGGCAGCTGCCTGGGTTATAATCGGTGGCCAAGGCCACCGCGCCATCGGCCACATCCATCAGAAAACGGGCCTTTGCATAGGATCCGCTAAGGTTCCACGAGGTTCCCGGCAGTAGCACCGCAATCACCCCTGCTGCCGCAGCAGCCCGCAAGCCATCGAGCGATGCGGCCACAACGTGATCGACCGTTAGCGCTTGCAGTTCTGCGGCCAGTTCCGTGCCTCCGAGGGCGTCAATTTCGTCGGCATGCAGTTTCAAACCGTAGCCGAGGTTGCGACAAGCGGTCAGATAACGCCGACTTTCGGCAACGGAGAATACCCCGCGTTCACAAAAAATGTCAGCAAACTCTGCCAGACCCAGGGACCAGACTTCATCGGCGAGGGTAATCATTTCGTCGATGAACTGATGGCTCCTATCCCGGTATTCCGGGGGCAGGGCGTGGGGACCCAGAAAAGTGGACACCAGTTCTACTGGCTGCAGCCCGTTTAAGGCCTGTGTGACTCGCAGTTGTTTGAGCTCGGTGGTTCTATTCAGGCCGTATCCGCTTTTGGCTTCCACAGTGGTGGTGCCATGTTCCAGCATGTGGCGCAAGGACACCAGGGCCTGTGCCGTCAATTGTGGCTCGGTGGCACTTTGGGTGGCCCGCACGGTGGACAAAATGCCGCCACCTTGGGAGAGAATATCGAGGTAGGGGACGCCTTGCAGTTTCAGGCTTAGTTCCTTTTCTCGCGACCCCGCATGGACTAAGTGGGTGTGTGCGTCAATCAAACCGGGTGTCACCAACCGTCCGCCTGCATCCCACACCGTTTGCACTTCTAACTCGGCCGACTGCAAGTCTGTCTCTGTGCCTGCAAACACAATTTTGCCTGCGGCCAGTGCCACAACGCCTTTGTCAATGAACCCTACTTGGCGCATTGCCAATCCCCGCCGGGGACCGGTACCCCCAGCCAATGTGGCCAGTTTTGCATGCGTAATCAGCAGGTCTGCCTTTAACCTCAAAGCAATTCCCCCATTGTAAGGGGGGCGATGGCCCACCCCCCTTGACGAATTGGTTTCAGCCTACATGCTACAGGATAGACCTGTAGACGTCCCTGGACGTCGTTGCCCTGGAACGGGAAAATCTTGTCTTGCACAGGAATGCTGGGGGTGTCAGTGCCGTTGCGACTGTTTGTGAATTGCAACCACAAATCGGTTCATCTTCTGTGGATGTTACAGACTACAAAGGCACGAGACTTGAACTACACGTGGCTTAGGGTAGGGTGGGCACGCCTAAGTTTGCTTCGCATTGGGAAGTAGTACAAGGCCGCGGCCGCCACCAAACCGACAATCCAGGCAATATCTGCACCATGTAATAAATTGGCGATGAATCCAACGTACAGTTCTGTATTCATGAACGGGAATTGGATGACAACTGCCACGACGTAAGCCAAGATGGCAATCCAGTTTACCCGTCCATACTCGCCATTCAAATCAAATATGGCTGGGATATTGTAGTTGCCCTTGCGCAAAAGATAAAAATCGACCAGGTTGATGGCTGTCCACGGGACCATGAAATAGAGCAATAGCAGCAAAAATTTGGAATAGTTATTCAGAAAATCGCCTTGTCCCCAGATACTCAAACCGGTTCCCACAACGGCAACCGTCAAAACAAACCAAATCCGAGTTTTAGCGGTGACTTTCCAATTGGAGAAGGCACTCACTGTGGTCACCACAGACATAAAACCTCCATACAAATTTAGCGTATTGATGGCGAGTACGCCAAACATAATCAACAAATAGGTTAGCCAAGACAGACCCGTGCCAGACAGACTGCCGAAATATGCCACCATGGCCGCCGACTGCTTCGGCGCCACCACGGTTGCCAGTGCACCTAATATCATCATCCAGCTACTTCCAATCACTGAACCAAAGTAGGTATACCAGAAGGTGGAACTCACTGAAGTGCTTTTCGGCAAGTACCGTGAATAGTCCGCAACATATGGGGCATAGGTGATTTGCCAGGTGGCCATGATGGACAATACCAGTAAAAAGGGTCCCCATGAAAAGCTGGGCAGGTGTGTTCCGACAGGAATGGGTTGCTGCAAAAGACGAACCGTCAAGTAAATAAACAGTAATAGGAACAGATAAGAAACAATATTCTCAAATTTGTGGATAAAATCGTAACCGAAAATCACTAACAACACGGCCAGCAGATTCACCACCACGAGACTGAAATCCTGGGGTAAATGGATTGCATTGGATAGGGCCTGTGCCCCTAGGATGGCACTAGTGGAGAAAAAGCCCAAATACATGACCACCACCAAAATCAACGGTAAAATGGCACCAATCACACCGAACTGCGCGCGGCTCTGAATCATTTGGGGCACCCCGAGCTTTGGACCTTGGGCCGAGTGGTACGCCATGAAAATTCCACCCAACAGGTTGCCCAAAACGATGGCCAAAATGGCGCCCCATAAGTTTAGACCGAGAATAATGGCCAAGGCTCCGGTGACAATGGTGGTGACCTGTGCATTCGCCGAAAACCAAATTCCAAACAAACTGCGAGCTTTCCCATGACGTTCCGTTTCAGGAATGAAGTCAATGCTGTGATGCTCCATCTGTATATTGCTCATAACCCGGTGCGCCTCCCCCTGATTGTTCCTTCATCTTTCGTGGAACGAGTTCACTTGCATGTGAATGTGCCGATACTGCTGATTTTGTTGATTTTTCAAATTTCCGGATTTGCGGATTTGCGGAGACGGTTATTTCAAGCTCCGCCGTCCCCGCGTCGCACGAGTCCCCTACCCAAATTACGCGTGGCTATCGCTGCCTTTGCGCTAATTTACGGTTTGGCGGCATTCCCTCCCAGCAACGGCGTCCGAATGCGATCCGAGTGTGCCGCCAGCGTTTTTTCCGCCAACACATAGCCGGCGTCTGCATGACGCACCACGCCCAGTCCAGGGTCATTCCACAACACCCGGGCCAATCGCCCTGCGCTGTCGTCCGAGCCATCGGCAACGGTGTTTGCCCCGGCGTGCAAAGAGTAGCCAATGCCCGTGCCGCCGCCATGGTGAAAAGCCACCCAGTGGGCGCCTGATGCGACATTCAATAGGGCGTTGAGAATGGGCCAGTCGGCAATCGCATCGGAGCCATCTTGCATGGCTTCCGTTTCCCGGTAAGGCGATGCGACCGATCCGGTGTCGTGATGGTCCCGGCCAAACACCACGGGGGCACTCAACTCGCCTGTGGCCACCAGCTCGTTGACCTTCAGTGCAAAGGTATCCCGCTCCCCCTGTCCCATGTAGGCAATACGGGCTGGCAGGCCCTGAAACTGAATGTGTTTGCGTGCCAGAGTCAACCAGCGACGGAGCAGTTTGTTGTCCCCAAACATCTGCAGGGCCAAGTCATCCAGTCGATATATTTCCTCGGGTTTGCCTGACAGCACCGCCCAGCGGAAGGGCCCTTTGCCTTGGCTAAACAAATCGCGAATGTAGGCGGGAACATACCCCTCAATATCAAAGGCGTCCTGTACCCCTTGGTCAAATGCCTCGCGTCGGATGTTGTTTCCGTAATCAAACGTTTGCGCGCCTCGCCGCTGTAAGACCAGCATCCGCTCGACGTGTCTGGCAATGGAGGTGCGCGCCAACTGCAGGTAGTGGGTTGGATCCTGTTGGCGCAAACGCGCCGCATCCGCGATATCAAACCCGTCCGGGATGTATCCCACCAGGGGGTCATGGGCTGCAGTTTGGTCTGACAAGACATCTGGAACAATGTTTTCATCAATCAGGTATTGCAACAACTCGTTGGCGTGACAGTGCACTCCCACCGTGAGCGTCTGGCCGTCTGCTCTGGCCTTTAGGGCCACAGATACGGCCTGTGGAATGCTTTCTTCCGCCACATCCAAATAGCCAGAGTCAAGGCGGCGCTGGATGCGGTGGGCATCTATTTCGGCAATTAAAGCCACCCCGTCCAACATCTTGGCGGCCAGTGGCTGGGCACCACCCATTCCCCCCAATCCGGCAGTCACGTACATCCGGTGGCGCAAACTGCCGTCAAAGTACTTGTCAGACAGGGCAGCGAGACTCTCATAGGTGCCTTGAATTACCCCTTGTGTGCCAATGTAAATCCAAGAACCTGCAGTCATTTGTCCATACATGGTCAGTCCCATTTTTTCTAAACGGTTGAATTCCTCTAGATTGGCCCACTTGCCTACTAGGTTGGCGTTGGCAATTAAGACCCTTGGTGCGGTGGGCTGGGTTTTGAATACAGCCACTGGTTTTCCCGATTGAATCATCAGGGTTTCATCATTTCCCAAAGAAAGTAGGGTCTCGACAATTTTGTCATACGCTTCCCAAGATCGGGCCGCTCTGCCCCGTCCGCCATAGACAATAAGCTGGGCTGGGTTCTCTCCGACGCGTTCGTCGAGATTGTTCATCAACATCCGCAGGGCTCCCTCTTGCCCCCACCCTTGGCAGTGTAGGTCCCCCCCTGTGGGTGCCTGAATCCCTGTGTGCCGCTTAAAATCAAACACTTGCATCGCCTCCGTTGATTCTGTGTATTTTGCCTGTAGTGTTCTCCACTCGATTACCGGCATCCAGATGGCCTGGGAGCCTTCCCCAGGTGCGGTGTTGCGTCCGCCTGGGTTCCGTGACACAATCAGGGTATCGTGCAAGGGTCGGTTTCGTCACTGTAAGCGATTGCTGGCAAAGGGTAAGATGTTGTCACCAAGCGTACCGGGTCCGATTGGTAAGGAGACGTGTGAAATGCAACTGCCCAGTTTGACCACAGGCCTGCACACAAACATCCCCATGCACTGCCTGGGTTGGCCACAAGAGGGGATTTATCGGCTGCTGCTTAACTCATTGTCCCTCGACGTAGCAGAAAACCCGTGTGAGTTTGTGGTCTATGGCAATGGCAAGGCGGTAAGAGACGAGCAAGCCCTGCAGGATTTATTGCGTCTGCTCGCGTCCCTGCGGGAAGACGAAACCCTGCTGGTGCAGTCCGGTCAGCCTGTGGGGGTGTTTCCAACCCACCCCGCCGCACCTCGCGTGGTCCTATCTACCGCTATGCTGGTGCCCCACTGGTCTAATTGGCCACAGTTTCGTGCTCTTGAACAAAAGCATCTGACACTGTTCGGGCAGTCCACTGCCTCCTCTTGGGCCTACATTGGCGCCCAAGGAATTCTTCAGGCCACCTTTGAAACCTTGTGGCAACTGGCCAATCAACATTTTCAGGGCACCTTGAGTGGACGTCTGGTGCTCACCAGTGGACTCGGGGGGATGGGCTGCGCACAGCCTTTGGCCGTTGAAATGAACGGGGGTGTCGCCATTGTGGTGGAGGTGGACCCTGACAAGGTTCGCCGTCGGCTGGAAACCAACCACATTCATGCGGCCACCGAAGACGTGCAGGTAGCCTTGCAACTGGCCAAAGAGGCCATGGCACAAGGGCAACCCCGTACAATTGGACTGGTGGGCAATGTCGCCGATGTCTACGAGGCCATGGTCCACGAGGGCATCCAGCCAGATATTGTGACAGACCAAACCTCGGCACATGACCTTTTGGGGGGCTATGTGCCTGCAGGTATGCCCCTGGCCGAGTCTCGAAGTTTGCGGGTTCACAACCCCCAGGCCTATCTTGCGGCGGCCCGCGAGACAATTCGCCGGCATGTCAAGGCCATGCTGCAAATGGCGGCTGCGGGGGCCATCGTGTTTGAGTACGGGAACCACTTGCGCGGCCAAGCCGCCCAGGCGGGGGTACCTGAGGCCGCCCATCTTCCTTCTTTTGTCACACTGTTTGCCAGGGACCTGCTATGTGCAGGCATCACCCCCCTGCGCTGGGTCGCCCTGTCCGGAGATGTGGGGGATATTTACCGTGTGGACCGCTGGTTGTTGGACCGCTATGGCGATGATGAACGCCTCATCACCTGGCTTCAGTGGGCACAAGAGCGGGTTCACTTTCAGGGATTACCAGCCCGATCCGCATGGTTGACACGGGAGGAGCAGGCAGATTTGCTGGATTTTGTGGTCTTAGGGGTGCGCGAGGGTAGACTGCGAGCCCCGCTGGCCATCACGAGGGACCACTTTGCTGGGGCTACCATGGCCTCACCCCACCGGGAAACCGAGGCCATGCCCGACGGGTCTGATGCGATTGCGGACTGGCCCGTGCTCAACGCCCTGTTGACGACCGCTACGGGTGCCACCCTGGTTTCATTGCAACAAGGGGGTGGAGTGGGAATTGGGTACTCCATGCATGCGGGAATGACCGTGGTGGTGGATGGGACCCCGGAAAATGCCAAACGGGCTAAGCAGACGCTGCAAGGGGAACTGCGCCTGGGCGTGACCCGCTATGCGCAGGCGGGTTATTCGGTCGCAAAAACGACGCTGGCCGAGTGGCAACGGGGGGAACCGACATGATAAAACCGGAAACCGACATGGCAAAACCGGAAACCGACATGGCAAAACCGGATCTCCGCGCCCCACAGCCGTTGTCCGCCCCTCCGCTTTACCCCGACAGTACCCCAATTTTGTCGGAGACGCGGGACTTGCTGGCGGAACGTTTTGTGCATCAGGTAGCACTGGCGGATTTACATAGTCCACTGCAATTTTGGCACTGGTTGGAGGTTCTAGGGTTGGCGCAGTCGCCCAATTGGGTCTTGTGCCTGCGCTTAGAACCGTCTGATGTTAGAATTCAATTGGGCGATAAGCAAAAATTTGCACTTCGGGCGCAAATTCTTACCCACCTCCAGGACTATGGGCAAGACACGCTGGCACACTGGCAAGAAGAAAACGAATGTCTGGTGCTTCGCGTTTGCACAGAAGACATCGATAAAGTGGGAAGTTTGCAAGCGGCCACAGATTGGTTGCAGGGGTTGGACTTGCCACTGGGTGTACGCATTTCGCTCGGGTTGGCCTGTCCAGTGGAAAACCCCAGCCAATTGTCGGGGGCCATGAGGGCGGCGAGGATTGCGGCACTGCGGGCTTTACAGTCCCCCGTCCCGGTGCTTCACGTGGACGACTTGGACACCCTGGCACAGGAAATTCAAGATGCGGCGGCAGAAACCTCGTTAGAGGTTGAGATGCGAGGTGTGCGGCGGGTTCTTGCGGAGTTGCGTCACCCCCATCGCCAACGGGCCATGGCAAGCCTGGAAGAGGACAAACGAATTTTGTTGGAGCGACTGGTTGCTTTGGTCCACAAGGCCAGGAAAGAGGGGATACCCGGCAACCACCCACAAGTGAGTGACACCCGGGTCTTGGCGGACCT
This sequence comes from Alicyclobacillaceae bacterium I2511, assembly GCA_003584005.1. Classification (GTDB taxonomy): domain Bacteria; phylum Bacillota; class Bacilli; order Alicyclobacillales; family Alicyclobacillaceae; genus QXHL01. Next base: position 25,553 of record QXHL01000015.1, on the reverse strand, counting down.
GTTGCAGGTACCTGATGATGCAGGCCTGACAGCATGGATAGACGTGTATGGTTGGGCCTTTGTCGAGGCCATGGATAAAGCAGCAGAACAGCACCGTTCCCATACGGTGGCACGTGCGGTGCAGTACATCTCGGCACATTTGGAGGAGGATTTGTCTTTAGACACGGTGGCTGGACATTGCGCTGTCAGTCCCTTTTACCTCAGCCACTTATTCCGCAAGGAAACGGACGGAACTCTAACCGGATTTATCAAAAAAGCCCGCATGGAGCGGGCCATGGTGTTGCTTGCGGACAACAGCCTTACGGTGGCAGACGTGGCCTACCGGGTAGGCTATCAAGACCCCAATTATTTTAGTAAGTCGTTTCGCGCCTATGTCGGACGCTCCCCCAGCGATTTTCGTAAAAGGTCATAACCGTTTCGCCAAACTGTGAAATCCCTGTGAGCTATGAAATCCCTTCAGGCTGTGAAATTCCTGTGTGCTGAAAGGTTTCCTTGGTTGCATTAAGAAAGCACCGAACCTCGCGGACGGCGGTTCAACCACTTGCCGTGCTTGTCCGGGGGCAAAAACACAGCGAGGGCTGCGGCTAAGAGGGGTAACACGGAAAGAATCTGAAACACCACGCCCACACCGTGTTGGTCTGATATTGCTCCCAATACCATGGCACCAATTCCGCCCGCTCCAACGCCAAACCCGATGTTTAATCCAGAGGCCAGGGCCAAATTGCGCGGGAGTAGCATTTGCGCATAAACCACTGTCACCGCAAAAGAGGACAATACAAAGAACCCAAAGAACAATAGCACCAGCGCGGTCAACCAGCCGCTATGGATATGGGGCAACAGCAATGCAAACGGAATGGCGCCGACTAACGAGGTCAAAATCACAAACTTTTTACTCAATCGGTCTGACACCATGCCGCCAAGAAATGTGCCTACCGCGCCTGCGCCGAGAAAAATGAAGTCTACAATCTCTGCGGATCCAAGAGACATTTGTTTTTGCAGAATGAAGGGCAGAAAAGCTGCAACGCCAATTTGTGACCAGGAGCGCAGAATGATAACCAACACCAACAGTGTCATTCCACCCCAACGATTGTCTCCTTGAATTTGCTTTACTGTCTTTTGATGGGATTGCACTTCGCCTCGGTACCAAGGTAAAATTTGACCCGCCAAAAATACCGCCAAGACTGCCAATAAAAGCAACCAGAGCAGCCCGTGAATCCCAGTGTGCAACAAAAACAATGGAATCAATAGGGGCCCCACAGCTTGACCGGAGTTACCTCCCACCTGAAAAATGGCTTGTGCCAGTCCTCTGGACGTTCCCGAAGCAAAGTAAGTTCCACGGGCAGCCTCTGGGTGAAATGCGGCAGACCCCAATCCAGACAGTCCCACCAGAATAAGTACCCAGACATACGTGGGGGCAGCCCCCGTTAAGGCTAGTGCCAAGTTGGATAAAAATACGCCTGTCGGCAACAGCCACACCAACGACTGGCGGTCAGTCCATATGCCCAGTACGGGCTGCATGATGGAAGAAGTCAGATAGGAAACCAGGACAATCAGGCTTGCCTGCAAGTAGTTTAGGTGAAAGGCCGCCTTATACAAGGGTAAGAGTGCCGGAACAATCCCTGTCGTCATCAAGTCGTTTAGAAAATGGGTACCGCCAAACGTCCAAACCCCGCGCACATACATCGGTTGCGCTTTAGCTACTGCAACCTGTGTCGACATGTTTCGCCACCTCCCGCAGAGTACTCCACGTTAACCGTACCAATTACGGTTAACGTGCCACGTGATTAAGAATACGCAGGACGATTCACTTTGTCAACGTCAAACAAAGCATCTTACACATGTATGCACACATGGTTCCGAGTATTTTCCCCCTGCATTGTTGACCTACCCTACGGTATAATGTGGACGCACAGGCAAAGGGTTGGCACACAATTGGCTTCAAACCGTCCCAATGGAGCTCCACACTGGTTTCCAAGGAAAGGTAGGTGGCGAGTGATGTGGCAGAAAAGTACCCTACGGAGTTTAGAGGACATCACGAAACACGACCGCACACAACTTCGCGCGTTACCGGGCTTACATAATGCTCTCGCGGTGGCACTTCCTTTAATTATCGGGCTTGTCACTAACCACACACTGTCCGGATTAGGAATAGCAATTGGTGCCTTAGTGGCCGCCTTTGCAGCGGTGAAAGGGACCTTACGAAAACGTCTGAGAACGATGTTATGGGTGAGTGTCTGGATGGGCGTGGCCACTTTCATTGGGGCACTTTCAGGCGGAATCTCGTGGCTTACCATAACCCTCATGGTGCTGATTGGCTTTGCTGCGGGAATATTGAATGCTGTAAGTGTCACGGCAGGTCAAATTGGAATGTTGACTACAAATATATTCATTATTATTTCACACGCCCCACAAAGTTCAATACACGCCTTGGACAGTGCCCTCTTGGTGATGGCAGGTGGATTTTTACAGATTGTATTGATGGGGATTTCAGATGGATTGAGCCAGTCTAATGCAGAGACGACAGCAGTGAAGGCAGTCTATGCAACCATCGCCAACTATGCCCAATCGCGAACACGCAACACCGATTTGCTAGTGGCAGCCAGTCTACTGGATGCAGATACCTGTTTAAATGATTCGTGGTTGCACAAAGGGCGGTGGGAAAAGTTACGAGTGCTTGTAGATCTCGCTGAACTTATTCGAATGGACATTGTCACATCCACGAGGATTCGAAAAGGCCTGCAAAACCATGGCGCCCTTACAGACGCTGAGGAACGAGGCATTAACACTGCGTTGACCACAATTACGAATCTGTTTAGGGCGGCTGCAAAACTTCCTCAGATGAGAAAATTGATTCCTCAAGAAATCAGCATTTTTGAAGAAATGTTAACGGAATTGGGAAGCATCCTCCGTGAAATGGCAGTCACCCTTCATTCAAATCCAGAGTCTGCAACCTACATCTGCCTGCATCAGTTGCATTCAAAGCTCGCGCAGGTAGTGGATATTCTAAGCTCTGAGACACTTCATCAGGCGTATGCTGTGGCCTACGCACCTCGCCGTTCGTCGCCCCCAAAGTTGCGTCGAATGTTTCTACTCATTCGAACGAATCTCACGTTTCGCTCAAGCTCGTTTAGACACGCAGTACGGTTGGCGGTGGCTTTGGGAATTGCGGCAACCCTTTATCGGGGACTGAACCTGCCACTTGGCTACTGGCTGCCACTGACGACAGTCATTGTCCTTAGACCTGATTTTTTCAGTACATTTTCACGGGGCATTGCGCGTATGCTGGGTACTGTGCTGGGAGTTCTACTCGCCACTTTACTCACGATGATTCCTGACACGAGCCATCTGTTGGACATCACGCTTATCATTCTCTTAGCCTGGGCCTTATACACTGTGGTGAATTTCAACTTTGCACTGTTTTCATTTTTCCTAACTTCCGAGATTGTTATCTTGCTATCCTTTTTTGAACACAGTGCACCCTCTGTGGCCATTACAGCTCGAGTGACAGATACCATTTTTGGAAGTTTGCTGGGTCTGGTTCTCTATCTGGTCTGGCCAACCTGGCAACGTCAAAATGTATCCACCGTGATTGCCGATTGGATCCACGCAGTACAGCCGTATTTTAGAACGGTGATTGAATCGGCTCCCCATTCATCTGCTAAGCTTCAAAGCTACCGGAAACGGGCAAGGCTGGCTCGAACCAATGCGGTGAGCGTTGTGGAACAATTCATGCTGGAACCTGTCAATCCGACGCTGAATGCCACCGCAGTGGCAGGTATCGTGGCGGCCCTGCACAGATTTTCTAATACACTGCTGTCGTTGGAGTCTCGTGTTGGGGTAGAGCAACAGTTTCGCGCCAATTCTGCGGTCGTGAGATGGACGCACCAAATGGATGAAGCCTTGACAGTGATTGAAAACTCGGTACGGGGGACAAATCTCCGTCTCCCGGCTGCAGATTTCAATCCACCCATCGTGGATCAGAAGATTGTCGATGTGGCGCCGTCGGCACTGTTTACTTTAGGACTGTTGCGCCTTGAAGAGTCGCTGGAAAACATGGTACGGATGCTCCCAATCTCTGGACCGCAGCAGATAGACCTCCAGACGGTATCACGCAGCCCGGCGAGTCGTTCCTGAGGGGGCGGCTCCAGAGCCGTGTGTGATCCACTGGGAGATAGAGCACAGAATTTCTAGTTTTTTTGCAGTATACTATTGAAGAAAACGAATTCGCGTCTGGCTTTTAAAAGGCATTGTCCAAAAAATCTGCCAATAGCGAAGAATGGCGGGTTGACCTGTGGTGCAGACAGAAATTCAATTTAATGTACACAAGTGGAACCGGCAAATTCTGAATTTCTATTGGTGGGCCACGCTGGCCTCACTAGTTTTAGAGCTCACCAATCTGTTTTTCAGTCGTGTTCCCCATGACTATTACTTGTTCCATTATGTACTTTGGCCCACGGGTATCCTGGTTGTACTCGTCCTCTTGACGGAAACTTTCGCTTGGAAGTTTGTGTACCTTGTCGATAAATTCATTCCCCTCACAGCCATCTTAATTTCCGAGACCTTGCTGGTGGCCCATCCATCTGTGCATGTTTTACGAATTTCCATCCTCCTGCCGGTGATAATTTCCGCCTTCTATTTTCGTATCACACGTCTGGTGTGGGTGACTGCAGTCAGTTTATTGGTTTTTTTGGCCACCGTGCTGGTGGATCCCAGTCTGCATGGGGACCCCACAGGCCTGATTACGGTCCTCGGTTTAATGGGGATGTGTGCCGTACTGATGCACGGAATTATGCGAAGGAGTTTGGAACTGCTGCAGCACCTGAATGAAACCAATGACAACCTGTTAAAACTGCAGGTGCAGAACATTCTCGTGGAACGGGCGGCCAAAATTGATGCACTGACAGGAGTCTATAACCAAAACGCTTTTCAACAGTTTCTTCAAGAGGTGTTGCAACACCTGCAGGGCAGTCGTATTCACCTGTTACTGCTAGATGTGGACGATTTTAAGCAAATTAACGACCAGTTTGGTCACTTGGCTGGCAATGCAGTGTTGCAGGCGGTGGCACACGCGATACAGCAGGGGCTAAGATCGCAAGACTTCGTGTCTCGTTACGGGGGGGATGAATTTGCGGCCCTCCTGATGGATACGGATTTTCAAGAAACGCAAATCATCGTACAGCGTTTGCGTGAGGAAATTGCTCACCTGGACTTACCTGAAATTGAGGGTCACGTCACTGTCAGCATTGGACTGCACCAGCTACAGCCAAAGGATACGGCGGACAGTGTCTTCCAAATGGTCGATACGCTGTTGTATGATGCCAAGCGCCGGGGTAAAAACCAGGTGGCCAGTGCGTTTATTCCTCCCCCCAGTTAAACGGCTTTTTCTTTTCACTCGCTGTGCGATTGGGTCGCTTGTTCTGTGGAACCATTAGCGTACACTGAATGGGAAACATTGATTCAACACTTGGTCAGTGACGAGCGGGCGCTTTTAAGTGAAGCGTAAGCGGTAGGTGAGACAACTTTGCGACACAACTCGCACTCGCTTGGGAAGGGGATTGAATCATGGCGATTGTTGCAGTCAGCATTGCCCCGCTTGGGACAGGCAGTACTGGTGTCAGCCAATACGTGGCTGAGGCAGAAAAGGTGTTGGCAAGGCACCCGTCTTTACAGGTGCGTTTGGACCCCATGTTTTCTAACATTGAAGGTGATTTACTGGAAATTTTGACTGCTATTCAAGAAATGCATGAGGCTTTAGTGAAAATGGGAGTGAAGCGGCTGTCCACAGTCATCAAGATTGATGACCGCAGAGATGAGTCCCACTCCATGGCAGAAAAGATTGCTGCCGTGGAAGAGAAACTGCCACTGGGATAAGGGAGCAATGAAATGACTGTTGTGCCCTGAAAGGACTGCAGTCCTTTCAGGGCACAACACCGTCAGGCGTTGGATTTACCATAGCCTGACGGAAGTATGCGGAACTCTATTTAGAGGGCTGACCTTTTTCGGCGAGTCGACGGGACTGCTGAGCATGCCAGCGCAAATAACGGGCAAAAGCTAAGGGCGTCCCCAATAGTAGCACAGCTGCGGCCATGATGGCAAAACCTATTAGGGCCGACGCCCAATCTTCGCCAAGTAATCCCTGGTACAACAGACTAGTTCCATAAATACCCAGGCCCATGGCCAGCAGTGTAAACCACAGTGGGGGAATACCATAGCGGCGACGTTCACTGGGGACCTTCGGTGAAGGTCTGTGTGGTCTCATCGCCGTCCCTCCTGTTCGCGATAATAGTCTCGCCAAATGTAACGGTACACCCGCAAACCGCGGGGAATGGAGCGTAAGCCAGGGATGAAGGGTAAAAATATCCAGATGGCAGTGACCAAAAGCACCGTCAGGACCACCAGCAGGTCTCCATTGGAGGCCGTGGAGTAGGGCGGTATTTGGTACAGTAAAGTGTAAAACCACAGCCATACCGCACCTGGGTAGTTACCTGTTTCTTTAGTGATGCCCCACTGTAGACCGGTCATGTCTAACTTGTTCGCGTAAATGTGGTCCGCGTTTCCCTGCAGTAACAATAGGGAAAGGGTCCGATTTGTTTCTGGCATGGGCCCATTGTGGGCATCTATGGCAGGTTCCAGTAAGCCGCTGTTGGCCAAGGCAAGATAGTCATTCACCATTGCGGGGACAGGTCCCAGATTGGCGCCAGGATGTGGTAACACTAGTTGCCCATTGTGGATGGTTGCCTTGGGCAATTGCTGCTGCACTGCTTGAATCCACGCCTGTTGTGTTTTTCCAGAAGCGGTTTGCCACTGGGACAACGGTGGTCCGACAGTAGGATTGACGGCAGCCATACGTTGCAGTGGCTGAATCACATCGTCCTGTGCGGGATTCACAGGGAGGGTCACGCCTAGCCAGGTCTGTGGAGCAAATCCACCAATCGATTGAAGGGACCCATTGTTGTGATTGTAAGGGGGTCCATACTGAGCAATTTCACTGGTATTAGACAACTCACCCAACTCTGTATTGACAAGCACCATGGGGTCTTGCACGGCCACTTGTTTAACACTCAACATCGGTACGTCCGGGGTAGAAAACACAGCGGCTAATAGGAACACAAGGATGCCAATGCCAACGATGGCCCAGGTCACTTCTTTCACCAAGTCATAGGGCATCTGTTCAAATCTGGAGTTGGCATACACGGGCGCATCTGGAGTCTTTGAACTAGATTGTGTCATCCTTGCCTCACCTCACTTTTCGAATCAATTGGCAAGGGTTCGACGACGCCGTGTTTGCGAATTAAAAATAGGTGCCCCCCCAGCAGGAGCACTAAAACCAAGGGCAAGACGAAAATATGCATGCTGTACATCTGGCCAAAATTAAGCAGATTGAAAAACCCACCAATTCCAGCGGCGTTCATGGCGTCTTTGCCTTGAACGGCAATCCACTGGGCATCAAAGTTGTTTTGTGACAGATAGCCGGTGAAACCAGCCAGAATGGACACCAAAAACATCAGCCAACCGCCAATCCAAGTATAGTGCCGACCACCCCGCCAGGACGCCATTAGAAATTGCGCCCACAAGTGCAAAATCATGAAAAAAAAGAAAGACTGTATGGACCAGAAGTGCAGGCTGTTAAAAAAGTGACCCACCGGGGACACGTGCCACCAGTCTGGACCAAAGATTGCTAAGATGGTTCCTGAAAGAATAATCCAGACAAAGGCGGCTAAGGTCAAAACACCAAACAGGTATACATAGGAGTTGACATACTTCGGCAAGGTGTCCGGCAACAGGTGCTCCATGGGAATTTCCCGCTGTAACCATTTTCGCAGAGACCGAGTCCAGTTCTTGCTCATTCATCAACCACCTCCTTCAGTCTAATTTTGCTCCCTACTCTTTCCCACCGGGAAAGGGTAAAACGATGGCCAAAATAAATACCACCACCATGAGAACCACAATAATAATGTCGGGAATGGACAGATTGAGCCAAGAAAATTCCCAGGCTCCGCCGGCCGGAATCGGGGGTTGAAGTCCTTGTCCCACATGATTCACCTCCTGTGTATTGTTGAAAAGAGAAAAACAGGCTAGCCACCCATTGCCAATCATGCCCGCACAGGTTCCAAACTATGTGCGATCTTTCACGTGCCCATAAATTCAAAATATTAAGGATGTTAGATGGGAAAATTCTACCTGCTATTTTACTTGGGGTCAAGCTAAAAAAGTGCACAGATTTATTGTTCATAAATCTATTTCTGAAACAATGTGGGTGTCGACATTGTTGTGAAGATAATACACAATGAAAAGAAAAGGGGGACAAAGTAGTGGCCTATGACTTTGACACTCCGGTACGTCGATTGGGTACGGATTCTGTGAAATGGGATGGATTAACAAACAGATTTGGTCAAAAGAATTTAATCTCCATGTGGGTGGCCGACATGGATTTTGTTTCCCCACCGGCGGTTGTTGAGGCCTTGCAGCAGCGAGTTGCACATGGGGTGTACGGCTATACAAGGAGACCTGAGGATTACTTTGGCGCGCTCGCGCGTTGGCAAAATACACGGCACAATTGGGAGGTAGACCCCCAGTGGGTGGCACACGCACCAGGGGTTGTGGCTTCGCTGAATCTGCTGATACAGACTTTCACAGGACCTGGGGACAAAGTGATGATTCAGCCTCCGGTATACTATCCGTTTTATGAAGTAATTAGTAGAAATAAACGCAGGGTTGTGGAAAATCCGCTGGCCTTTGACGGTACACGGTACACCATGGACTTTGAGGATGCGGCAAAGAAATTAGCGGATGGAGTAAAAATGGTGATTTTATGTAGTCCTCATAACCCCGTGGGACGGGTTTGGACTCGGGAAGAATTGACTCGTTTTGGCGAGTTGTGTCTGTCTTACGGTGTGCTGGTGGTGTCCGATGAAATTCACGGGGATTTGATTTATTCCCAATATACGCACACTCCCTTTGCTGCCATCACAGAAGATTTTGCCAATCACTGTGTGACCTGTGTATCGCCCAGCAAAACCTTCAATTTGGCAGGATTCCACAGTTCGGCGGTCGTGCTGCAAAACAGCAATTTACGTCAACGCTATCTTGCTACACTGGGCCAACTGGCTTTGGATTTCACACAGCCACTGACTGCTGTGGCTTTTATGGCTGCATACCAGCAAGGGGGTCCATGGCTGGACGAACTGCTGCAATATTTACAGGATAACTTGGCGTTTGTGGAGAAGTTTATGTTAGAAAGAGTTCCTTCTGTGCGCGTAATTCATCCGGAGGGAACTTATTTGGTGTGGTTGGATTTCCGTCAACTGGGGTTATCCTCAAAGGAATTGGATCACTTCATTATAGACAAAGCTGGGCTGGCTCTCGATGAAGGGCACATTTTTGGCGCGGCAGGGGAGGGCTTTCAGCGTTTGAACATTGCTTGTCCCCGCCTTGTTTTACAGCAGGCAATGATGCAGTTGGACCTTGCGGTAGAGTCTCGTCGGCTTAAATAGCCTGTACAGGGTGTGTGGGGAGTCTGCCGCAGGTATAGCGTAAGGATGATTGCATCACAATAAGCCCATCTTGTGGGGTTGACTACAGGATGGGAAGGAGAGGGCGATGATGACGGATTCTAAACAAGGACCCTTTGGCGACACTTTTGATGCAATGAGTTTGCCAAACTATGAACACCGGGCTCGCGCCATTCAGGCAGCTAAAGCTAAGCTGCCTGAAAATCAACCGTTCATGGAGGAATATGCTGCCGATTATGCTGTGGTAGATTACGATGAGGCTAGCGCAGATATGGTGGACCATATGCGTAACGATGGTGGGCTGGCCCCTGAATTGCCACATTCACAGCAACGGGCGAAGAAAATTCAGGATAAATTTATCAATAAAAAGTAAAGTTTCCTAGACAACCAGAGGCTTGTGTTAGTTTACACAGGACGCTGGTTGTCTAGAACTTAGACAATTTAGGAATGAAAACATAACAGGGTAGCTAGGAAACGAAAGGGAATTGCGCAATCCCCGAGCGAATAAGGGTTTATGGCACTGGCTTTGCAAATAGATTCCAGGCTACACACAATCCATATATATACTGGTTTTATAGTGCTATCGTCATCCATTTGCAGATTATGGGGCAAAAAACTACTTACGGGTGCTGCGATTCTTTTATTGGTAGACGCGTAGCTTCGCCAGCACAAATTGTTTTGGAACATTGAGGGAAACCTTCGCTAAAATCCGGACTTGCAGTCCTTTGTGCAACTCGAGTCCATTCACGGGCTTACGATTTATCGCAAATTGCAAGAACTTCCTACAGAGTTTTTGCAAAACAGTTAATCGACGGTCTCATAATCGTACCTATTCGGCTTTTTCAGGCCCTAGACTCGTTCTGCGGGGAGGTTGGGCTTTTCAGGTAAGAGCAAGAACGGGCCCCACACCTGCCCAAAGGATTGGGGAGCCCTCCTTAGTGTGCAGGGGATCGATTTTTACGGTTCTGGAAATAAGGGTCTCCCAGTCGCTAAATCATCAAATATCGAGCGATGAAACGCAAATAAGGGTGTGAAAGTCGTCTATTGCACGTTTTCCCGCTGTTTTTCACCGAATTTGCTGAAATAAGGGCCTGGCGAACGCCTATTGATGCGGAAAGTGGCTTGAAAAGGCCTATAAGCGACCTGGGGCCCCTTATTTGAGACTGGCGAATCAGCTCCTAAGTAAATCCTAGCTGGGGAGTATAATTTGCAGAAGAAACCCCTATATGGAACGAAAATGTCCTACGAGACCCAGTGAATCGACAGTCTCAAAATAGGCCTTATGGGGCCTGAAAGCGGGTCGAAAAAGCTGAATAGGTACGATTTTAGTGCCTATTTCTGCGATCCCTGCACTTCATCCCCCCTGGGGACAGGGTAGGAATGAAGTTCTGTACAAAACGCCTAATTGTGCCTCACTTGTTTTTAATATGTGTTCTTACATGGATTGTATGACACAGAAGATCCTGCGTAAAGTGGGAACATCAAGATGGGAACACATTCGTTTAAAATGGAAGTAGCACTCATGCAAGAAGATGAAACTTGCATAAAATGGATTTTCATCTCTAATGAGGGCCGCTAGATCATGGGCGCTTCGGTAATATTTTACCGGACTAATCGCGAATACTTGATCCATGGATCCAGAAGTGGTAAGATACTCATTGTTCCCTCTGGAAGACATCAACTTCTTAGTTTTCCTCGACGCGGGGTGGAGCAGTTGGCAGCTCGTCGGGCTCATAACCCGAAGGTCGCAGGTTCAAGTCCTGCCCCCGCAACCATAGATTTATTCGCAGATTACAACCCATCCAAATGTGCATGTAGCGTTGAAAACTGTATTCTTGGCATGTGATACTGTATTTGCCAAGAGGAAAATTGTCGAAGATGGAGAAATCCCTTTGGTACGAGTTTGTGTGCTGAAAGGGGTCGCACGTCGGATGCTGTTCGAGGTCGGGAAGGTGAAAATCAGTTCGCATGTGCTCGGAAGCGCTATTTCTGCGCAAGACTTAATTGACGGCTTTTCTCGCTATTTAGCGGGGGATTGGGGGGATGTCTCCCACTTGGGCGGATTGGCCAATGATTTGGCAATTACTTCGGGGAGCCGCATCATGGCCCGGTACACCAGCCCTCAGGGAGACGTTTTCTATATAACGACAGAAAGCCAGTCAACGGAGATTCTCACTTTGCAAGAGGTGGTAGAACGGCGCTTCACTGCGGTTTCATCGGCCGTGGAATAGTAACCCTGTTCTACACGTCCAACTGCACCTGGTACTCCTGTAGCCACTGATTGACCTCAAGCAGGTAATGAAACATTTGGGCGGTGCCCATAATTTGGCCAAACCAGGGGCGGTGCTCGTGCGGCTGGTAGCTGGCGGTCACTAATTCACGAATACCCGGCACATGGATAAGTGGTTGAATGGGGGATTTGGCATCCTCCAGCATGGCCAGGGACTGTTCTCGTACGGCCTGCAAGTATTCGGGGTTAGGAGTACCGGGATAGGGGCTTTTTTTCCGATACAGGGCATCTTCTGGGAGCCATCCTTTCATGGCTCGCCGCAAGAGGCCCTTGACCTCGCCATCACAGGACTTCATAGACCAAGGAACGTTGAAAACGTACTCGACCAGGCGGTGGTCTGTGAAGGGGACTCGTGCTTCGAGACTAGCTCCCATGCTCATGCGGTCTTTGCGGTCCAGTAGGGTGGGCAAAAAGCGGGTGAGACTCAGGTAACCAATCTCCCGAATCCGAGCTTCATGGGAGTTTTCACCGCGCAGACGGGGAACCTCTGCCAGAGCCTCATGGTAACGCTGTGCCACATATTCTTCTAGTTTCAGTTGTTCCCGAATGGCGGGTGCTACCACCTGCAATCGCCGAGCCAGTTGCAAGGACCATGGAAAGGTGTTCGCTGCCAACGCATCCTGGTGGTGAAACCAGGGATATCCACCAAACACTTCATCAGCGGCTTCACCTGTCACAGCCACGGTATGGTTCAGTTTGACTTCTTTACAGAATAGGTACATAGACACATCGATGTCCGCCATTCCAGGCACGTCCCGCCAGCGTAGGGGAGTCATGAGGTTGCGGATCATGTCGGGCATTTTCACCACCACGGAATGGTGTTTCGTACCCAGCGATTCGGCTAAGTAGCGTGCCCAGGGTGCATCCACACTTTTTTGGAAGCTGTTCGCTTCAAAATATTTTTCCATGTCTGCAATTTCCACGGAATAGGTGTGCAGTGGACTACGCCCCTGCTGCTGGTAATAGTGTGTGGCAATGGCTGTAACGGCGCTGGAATCGAGCCCTCCAGACAAAAATGTACATACGGGTACATCGGATACGAGTTGCCGCTCCACGGTATCAATAAGCAACTCCCGCACATGGGCGACGGTTTCGTCGAGGGTGTCGGTGTGTACGTGGGATTCCAGTTGCCAATAAACTTCTGTTTGTACCCTTTGGTCTGTCGCCACCAGCCAGTAGCCAGCTCGCAGTTCGTACACATTTTTAAAGATACCAGTACCGGGGGTTCGAGCGGGTCCAATGGCAAGAATTTCTGCCAGTCCTTGGGCATCCACAATGGGTTCCACAGAAGGGTGTGCCAAGAGTGATTTTAGTTCTGAGGCAAATAAAAAGCTGGACCCTCGACGAGCGTAAAACAGAGGCTTTACGCCCAAACGGTCGCGGGCTAAAAACACCTGACGATTCGCTTCATCCCAGATGGCGATGGCGAAAATGCCGTTGAAGTGTTCTACACATGCTGTACCCCAGGCCATGTAAGCCACCAAGACGACCTCCGTGTCACTGTAGGACTGGAAGTGAAATCCAAGGTCTTGCAAATCTTGACGAACGGACTCTGTATTATACAACTCTCCATTGTAAACCAGGGTATAGCTACGATTTCCTAGAATGCGGGTCATGGGTTGTGATCCGCCCTGTGGGTCTACAACCACCAAACGCCTGTGGGCAAAGGCTGCGGAAGGGCTGACCCACAATCCCTCTGCATCTGGACCCCGACAGACCAGGGGACGCCCCATGGCGGCGACTGTTTCCCGCTCATTTGTGAGATCTCGCTGCCAGTCTATCCATCCAGCAATTCCACACATGTGAGACCCTCCTTGGATGCATAAATGCGCACATATGGGCGGGCAAATTCCCCCTACCCGTGGTTGCTCGCTAAGGTAGCCTATGCGGGCGCAAAGCAGGGAGTGCACCGTTCAAGGCGATGGGGAAAACGGGTACTTGGCCCCGAGATCATGCTACAATAAAGCGACAGCAGTCTGTACACCATCGGCAGCGGGTCTATACACGGTCCTGGTGTGGAAGAATGGACCGTTTCGGGGTGAGTGCCATGAGTGTAGTGAATGTCACAGAGCAGGTGACCCGTCAAATTTTGTATGAAGCTTACGTCCAGCCTGGGCGTTTAGCTTGTGCTTGTTTGTTGTGCCAGGAGGACATTTTGGCGATTGCTCTGAATCACTTGCCACCTCGGTATGTGTCACGGCACACAGGGGAATTGTATGCCAAGGCGGAGTACTTTAATTTACAATTAGAATCGGATGTGTTGCAACAACTGGCCCGGGCTGCCCAAGCGGTGGCGGCACATCCCAGGCATGAAAAGCCAAGCTGAGGACGTGTGAACATGCAAGAAGTGTCCCATGAACACTGGATGCGGGTTGCCTTGGACTACGCTCGCACTGCTGGTGCACAGGGTGAGGTGCCCATTGGTGCGGTCCTAGTGAGGGACGGTCACGTGTTGGCGGGTGCCTATAACCTGCGGGAAACCTGGCAGGACCCAACAGCACACGCAGAGCTTTTGGCGATTCAACAAGCCAGTCGGCAGTTGGGGGGATGGCGCCTGACGAATTGTGACTTGTATGTCACACTTGAACCCTGTCCCATGTGTGCGGGAGCCGCGGTGTTGAGCCGGATACGCCACATTTACTATGGAGCTTCTGACCCGAAAGGGGGGGCTCTAGAATCCAAGCTGAATTTGTTAGCTCCGGGGCTATGGAACCATCTCCCAGAAGTAAGCTCTGGTATCCTTGCCGAAGAATGTGGTATGATACTAAAAGACTTTTTCCGCGACTTGCGGGGTAAGTCTGCATTCCAAACATGGAGAGATGTCTGAGGGGTCGAAAGAGCTCGTCTCGAAAGCGAGTAGCCCTGTTCGGGGCTCGTGGGTTCGAATCCCACTCTCTCCGCCATCTTTTTTACGAGTTACGTGTTTTGCAATCAGGAACCCATCCGGGTCCCATGCGTCGAAAACTCCCGAACCGTGTCAGGTCCTGACGGAAGCAGCACTAAGGAAGACCTTTCGGGCGACGTGGGCAAGCCTAGCTGGGTTCCTGATTAGAAAATGCGTGACTCATTTTTTGTATCTAAAAACAGGGATACGCACCCTAGCAACCAGGGAATTGCAGGATATTTTTGGAATTTGGCCGTGTACTGAATGGGGTGCGTCGGACCGAGGGGTGGGAGGTTTTGTCGAAGCAAGGCAGGGTGGCAGGAGAATAGTTTTTTTCTGCGAATTTCCGGATACGCAGCAAGAGGCCAAGAAAGGAGTTGCAAGTATGGGGGAACAGGTGTTGCGTAAGGGTGGGCAAGTGATGGGCGACCTGAAAATTGCAAAGTGGTTGAATTCTGGGATTGCCTTTTTGGATAAAGACCTGCAGTTGACCCTTCACAACGACTTGGCGGGCAGTTTGTTGGATGTGTCCGCAGGCGTGGGTCATCCGCTGCCTTTACGTCAATGTCTGCAGGAAGACCGAGAAGAATATCGTTGGCTTGCGAATATGGTAGGTCACCGTCTTGAGTATAGAAACGCTGTCCTCACATGGACCATGGGTCACGGCATTCGTCACGTACTGATTGACTCTTATTGTCGCGAGGGTGCGCAGGGTTTTACAGGGATGTTTGTTCTAATGAAAGACCTTGGAGATTTCAGCATGTTGGAACAGCAGATGCAGCGTACTGAAAAACTTGCTACCATTGGCAAAATTGCAGCAGGAATTGCACACGAAATTCGTAACCCCCTGACCACTGTAAGGGGGCTTTTGCAAATGCTCGAGCATCGGTATGCAAGCCAGAATGTGATTGAACAAAGGGAGTATGTGCAGGTGATGTTGCAAGAAATAGACCGCGTGAATGACCTTGTCAGCGAGCTATTATTGCTGGCAAAACCCCACAGAATGTGCAAGGTCCCCAGTAGTATTCAACAGTTGGTGGAAGAATTACGGCCGTTAGTGGAGTCTGAGGCGTTGCTGCGAAAGATTGAGGTTCGCTGGCACCTCTTAGAAACCCCGCTGGTCTGGGCAGACGCAGGCATGATGAAGCAAGTGGTTTTGAATCTGGTAAAAAACGCGATGGAAGCCATGGAAGATGGGGGGGTTTTAACGGTATCGTTGGACGTCGACGGTGGAACGGTTCGATTGGAAGTGGCGGACACTGGACCGGGGATTCCTTATTATCAAATGGATAAAATATTTGATGCGTTTTTTACCACTAAGGAGAAGGGGACCGGCCTCGGACTACCGATTTGTCAACGGATTATTTCAGAGCACAAAGGGGAAATTCGAGTGAGTTCTAAGGGCTTTGGAACGACCTTCTCCATATTGCTACCAAAACTGTTACCCGAATTTGCACAAGAAGAAAATACGAATTGTCTCTAAGTAAAGATCTAGACCCATGATGCGGATTTGTTGCAGCACTGATTTCATGCAAAGTGGATGGTTTGAGGCAGCGGGGTCCCTGTGTTAACGTAAGGGAAAGGGGGAAGGTTTGCGATGGGAGAGGGTTATCAGGCACTGTACCGCACTTGGCGGCCGCAGTCTTTTGCAGACTTGGTGGGACAACCCCATGTCACGCAAACTTTGACAAATGCCATCCAATTAGGGCAGGTTGCACATGCTTACCTGTTTTGCGGACCGCGCGGGACGGGGAAGACCAGCGCCGCAAAGGTGCTGGCCAAGGCTGTGAACTGCCTGTCTCCCATAGGGGCCGAACCCTGTAATGTGTGTGCTGTTTGTCAGAGTATTCGCGAGGGGACCAATGTGGATGTGGAGGAGATTGATGCAGCCTCCAACCGGGGCGTGGATGAGATCCGGCAATTGCGCGATAAGGTTCAGTATGCGCCAGCCAACCTGAAACGTAAGGTTTACATTGTGGATGAGGTCCACATGCTGACACCTGAGGCTTTTAACGCCCTGCTCAAGACTCTGGAAGAGCCACCGGCACATACTCTATTTGTATTGGCAACTACTGAGCCCCACAAAATTCCTGCTACAATTGTTTCTCGCTGTCAAAGATTTGACTTTCGGCGGATTTCTCCGCGCGACATTCGCGATCGCTTAGGAGTCGTCTGTAAAGACGAGGGTTGGAGATGTGAAGAGGATTCGTTGTGGCGGATTGCGGACATTGCCGATGGGGGGCTACGGGATGCATTAGGGCTGCTGGAACAAACGGCAGCCTACGGCGGTGGCCACATTACCACGGAGGATGTGGCCCAAGTCACGGGTGGGGTGGACGCACGGGCTTTGCTTTCACTTGTCGAGGCACTCTGGCGCAAAGACCTGCAAGGGGCCTTGCAGTTGTTATTGGATTGGTATATGGCTGGTAAGGATGCCGCGCGAGTTGTCCACGACGTGGTGGAAGCCCTACGGGATATTTTGGTGGTTAAGCTGTCAAAAGGGAATGAGGAAGAGGTTCTGAGACCGGGATACCGAGAGTTGGCGGATCAGTGCGAAATTCCCTGGCTCTTGACAGGTGTGCAGAAATTGGGGGAAACCTATGTACACTTGCGCTTTGTGGATCAGCCTCGGTTGGCGTTGGAGATTGCGGTGTTGGAATTGGCATCTTGGGAACCCATACGGGTAGGCGGGTTGGCCCCTGTAGCATCTGCTGCAGCAGCTTCTGCAGTTCCCGCAGCACCCGCAGCACCCGCACGTTTGCGCAAGACACCTGTGGTTACCCCAGCTAACTTGTCCACGGCACAAGCTGGGACGGGGGAGACCGCTGTGGTTGGTGGTACAGGTCCTGGATTGGAAAACTCGCCACCAAAGACTAAACAGGGATTGTCGCCGCCAGCACAGCCATCTGTTGCACGGCCTATGACTGGAGTTTCTGGACGTAAAAAGCAGGTGCTTAAGGAACTTCAAGATCAGGCCAATCCTGTTTTGATGGGTCTGTTGCAGCAGCGCTGGGAGCAGTTGTTGGGTGAGGTTCAGAGGGTACGGAGTCAGGCTTACGGCTGGTTGAAAACTGGGTCTTTAGTACTGATGACTGAGGATGTGGCCGTATTGGCTTTTGCTTTTCAGCCGCAGCGCAACGCCGTGATGAAACCAGCTGAACGGGCTGCGATTGAACAGGGATTGTCCACTGTGATGGGGCGTCCCTTGCAAGTCTTGGCACTCTTACGAACAGACTGGGAGCAATTTTGTGCGGAGACAGATGGGACTGAAAAGTCATTAACAGGCAACCCAGGCAATGAAGAAAATACAAATACGGACGACTTGGCGAGTCGGGCTATACACTTGTTTGGCCGCGAAGTTGTAGAAGTACGGGAGGACTAGAACTGTGAAAAACATGAATCAACTCATGAAACAGGCAAAGAAAATGCAGGAAGATTTGCTTTTGGCCCAGGCCGCATTAGCGGAGCAGCGGGTGGAGGGGACAGCCGGTGGCGGCATGGTTAAGGTAACCCTGGATGGCCACAAATCGATTCAATCGGTCCTCATTGACCCTTCTGTGGTACAGCCGGATGACGTGGAAATGTTGCAAGACCTCATTGTGGCAGCGCTCCAGGATGCGCAACAGCAGGTGGACGTTTTGACAGAATCATCCATGGGCAAGTACGCCAAAGGCATGAACGTCCCGGGTCTGTTTTGACCATGTGGGGGTATCCGGAACCTGTGACACATCTGATTGAGCAGTTTATGAAATTGCCGGGAGTGGGACCGAAGACGGCCCAGCGCCTGGTTTTCCACGTGTTGACCATGCCATCACAAGATGTGACGGAGTTTTCCCGGGCGTTGTTAGACGCGCGAGACAAGCTGAGGGAATGTAGTGTTTGCTGTAACATTACGGACATTGACCCATGCTCTATTTGTCGGGACACCTCGCGTGATGTGCAGACCCTGTGTATTGTGCAAGATGCCAAGGACGTGGCTGCCATGGAAAGGACGCATGAGTATCATGGTAAGTACCATGTGCTGCACGGAGCCATTTCACCCATGGAGGGAATAGGCCCGCAGGACATTCGAATTCGGGAGTTGTTGCACAGACTTGGCAACGAGGAAATCCAAGAACTCATTTTGGCGACCAACCCAACGGTGGAGGGGGAGGCGACGGCCATGTATATCGCCCGACTTGTGAAACCCTTCTCCGTGCAAGTTACCCGGATTGCTCACGGTCTGCCTGTCGGCGGGGACCTGGAGTACGCGGATGAGGTTACATTAGCCAAAGCCATGGAGGGCAGACGGCCACTTCTTTAAGAGGTTGTCCAAAAAGGGGTCAGAACTCCCCGACGCATTTGGGGCTGGCCTCCTCGCACTGCTTGGGTCTGACCAGACCCCTTTTTGGACACGCACTTTAAGAGAGGCTGTCTGAAACTTTCATGGCCTGACGGACCCCAATTGGAATATAATGTTCACATTCCTTATAGGGTTTTCTTCTGCAAATTATACCCCCAGCTAGGATTTTCTTAGGAACGGATTCGCCAGTCTCAAATAAGGGAACCCAGGACGCTTATGGGCCTTTTCAAGCCACTTTCCGCATAAATAGGCGTTCGCCAGGCCCTTATTTCAGCAAAATCGGTGCAAACACAGTGGGAAATCGTGCAATAGGCGACTTCCGCACCCTTATTTGCGTTTCATCCCTCGATATTTGATGATTTAGCGACTGGGGGACCCTTATTAGAAGAACCGAAAAAATCGGTGCTTCTTTCCCTAAGCAGGGCCTCCCCAATCCTTCGGACGCGCCTTTTAGAGGTTGTCCGGAAAGGGGTCAGAACTCCCCGACGCATTGCCGCGTCGTCGCCCCAAATGCTCCTTCACGTACCGAAAATGTACGCTCAGTGCGCATTTGGGGCTGGCCTCCTCGCACTGCTTGGGTCTGACCAGACCTCTTTCCGAACACACACTTTTAGTCATAATTCCTCACTCTCTTGTCTATAATCTAGCAACCCCCATGACAAGGGAGGAGATACTCTTGGACAACCACCCCGTGGCTCCCGCACAGTCGGGGCCATATCTGCAGCACTCGCCGCATTCATCCACAAAAATGTCCCCTGCGCCACTTGGAGGGTTCGCAGGAATGGACATGCAGGCATTTTTGGCTGAGTTGAAGTTATCCAAGCGGGAATTGGACATCGCCCGCAATCAATTTGAGATGGTGACAGAACCTCTGCTGGTGGACCATGTGGTTTTTCGCTTGGGTGCCGCAGAACGTCACTTTAACTACCTATTTCAGCTGGCGCGGCGCATGAATATTGCCATCAATGTCCTACACAGCGACTGGAATGAGGAGGAATGAGGGGGATAGGCTCGCATGCTGTTGATTCACTCATGAGATGCTCACTTCTACAAGTGGGAGTGGGAGTCTGTACCCTGCTTCGGTGGGGGTAGACTCCCCCGCCGAAGTCTCGATATTCAAAAATGATAGGGAAGGGGTGGGCACACTTGAACTCTGTGCAGCTTGCTGTCTGGACGGGGGTTGCCCTGGTGGGGATGTTTGTATTGTCCCAGGTGGCACGCTATCCAACCCAGGTCCTATGGCGTTTTGCGAAAACTGTGGCCCTGGGTTGTCTATTCTTGTTAGCCATTAACTGGGTGGGCGGATATTTTAACTACCATTTGCCCTTAAACCCTTACACGGCTTTGGTGGCGGGTTTTTTAGGGCTGCCTGGGGTAGGGGCCTTGGTGACCCTCCACCTGTGGTTTCCGTAGAATGTGGTTTCCGTAGGCGATGGGTCCCGTAGGCTGTGAATCCCAGCGGACGCGCACTATCGAAATCGGGGAGTAGCCCGAGGCGGTGAAACCCGATTGGCGAAGCGGGCAAGACGATTTCCCAGCCAGGGGATTTGGATTAGCTCTTCGGCTGCTACGGCTCGCAGCCGCAGTGCCGCGGTTAAATAAACTAGTCCCCCCAAAGCAACGGCCAGGAGTATCTGCACAGCGCCGACAGCGTCAGGCGATGGGAACAAGGGATGGAGCAGGTGGTAGCCAACGAAGCTGCCTGCCCATTGAACCAGTAACAAGGGAACGCTGGCCACGAGAAATGGCAGGGAGATCTTCCACACCGAAAAGTGTACCTTGCCATATTTGCGCACGGCCAGCACGTTGAGCGTAGAAGAAATGATGTAGCCCAGGGTGGTGGCAATGGCAGCACCAATGATGTGGAGAAACGGGATGAGTGCAAGATTAAAAATTAGGTGTATGAGGACCCCAATAAACATGTTGCGAACAGGTCGATACAACTGACCTAAGCCTTGCAACATATAGGTTGTCAAGAGTTCCAGACTACTGAAGATACTCATGAAAGAAACACTGGAGATAATCACAGCCCCCTCTTGGGAACCAAACAGGACTTGATCTAGGGGCCGACCGAGCACCAGTAGTGTGGCAGCCACAGGCACGGTCATCAGCAGCATGGACCTGAGCGTGCCTGTAATGTGTGACTGTATGGCCCGCTCATTGCGGATGGCCTTGGCTTGAGAAATAGCAGGCAACAGGGAAGCACCAATGGCCATGGCGAAGGCGAGGGGCAGTTGAATCAACTGCATTGCTTGCCGGGACAAAACACCGTAATCTGCGGTGGCTTCGCCAAAACTGAAACCCACCCAAGTCAGCAGGTTGGTGACCGTCAAGGAGTCAATGAGATTGGCGATGGGCACCACCAGTGCCCCCAAGCTGACAGGTAAAGCGACGGCAAACATCACTCGCAGCACCTGACCAGAAGATAGGCTGGGCTGGCCCTTTGAAACATGCAATTTAAAGTCCCGCCGCAAGGGCAACACCGCTACTGCGAGTAAAATGAGCCCGGCCACGCCCCCTACAAAAGCACCAAAGGTGGCCGCCGCAGCTCCATCCGCCATACTGCCGCCGTGGCGCATGACTAAGTAAGCCCCGAGGACGATGGCAATGACGCGGACAAGTTGTTCTACCGCTTGCGAGTAGGCAGAGGCCTCCATGGCTTGAAATCCTTGCAGATATCCGCGCAAACCGCTCAACGCGGGAACGATTAACAGAGAAAAGGATAAGGCGCGAATGGACAGCGTAATGGCTGCCACCGCATCCCGGGATTCCCGCAATGCCACTAGGCGACTGTACCAAGGTGCGCCTACCCACATCACAACAAACAAAACAATCCCTAACACAGTGACCAAACGTAGCGTCAAACGGTACATCTGCTCCACATCCGCATAACGCCGGATGGCAAGACGTTCAGAAATTAGTTTTCCCATAGCGGTGGGGAAGCCGCTTGTGGAAATTTGCAAAAGAATGACATAAAGGGAATATGCGTTTGCATATATCCCCATGCCCTCGTCGTGAATGAGTCGCGTCAGAGGGAAAATGTATGCCAGTCCGAGCAGCTTTGCAAGGGTGACCATGGCCACCATGACGGAAGCTCCCCGCACAAGATTGCCGCTCTTCGTGTGTTTCACCCCCAACCTCAAGCAAAAGCATTATAGCACACGGCTCCGAGCTACTTGTCCGGATTGGCCGAGACCCTGCAACACGGCCAACCACACCATCATAAGGTGTAAGGATTGGGGGGAAGCAATTTTCCCTGTGCGCTACGGATTTGTGATTGGATGTTCTACCCATCTTAATGGAGTTCCAACAAATCTCTGCAGTTGTATAAGGTCTAGTGAAAAGTGCCATACTAAACGTATGACTGATAGTTAGGTTGGTGATTGAATTGGCAGGCACAGATACACAGGTGGTGAAGAATCTTTTAGACAAAGGCCCGCCGTCGGTAGAATGTATCGTCTGCGGCCGTTCACAAAGCATAGGGTTGAATATCTGCGGGCAATTCATCTGCAGTGACTGTGAGCAGGAGATTGTCCACACAGAGGTATCAGACCCGCGTTATCCCTATTTCATTGAGTGTATGAAGCAAATATGGCTGGCGGCGTTATCCTAACCGCCAGTTTCATCTGCGCCTGCCTATGATTTCCCTCCAATTCACGGAAACGGTATGATAAACACAGTTCCGGCGTCTATGGAGAGTTTTTCCTGTTTCGGAAATCCCTCTGTCGGTTCAAACGAAAATGAGAGTGAAGACCTTTGGATCAAACCCCAATTTTATCAGCCTTGCGAGAGATGGTACAAAAAAATCGACTGCCTTTGCATGTGCCCGGCCATCGTCAAGGGCGCGGACTCCCTGAGGAGTTTGCCCAATGGCTCGGTCCTGCTGCAAAAATGGACCTTACGGAGCTCCCAGGTCTCGACAATTTGCATCACCCTGAGGGATGCATTCTGGCTTCACAGCAGCTCACGGCCGCTTACTACGGGGCTGAGCAAACCCTTTATAGTGTCAACGGTTCAACGGCTGCCGTGATGGCTGCCATCACAGCAGCCGCACAGGGAAAGTCTATCGTCTTAGCGGTACCCTTTCACGAGAGTGCCTGGCGGGGAATGGTGCTCGCCGATGCCGTCCCCATATTCTTGCCGGGAGTTTTTGATTGGGGGCGCTTGGAGTGGTTTCCACCTACCCCAGATAGCTTGGAAAGTCTCCTGTTGCGGCTAACCCGTCGGGGGACTGATGTTGCCGCGGTGTACGTCACTTCACCGACATATACCGGCGTTGTTGCACCCGTGGCTCGCTATGCGGAAATTGCCCATCGGTATCGGGTGCCGCTGTTGGTGGATGAGGCCCATGGCGCACATTTTGGCCTGACAGACCTACTACCTCCCCATAGTGTGGCTTGTGGGGCGGACGTCGTGGTGCAAAGTGTGCATAAGATGTTGCCCGGTTTGACACAGACCGCATGGATGCATCGTCAGGGGGGGCGGGTGGATGCACGGGCGTTGGAGCTGGCCCTGCGGTTGCTGCTGTCCACCAGTCCCTCTTATTTGTTGCTCGCATCCCTAGATGCCGCGCAGGCTTGGTTGCGTAGCGAAGGGACTGTACAGGCGGATCGCGCGCTTGCTGAAACGGCAGCGCTGCGGACGCAGGGTTGGCAGGTCCCGCCGCCCGGGTACCAGCGGGATCCCCTGCGGCATTGGTTGCCCACCGGGAGTTTGGCGGCTAGCCGTGGACTGGCCGAGCGACTGGCCAGATCTGGGATATATGTCGAGTATGCGGATGCACAGGGCGTTCTCAGTGTTTTTGGTCTGTTCACCACCGCCCAGGAAGTAGGAGAGTATGTTCAGCTACTTGGGCTGGCTGGCTATGAATTGTCCAAAAATTGGCGTGTTGAGCTGGACGGCCTAGGCCATGCACCTGTGGCACAGGTGCAAGCACAGGCGAATGCCTGGCAGGAACTGCAAGAGTTTGCGCGGGCTCCACATTTGGTGCTGCGGCCGCGGCGGGTGTGGCAAAGTCCTAGGGAGCTGGTGTTGCCAAAGCAAGCGGTGGGGCGGGTTGCCGCGGAAGCAGTCATCCCCTATCCCCCTGGGATTCCGCTGATTTATCCTGGTCAGGTATTGACGGAGGCAATTTGCCACGCTTTAGATAAGGTGTGCCAAGACGGTTATGACATTCAGGGCATCGACGCAATGGGGCAGGTGGCCGTGCTGGGAAAGAAATAATCCACAAATTTTTCTTGAGGAGAAATGGGTGAAGGGGAAATTGCAGTGTTGATTACTTTTGAGGGACTGGATGGAGCCGGCAAGAGTACACAAATTCAACGCCTGCGCATACGTTTGGAACAAGCGGGGTACCCGGTGCTTTGGACACGAGAACCCGGGGGGACTCCCTTAGGGGATATGCTGCGCAGTTTACTGCTGTCCTCCTCGGGTGGGCCAGTGGCTGCCAAAACGGAGGCTTTGTTATATGCAGCCTCGCGGGCACAATTATTGGAGCAAGTCATCCAACCCGCGTTAACGCAGAACAAAATTGTGCTGTGTGATCGTTTTGTTGATGCCAGTATCGCCTATCAAGGGGCCGGGCTGGGTCTGGGAATCTCCGCGGTGGAACACTTGAACGATTGGGTATTGGGGGGAATTAAGCCCCAGTTGACGCTCCTATTTGACCTACCTGTGCAGGTGAGTCGACAAAGGGTGCGCCACAGTCGCGGGGAGGGTGCTGCAGACCGGATTGAACAGCGGGACAATGAATATTTTGAACGGGTTCGCCGGGCGTTACTTGACCTGGCACGCCGCCACCCGCAGCGTATTCACGTGGTGGATGCAACTTGGGGTCTGGATGCGGTGGAACAGGAGATCTGGCATGTGGTAGAGAAATCGTTAGTATGAAATTTACAAAGGGGCGGTGGACCGGATGAAAATGGTGGTGGCAATTGTGCAAGACAAAGACAGTCCCCGTTTGGCCCGCAATTTAGTGAAGGCGGAAATTCGTGCCACAAAGTTGGCGAGTACCGGAGGCTTCCTGCACGCCGGTAACACCACCTTTCTCATTGGAACACAGGAAGCAAGAATACAGGAAGTTTTAGACATTATTCAAACCAGTTGTCGATCACGGGAGCAGGTGGTTACCCCGATGTCTCCCATGGGGAGCCAGCTCGAGTCGTATGTCCCGTATCCAGTCAGTGTGCAAGTGGGCGGTGCGACTGTTTTCGTATTGGATGTGGCGCAATTTGAACAGTTTTAATTTGCCACAGGTTGTTTCGCAAGCCAAGGCCGGGTTGGTCCCCAGGGTGCCGCAGGACCTTTCCAAATGGCCCGTGCAGTCCCCGGCGCTGGCTGCACTCCATCATCAGTTACAGACGGGTCAGGTCCCACATGCCTTGTTGTTTGTGGGTTCAGACCTGCAGACTTCGAGTCTGGCGGATTTCATGGCTCAACTGCTGCTTTGCCAAGCGGCTCCCACACCTTGTGGACACTGTGAAAGTTGCTTACAGTTTGTTCATGAAAACCACCCTGACTTTGAAC